>CAWBMN010000010.1:0-148936 GCA_963789945.1 uncultured beta proteobacterium | reverse complement strand
TCAGGCTGCCGCTTCGTTTCGCTCGGCCGAGGCCGCGCGCACGATGTAGCCGCCGGATTTTTCGTCGTGCTCGAGCTTGAGCAGGCCGCGGATCGCGGCCTCTTCGAGCAGGCTGTTGAAACTCTTGAAGCCGTGATAGGTCTCGTTGAAACCGGGATTGCGGCGCTTGAGCGCCTGCTTGATCATCGAGCCCCAGATCTTTTCGTCGCCGCCGCGCTCCGCGATCAGCGCATCGAAGGTGTTGACCACCAGGTCGAGCGCCTTCTGCGTCTTGTCGTCCGACGCGGTTTCCTCGCCCTCGGCCGCTTCGGCAGCGGGCGCCTTCGGTGCCGCGGCGGGCTTGGCCGCGGCGCCGGCTTCTTGCGCCGCCTCCGCTGGCGCGTCTGCGCCTGGCTCCTTTCCCGCCAGGTCGTCGTAGAAGATGAACTCGTCGCAATTCGCGATCAACAGGTCGGACGTCGAATGCTTGACGCCGACGCCGATCACTTCCTTGTTGTTCTCGCGCAGCTTCGAGACCAGCGGCGAAAAATCGGAATCGCCGCTGAGGATCACGAAGGTGTCCACGTGCGACTTCGTGTAGCACAGGTCCAGCGCATCCACCACCATGCGGATGTCGGCGGAGTTCTTGCCCGACTGGCGCACATGCGGAATCTCGATCATCTCGAAGGCCGCTTCGTGCATCGGCGCCTTGAACTCCTTGTAGCGGTCCCAGTCGCAGTACGCCTTCTTGACGACGATGCTGCCCTTGACCAGCAGGCGCTCGAGCACTTTCTTCATGTCGAACCGGTCGTACTTCGCTTCGCGCACGCCGAGTGCGAGGTTCTCGAAATCGCAGAACACCGCCATGTTGCGGGTGTCGTTTTGGTTGCTCATAGATGGACCAGTGAATAGTGAATGGTGAATGGTGAATGGTTAGTCGAAAAGTCAGGTTCGAGGACCGAGGTACGAGGGCCGAGCAAAAGCACCGGATCGGTTTTGGCTTTCACTCGACCCTCGGCCCTCGTTCCTCGGCCCTGTACTTATGCTGCCTTCGCAAAGAATTCCTTGACCGTCCTGACGAAACGGTCGATGTCCGGCCGGTCGACGTCGAGATGCGTCACCAGCCGGATGTTGCCCTGCCCGCTGATCAGCATGCCGCGCTCCTTCAGGTACTCGCGCATCGCCACCGAGCGTTGCGGTTCGACCGTGACGTACACCATGTTGGTCTGCGCTCCGCCGGGCGCGACTTTCACGTCGTCGATGCCGCGAAAGCCCCTCGGCCAGATTGCGCGCGTTTTCGTGGTCGCGCGCCAGGCGCTCGACGTTGTTCTGCAGCGCATAGATGCCGGCCGCCGCCAGCAGCCCGGCCTGGCGCATGCCGCCGCCGACCACTTTGCGCCAGCGCCGCGCCTTGGCGATCAGTTCTTTCGATCCGCACAGCACCGATCCCACCGGCGCGCCGAGTCCCTTGGAAAGGCAGACCGACACGGAATCGAACTGTCTGCTGATTTCCATCACCGGCACGCCCAGATGCACCGCCGCGTTGAAGATGCGCGCGCCGTCCAGATGCAGGCCCAGTCCGCGGCTGCGGGTGAACTCGCGCGCGCGCCTGAGGTAATCGAGCGACAGCACCTTGCCGCCCTGGGTATTTTCCAGGCACAGCAGTCGCGTCCTGGCGAAATGCGAATCGTCGGGCTTGATCGCCGCCTCGACGCGGCCCAGGTCGAGCGAGCCGTCCGGTTCGTAGTCGAGCGGCTGCGGCTGGATGCTGCCCAGCACCGCTGCGCCGCCTCCCTCGTATTTGTAGGTATGGCCCTGCTGGCCGACGATGTACTCGTCGCCGCGCTCGCAATGCGACAGCAGCGCCAGCAGGTTGCTCTGGGTGCCGCTGCATACGAAGAGCGCGGATTCCTTGCCGAGAGCCGCGGCGGCGATCGCCTCCAGACGATTGACCGTCGGATCTTCTCCGTAAACGTCGTCGCCGACGTCGGCCGCAGCCACGGCAGCGCGCATTTCCGGGGTGGGCTTGGTCACAGTATCGCTGCGCAGGTCGATGACTTTCATGGGGGTGCTCCTGGACTTCGAACGGCGCCCGGAATCTTCACCCGGGGCGGTTTCTTGTGCGAAACAGGATGTTACACCAGCGGATAGGCCTTTGTTTGCCCGTGCCGAAGCCCGCGGGTTATCATTTCTCCCGAATTTCCCCGGCGAGTCCGTTCGCGGCCAGGGTCAATCACCACATCTCGCAAGGATTCCCGATGTTGCGCAAATCCATTCAGGCACTGGCGCTGTGCCTGCTCTGTATCGGCCCGCTGGCGGCGCAGGCCGAAAACCCGGACACCCAGAAGGGCGAATTGATCTGGCGCGACCCGAGCTGCTTCTTCTTCGTGCTCAAAGTCAACGAGCACTACGCGCTGTTCGAGTTTCTCGGCGGCCCGAGTCCGATGGTGGGCCATTTCTTCGAAGGCAAGCTCACCGAATTCGGAACGCGAAAGATCGAGAATACGACCGAAGGCAAGCCGACCATGGTGTATTCGGAAGTCTATGACCTGTCGAAGTCGCAGATGGAGAAAAAAATCCCGAAGTTCTGCAAGAAGCGCAAGGAGTTCGAGGCGCTGGCGGGATGAACTCCGGCGACACGCCCAGATTGCATCCGCGAAGCGCAACGTTGCGCCGCGCCGGGAGACAAGCGGCTGCCGCTGTTGTTTTTTGCGCCCTGTTCGCCTCTCCCGCGCTTGCGGAAGAGGGCATGGTGATCTGGAAGAACCACGAATGCGGCTGCTTCATCCTGCAAATGAAGTCGGGCTATGGCATTTTCGAATGGGTGGACGGGCCGCAGCCGAATGACGGCGACGTGCTGGAAGGCGATTTCAGGTCAGCCGGCGAGCGCCTGGTCGCCAACAAGACCGCCGATCTGCCGACTACGATCCTTCTCAATGCGTTTGCGCTGAGCCGCGACGCGATTGCCGCCCGCATGCCGGCGAAGTGCAAGAAGTTGCCGGGCTACATTCCGTTCGATGGCCGGTAGTTGACTTTCATCTGCCGGCGGGCAGGCTGTCGAGCAGGTGCGCCAGTGTGGCGGCGCGCATGCTTTCCGGATAACTCCTGAGAAATTCCGCGGCCAGCGCGCGCGCCTTGTTGGCAAAGGCCGCCCGCTCCTGCGCGTCGCCGCCTGCGCGCGCCGCCTGCATGTAATGGATCGCGAGGATGAAAGAGGTCTCCTCGCGCTCGCCAGGCTGCGATTGCACCTTGAGCAGCCCTTCACCCAGTTTGATCTGCTCGGCCAGTTGCGCGCGCGTCTGCGCACCGGGCTGCAACGGATCGCTGACAAAACTATCGTAGAAGTAGCCTTGCAACAGCCGGAATCCCGCCTCGGCGGCAACCGGGCCGGATGGTTCCAGTTTCAACGCCGCGCGGTAGTGCCGCAGGTTGGCCAGAAAGCGGTTCGTCTGCGGAGCGAACGCCAGTTCTGCGCCGCGTGCTTTGAGCTCGCTCATCAGGAAACTGGAAGGCAGCCCCTGCACGCGGCCGTGCGCGGCCAGGTCGAGGTTGAGCAGCTCGCGGATCTCGTCCAGGGTCTTTCCCAGTTCGAGATGCGCGCGGGCGCGGTTCGCGGCCGGTGCCTGCGATGCAATCGTCTTCTGCGATTCCGCCACGGCGGCAAGCCAGGCTTGTGCGGACTCCGCGGTGATGAGGTCGTGCGCAACTGCAGCCAGGGACAGGCTCGCCAACATACAGGCAAGGAGAGCACGCATCATTACCTCACCCCCGCCTTCCCCCGGAGCGGAGAAGTTGCGCCGCCTCTAAGGGACTACCGATTTTCACACTCCCGCTCCGCCCATTGGGAGGAAAGCGTGGGTGAGGTGGGAGCGGAGAAGCTGCGCTGCGCGGGCCTAAGGCACTACTAATTTTGAAACTCCCTCTCCGCCCCTTGGGGGGAGAGGGCGGGGGTGAGGTGGGTGTCGAGGGGACGTCCCTCTGCAAAAGCCAATGCGCCCACGTGCGCAGGAATATCACCGGCATCGGCCGCGTCGCGCATAGGTACGGACAGGCCAAGGTTTCTGCCGTTCTGAATCAGCGCCTCGGCGAGGAGAAATCCATGCTGCGGCAGGAAATCGTCGCGGCACACCAGCCGATAGGCTTCGTTCTGGACCAGGACACGCAGCGGGATGGCGCCGTACTGGCCGAAGGGCTCTTCGCCACGATACATCGCCAACGCATTCTGCCGCGACACCACCCCGACCTGCGCCTGCCCGGTTGAGATCAGGCTGGCTATGCGCTGCACACGCGGCCCGCGCCCGACCACGGCCCTGCTGTCAGGCAAGGCTTCGCGCATGATGGCGGCCATCTGTTCGCCCAGATCGTCGCCCCCCAGGTCGTCACGGCTGGTAAGGATCATCAGGTGGGTCTCGCGGTACACCATCCACTGCCGGTAGGGCGAATGTCCGCAAAGAAGCACGCTGCCGGCCGACGCGGCTGCAAGGGAGAGGAACTGTCGTCGATTCACACCCACCTCACCCACCCACCTTATCCCCCGCCTTCTCCCCGGAGCGGAGATAGGTGCGCTGCGCGGGCTGGGATTGATTTTGACTTCCATGCTCCCTCTCCGCCCATCGGGCGGAGGGGGCTGGGGTGAGGTGGAAGCAGAGAAGGTGCACTGCACGGCCTGCGAATTGATTTTGACTTTCACACTCCCTCTCCGCCCGAGGGGGAGAGGGCCGGGGTGAGGTGGGTGATCATTACTTGCGAATGTGCTCAAGCGGGCAGATGGTGGAAACGGCATAGTTGGGTACATCCACGACATTGCCGATGCGCAGGTCGCAAGCCACGCTGGCATACACGTAGGCCTGAACGGGCGTCCACCCGTAACTCTTGACCAGCCAGTCGATCATCTCGTTGAGCGAGCCTCGCGCGGCTACTGTGAGATCCTCGGACAGATTGATCAGGGGTCCGATCTTGTCGCCATTGAGGTACTTGTGCTGCGGCGGAATCTCCCCGGCCTTCTTGATCGGGTAGGCCACCGTCGCATGGAAGCGGTCCGGCTCCAGTTTCTTCAATTGCGAGCCGCCTTCGAAATGCGGGCCCGACTTGATCAGCGAAGCCATGCCCTTGCGGATTTCGGTGCGAACCGTGACCGTGGCGCCCATTTCGATCGCGGTTCCGGCCACCTCGCCGTCGCCCTGGGCATAGTGCACGTCACCGACGAATAGGCCGCAGCCGTCCACAAAGCATGGCAACAACAGCGTGGTCCCGACCACCATCTGCTTGATGTCCATGTTGCCGCCGTTCTCGCGCGGCGGAATGGTGCGCAGGCACTTGTCCTTGTGGCTACCGTTGGGTCCGCACACAGCCGCCGGCAGCGCACCGGTAGGCTGCGGCGGCAGCGCGACGCCGCCGGCTTTACCGAGTTGCGTCTCGCGCGCCTCCCAGGCATCTACTTCGGGTAAGCCGGGCAGCACGCCCACCGTCCCCATGAATCCATTGAACGGAATGCGCACCCCGGGAAGCTGATCTGACATCGCTTCCATGCGGTTCAACTTCCAGTTGGCTATGTATGCTTCGGTGAAGCGATCTCGCAGGAAACCAAAGCCCGGCACCACCGTGGTGTAGCCATATTCGTCCGGCTCGATGTCGACCAGCGTCACCGCGAGCACATCTCCGCGTTTGGCACCCTCGATATTCACCGGGCCGGTCAGCGGATGCACCAGGTTCAGGTCCACCGCGCCGACATCCTTCGGCAGCGAGTTGACATTGAGATCGGAGTCGAGCGCGTCGCGGGTCTCGAACGTAATTAATTGGCCGGTCTTGGCGGTCATCACCGGCTTGATCGCCGGGTGATAGCGGTTGAAGCAATTGGCGTCGTCCACGCAATGGGCGCCCATCTTTTTCACGAGGGCCCTGGACTGCGTCTTGACGTCGGTGGTATCGGCGATTGCGGTGACTGCGAAGAAGCCGGCAGCGAACGCCACCAGCAACCTGATTGACGATTTCATCTCATCCTCCCCAGAAAAAGATTCGACCATACCTGTGCCGGGGTGACTATCTGCCTCCGCTCCAGGTATGTCAACGTTCTTAACGACCAGAATGCGTCACCGTATGATATCTAGTGTTCCCAGTATGAAAGTATAGGTGAACGCAGTCTCCTTCAGAAACTCGTAACGTCCCGATGCACCGCCGTGCCCGGCGTCCATGTTGACCCGCAGCAACAGGGGATTGCGGTCGCTCTTGAGCCGCCGCATCCTGGCCACGTATTTTGCCGGTTCCCAGTACATCACCTGGCTGTCGTTGAACGAGGTCTCGACCAGCATCGCCGGAAAGTCATTTGCGGCCAGGTTGTCGTAGGGCGAGTACGACTTCATGTAGTCGTAGTAGGCCTTATCCTTGGGGTTGCCCCATTCCTCGTATTCGCCGGTGGTCAGCGGCAGCCGCTCGTCGAGCATGGTGTTGATCACGTCCAGGAACGGGACTTCGGCGACCACCGCGTGAAAAAGTTCGGGACGCAGGTTGGTCACCGCGCCCATCAGCAGCCCGCCGGCGCTGCCACCCTGGATCACCAGCTTGTCCGGATTCGTGTAGTGCTCGCGGATCAGATGTTCGGCGCAGGCGATGAAATCGCCGAACGTATTCTTCTTGTTGAGCATCCGCCCTTCGTCGTGCCAGCGCTTGCCCATCTCGCCTCCGCCACGTACGTGCGCCACTGCATAGATCACGCCGCGATCGAGGAGCGAGAGCCGCGCCGAACTGAAATCCACGTCCAGCGGGTAGCCGTAGGCGCCGTAGCCATAGAGGAGCAGCGGCTGCGCGGCGCCGGCGCGCCGGTCGATGCGATACACCAGAGAGATCGGCACGCGTGTGCCGTCTGGGGCAAACGAGTAGTGCAACTCGGAGCGATATTTCGCCGGCTCATATCCGCGCACTTCGCGTTGCTTCAGCAACTTGCGTTCGCGGCGGTCGAGGTGATAGTCGTACTCCGTATCGGGAGTGACGTAGGAATCGTAGTGAAAGCGGAATACGTCGGTGTCGAACTCGAAATTGGCCCCGCCGGCAACCGAGTACACCGGCTCCGGCATGGCGATCTCGTGGGATTCTCCGTCCGCAAGGCGAATCACGTGCAGCCTGGGAAAGCCGCCGGCGCGTTCGTGCGCGACCAGATGCCGGGCGAACACGTCCACACCTTCCAGCATCACGTCCGCGCGGTGCGGAATTTTTTCCTGCCAGTTGCCGGCAGAGGGATCTTCCACGGGCGCCGTGACCAGGCGGAAGTTGCGCCCTTTGTCGTTGGTGACGATGTAGATCAGCCCCTGTCCATGGTCCACGTAGTATTCGTGATCCGGCTTCCGGGCCGCAACCAGTTTCCAGATCGAAGCGGGCGCATCAGCCGGCAGAAAGCGCACTTCGGAGGTCGTGGCGCTGTGGGAAGTCAGAAACAGGTACGCGCGGCTGCGTGAACGCGCCACCGAAATCGAGAAACGCGCATCGGCTTCCTCGTATATGAGCTGGTCGTCTTTGCTTCCAACCAGGTGGCGATAGAGGCGGTGTGCGCGCTTGGTAGCGTCCTCCCTGACGTAGAACAAGGTGCGATTGTCGCTGGCCCAGGCGACCGAGCGAACTTTCTCGATGCGATCGGAAAGCACCCTGCCGTTGCGCAGGTCCTTCAGTTGCAACGTGTATTCGCGGAAGCCGCTGGTATCCGACGAAAAGGCGAGCAGGTTGCCATCGGGGCTGATTTCGACGGCTCCCACGGAATAGAACTTGTGGCCCTGCGCCAGCCGGTTGACGTCCAGGATCACGGCCTCGGCGGCATCCGGGCTGCCGTGCCTGCGGCAGAAAAAGCGGTACTGCTTGCCCTTCTCGGTGCGGGAGTAATAGTAGTAGGCGCCCTCGCGGTATGGCACGTCGCTGTCGGTTTCCTTGATGCGCGCCAGCATCTCCTTGTACAACTTCTTCTGCAGGCCCAACGAGGGCTTCATCATCGCCGCGGTGTAGGCATTCTCGGCGCGCAGGCAGGCGCGCACCGACGGGCTGGCCTTGTTGCGCAGCCAGTGGTAATCGTCCACGCGGCGCTCGCCATGCACGACCGTCACATGGGGAACGCGCTTGGCTGCCGGTGGCAAGCGAACTGGGCTTCGGGACACTGGAACGCTCCTGGATGGCACAACGACAACTCACCTGCCGACCGAAATCCATGGGATCCTGGCCCGGCAGACATTACAATTGCGGCTCAATCAACGAATCGGAAAGCAGCATCAGTATGAAGGGCTACGAATCGGACGTCACCCGCTTCATCCGGGAGTTTCTTGCCAGGAACCCCGAGGTGGTGGCAAAACAGGCCAAGGCCCGCGCCACCTGGTGGGACCGGCCGCAGGACTTCAAGGAAAACGCGGCGCAGGATGCGGCCGAGGTTCCCAAGAAACCCTACGAGTACTATTGAGCAAGACCACCACCCCCTCTCCCCACCCTCTCCCGCTAGGGGAGAGGGAGCTTGAAGATCAATCTTGGCCCGCGCAGCGCACCTTCTCCGCTTAGCGGAGAGCGCGGGGGATGAGGTGGAGCCTTTCTGGCAGAATGACGCCCATCGCCCGATCCGCCCATTCCAAACACACCTCAATTCAGCAGGAGGAGTTCATGTTTCGTCGCTGCCTGACGGCGCTCGCGCTCGTCGCTGCGCTAGTCCCGATCACCCGCGCCGCCGATGAGCCGGTGCTGATCGAACAGGAACCGCGTCATCAATTGAAGTTCGAGAATGCGCACGTACGTTTCTTCGACGTCGAGCTCGAGCCAGGGTACGAGGCGCTCTATCACTGGCACCACAACGACGGCGTGTTCGTCAACATTTCTGCCTCTCCGACCATTTCCCAGGACTGGGGAGCCGATCCGGTGATGCGCGGGGATCGCGCCATCGGCGAGGCCTACTTTATCGGATACGCGGCCAAGCCGAAGGCGCACCGGGTGACCAATCCCGGTCCCGGCATTTACCGGGTGACCGATACCGAGATCATGGGTTCCTGCGGTACCGTGGCCGCCGCGCGCGCGGGCCCGAACCAGACGCTGGTGGTCGACAACGAACGCGTGTTCGTCACCCGCGTGATCCTGCATCCCGGCGAATCCACCGAACTCTACTCACCGTGCGGCATGCTGGTATCGGTTTCCGGCGGCATCCTAGCCTACGATGCGCCCGGCCGGGGCGAGACGATAACCATGGACCGCGGCGCTCACAAGTGGCGCAAGCAGCAGCAGACGGTGACACTTACCAACGTCGGCGACAACGTGTTTCACGCAGTGGACATTCGCGTCAAGTAGCCACGCGACGCGAATGCCCGCAAGCAGGAGAAACGTTCTCGCGCTGGCGGCGTGCCAGGCGCTGCTGGTCACCAACAACGTGATGATGATCTCCATCGGCACGCTGGCGGCGGACACCCTGGCCCAAAACAAGCTGTTCGTCACGGCTCCCGCCACCGCATACATCATCGGCGGCGGATTGACGACGCTGCCGGTTTCGCTGCTGATGAGGCGCTACGGCCGCCGCGCGGGGTTCATCCTGGGTTGCGCGTTCGGCATGGCGGGCGGAGCGCTGGCCGCCGCGGCAATGGCGCTGCACAGTTTCGGGCTGTTGTGCCTGGCGGCACTGGTCGCCGGCGTGTATACCGGTTCGGGCGGCTTCTACCGCTTCGCCGCGGCCGACACCACGACCGCGGATTTTCGCAGCAAGGCGATTTCACTGGTGCTGGCCGGGGGCATCGTCGGCGGAGTATTCGGCCCCGAGAGCACCAAGCTCACCAAGGATTTGCTGGACGTCACTTTTCTCGGTTCGTTCCTGTCGCTGATCGTGCTGGCCTTTGTGGCGATTTTGATCCTGCGGCGCCTGGACCTGCCGATGCCGTCGCACGAGGAGCGGCACGGTTCGGCGCGCCCACTTGCATTGATCATGCGCCAGCCGGCTTTCATCGTCGCGGTGTTCGGCAGCATCACCGCCTATGGCGTGATGAATCTGCTGATGGCGGCGGCGCCGCTGGCGATGCAGATGTGCGCGCATCCCTTCAATGCGGCGGTGCTGGTGATCGAGTGGCACATCATTGCCATGTTCGCACCGGCATTCGTGACCGGTTGGCTGATCGCCCGCTTTGGCGTGCTGCCGGTCATGTTCCTCGGTGTCATGCTGATGCTCGGCGCGGTCGCGGTGGCAGTGTCGAGCATCTCGGTTGCCGCATTCTGGACGTCCATGGTGATGGTGGGTGTCGCGTGGTGCTTCCTGTTCGTCGGCGGCACCACGCTGCTGACCGAGTGCTACAAGCCGGCCGAGAAAGCCAAGACCCAGGGCATCAACGACCTGTTGATCTACTTCACCATGGGCACGACCTCGCTGAGTTCCGGCGCGATTCTCTACAAGTTCGGCTGGAGTACGCTCAACTACTGCGCGCTGCCCCTGTTGACCGTCACCGCTGTCGCCATCCTCTGGCTCGCTGTCCTGCGCCGACCACCTCGCCCCGACCACCTCATCCCCCGCCTTCCACCCCTCAAGGGGGTACGGAACCGAGTCCCCTGAGCAGAGAAGGTGCGCTGCGCGGGCCTGTGGAGAAGGTGATTCGTGGGTTCCTCATTTGGTATTGTTAAAAGACGCAAATGACAACAAAACCTGTATCTCCTCACCCTCTCCGCCCTGAGGGGGAGAGGGCCGGGGTGAGGTGGCGCTCTTACTCGTGCTCGCCGCCATCCAGTTCACCAACATCATGGATTTCGTGATCATGATGCCGCTCGGCCCGCAACTGATGCGGGTAATGCTGATTTCGCCGCAGCAATTCGGGCTCCTGGTCTCGGCCTACACGCTTACGGCAGCGGTCGCAGCACTGGCCGTGGCTTTCTACACCGACCGCTACGATCGCAGGAAGGCTCTGCTTTTCCTCTATGGCGGCTTCG
This sequence comes from uncultured beta proteobacterium, assembly GCA_963789945.1. GTDB lineage: Bacteria > Pseudomonadota > Gammaproteobacteria > Burkholderiales > JACQAP01 > JACQAP01. The sequence continues at coordinate 138,043 of CAWBMN010000010.1, read as the reverse complement.
TGATATCGACACTGCTGTGCGGCATCGCGCCCGGCTACGGATCGCTGCTGGCCGCGCGCGCATTTGCCGGCGCCTTCGGCGGTGTCGCGGGGGCAAGCGTACATTCGATCATCGGTGACGCGATTCCAGAACAGCGCCGGGGCGCCGCCACCGGAATGATCATGTCCGCGTTCGCACTCTCTTCGATCATCGGCGTTCCGATCGGATTGGTTCTTGCCGTCCATTTCTCCTGGCGCGCGCCTTTCCTGTTCCTCGCCATCGTCTCGACTCTGGTCCTGATTCTCACCTGGAAGATCATTCCTCCGATGCGCGGCCATATCGTCGAAGGCGAGTCGCACCGCCCGCTGGTTCAGATGAAAGCGGTGCTCGGGACCGCCAATCACCTGCGCGCCTTCGTATTCATGTTTGCGCTGATGTTCGCCGGGTTTCCGGTGATTCCGTTCATCGCGCCGTACATGGTGGCCAATGTCGGCCTGAAGGAAACCGACCTGCCCTACCTCTATTTCTTCAGCGGGCTCGCCACTGTGTTCAGTTCCCGCTACATCGGCAAGCTGGCGGACCGGCACGGCAAGCGGCAGATGTTCACGCTAATCGGCCTGATCTCGATCGCACCGCTGCTGATCACCACAAACCTGCGGCCGGTCCCGGTGTGGGTTGCAATCACTGCGTCGGTCATCTTCATGGTGTTCGTGTCGGGTCGGTTTGTTCCGGCGATGGCCTTGGTCATTTCCAGCGTGGAACCGCGGCTGCGCGGCGGCTTCATGAGCATAAACTCCGCGATCCAGCAGCTTGGCATGGGCGCTGCTTCGCTGCTCGCGGGAACGATCATTGGCCATGGGGCCGGCGGCTCGCTTACGCGTTACTGGCTGGCGGGGCTCATCGCGGTCGGCGCGACGTTGCTCGCCATCGCGCTTGCCTGGCGAGTCAAGCCGGTGTCGTAGGCAGGCGCACGAAGGCCTTGTCCGGTCGCGATTTCAGCGGTACGCCTCACGCGTTGCGTGGCGTCAGCATCAGCAGAATGCCAAGCGCAAGCAGCGCGAACGCCGCCATGATCGTCGCCATCGCGCGCGGCGTGCCATCGTGCAGCCAGTTGAGCGCGAGCCCGGAAACATATCCGGCGCCGAACTGAAGGCTGCCGGTCAGCGCGGACGCGGCCCCTGCGCGTTCCGGGTGATCCGCCATGGCTCCCGCCACGGCATTCGCGCCGACCAGCCCGCGCACGGCCATGAAGCAGAACAGCAGCACGATTACCGGCACGATCCCGTATTCGAACCGGTACTGCTGAACGGCGAAAATCAGTGTAATCGCGACGCAGGAGACCACGCCGATGGTCAGCATCCTGTCGTGGCCCTGCTTGAGCACGACGCGGGAATTGACCAGGGTAAGCGCGGACATGCCGACGATGTTCAGGGCGAACAGCAGTCCGTATGCGACCGGATCGATGCCGAAGTAGCCGATATACACAAAAGGCGTACCGGTGATGTACGCAAAGGCCGCGCCGGATATCGCCGCACCGCTTAACGCGTACCGCAGATAGGATGGATCGCGCAACAGCATCCAGTAGCCGTGCGCAATATGCTGGCGTCGCGACGATTGCCGGATTTCGGTCGGGCGCGTTTCCGGCATCCATCGCAGAAAAACGAGCGCCGCAATCCCGTATCCTCCCAGCACGCAGAAAATCGCCTTCCAGCCGGCAATCGCGAGGACTTTTGCACCGATCAACGGAGCAAGCGCCGGCGCCAGCGCCATCACCAGCATCATGATCGATAGCGCCCGCGCACTGCCTTCCCGGCCGAAGTAATCCCTCGCCATGGCCTGGGCGATCACGGGCAAGGCACAGCCGCCGAACGCCTGCACAAACCGAAAGGACATCATCTGCTGAATGTCGCCGGAGAGCGCACAGCCGACTGTGCCCGCGATGTAGAGCACGATACCGGCGGCCAGAGGTCTGCGGCGTCCGAAACGGTCGCTCAGCGCCCCCCAGACCAGTTGCCCGAGCGCAAACCCGAGGAAAAAATACGACAGCGTGAGCTGCGCTTGACCCGGCGTCGCGTTCAGTTCGCGGGAAAGGGTCATCAGAGCGGGGAGGATCAGGTCGGTCGATACCGGCGCCGCCATCATGAAAAGCCCCAGCACCGGCAGCATGAGAAACTCAGACCTGCGCGCGGCGCGTTCCCCCTCGCCCCTCACCTCTTGCCCCTAGTTCTTGTTGTCCGGCTCGAAAAAAATCCATTGCACCGCCGGGAAGGCAGTGCGCAGATCGGCCTCCACCCGGTTGATCGCATCGATCGCTGCACCGGCGCTCGCGGTTTCCGCCATCCTCGCCTTGACCGCCAGCATGATGCCCTCTCCGAGCTGCAGGGTCAGCAGTTTGTAGACTTCGGCAACCTCAGGCCTCGCCCCGAGAAAGGCACGGATCGCGTGTTCGGTTTCCGCCTCCGCGCTCTCGCCGGTTATCATCGCCTTGATTTCCACCGACAGCAGGACCGCAACCACCACCAGCAACCCCCCGACGGCCATGCTGCCGAGCGCATCGTAGATCGGGTTGCCGCTGGCAAACGCGACCGTCACCGCGATCAGCGCGAGAACCAGGCCGGCCAGCGCGGCAATGTCTTCCCCGAGGATGACAATGAGTTCGCTGTTGCGCGAGGTGCGGAAAAACCGCCAGAGCGACCTGGTTCCCGATACCTTGCGGATTTCGCGAATGCATCCGGCAAGCGAGAAAGCCTCGAGCACGATTGCGATCAGCAGAACGCCGATCGCGATGCCGGGGTTCGTGATCGGTTTCGTCTGATGCAGCTTGTGCCAGCCCTCGTAGATCGAGAACATGCCGCCGAGGGTGAACAGCAGCACCGCCACCAGGAACGCCCAGAAGTATACGGCCCTGCCGTAACCCAGCGGATGCGTGGCGTCGGGCGCGCGCTGGGCGTCCTTCATTCCGAACAGCAACAGCACCTGGTTGCCGCAATCGGCAGCCGAGTGGATCGCTTCCGCCAGCATCGCACTCGAACCGGTTATAGCGGCTGCCGCGCCCTTGGCAATCAGGATTCCGCTGTTGGCGCCAAGTGCGTACAGCACGGCACGTAAAGACGAAGCTTGCGACATGAATTCTCCACTAGGTCAAAAACAATTTGCCACAGAGGACACAGAGATCACAGAGGAAGATCAAGAGAAGAAAAAGATCCCGGGGTGAAAACCCTTGCATTGCTGATGGTCTATCGTACTGAAAGATTGGCGACACCGGATCGCGAGCAATCTTCCCATTTACCCCATTTTTCTGTTCTGTGTTTCTGTTTTTCCTCTGTGATCTCTGTGTTCTCTGTGGCCAAGGTCTAGCAGGAAGGTCAAACGACTTTCAAGGACGGAGTGCCGGCGCTGATTTCGCCGATCACCGCGGCACGGTCGAAGCCCTCGCTGCGGAACAAAACCAGCACCCGGTCCACCGATTGAGGCGCGCAGGTCACCAGCAACCCGCCGCTGGTTTGCGGATCGGTGAGCAGCGTCTTTTCGATGTCGCGATGGCCGCCGAGGTCCACGCTTCTCCCGTAGCCGTTCCAGTTGCGGGTCGAGGCGCCGGTCTTGATCCCCGCTTTCACCAGGTCGAGCACACCGGGGAGCAGCGGGACCTGGTTCCAGTGCAGCGTCGCCGCCACCCCGGAGCCTTTGCAGACTTCGAGCAAATGTCCGGCCAGCCCGAAACCGGTGACGTCGGTCAGCGCGTGGACGCCTTCCAGTTCCGCCAGCCTGAGGCCGGGCGTATTCAGCTGGGTGGTGCTCGCAAGCATCGCCGCGTAGCTCGAAGCGTTGAGCTTCTGATTCTTGATCGCGGCGCTGTAGATGCCCACACCGATCGCCTTGCCGAGGATGATCTTGTCCCCGGGCTTTGCATCGGCATTGCGTTTTACTTTCCGCGGATCCACCAGCCCGATCACCACCAGGCCGTAGATCGGCTCCACGGAATCGATGCTGTGGCCGCCGGCTATCGGGATGCCCGCTTTCGCGCATACCGACTCGCCGCCTTCGAGAATCCTGCGAATGGTCTCAACCGGCAATTGATTGATCGGCATGCCGACCAGGGCAAGCGCAAACAGCGGCTGGCCGCCCATCGCATACACGTCGGAGATCGCGTTGGTCGCCGCGATCGCACCAAAATCGAAGGGATCGTCCACCACCGGCATGAAGAAATCCGTGGTAGCGACGATCGCCTGTGACTCGTTGATCTGGTAGACCGCGGCGTCGTCGCTGGTCTCGATCCCGACCAGGAGCTGCTTCGGCAGCAGACCCGCACCTGCTTTGGCGATGATGCTCTCCAGTACCGCCGGAGCGAGCTTGCAGCCGCAGCCGCCGCCGTGGGCAAGCTCGGTGAGTCGGATTGGTTTGATATTTGGCGCATTCATGCTTGTTCTCGTTCGTAGCCCGGATCGGATTGTAACGCCCGCCGCTACAGCAGAGCGCCGGCGCTGGCGGCGGCCTATGGTACGATGACGGCCGATATATAAAAGTCCCAGCCGGGGCGACACGCGCTGGCTTTTACAGCACTCGGGTCGATTCCAACCGGTCCATCTACGCAATGTCCGACCACGAATTCCTGTTTCGGTGGCTTGCGACGGCGGCCGCGCGCATGGGCTGGAACCGGCGCATTCGAGATCTGGGCCGGTTCGCGTGTGCGCTTGTCGTGCTGCCGTTGCTTGCCGAAGTCCTCGAGATTTTCGGCGTCCCCGCGCCTGTTCTGTCCGCGGTCGCTTCCCTGTTTCTCATAATCGGGGTCGCGATCGTGATGCTGTTCGCGTGGCAGCTCTCCCGTGCCACGACGCTGGCCCAGGCAGCGGGAGCCACCGACACCCGCGCCGGCCTGAAGGACGAACTCAAAAGCGCCCATTGGTTCGCACAACTTGCGGCGCGAGACGCGTTCGTCGAGCTTCTGCTCGCACGAGCCGCGCGGACCGTACAGACGCTGGATGCTCGCCGACTGTTTCCGATTCCGCTACCACGCAGCGTGCTGGCTGCTCTCTCACTGGCGACTGTCACGGGCGCTTTGATGTGGTTCTCGCCACGCATTGCGTTACCTGTCATGCAGGAACCGATGTCGGGCCCGGCTTCGCTTGCGGCCGGGAAAACGCGTGCGGCCGCGGCTGGCGACAACGAGGTCGAAAAGATTACGGCGCAACCGGCGTTCCAGAGCGCCGAGAAGAAAGATGGCCTGACTGCCGCGTGGTCTCAGCTTGAACGACTGGCGAAGGACTTGCCTGCCGGTTCCGAAGCAGGCGCAATCAAGCGGGCTGTTGAGGCGCGCGACGCCCGGCTCGCCGCGCAACTCCTCCAGGCCTCGGAGCGCAAGCGGACGGCGGCAGCGCCGCAGGATCCCGCCGCTCGTCCCCGTCGTGAGTTGAAGGCGGCAGACACGGGGCAACGCCTTCTCGAAGCCCTGCAGACGCTCTTGAACAACGAGGCCAATACGCCGCCCGAGCCTCCGACGAAGGCCGACGTCACACCGACCATCCGCACGGCAACGCGGCTGCGCGAGCAGGTCAAAGAAGAGCGGCGAAAGATTACCGGGACGCCCGCGCAAGGTGAAGTCAGCCTCAACAGCCGGCTGCGTGCCCGCTCGCGCTCCGGCGTTGGCATGCGCGAGGTCGCATACGGCGAGGGCGAAGCGGCAGAGGGGGGCTCCCGAACCAGCGTGTCGGGCGCCGCGTCAGGCGACCGAACCGGCAGGAGCCAGGCCGGCGGCAGCGAAGGCGAGCATCCCAACAGCAGCCCGACCGGTGCCGGAGACGACGAGCCGGTGCTGGGCGAACGGACGCAGCGTCTGATCGCGCATTTGGAGAAGATGAGCGGCCTGCGCAATGAGGATTCGAAGGAGCAGGAAAACGAGGAAGAGTTCTATGCCGCAACCCAACGCCAGGCGTCACTGGTCGAATACGCGAGCATCACGGCGCAGGCCGGGGCACAACGCGAAGCGGTCGTTGCGCCGGGCGGCACGCCCCTGTCGTATCGAGAAGCGGTTAAGCATTACTTCCTGCGCCAGAATGCCAAGGAAGAGTAAGCTCCCGAGGGCTTCCCGCGGGGGCGTCGCGCCGTGAGATTTCTCGCACTTTCACCGGTCGCCGCCTTCGCACTGCTCGCCGGTGTCGCGCTGGTTATCCTGCTACTGCACCTGCTCAGGCCACCGCCTCGTCAGGTCGTAGTTCCATCCCTGCTGATGTGGGCGCGGGTCCTCCGTGACCGGAAGCGCCCTGACGCCCGCCGGCTGCTGTCGCTGTTGCTCGCGCTCGGAGCCGGGCTCAGCCTGGCTCTGGCCCTCACCCGCCCGGAAATCGGGGCGCTCGGCACAAGCGCGCATCGTCTGGCACTGGTGCTCGACAACTCGCCGTCCATGGCCGCGCGCACGAGTGATGGGCGTAGTCGTTGGGAGCACGCAATCGAGCAGGCGCGCGCCCTGCTCGAACAGTCAAGCGCAGCAACCGAAGTGAGGTTGCTGGACACGATTGGGCGGCTTCGAGCATCCGGTTACGTTGAACGTGATGCCGCGATGGCGGCGCTCACGCGGCTGCCGGTTGGAGCGTGGGGGCAAGCACAAATGCCAACCGAATCGCTCCTCGCCGACACTCAGGTGCATCTGTTCACCGATGGCGTTGCAAAGGCGGACGCGCCAGAACGGGCGATTGTGCACTCGGTGTTCGAGCCGGCCAACAACGTGGCCGTGACGGCCTTCGAGGCGCGTCCGCTGGGGAACGATCCGACTCGCTATGAAGCGTTGGCGCAGGTGCTCAACGCCTCTCCCGGCGATCTGCGTGTGCGGCTGCTGATCACAGGCGGGGATCTCTTTTCTATTGTCCAGGATCTCGACGTGCGCGCGGGCGAGACCGTCAACGCGACCTTCGACGTGTCCGACTTCGAAGGCGGCGTGCTTGGTGCGGCGGTGGTCTTCGAGACCGACGCCCTTGCCCTCGACGACTTTGCCTACGCCGTCGTCCCACCGCACGGACCGAAGCGCGTGCTGCTCGTAACTCCGGGCAATCCGCCCCTGGAAAATGCGCTGCGCAGCCTGCCTGGAGTGCGGCTCGTCGTAGTTCCGCCAGATAGCTACCCGCTGGCGGGGGCGCACGATGCCGTGGTGTTCGACCGTTTCGCTCCGGCCGAGCCGCCGGTGGCCGGGGCGCTCCTGCTGCGGCCGCCGGCGCGCAAATGGCTGGCAGGGCAATCCCCCGCGCTGACCCGCCCGCGCATTACCAGCTGGAACGACGGCCATGCGGTCACGAGCGGGATCGCGTGGCGCAACCTCAGGCTCGCGAGCGCATCGCTCAGCAGCGCGAACGACGTCCCCTCTGATGCGCTCGTGCTGGCGAGTGGGTCCGCATCGGGCGCGTTGGTGACGGCCGGTTATTCGAAGGCGCGATGGATCCAGGTCGGGTTCGCGCTGCAAGACTCCAACTTTCCGTTGCAGCCGGATTTCCCGGTGTTTCTGGGCAATGCCCTGAACTGGGTGAATGCGCCGATTCCGGTACTCGCGAGCGGGCTGGGCAGCATTGAGGTCGCGTTGCCCGGTGCCGTGGTGCGCGATGGCAGCGGCAACTCCGTGGCCGCCTCGGTCACTGCCCAGGGAGTCGTCTTCGAAGCGCCGCGACCCGACGTTTATACGGTGAGCGCTCCGAGCGGGGATATGCGGGTGGTGGCAAACCTGGCCGATCCGCACTACGCGCAGATCAATCGCAGCCGCTTTGGTGGCGGCGGCGCCACGGCGCTCCAGGGCGGCGTATCGACCCGGTCCTGGATGGCGGAATTGTGGGCGTTGCTGCTTCTGCTCGCAGGCGCGTTCCTGCTCTTCGAGTGGGCTGTGTTCACCCGACCGCGCGCAGTCTAGCGCGATGCCTATGGTAACCGTGGCCACCCTATGGCCGCTCTTATTGCTGGCGGCATTGCCTCTCGTCTGGTTGTTCGCCTGGCGCAACCGCGCGAGTGTCGCGCGCGCCCGCGTGGCCGGCGCGACGGTCCTGCGCTCCCTCGCGCTGGCCGCGATCGTCGCGGCGCTGCTCAAGCCCACACTCCACCGGACCAGCGAGGACCTGTCGGTCGTCTACGTGCTGGATGCCTCCGGCAGCATCGCAACGAGTTTTCTCGATGAAGCGCTGGACTGGATTGCTCAAGTCAACGAACGTCACCGGCCGGCGCAGTCGCGCGTGGTGGTATTCGCCGATCATGCTGAGCTGGTCGACTCGGTTGACGCCGCACGCGCCCTCGCACTGACCGCTGAGGATGAGACGCGGCGCGACAAGGCGATCGACCACGGCGCCACCGACCTGGAGGAAGGTCTGCTCGCGGCGCTGCCTGGTTTCGCGCCTGGCCACGCCAAGCGCATCGTTTTGCTGAGTGACGGCAATCAGACCGAAGGCGACGCTTGGGCTGCGATGCTGCGCCTGCAGGCCGAGGGCGCGCGGGTATTCGCGGTTCCCGCGCCTGTGGCCGCCCACAACGACGCCTGGGTCGAGCGGATCAGTGTCCCGCCCGGCGCGCGCGAGCGTGCGGCAGTGGAGGTCGAGGCCCGGGTGTTTTCGCGCCGGTCTGTCACCGCGCGGGTCGAACTTGCCATCGACGAACGAACGGCGGTCGCGCGCAACATGACTCTCTCGCCGGGGGACAACCGCGTTTCCTTCACCGTGCGCTTCCCGCAGGCAGGTGCCCACAACATCACGGCGCGTGTGAACGCCGAAGGCGACGAGCTGCCGCTCAACGATGCGCTCACCGAGCACCTTATTGTGCAGCCGCGCCCGCACGCGCTGTATGTGGAAGGCGGGGAGCGCAGCGCACGCTACCTCGCCGACGCACTCACCGCGCAGGGCATTCGCGTATCGGTCGCCACCGCGCAAGACCTGTCGGACGATGCGCGGGTGCTCGACGGCAAGGACGTGGTCATCCTCAGCGACGTGCGCGCGGACAGTCTGGGGACGGATGCGGTGCAGCGCCTGGGGACGTTCGTTCGGGACGCTGGGGGCGGCCTGATTTTCGCTGCGGGGCAGAACACGTACGGCCAGGAAGGTTTCTCCAAGAGCGAGGTCGAGCGGTGGCTTCCGGTCACGTTCGAAGCCAAGCGCAAGCACGAGGACCTGGACATGGTCCTGCTCGTCGACCGCTCTTCGAGCATGCGCGGCCAGAAAATCGAGGTTTCGAAGTCCGCCGCTCTCGCCACGCTCGATCTGCTGGACCGGGAGCACAGGCTGGCGGTCGTGGCGTTCGATGCGCAGCCGCACGACGTCGTCCCGCTGATGACGGTGGGAAACAAGAGTGAGGCCGAGGACCTGATCTCGCGCATGACCTCGAGCGGCCAGACCAACATTTACAACGCGCTGCTGCGTGCGCAGACGCTGCTTGCGGATTCGAAGGCCAAGACCAAACACATCATCCTCCTTTCCGACGGGCTGACCTCACCGCCGCCGGGGGTTTCTCCCGCCGCCTTTTACCCCACCGAGATTGAAGAACGGCTGCGCGAGGTGCAGGTCGCGGAAAGACGCCAGCGAGGCGGGGCGGAAGAGCCGCCGCTGGCGCCCCAAGCGACGGCATCGCCGCGCGGTTTCCCGGGCATCATGGAAGAATTCGTAGTCGCGAAGATCACCATGTCAACCGTGGCGATCGGCGAGAAGCCCGATGTCGAGCTGATGGCGAACCTTGCCAAGTGGGGGGGCGGCAGGAGCTACGTCACCAGGAGCGACGCCGAAGTCCCCACCTTGTTTGCGGCGGAAACGCGCCGGCTGCTGAACGATTCGATCGTCGAGGAGCGGTTCCGCCCGCGGGTGAAGGCCTGGAGCCCGACGCTGGCCGGAGTGGACTTTGCCGGCGGCCCCGAGCTCAAGGGCTATGTAACGACCAAGCCGAAGCGTTTCTCGGACGTGCTGCTGGAAGCCAAGAAGGATCTGCCACTTCTGGCCGAGACGCACTACGGTATCGGCAAGACCGTTGCGTTCCTCTCGGATGTGAAAAATCGCTGGGCGGCGGACTGGCTCGAGTGGCCTGGCTACCCCACGCTGTGGGCACAGGTCGTGCGAGACAGCGCACGGGGCGACACCGGAGCAGGAGTGCGCTGGCGAGTGGCGCGCGAAGGGCGTGAGGCATTCATTCACCTCACGGCGCAAGGTATTGACGGCAGCTTCCGCAACGGCCTCTGGCCGAAGGTTCGCATCACCACGCCAGGCGGCCGAGGCTCGGTGGCTTCATTGCGTCAGATCGCGCCCGGTCACTATCGCGCCCAAGTCCCGCTCGCAGCAGCGGCTAGCGTACCTTGGCACTTCGAGCTGCTTCCCAGCCCGGGGCTGAGCGCGGCCGAAATCGCGCGAGTCGGGAGTCGCAGGCTGTTCTATTCCTATCCGGACGAGTATCGCCTGCTGCCGGCGAACCTGCCGCTTCTGCGTACCCTAAGCGAACAGACGGGCGGCGTGTTTGCACCCCGGGCGGAGGAAATATTCACGCCGCGCGGGGACGGTGGCGTCACCACCACCCCGCTATGGCCGTACTGCGCTGGCGCCGCCCTGCTGCTATTCCTTCTGGACATCCTGGTGCGCCGAGCGCCCTGGCGCCTGCGCCGCGCTTGGATGAGGCGCAGGGGCTTGCCGCGCGGAATCACCTGACGGAATAGCTGACGGGGGCCAAAGGCTGTACGCGAATCATGACAGCCTGCCGGGGAGCGGCCGGGTAATCCGTTTGGACGGCCCAATGACGCCTTTGCCGAGACTCTCACCTTGACACCCGTTCAGCGCGGCAATTAGCATGCATTGCGCTGGGAGCTTTTCCCGGCCAACGCCTTAAGCTCGCTGGTCAATGTCCGAGGGAGGGAGCAGCTTCCAAGTCGGGTTTGCGCCACAGGTCAAGCTACAGTTCAGGCTGTGCATCCTCTTTAATGTTGTCATGTACCAGGAGGCTGTGCTGCGGAGGCGTCTCCCGAGTTCCCGGTTTCCCCTAAGATTCAACCGCTTGTCGTCGGCGTCCGCTACTCAAATCATAAACGGAGGAGGACCAGATGAGAACGTCATTACGGCATTTCCTGTCCTTGGCGCTACCGCTCGCAGTCGCGGCGGCATGGGCGCCAGGCGTGCAGGCGGCCGGATCGTCAGCGAAGGACATCCGAAACTGCTCGCCAGAGAATTGGTGCTTTTATCACCGTACCGTCGACACGTCGTGGCGGCACACCCCGTTGACCCAGATTAACGCCGGCAACGTCAAGAACCTGCGTCCGGCATGGATCTTCCAGCCCGGCAACGTGCGCATGGGGATGCACGCCACACCGCTGGCGATTGACGGCAACGTTTACGTATCGGTGAACCCTTCGACCGTTTGGAAGCTGAACGGCGCGACGGGCGAGCGCTTGTGGGTTCATGAGCCGAAGATGGAAGAGGCAGTGGTCGCACGTTCATTCTTCGCGCACACCCGCGGCCTGGCTATCGGCGACGGCAAGGTCTATATGGGCCAAGCCGATGGCAAGATCGTTGCCCTCGACGAGAAAAGCGGCAACCCGGTCTGGGAAAAGCAGATCATCAACTCCACCAAAGATACGGTCGGATTCAGCGGTGCCGCGACTTTTGTGAGCTCCGATCTGATGGTCATCGGCCAGAACGGCGGTGAATACCCGATCGAAGGCAAAATATTCGGGATGGACCCGAAAACCGGCGACATCAAGTGGACTTTCCATACCACGGGACGGGACGATCCCAAAGCGCTGGCAACCTGGCGCGGCGATTCGTGGCAGTACGGCGGCGGGGGATCGTGGCAACCGGGCACGGTGGATTACGCCAACAATCAGATCCTCATGGGCACCGGCAACCCGAACCCCGACTATGACTACTGCGGCAGCAACTGCCGTGATCCGAATGCCGACGGTTGGCGCTCGGGTGACGCGCTTTATACGTCGTCCACAGTGGCGCTGGATCTGAACACCGGGAAGCTCAACTGGTATTTCCAGGAGGCACACGCCGATCCGTACGACTACGACGCCGCACCGGGCGAGTATGTCATTCTGGGAGACAAGGTGTTGCATCCGGGCAAGAACGGCTTCAACCATGTGCACCAGACCAAGGGTGGCAAGGTCCTGGCCGTCTATCCGGACATGAAGAGCTTCAACTGGACTACGGGCTACAACATCGCCAAGGGCGAGTGGGAAAACATGCTGTGGCCGCAGCCCGGCGAGAAGACCCTGGTATGCCCGGCGATCGACGGTGGGCATAGCTGGCAGGCTGGGACCTACAGCCCGAAGACCAAGCTGTTCTATCGCGTGGCGCAGGAATGGTGCATGTACCTGACCGCGCAACCGAAGAGCGGCGGGACCACCATCTCGGCAGGCGCCGAGACCCGGACCCTGCAGCCTTTCGCCCAGGCCTTCATGAGCGCCGAATGGATTGGAACCGACCCGCCGGGAGACAAGAGTCATGGTCGCCTGACGGCTCGCGATCCGATCACCGGGAAGCTCGCCTGGGAGAAGCGCTATGACCTGATCCCGCACTCGACCCTGATGTCCACGGGGAGCGACCTGCTGTTCCTCGGCACATCTGATGGCTTCGTCGAGGCACTCGACGCCAAGAATGGCAACGTTCTGTGGCGGTACAACGTCGGCTCGGGGGTGCATGGCGGCATCATCTCCTACTCGGTCGGCGGCAAGCAGTACATTGCGGTGGCATCCGGGCACGGCACGTACGTGGGCGGGGCGATCAAGGCCCTGAACAAGGAAAAGCTCGGAACTATGAATGAGAGCATGGCATTGGTGGTGTTCGCACTTCCATAGCTCTCTCCCCTGCCGGGGACGGACGGGGGGTTACCTCCTGCCGGCCCCGGCATTTTTTCCGTGCCTGCACCCTCGCAGCCCGGCGGTAAAATTGTGGTAGTGTCTTGCACCTCTTCGCAGCCGCCGTCAGGATGGCGTGATCGCGAACCTTTTCTTATGGGGTATCAAATATAAAATGCGCATTTCGTCCATCGTATTCGTGTCCGTCGTTGCGCTCGGCGTGTCCCACGCGGGGCTCCTCGCGGCAATGGAACAAGGAAAACTCGAGCCCAAGATCGCCCCGACCCAAACGGCCCAGGCAGGAGACGCCCCTGTCAAGATCCCCTCTTCCAATCCCTTGTCGGGAGATCCAGAAGCCATCGAATTGGGCAAGCACCTGTATTTCAACTGGTGCGTCCAGTGCCACGGCGTCAAGGCCGATGGCGATTCGCCGCGTTTCGGCAAGTACGCCGGCAATCTGACGAAGTTCTGGCGCGGCTACCCGGAGTTCGTAAACACCGTCAAGAACGGCCGCCCGGGAAAGCAGATGCCGCCCTGGAAGGATTTTATGGATGAAGACACTATCGCCAAGTTGGGCGCCTACCTGGAAACGCTGGCGGTTGAAGGAGCGAACTGGCAATGAACCGAATCAGGGAGTACCGCTTGTTGATGGCGGCAACGCTTGCAGTCATGGCAGTGGTTGCGCCGGCGCAGGCGGGCGAGAAGTTCAACACGCTGAAGGAGAACATCTTCGTTTGTATCTCGCCCCAGGCCTACGACGACGCGATGGCGCGCGTGCGCGGGCTCAACAGCCGGGACCTCGAGCCGCTGAAGAAAGAACTGAGCGAGGCTCAGCAATGCATGTTCGTCGACCCCAAGATGGCAGATAACATCATGGCCCCCTTCGCCGTTGTGCTGCAGCGAGACGGAACCAAGGTGCAAGTGCAGTTCATCGTAACGTTTCGCGACAGAGTCGAGTTCCTGCACCGGCTCATCAAGCGCTACGTCCTCGTCGGCTGGACGGACGAGTCGAACCTGGAGCCGAAGGTCATTCTGTAGCGCTGCTCGCGACTGTGGCGCGCAGAGGTCGCGAGTCGACTTAACGATTGTCCTTCCCGCTTCACGCCTCTCGCGTGACGCGGCTGGCGATTGCCAGCACCCTGTACATCGAACGCACCACCGGCAGCTCGATCAGTTCCCCGTCCACCACCACCAGGCCGGTGTTGTCCTGCTCGAAAGCGGCGCAGACCTTGCGCGCCTTCGCGATGGCCTTCTCGTCCGGGGTGAAAGCCTCGTGGATGATCGGGATCTGGTTGGGATGAATCGAGGCCTTGCCGGTAAAACCGAGCCGCGCGCAGGCCGTGGCCTCCTGTCGCAACCCTTCCGGATCGTCGAGGTTCAGGAACGGCACATCCAACAGATCGATGCCGGCGGAGGCTGCCGCATGCACCAGCCGCGAGCGCGTGTAGAGCAGCGGCTCCCAGGATTTCTCGCAACGCAGGTCGGCGGACATGTCCACCGCGCCGAGAATGACCGAGTCGATGCGCGACGACGATTTCGCAATCTCGATCGCGCGCTCCAGGCCCTGGTTGGTCTCGATGATGACGCAGAAACGGATCGCGCGCGCAGGTCCCGACGACAGCAGCGTTTCGATCAGTTGCACTTCTTCCGCCGATCGGATCTTGGGGATCATGATCGCCGGCGGCGGCGTCTCCGATTCGATGATCGCGGTCAGGTCCTTGAGCCCGTCCGGCGTGGACAGGCCGTTGATGCGCACCATCTGCTCCACATGCGGATGCGTCCGTTCGTCTTGAACAGTGGCAGCGTCAGCGCGCGGCCTTCGTCCTTGCGATTGCGCGCGACCGCATCCTCCATGTCCACGCACACGATGTCGGCGCCCGAATCCAGCGCCTTGGTGAAGCGGTCCGGCCGCAGGCCGGGCACGAACAGCAGGCTTCTGCGCGGACGGACGGCGTGGTTCGATTGCATCATGGATCGCAGGCTGAATCGGATGAAAGACGGCATGCTAGCCTCACAAAGGAACTTTAGCCAACACCCCCCGTCTCCCCGCCCTCTCCCGCGAGGGGAGCAGCGGAGATCGTTCTGGAGCGTGCGGGCTCTTCATTTCAATTCTTAGTCACACCGAACCATATTTTCAGATCCTCGCAACTCGCGAAGCCCTTCTTGCTTGTCAACTCCCTCTCCCCCGGCGGGAGAGGAGTTGGGGAGAGGGGGAGAGGGGGCGAGTGGCGACGACAACGTAGCGCAGCGGCCCGCCGGGAACCGGGCTGTCGAACGGAAAGCAGGTCACCAGCGTCAGCCGGTCATCGCCCGCATCCAGCAGCACCCGCATGTCCTTGCGATGCACCACTTCGGCGGCCGAGACTACGTAGCGCGCAACACCCCCGTTCGCGGCCTGCACCATCAGCACATCACCGCTGCGCAACTCGCGCAGGAACGCGAAATGAGTATCGCGATGCCCGCTGACGACGGAATTGCCGTTCTGTCCCGGCAGCGGCGTGCCGGCAACATGACCGGGCCCGAAGGCCAGCGTGCGGCCGCTGGCCCCGGACAACACCATCAGCCGGGCTCCCTGGCGCGGCGCATCGATCCGCGCGACGGGATAGGTATCGGCCCACGGCCACGGTTTCACGCCGACACCGGATTCACGCGACTTGTCCCAGGCCGCCGCGATCAGCCGTTGTGCCAGCCAGGCCTTGGCATGGATGTACGCCGTCTCGCCCAGTTGCCAAACAGACACGGAGATCAATCCGACCATGAGCATCGATCTGGTCCCCGGCCTCACGCCACCCTCCGCGTCATATAGACAACAAATGCCAGGGCCGCCGCGAGCAGGGCGAGCACCAAATGCAACTTCGCCGATGTAGCCGTCTTCGGCAGGGAGCCGAAAATCGCCTCATGGTTTGCGCCTTGCGCGAGATTGGTGGGAACCGGTTCGGAATCGAGCGGTTCGGCCAGCGGGCGCACCGGAGTCACGTCCACCGCGACCAGGCTGGTATAGCGGGTAACGAGATGGTGCTTCAGCGCGAGCGCGACAACGTCGTCGCGCACCTTGGCGCGATCCGCGCCCTGATACTGCGAATCCATCAGGGCCTCGATCTTGCGCCGCGCCCAGATCACGCCCATGCCTTTGCCGTCATGCGCATCCGGCAGTTCGAGTTTCGCGATCCACGCCTCGCCGGCCGACTGCCCGCGCACACTTACCGTACCCGTCAGCGGACCTTCCACGCGGGCGCTCAATACGACCGGCTCACCGAGATAGAGGTCGGGCAGCTTTTGCGGATAAGCCTCGGCGGTCACGCCGGCCGGCCATTCGACCGCGATGTCCGAGAGCACGGGATGCTCGAGCTTGCCGAACAACGCGGCCATTTTCTCGCCGACTTCGGCGACATCGCCGATATAGGTGAAGGTTCCGCGGCCGAGTTGTGCCGCCTTGGTCATGAAGTGGCCGTTCGGCGCGGAGCCGATGCCGACCGTGAACAGCCGGCTGCGGCCGAGCTTTTCCTGGATCAGGCTGAATAGCGCATCCTCGTTGCCGACAGCGCCATCGGTCATGAACACCACCTGGCGCAGGAAACCCTCCTTCGCGGGATACCCCAGCGCCGCCTGCATCGCGGGGGCCATTTCGGTGCCTCCGCTTGCACGCAGCCGGTCCACGTAACGGCGGGCCGCCACAAGGTTGGCCGTGCTTGCTTCGCGCGGCAACGTGAACAACTGTTCAGTCGCGGAATTGAACTGGATGACATTGAAGCGGTCTTCGGGGGCCAGTTGCCCGAGCGCAAGGCTCAGGGCTTTTTTCGCCTGCACGATTGAAGTGCCCTCCATCGAACCGGAGGTGTCGATCACGTAGACGACTTCGCGCGGCAGGCGCTTGTCGTCGGCCTTGTGGCCCACCGGCGGGAACAACGTCAACAGGAGGTGCGCTTCGCCGTCCCCGCTCTCGCGGAACAGGGTTCCGCGCGGCTGCTCGCCCGCCAACGGATGCCAGATCAGTTCGAAATCGCGGTCCGCCGGAAACGGCCCGACCGCGAGCGAAACCTCATAACGGTTGTCGTCACGCTTTTCCACGTTGACCTGGTGGTAACGGCTCTTGACCTCGCCTACCGGAAAGCCGGCATCGAGCTCGACATGAATGGTGACGGGATTGCGCAGCGCCTCGCCCTCCGCCAGCACGGGCGGCGTGATGCGCGATGCGTCGGTCACCTGGTCGGTATCTGGCGACCAGCCTGATCCGGCTTTCTCGGATTGGGGGTTGCCCGGGATGTAACGCGGCATGACCACGGTCGGGAAGCGCAGACTGACCGCCTCTTCTTCGTATCGCAGGGTCTGCTGGTACTCGATCTGGACGGTCAGTGTCTGGCCCGGCCCGAGATTGGCCACGCTGCTGGTGAAAATGTTGGGGCGTTCCTGCTCGACCAGCGAGGCGATGCTGCCATTGTCCCGTGCCTTCTCGTACTCGGCGCGGGCCTGAGCGCGTTCCCGGATCTGGCCCTCGACCACGCGGTCGCCGATCTGCATGCGCAACCGGTCCACCGCCGCGTTTTCCGGAAGCGGGAAAACGTATATGCCTTCGACCCAGTCCGCGGAGTCGTTCCTGAACTGCTGCGAGACCGTGGCGCGCGCAATGACCCCGCTCACTGTGATGTTCACGTCAGTGGAGAGCACCGGCGAACGCATGTACTCGCCGCCCGGACGCACGCGCATCAGGAAGCTGCCGCTGGTCTGGTCGCCCGGTTTCTCCGATTGCGCGGCATCGGCAACGATCGGCGCGCCGGAGGATGCCGCGGCCGGCGGCACCACCAGAGTAAGCCCGACGATTGTCGCTGCGAGCAGGACGGCGAATCCGGTTCCCGCTACCACGGCCAGAAAGAGAAAGCGGATAGCGTCCAGAGCGATCGAGTAGCCTTGCGAATGAGGCGCCATCAAATTGCGGTTCAGTTCGGTCTGCATGACTTCCTCCACTAAAGCGGCAGCAGGTTCTGCACGTAGGGCATTGAAACGCCGATAGCGGGCCGGATCCGGCCGGCGCAATGGAAAGTTGCGGGCGAAATGTGGCAGCAAAATGGCTTTTGCGGCTGGCACGCGCACCGGCACTGCGCTCGGGTATAGTTCTGCGCGACAGCCGGACAGCGGACAGACATCAAATGGCCAGACGCATCGCGATAGTCGAGGACGACCCCGCGATCCGGGAGAATTACGCAGACGTGCTGCGTCGCCAGGGCTACGAGGTCGCCGCTTTCGCCGACCGGACGGAGGCGCTCAAGGCGATCCGCACGCGCCTCCCGGACCTCGCGCTGATCGACATCGGGCTTGCGGGCGAGGTCGAGGGCGGATTCGCGCTCTGCCGCGAGCTGCGCGCATTGTCATCCACGTTGCCGATCATCTTCCTGACGGCGCGCGACGGCGATCTGGACACGGTTTCCGGCCTGCGCATGGGGGCGGACGATTACCTGACCAAGGACATCAGCTTTCCGCACTTGCTCGCGCGCATCGCGGCGCTGTTCCGGCGCATCGAAGTCATGGGCGCCCCGCCAGCGGCGGAGGACGTGCTGGAGCGCGGGCAGCTCAGCCTCAACCTTAAGCGCATGGAAGCGCACTGGTCCGGTCAACGCGTCGAGCTCACGCTGACGGAATTCTGGATCGTGCACGCGCTGGCGAAATTCCCCGGCCACGTAAAGGATCGCGACGCGCTGATGCGCGATGCCAGCATCACAGTGGACGACAGCACCATCACCTCCCATGTGAAGCGCATCCGCCGCAAGTTCGCCGCGCTGGACCCGCAGTTCGACTCGATCCAGAGCGTCTACGGACTGGGTTACCGCTGGCATGCCGACCGCTGAACGCCGCGCCGGCGGACTGCGGCCGGGCCTGCGGTTGAAACTGCTGCTTGCCGCAAGCATCCTGCTGCTGATCCCCTTGCTCGGATTTTTCTACGTGCGCGCCCTCGAGGATCTGCTTCTGAAAGTGCAGGAGCAAGGCGTGATCTCCACGGCGCGCGCAGTGGGCACGGCGCTGAACGACCGCCCCAGCCTGTTTCGCAGCGGCGAGGTTTACCCCTTCGCGCTGGCACAGGAAAGCGATCTCAAGATCGACAACCTGCCCATGCCGGTCACGGTAGACGGTCTGGCGGACGACTGGGCGCGGCAGCCGGTTGCGCCGCGCGCGGTGGGGGCAGGTGCCGGCGCGCCCGATACCCGCGCCTTTTCCGCGCGCTACCGCATCGGCAGGTATGGAAACGCGATCTACGCGTTGTTCGAGGTCTCCGACCCGAAAGTCGTAATGCGAAACCCCGACCGCGACGGATTGCAGACTTCCGACCGGCTGGAAGTGGCGGTCGTCACGCCGGACGACGAATTCCTGCGCTTCAGCCTGGATGCGCGCGGCAGCGGCCGCGCCTCCGTTTACCTGCTGATGTCCGACGACGAGCAGGTTCCCGACACGCGCATCTACGGGGTCTTTCGCCTGGTGCCCGGCGGTTATCTCGTGGAGATGCGCCTGCCCCGTTCGCTGGTGGGACCACGGCTCGGGTTTGCCCTGGTGAATATCGACGATCCCGAAACGCTGCTGCCCGCAACGACGATCGGTACTTCCGACACGTCCGGCAAGGACAGGCTCGGTGCCGTGCTGGTCCCGTCTCCCGAAGTGAGCGAACTGGTAAGCCGGCTGGGGCGCGCGCGGGCGCGCATCTGGGTGCTCGACGTCAACCATCGGGTCATCGCCCAGGCCGGCAGCTTGCACGCACCGCCCGCGCCGACCGATCCGGACCAGGGACTGTTTACGCGCCTATGGGAAGCGGCCGCCGGCCTGATGGTGCGCCCGATTCTCAGGCTCGCCATGTCGGAGCCGAACGAGGACTTCCAGGACATTGCGCCCGGTACCTATCGCCTGGAAGGACGCGAGATCGACGAGGCGCTGGCGGGAGAAACCGGCACCCGCAGGCGGCTCACGCCGGACTCGCTCGCAGTCGTGCTTTCCGCCGCGCATCCGGTCTGGCAGGAAGACAAAGTGGTCGGTGCCGTGCTGGTCGAGGAAACCACCAACGACGTGCTGGCGCTGCGCAATCGCGCTTTCGAGAAGCTGTTCGCCGCCCTGATAATCGTGTTCGTGGGCGGCATCGCGGCGTTGCTGGTGTTCGCGACACGCCTGTCGCTGCGCATCCGCAGGCTGCGCGACGAGGCCGAGAATTCAATCGATCCCAATGGCCGGGTGCTGGGCACCGTCGGCGGTTCCGACGCCGGGGACGAGCTCGGCGATCTGTCGCGGAGTTTTGCCGACATCCTGCGCCGGCTCCAGCAGTACACCGGATATCTCGAAACCCTTGCCGGGCGGTTGTCGCACGAATTGCGCACGCCGGTGGCGGTGGTCCGGTCTTCGCTGGACAACCTCAAGCAGGTCGAACTACCGGACGACGCGCGCATCTACCTGCAGCGCGCGGAACAGGGGCTTACCCGGCTTACGACCATATTCGCGCGCATGAGCGAAGCGACCCGTCTCGAGCAGTCGCTGGCCTCGGTTGAGCGGGAACGCTTCGACCTGAAGGAGGTCGTTCAGGGCTGCGTCGGGGGATACCGTCTCGCGCATCCCGGCCGCCGCTTCGTTTTCGACGCGGGTCCCGGCGCGTTTACCGTGCGCGGCGCGCCGGACCTGGTGGCGCAGATGCTCGACAAGCTTGCCGCAAACGCGGTGGAGTTCAGCGCACCCGGAAGCACAATCCGCTTCGAGCTGCGGCGTGAAGGCTCCCAGGCGCGATTGTCGGTCCTCAACGAAGGCCCGCCGTTGCCTGCCGACATGCAAGGCCGGTTATTCGAATCGATGGTCTCGGTGCGCGGCAAGCAGGCTGGGGAAGAGCCCCACCTGGGCCTTGGCCTGTACATCGTGCGCCTGGTCGCAGAATTTCACGGCGCTCGCGCTGCCGCACGGAATCGCGAAGACGGCTCGGGCGTCGAAGTCCGCATCGATTTCCCGCTCGCGGACCACAGCATTAATGGATAGACCGGAACATCTCACCACGAAGACACGAAGGTCACGAAGTGGCACGAATACCCTCGCGTTAGCGTGGAGTACCCATTTAGAGAAGTAAGAGCGGGACGATCTTTCCGCAATGTCTCGATTGGCAATCACGTCGACGGTGATGCGAAAAACACCCAATCAAGACCACTAACGCTCTCATATTTCTTCGTTTTTCTTCGTGTACCTTCGTGTTCTTCGTGACTTCGTGGTGAGCCTTAGGGTTTCATTTGCACATCCTATTCGGCGATCACTATTGCCTCCGCGCGGTCGGCTGGACTGCGCGGCGGGCTCGTCTTGCCGATTAACAGCAGCAGCGGCAGCGTCGCGAGAGCGATCAGCGCGAACAACCAGAAATCGCCGGTGAAACCGATGATTGCGGACTGCATGCTGATCTCGCGTTCGAGGCGCGCCAGCGCCTCCGTCGAGGCAAGGCCCCAGCCTCCCGGCGCCTGCGCCTGCAACGCCTTGTTGAACGGTGAGGCATGCTCCACGAGTTGCGCGTGCATGATGTTGCTGGTGCGCACATACATTGCCAATGCGCCCGACACCCCTATGCTCGCTCCGATGCTGCGCACGAGGTTGTAGACCGCGGTGGCTTCGGTGCGGCGATGCGGCTCCAGGGACGGAAACGCAATGACCTGGATCGGTACCAGGATGATGCCGCCGCCGATACCCTGCATGAAATTGGTCCACACCAGCGGCCACACGCCGACGTCGGCGGTCCAGGCCGACATCTCCCAGCTCGACCAGGCGAGACACAGCAGGCCGAAGGCGATGGGCGCGCGCGGATCGATCCGTCCCGTGATGCGGCCGCCGATGATCATCGCGCAGAACAGGCCGATGCCA
The DNA here is from genome assembly GCA_963789945.1 of uncultured beta proteobacterium. Taxonomy (GTDB): domain Bacteria; phylum Pseudomonadota; class Gammaproteobacteria; order Burkholderiales; family JACQAP01; genus JACQAP01. Next base: position 116,424 of record CAWBMN010000010.1, on the reverse strand, counting down.
CGGGGCGCCTGCAGGAGGCCGATCGTGTCGATCGGGTAGCCGAGCACCTGGTCCAGGAAGGAGGGCATCAGCACCATCGGCGGCGTGGACACAAATCCGTAGATGAACGCGAATACCAGGCCGATGAAGAAGTTGCGTTGCGCGAGCAGGCGCGGATCCAGGAAAGGCTGTTTCGCCGTCAGGCAATGCACGTTGAACATGTATAGACCCAGCACCGCGAGACAGGCTTCGGTGATGATCTCCCAGGATTCGAACCAGTCGAGTTGCCCGCCGCGGTCCAGCATCAATTGGAGCGATCCGATGCCCAGCGACAGGCTCAGGAATCCGAACCAGTCGAGCGGGCGCCCGGGCTCGCGCTTCGTCTCCGGCAGGAAGGCCGCTGCTCCGGCGAGCGCCAGCAGGCCGAACGGAACATTGATGTAGAAGATGTAACGCCAGCTCAGGTACTCGGTGACGTAGCCACCGAGCGTGGGCCCGACGAAAGAGCCCATCACCGCGCCCACGCCCCACAACGCCATGGCCTTGCCCTGCTCTTCCGGCGGATAGGTATCAAGGATGATGGCGTGCGACAGCGGGATCAGGAAAGCGCCGCCCAGCCCCTGCACAGTGCGTGCGAATACTTCCTCCGCGAGCGAATCCGCCGCACCGCAGCCGACCGAGGCAACCAGGAAGACCGTAACCGCCCAGATGAAGACGCGCTTGCGGCCGAAGCGCAGGCTCAGCCATCCCGCGGCGGGAATGGAGAGCGCGGAGGCGACGATATAGGAAGTGATGACCCAGGCAATCTGGTCCTGCGTCGCCGAGAACGTACCCTGCATGTGCGGCAGCGCCACGGCAGCGATGGTCCAGTCCACCGAATACAGGAAACTCGCCAGTCCGACCGAGGCGGTGATCAGGGCCGGATGTCTTGACGAACCGTTCACGTTACCGGCGCGTGCCTGCGAGCGCGGAAGCCGGTGCGAGGAAGCGCGGCAGCCAGCCGTTGTCGATGAGTTTCTGCACCACCCGCGGCAGCCCTCGCGGCCGGCCGGTATCCACCGCCACGCTCACCGTCATGCCGGCGCGCAGTTGCGGCTGACCCGGTGACTGCTCGACCTTGATGCGCACCGGCACGCGCTGCACGACCTTCACCCAGTTGCCGGTTGCGTTCTGCGGCGGCAGTACGGCGAACTCGGCGCCGGTGGCCGGCGCAATGGCCTCGACGCTGGCCGGCCATTCATGATCCGGATACGCGTCCACCATCACCTTCGCGGGCTGGCCGACCGCCATGTAGGTAAGCTGCGTTTCCTTGTAATTGGCTTCGATCCAGGGCGGGCCGCTTTCGATCAGGCTGAACATCGGTGTGCCCTCCTCGACGAATTCACCGACCTGCAGTTTCATGTTGCTCACCACGCCGGCAAACGGCGCGCTGACCTGCGCGCGCGACAGATCGAGCATGGTCGCGTCGTAGGCCGCGCGCGCCTCGGCATATCGTGGAAGGCGTTCGACCGGCATGTCGGGATTACCGGAAAGCTCGGCGATCACGCGGTTGGTCTTTTCGCGAATGCTGTCCAACCTGCGTTTCGCGGCCTCGACGTTGTGGCGCGCCTCGTCGTAGGTGTCGCCGCGCGACATTCCTTTTTCCTTGAGGTACTCCTGGCGCGCGAGCTGCTTCTCGAGAAAGTCGATGCGGCTGCGGGCCTCCGCCGCTTCCTGCAGCGTGGCGCGGTACTCGGCGCGCAGCGACTGTACGTCGGTGCGCACCACGTCCATCTGCGCGCGCGCGCCGTCCACGGCAATCTGATAGGGCGCGGGGTCGAGCCGGAACAGCACCGCGCCGGCCTCGACCGGCTGGTTGTCGCGCGCCAGGACCTCGATCACGCGGCCGGTCACCGTCGCGCTGATCGGAACGATGTTCGCCTTGACGTAGGCATTGTCGGTCTCAACCTCCCGCCCGCCGGTTGCATAGACGTACAGGCCGGCCATCACCGCGACAAGCGGCACGACCACCAGCAACAGCACGCGCACTGCGCGATGCACGACGATCACCGCCTTGTCGGCTGCCCCGGACATGTCAGCGCTTGCGTTTTCTGGCGGCCTCGCCGTTGGCGCCGTTGTCCTGTCTGGACAAATTACCCTTGATGGCAAGCAACGCGTCCACGAACTGGTCCTGCTGGGCAGGCGACAGGCCGGACAGCGCATCGCGCCGGACTTCCGCCGCGGCCGCGCGCATGGTCTTGATCGCGGGCTCCACTTCGTCTGTCAGGAACACGCGCTTGGCGCGCCGGTCGCCGGCGTGGCCTTCGCGGCGAATCCAGCCTTTCTGCTCCATGCGGTCGAGCAGCCGGCCCAGCGTCGCCTTCTTCACTTCGAGGATGTCGGCAAGTTCGGACTGGGTCGCGCCGTCGTTGCGGAACAGATGGTTGAGCACCCACCACTGCGAGCGTGTCAGGCCGAGCGACTTCACGCGCCGGTCGAAGGTGGTGCGCATCAGGCGGGCGACGTCGTTCAGGATGAAGCCGAAATTGCGCGACAGGTCTTCGCGGAACATGGTCGCCGATTCTACCCCAAATTGGTCGCCTAGCTTACTATATGCCAGGTTATCATCCGAATAACCGTTAACCGCCAAGGACGCCAGGGACGCCAAGGAAGGCCAAAAGCAAGACTGGGAACAAAGGGCGACCCCATAAGCCTGAACCGGTCGGTATTGCGTTCTCATGTCGATGCATATCTCGCCCTGGTTTTCCTTGGCGTCCTTGGCGCGTGGCGGTGGTTGTCTTTGTTGACGCCCTGCTAGAATCTGCACCACGTAAGGGAGGAAGAACCGCAACATGAAAATAACCGCTGTCGAGACCATCGGTCTCGAGGAATTCCCCAATATCCTGTGGGTGCACATCCACACCGACGAAGGCATTGTCGGACTGGGCGAGACCTTCTATGCGGTCGCCCCGGTGGCCGAGCACATCCATCAGACCTGCGCCCCCTATCTATTGGGCAAGAACCCGCTCGAGATCGACAAGCACAGCCGCCAGTTCCTCAACACCTATCTCGGTTTCAACAGCGTCGGCGTGGAGATGCGCGCGGCCTCCGCGGTGGACATCGCGTTATGGGACCTGTTCGGCCAATTTACCGGCCAGCCGATCTACCAGCTCCTCGGCGGCGCCTCGCGCGACAAGGTGCGCGTCTACAACACCTGCGCCGGTTACCAGTACGTGCGCGCCAAACCCACCCAGGGCACCGAGAACTTCGGCCTGCCGGCAAAGGCCGACAAGAAGAACCGCCCCTACGAAGACCTGATGGCGTTCAAGACCGACGCCGGCGAACTGGCCAGATCGCTGCTGGATATGGGCATCACCGGCATGAAGATATGGCCGTTCGACGAAGCGGCCGAAGCCTCGAACGGCAGTTACATCTCGAATGCCGACCTGAAGAAAGCGATGAAGCCGTTCGAGCAGATCAGGAAAGCGGTGGGCGACAAAATGGACATCCACGTCGAGTTCCATTCGATGTGGAATCTTCCTACCGCAATTCGTATCGCCGAAGCGTTGGAGCAGTTCGATCCGTTCTGGTACGAGGACCCGATCAAGATGAACAACATCGACGCGGTTGCCGACTATGCGCATCGCACCAACGTGTGGGTTACCGCTTCGGAGACGCTGGGCACGCGCTGGGGCTTCCGCGAACTGTTCGAGAAACAAGCCGTTTCGGTATGCATGCTGGACGTGGGCTGGACCGGAGGTTTGTCCGAGGCGAAGAAGATCGCGACCATGGCGGAAGCTTATGCGTTGCCGGTCGCCCCGCACGACTGCACCGGGCCGATCCTGCTGACCGCTTCGGTGCATCTGTCGCTGAACTGCCCGAATACGCTGGTCCAGGAAATGGTGCGGGCGTTCTACTATGACTGGTACGGCAATCTGGTCACCCAGCTGCCGCCGGTGAAGGACGGCTACATCTCGGCACCAATGGGGCCTGGGCTGGGCACAAAGCTGCAGGCTTCGGTGCTAAAGCGCAAAGACGTTACGCGACGGATTTCGAAACTGGGAAAGTAGTTCCAACCCAAACCGGAATGCGCACCACGAAGGCACGAAGGACACGAAGTGGCACGAAGAAAGGCGAGGTCGAAGAGATTGTTGTCCATTGACGATGGTAACAGCGGCGGTGAATATGCACATCAAATCGGCAACCCTCATCCACAAATCTCATTCTTGCTGCATCCGTTTTTGCCCTTCTTCGTGAATCTTCGTGTCCTTCGTGTCTTCGTGGTGAGAATTTGAATTGGCAATAAACCAAGGATCCAAATATGGCCGCTTTGAAAATAGATACTGATTCACGCGTCCTCGTACTCGCCCCCGGCGACAACGTGGCGGTGGCCAAGTCGGACATCGCTGCGGGCACGACATTGACGGTGCTGGGCCAGACGGTAACGCTCAAGGCCCGCGTCGAGGTCGGCCACAAGTTCGCTTTCAGGAAAGTCGCAAAAGGTGAGAAGCTGGTGAAGTACGGCGCACCGATCGGTCTGGCGACGCAAGACATCGCCCCCGGCGACTACATGCATATCCACAACGTCACCAGCGATTACATCCCCACTTACACCCTCGACGAGGGTCACGAATTTTTCAAGGAGGCGCATTGATCATGCTCAACGCCTATCTCCGCCCGGATGGCCGCAAGGGCATCCGCAATACCGTCGTAGTGGCCTACCTGGTCGAGTGCGCCCATCACGTGTCACGGGAGATCGTGTTCCCCTATCGCGAGCAGGGCGTGCACCTGATCGGCTTCCCCGGCTGCTTTCCCAACGTGTATTCGCACAGAATGATGGAACGGCTTTGCACCCACCCGAACGTGGGCGCCGCGCTTCTGGTATCGCTGGGTTGCGAAGGCTTCAACAAGGGCAAGCTGCAGGACACCGTCCGCAAGTCCGGCCGCCCGGTGAAGCTGATCGAAATCCAGGGCACCGGCGGCACGCGCAAGACCATCGCCGAGGGCAAAGCCTGGATTGAACAGACGCTCAAACAGCTCAAAGGTACGCCGCGCACGCCAATGAGCATCGACGAACTGATCGTCGGCACCATCTGCGGCGGCTCGGACGCCACCAGCGGCCTCACCGCAAATCCGGCGATGGGCCGCGCTTTCGATTTTCTGGTGGAGAAGAACGCGACCTGTATTTTCGAAGAGACCGGCGAACTGATCGGCATGGAACACTGGATGGCGGAGCGTGCCGAGAATCCAGAGTTGGGCGAGGAGATCGTAAAGACCGTCGCCAAGGCCGCGAAGTACTACGACACTTACGGCCACGCCAGTATCGGCCCGGGTAATGCCGACGGCGGATTGACCACCATAGAGGAAAAGTCACTGGGTGCCTACGCGAAATCCGGGCAATCGGTGATCTCGGGAATCATCAAGCCGGGAGATGTGCCGATCCGCGGCGGGCTTTATCTTCTGGACGTGGTGCCGGACGGCGAACCACGCTTCGGTTTCCCGAATATCAGCGACAACGCCGAAATCGCCGAACTGATCGCCTGCGGCAGTCACGTAATCCTGTTTTCCACCGGGCGCGGCTCGGTGGTGGGCTCGGCGATCTCGCCGGTGATCAAGGTGTGCGCCAATCCGCACACTTTCAAGCGCATGTCCGACGACATGGACGTGGACGCCGGGCGGATACTCGAGGGCCGCGCTACGCTCGATGAAGTCGGCCGGGAAATCTACGAACTGATCATGCGCGTTTCCAACGGCGAACAGACCAAGTCGGAAGACCTCGGCCACCAGGAATTCATTCTCACCTACAAGAGTTTCGAGCCCATCGGCCCCGCCTGCTTTCCCTCGGCAGCTTGAGAACCGGATAGGCCTTCACTGCAGAAAGTGCACCAAAGACCTTCGAGCCAGGTGAAGAACATGAAAACGATCAGGCGCGCGATTCGGTTCGGTTTCCTGGCGGTGATATGCGTGGCGAGTCCGCAGCACTCCGTGGCAGGAGACGTGCCGGCCTTTCGGGTAGATCCGTTCTGGCCCAAGCCGCTGCCGAACAACTGGATCTTCGGAGAGATCGGTGGCATCGCGGTGGACCGGCACGATCATGTCTGGGTATTGCAGCGTCCCAGATCTTTGAAAGACGATGAACAAGGCGCCGCGCTCACACCGCCGATATCGAAATGCTGTCTGCCGGCCCCGCCGGTACTCGAATTCGATCAGTCCGGAAACCTGCTGCAGGCCTGGGGCGGACCGGGGAGCGGATTCGACTGGCCACTACGGGAACACGGCATTTTCGTCGATGCGCGCGATCACGTCTGGATTGGTGGCAACGAGAAGGACGATCACCAGATTCTCGAATTCACCCCTGATGGTAATTTCATCAAGCAAATTGGCAGATCCGGCATGTCCGAAGGCAGCAACAGCACGCGCTACTTGGGCCGTCCTGCGCTCGCCATCGTCGACGAATCCGCCCACGAGGTTTACGTGGCCGACGGTTACGGTAACAAGCGCATCGTCGTATTCGACGAACGCACCGGAGAGTACAAGCGTCACTGGGGTGCGTACGGAAAAGCGCCGAACGATGCCGACGCCGGCAAGTACGATCCCGGCGCGCCGCGCGCGCAGCAGTTCCGCAATCCGGTGCACTGTGTACGGATCTCGCGCGACGGGCTGGTCTACGTCTGCGACCGGGTCAACAACCGCTTCCAGGTCTTGCGCAAGGACGGCACGTTCGTGACGGAATACGTGCTGGAGCAAAACACTCGCTTCGCCGGTTCCGTGTGGGACATCGCGCTGTCGGAAGACCCGGAACAGAAATACCTGTATGTCGCCGACGGGACCAACAACGAGATTCACATCCTGCTGCGCGAGACCGGAAAGGAGCTGGGTTCATTCGGCCGGCAGGGGCGTTACGCGGGAGAATTCCACTGGGTGCACGCGATCGCCATCGATTCGGGCGGCAACCTGTTCAGTGGCGAAGTGGATACCGGCAAGCGCATCCAGAAATTCACGCGGCAACGCTGAGTGCTGCATTCGCATCCGGCCGCACTTGCAGGGGCCGGAACTACATCAACAAACCGAAGAATATGTAGCACACGATGGCGCCGACGACGCACATCGACAAACCCCAGGCCAGCATCTGGTTGAACAGGCGTTTTCTGTCCACATCCGGCGCCGCGTTGGAAATGCATAAGGCGCCGAGCGTTGACAGCGGCGAAACGTCGACCAGGTGCGCTCCGACGTTAATCGAAGACGCGATGGCAAGCGCATCGCCCCCGCCAAGCTTCTCGATAAGCCCGGGAATGGTAGGCAGGAACGCCGGCAGGACTACTCCCGAGGAACTGCTGTAAACCGAGATCACGCCGGTGACCAGCGCGATGACACCGGTGATGGATTGCTGGGTCGAGAGCTCGGAAAGCATCGAAGTCAGCAAGTCCATTCCGCCGGTTTTCTCAGCCACGCCAATCAGCACCGTCACGCCGCATACCATCAGCACGACGCCCCAGGGCATGTCCTTGAGCGCACGCTTCTCGTCGGCGGCGCGCGCAAGCGACAACACGCCTGCACCGACGAACGCGCCTATGGTGATGTCCGCCTTGAACACGAGTACCGCGACGATCAGCGTGGCAATCGTCGCCAGGGTCAGCTTCTGCTGCCAGTTCAGCGGCGAATCACCTACACTCCCCTCCTCCAGTGCGGCCGTTCCCGTTCCTTCGCGCAGCAGTCGTGTTCCACCGAGCAGGAAATAGCCGCTGAAGCCGACTAAGGCCTGCGATACCAGCAGGCTGCTGTAGTTAGTCCACTGCACGTCCTCGATGCCGATCTTCGCCATCAGGCCGTTGGCGATGATGCCGGTCGGCGCGAACGGCGACAGTGCGCCGGCATTGGCGCCGCAGCACACCATCATGGCCATCAGAAATGCCGGTACGCCCGCGCGTCCCGCGGCCGCCATCGCCACCGGTGCCAACAATGCGGTCGCTGCGATGTTGCCCGGGCCTATCGAGGCGAACACGAGTGCAAGCAGAAAGAAAATGATCGGGATGACGCCAGCCCGCCCACGTGCGTGGCTGACGGCGAGCGCCGCAATCCGGTCGAGCGTGCCGTTGACGCGCGCCTGGGAGAACAACAGCGTGACACCGACCAGGGTGAGGAACAGGCCCGCGGGGAATCCGGCGACGATGGCCGGTATCTTCAGGCCGGCCAAAGGAACGCCAACCAGGAAAGCCGCGGCAATGGCCAGTACACCGACATTGACGGGCAGGAAGCTGCCGGCGATGACGACTGCGAGCAAGGCGAGCAGCGATATGACGGGGAGATCCATTTTGTGTTTTCTGTTGTGGCGGACCGAACCTGAATTCCCGCGATGTTAGACTCTCGCGGGTCTTCAATCCACTCCCCGGCGCGAATCCGACATGAAAACCGTCGACTACTATTTCTCTCCGATGTCACCCTGGTCCTACCTCGGCCATTCACGCTTCGCCGATATTGCACAGCGGCATGGCGCCGGCATCAACGTAAAGCCGGTGGACTACGGAATGATTTTTCCCCTGTCCGGCGGACTGCCGCTCGCCAAACGCGCGCCGCAGCGCCAGGCCTATCGCTTCGTCGAACTGAAGCGCTGGCAGAAATTCCTGAAGGTGCCGCTCACCCTGGAGCCGAAGCATTTCCCCTTCGACACCAATCTGGCCGCAAGGCTGATCATCGCAGCGGATGGCAAAGGCACCGGCAACGCGATGCGTCTCGCGGGCGCCATCCTCAAGGCTTGCTGGTCGGAGAACCGGAATATGGCCGACGAAGCAGAACTGGCACAAGTCAGCCAGGAACAGGGACTCGAGCCGCGCGGACTTATTGCCGCGGCAAAGGCAGACGAAACGCAGGCGCGCTACGACGCACTCACCGCCGAAGCGGTCGAACTTCAGGTGTTCGGCGCTCCAACGTATGTCTACAACAAGGAATTATTCTGGGGACAGGACAGGCTCGACTTTCTCGAGCGTGCGCTCGAGAGACAAGGATGAAGGCGGAAGGATGAGGGATGAAGGAAAGTCAGAAGCCTTTGAACTTACTTCATCCTTCCGCCTTCCGCCTTCATCCTTGATTTCCCTCATCCCTCACCCCTCATTGTGCAACTTCGCCTTGAACCCCGCCTTCTCCAGCGCCGCGATGATCTGCTGGATATGGTCATGGCCGCGCGTTTCCAGGACGAAGTCCACTTCCGCAGTCTGCACCGGCAGCCGGGTGAACGCGCGCTCGTGATGCACTTCCTCGATGTTGGCGTTGGCTTCGGCCAGGCAGGCGGTCACCTTGGCGAGCGATCCGGGGAGATCCCGAAGTTCCACCTGCAGCCGCGTGAGGCGACCGCTACGCACCATGCCGCGTTCGATGATATCGGCGAGCGTGAGCGGATCGATATTGCCGCCGCACAGAATAAGCCCGACATTCCTTCCGGCGAAACGGTCGCGGTATTTCAGTAGTCCCGCGAGTCCCACGGCGCCGGCGCCTTCGACAACGGTCTTCTCGATTTCCAGAAGCAACAGCATCGCTTCCTCGATGTCGCCTTCGTCGACGAGGATCAGATCGTCCACATGATTGCGCACGATCTCCAGCGTAAGCTTCCCGGGCTCCTTGACCGCAATGCCCTCGGCAATTGTATTGGTGCCGAAGTCAGCCTTGAGGCCCTTGACGGCGCAGTACATGGAAGGAAAGCGCAGGGTCTGCACGCCAACAATCTCGATGCCGGGCTTGAGCGACTTGGCGGCAATGGCCATACCGGAGATCATGCCGCCGCCGCCGACCGGGACCAGCAGCACATCGAGATCCGGCTGGGCGGCAAGCATCTCCAGCGCGATCGTCCCCTGTCCCGCAATCACCTTCTCGTCGTCATAAGGATGGACCAGCGTCAGATGCCGTTTACGCCATGAGATCCAGCGCAAAGGCCTTGGCCTCGTCGAAGTTCTCGCCGTACAGGATGACTTCCGCGCCAAATGCCCGGGTGTGCTCGACTTTTACGTGCGGGGTGAAGCGCGGCATGACGATCACCGCCGGGATACCCAGGCGCCTGGCGTGATAGGCCACCCCTTGCGCATGGTTGCCGGCGGATACTGCGATCACACCGGCGGCGCGCTGCGCCGCGGTCAGGGAAAGAAGCTTTGTCAATGCACCGCGTTCCTTGAACGAAGCGGTGAACTGGTGGTTCTCGAACTTCACGAAAACCTGCGCACCGGCAATGCCGGAAAGCGTGCGTGAATGCAGGCAAGGCGTAGCAATCACGGCCCCGGCGATGGCCGCGGCAGCGCTGCGCACGTCCTGGAAGGAAACCGTCATTCTCGGATAGATCGAGGCGGTTGAAGGCAACTTTAATCGAGCGGTTCGCCGCGGGCAACAAAAAACCCGCCGAAGCGGGTTTTCTGTTCTGAGCCGAAGCAGCTCAGGCGTTCTGGATGTTCGACGCCTGCTTGCCCTTCGGGCCGGTGGTGACCTCGAAGCTCACCTTCTGGCCTTCCTTGAGGGTCTTGAAGCCCTGCATGTTGATGGCGGAGAAGTGTGCGAACAAATCGTCGCCGCCGTCATCCGGAGTGATGAAGCCGTAGCCCTTGGAGTCGTTGAACCACTTGACGGTGCCAGTTGCCATGATGTTTCCTTGAAAAAAGTTTGTAAAACGGGGTACACCCGATGTTGGAGTTACAGGTGAACCGCGTATGGCAGAACCGATACCGAACACTTTCACTCAAGGCCGCGCCGCCAACGGATCGGGGCGCGAAGCCACGCAACACGCGCGCATGATACGCCAAAGCCGCCGCAAAGTGAGGTTTTTTTTCAAGCGTTATCGCCGCCTTTCGCAGTCGTTTCCCGAGTTGGTTAGAATGTGGGCCACGTGATGACGAAACTGACTCCCGCCGCCCTGCTCGGTCGCCTGGTTCAGGTCCGGCAAGGCGAGGCCACGGCCATGCTGTGGTCATTTGCCTATTTCTTCTGCCTTCTGTGCGGCTATTACATCCTGCGCCCGGTTCGCGATGAAATGGGCATTCAGGGCGGCGTGGAAAATCTGCAATGGCTGTTCACCGGCACTTTCGTGACCATGCTTGCCGCGGTACCGCTGTTCGGCTGGGTTTCCTCCCGGTATCCGCGCCGGAAACTTCTGCCGATCGTCTATCTGTTCTTCGTCGCCAACCTGCTGATCTTTTACGTCCTGCTCCAACTCGGAATCGCTCCTACCTTCACTGCGCAGGCATTTTTCATCTGGGTGAGCGTGTTCAACCTGTTCGTTGTGTCAGTTTTCTGGAGCTTCATGGCCGACCTGTATCGCAATGAGCAGGCGCGTCGGCTCTTTGGATTCATTTCCGCAGGCGGCAGTGTTGGCGCCCTGGCCGGGCCGATAGTCACGGCAATGCTTGCCCCTGCCATAGGCCCCGCACATTTGTTGCCACTGTCCGCATGCCTGCTGCTGATGGCCGTGCTTTGCATTTATCGCCTGGCCGGCCGCGTTGCGCGCAATCCCGGCGATCTGCTGGAAATCGGCCGCCGAGCGGCCGAGCAACCGATCGGCGGCAACATCTTTGCCGGCGTCACGGCTGTGTTGAAGTCTCCCTATCTGCTCGGGATCAGCGTCTACATCGTGCTCGGCACGGTACTCGCCACCTTCCTGTACTTTCATCAGGCCTATATCGTTTCGATGGCAATTGCCGATTCGGGCGGCCGCACGGCCTTGTTCGCGCAAATCGATCTCGCCGTCAACGTGTTAACTCTGGTGTGCCAGTTGTTCGTCGTGAACCGGTTGATCGCGCGTTTCGGAGTCGGCACCACACTGATGGTGCTCCCGGTACTGGCGGTGGTGGGCTTCTTCCTGATCGGGCTCGCGCCGACGCTGATGGTCCTGGTCGCGTTCCAGGTGCTGCGCCGGGCCGGCGAGTACGCGATCGCGAGGCCGGCGCGCGAGATTCTTTTCACGGTTCTGAACCGCGAAGAAAAGTACAAATCCAAGAATTTCATCGACACCGTTGTGTTCCGCGGCGGCGATGCGGTGAGCGGCTGGATGTTCGAAGGCCTGCGCGTTCTTGGTCTGGGATTCTCAGGAATCGCGTTTGTCGGCGTACCGATCGCACTGCTCTGGGCGGGCACCGGATGGATGCTCGGCCGTACCCAGGAGGATATGCGCAAGAAACTGGAATGGAGGAGAAGAACCGATGCGCCCGAAAGCGACCAGGCTACCGCGCCGCAGGACTCTGCAGGCCCTGGCGGGATTGGGCGCGTGGATGGCGGTGGGCAACCCGACGCTCGTTGACGCGGGCACGTTCACCGTGACCAAACGGCCGATTCCCCGGACCGGCGAACTGCTGCCGGTGGCCGGTCTGGGCACCTACCAAAGCTTCGACGTCGGCAACGGCGCTGTCGAACGCGAATCACTGAAGGAAGTCCTGCGCCTGTTCACGCGGCATGGCGGCGCGCTTGTGGACAGCTCGCCTATGTACGGCTCTTCGGAGTCCGTGGTCGGCGACCTGGCGGCCGGCCTTGGTATCACCGGACAGTTGTTCATGGCGACCAAGGTGTGGACCAGCGGGCGCGAAGCCGGCGTCCGCCAGATGGAAGAATCAATGCGGCGCATGAAGGTGGCGCGCATGGACCTGATGCAGATCCACAACCTGCAGGACTGGGCCACCCACCTGAAAACATTGCAGGCGTGGAAGACGGCGGGGCGCGTCCGCTATATTGGAATCACGCACTATCATTCCGGCGCATACGGCGATCTGGAGCGCCTCATGAAGTCCAGGGAGTTCGACTTCGTGCAGTTCAACTACTCGATGGCGGAGCGCGAGGCCGAGGAGCGCATCCTGCCGCTGGCTCAGGAAACCGGCACGGCGGTGATCATCAACCGCCCGTTTGCACAGGCCAGCCTGTTCTCGCGCGTACGCGGCAAGGAAGTTGCCGGCTTGGGCCGCAGAATTCGACTGCAAGTCCTGGGGCCAGTTTTTCCTGAAGTACATCATCGGCCATCCGGCCGTGACCTGCGTCATCCCCGCCACCAGCAAACCCCATCACCTCGTTGACAACATGATGGCAGGCATCGGACGTTTGCCCGATGCGGCGACACGCGAACGTATGGCCAAATACCTGGACACTCTCTGATACATCGCACGAGGTGAGCGCTGGCGTCGGCCGCCTTCCGCAGCACCTGACGTTTCGTTGCATTTCGGTCATCCGCAGCGGGCACGCGGCCGCACAATCTTCTGCATCCGCCAGTCCAAGAAAAAACGCCGCCCCGAAGGGCGGCGCCGAAGGCTAACAAGGGAGGGAGTTAATCTTCCAGTTCAACTTGATGGACCGTGACGCCCCCATCGTCAAAAGTCACCTTCACCAAAGTGCCGGCTACCGCTGGCGGACCCGGGTCCAAGGGGGTAACTGCCGCGAAGAACTGCGATTGAGTTAACGGATTACCGTTGAGATCTTCATATGGCGGATTATCGGTTGGGCTGCCAACGTTTATCGGGAACCCAAGTAGCGTCAAATTCGTTCCGGACTCCGCCTCAACGGGTGCCTGTAATACCGGCCTGTTACTATTACCACAACCGTCGACACGGATCTCTCCCGCCACGACCACAACCGGGCCTTCCGCTTTGCGTTGACCTCTAACCTGTACGCAGGTAGCCGAACCGTTCGCCGGCAGCGGTGCATCGGCATCAGTAAAATCATCGGTTTCGACGTTCACCAGCCTGCCTGCGATGTCAAGGGTGAACGTGTTGGCAGCTTGTGTCGTGACAAACCCTTGCAGGCGGACTACCGAACGCTTGAACTCGATCTTGCTCGCGACCAGGGTCGTTCCGTTCCATACCCCCTCGGCTTCCACCTTTATGTTGTCGGCCATATCGGTAGACAGGCCACCTTCAAACTGCGTCGAGCCCGAAGTCGTCACCCGTACACCAGCCACGAAGAAATCGTTGTCAGTGGGCAACACGTACCCCGATACCAACCCTTCGACTTCGAAGCGCTCGTTCATTCCGGGCTGGAAGGCCGAATCTTCAGCGTCCTCGACTTCGATACGGGACACTTGGAACTGACCTCCTAAGACACAAGCGGGCCTGACCGTACAGTGCACTTCGACGACGCTACCATTGGCAAAGCTTGCCCCGGCTGGCAAGACCGTCGCACCAGTTGCGTCGACAACCTGCGGGCCTACGTTGAAGATGTTGTCAGTTGAATTTGCGCGGTTCGTGACCACGCCGCGGATTTCGTCAACCAATGGATCGGCCATGCCGGTCCCGTCGGGCAGTAGAACGAGGCTGCCCTCGACTCGGGTTGCCCGAATCCCGCCGACCGCGTCCCGCAAGCCGTGGACCTCCACAACGGTGGTGCCCGCGACGAGCGCGCCTAAACCCGCGAGGTTCGAGAGCAAAGTCTGGTCGTCGACAATGACGGTCTGTCCGAGCACGACGAACGTTTGTGGATTCGCGGTCGTATCGACCGAGCTGACGATGCCGCGCACTTCGATCTGCGCCTCGATCTGCTGGGCCGTTCCGTTCCCACCCTGGGTGATCGTCCCACGCACCTGAACCACCATGCCGTCTTTCAGATTGGCCGCGGTTTTCGGCGTGTCGTCGATCAGGATATTGGCGGTCGTGTCCTCGAACCGCACGCCATTGAGTATCACGCTGCCCTTGGTCATGACGCCGGAGGATGTCACGCCGGTGCCGCCTATGCCGCCGCTATCGGCACTACCGCCACCGCCGCCGCAGCCGAACAGGAATGCCAGCGCCGTCAGCGCGATTGTCTTTCTGATGATCGATTTCATGTTCACTGCTCCTCTGTATTCGCTTGAAGGTTTTCTTCGAAATAAAATACGCCTAGCCCCGCGCGCACGCGGCCGCTCCCCTCCGCCGCAGGATTCACGTCGCGGTCATGCTGCGACAGCCAACTGTCGAGATACTCCATGAGCCCTTGCGCACGGGCGGCGCTCAGTTCGCGGAATTTAGCGGCCGCTTCGCGGGACAGGTTGTCGTACATCAACTTTCGCTGGAATCTCGGTTCATCGGCCCGATACAAGTTGTGATCGATGGTGTCGATCAAATCGGAGACGTCGGAACCGAGGATCGCGAGCTTGTCGCGGTCGCTGGTGCGCGGAATATACGCACGCGCAACAAGCCGGATATGTCCGTCTGGCAGTTTCTCGACGGTGCCAACGCGCAGCAACTCGTCGAGCACGGCCCGAGGCGGGATGTCCCCGCTGTAGCGGCGGACCAGTTCCGCGAAGCTGGTCTTGGCGCCGTCCAGGGGCAAAGGCAGCGGTTGTCCGTCGGCGTCGCAGAAGTCCTTGTCGCGCACCCAGCCGGTGACGACGCGCGCGGCCCGGTTGTATCGCTCCGCCGCATCGGTGTCCGGCGCACTTGCTGAATCGATCAGCTTCTGGATTTCCTTGCGCGTGAGCCCGGTCAGAACCGCAATACGAGACGTAGAGGGTTTGCGTCCGGGAATGCCGAAGTCCCCGCGCGCCGCTTCGACGTACGCGCGTTTGGCCAGATCGGCAAAAGCATGGAAAGACACGCCGTGCCTGAGAAGGAGGCGTGCCAACATCCTTAATATCTTGGAGGTCGCCAATGCCAGTGCCCGATCGATAGCGGCGTCCGAGCTTCGGGCATCGTTAACTTGGTCTTCTTGTCCCACTTCTTGGTCCATTTACCGGTATCCAACAGCATATTGAGTTAATTTTGGGTTATATTTCCCATTTATGGAATTCCTGTCAAGTCCTTTTTACGTTCAGGGTTTTTATTTACTGCGGGAAGCCTTTGTGTCCACGCCTTCGGAATCACCTAACTGGTTGATATTTCTGAGCTGACGACCGCCGCCGCCGATGGGGATGGGGACACCGACTTGGCAAAGTGACCTACGTTGGATGCCTTGCCCGAGCATGGCTCGCGTGGGCGTCTCGAAGGTTGGGCCGGGGACGGCGTGGAGAGGCGATTCACGCGCCACGACCATGACGCGCGACGAAGGAACGATAAGGTTGCAGTGTCAGGCCGCGCAGGCAGGCACGCGCGCGCCTGGATCCGCGGCCCGACGCTTTCTTCTTACAACAGCCCGCGCTGTGCCAGATTGCGCATCAGATCGTTGATGCCGTAGGTCCAGGGTGCAACTTTGTCGCTATGGCTGACGCGGTTCACCAGCATGCCGAGCGCGTCCGCCCGGATACTCACGATATCGCCAAGCTTGTGGGTGAATCCCTTGCCCTTTTCGCCGCGGTCCTTGGTCGGCGCGAACTGGGTGCCGAGGAACAGCATCGTGCCGTCCGGGTACTGATGCGTCCGGTTCACCGCCTGCGACGCCAAGTCCAGCGGATCGCGGCTGATGCTGGCAAGGTTACTTTCGCCGCTTAGCCGGTAGCCATCCGGTCCCGTCACCTCGATATGGATGCGGGTCTTGCGCAGGTCGCCGATTCCAAAGTGCTCGTCGAACAGGCGAACGAACGGCCCGATGGCGCAACTGGCGTTGTTGTCCTTGGCCTTGCCGAGCAGCAGGGCACTGCGCCCCTCGAAGTCGCGCAGATTGACGTCGTTGCCAAGTGTGGCCCCTACTATCGCGCCGGCGCGGTTGATCGCAAGCACCACTTCCGGTTCGGGATTGTTCCATGACGAATCAGCCCGTATGCCGATCTCTGCGCCAACGCCGACGGCCGACAGGGGCTGCGACTTGTTGAACACTTCGGCGTCGGGGCCGATGCCAACCTCGAGGTACTGCGACCACAGGTTGCGCCTGATCAGCGATTCCTTGAGGCGCTTTGCTTCCGCTGAGCCGGGCTTGACCGATTGCAGTTCGGTGCCGATTTCCGCGCCAATGCTGCTTCGTATCTCTTCGGCTTTCAGGGGGTCACCCTTGGCGTGCTCTTCGATTACGCGTTCGAGCATGCTGGCGATGAAGGTCACGCCGCAGGCGCGTAATGCCTGCAAATCGCAGGGCACAAGCAGGTAGGGCTTCTTCGGATCGCGCCGATCGGCATGCGAATTGGAAATCAGATCGGCAACCTCGCCGATTGCGCGCGCCCATCCCGATTTCACCCCTTCCCGGGCGATGTTCACCGGGTCGCGGCTGTTGAGCAGTTCGCTCACAGTCGGGACGACGCGCGCCAGATCGTATGCCCTGCCGCCGGCGATGACGACCGGGCTTGGCCCTCCCACGCGTCCTGGCACCCAGGCGCGGCCGATCAGCGTCGCCCGCTCTGCATCCACCGGAAGAATCTTCGCTGCCGAGAGATCCATGCGCTTGCCTCTCCTCTATTCGATTTTCTTCATCAGGAACAGGTACTCGGGCGCGCATTCGGGCGCACACAACACCACCCAGCCTTCGGCATCGGAGCGAAACCCGAAGTAAGCGTCCATTTTGTGGCCGAGGTCGTTGTGGGCGACCAGTTTTATCAGGCGCGTTGGCGGCGCCTTTTCCCCGTAGGTTGGCAAATCCTTCGAGAACGTCTCGTGGCGCGTCCGGGCGTCGGCCGCGCTGAGTTCGGTCGCCGTGAATTCGGTGAAATAACGCGGGCCTCCTGATTGGCGGGAATCCATGGGCGCATAGGCGGGAATGATCGGCCGGTCAAAGAAACTGCCGGGATAGCGCCAGGTCCATCCGTCCCTGGGCACAATGGTCTGTGCAGAGGGATTGCACTCTATGCTTGCCACTCCGGCAACCGCTTCCGGCAGCATGCTTACAAGCGATTGCGGGGGGTGTTCGCAATCCAGCAGCGCAGGGCCGCTCGCCTCGTCTTCCGAGTGCGCCAGAGCCTGAGCGGCTGCGAACCACAGGCAGTACCAGAAAACACGAATAGACACGGTCTCCCCCTTATGTTGTGCCGGGGATTATACCGTCGAGAATATCTGCTCCCGCCGCAATAAAAAAAAACCCCGGAAGGGGATCAACCGGGGTTGGAAACGGGCAGCCGCTCTCACGCGGCCCCCGAATCAAGTTAGCTGTTGCCGCGGTACTATTGCGGCAGCACTACCGTGTCGATGACGTGGATGACGCCGTTCGACGCCATGATGTCGGTCTGCACCACCTTGGCGGAGTTGACCTTGACGCCATAGGAACCGGAGGTGATGTTGAGCGATTGGCCTTGCACGGTCTTCACCTTGCCGGGTTTGACGTTGGCGGCCATGACCTTGCCGGCCACCACGTGGTAGGTGAGCACCTTGGACAATGCTTCCTTGTCCTTCAGCAGGGCGTCCAGCGTACCCGCCGGCAGCTTGGCAAAGGCTTCATCGGTCGGCGCAAACACCGTGAACGGACCATCGCCTTTGAGCGTGTCCACCAGCCCTGCGGCCTGTATCGCCGTTACCAATGTCTTGAAGGAACCCGCGGCAACTGCGGTATCCACGATGTCGGCACCACCCTGCCTGGTGTCGGCGGATGCCGTAACGGCAGCAATTGCAAAAGCCACGCCCAGAATCAGCGAACGGAAAGTCGAAGCGAAATTCATGAACACTCCTTAGAATTGATATGAGTCGAACGAAACATCTGCATCTCCCCGGACGCTGACATTGACTGAGTGTCCAACCTGCGAGTTCCATGATTCGTGGAATTACCTGAATCCTCAATTTTTCAAAGGCTTGTGCTTTTCCCGAGAGGTTGAACATGCTTGACCGCCCGCTGGTATTTCTCGATCTCGAAACCACGGGGGCAACGGCACACTTCGACCGCATCACCGAGATCGGTCTCGTGGAAGTGGATTGCGGGCGTCACATCGGCGAGTGGAGCTCGCTGGTCAATCCGGAAATGCGCATCCCGCTATCGATACAGACGCTCACCGGCATCACCGATGAAATGGTGGCGAACGCTCCCACCTTCTCCGATCTCGCCGAGGCCCTCTATGACCGGCTCGAAGGAAAGGTGCTGGTGGCCCACAACGCCCGTTTCGACTACGGTTTCCTCAAGAACGAATTCCGCCGTCTCGGGTTGCGCTATCAGCCGAAGGTTCTGTGCACCGTCAAGCTCTCGCGCCGGCTGTTTCCGCAACACCGCCGCCACAACCTCGACAGCCTGATAGAACGGCACGGCCTGTCCTGCGAAGGCCGCCACCGCGCACTCGCCGATGCGCGCGTGTTATGGGAATTCACCCGCCAGATTCATCTAGACCTCGGGCCCGAGGTGATCCACGCCGCCGTGGAGGATCTGCTGAAGAAGCCGGCGCTGCCTCCGGGCCTGCCGGCCAATGTGCTGGACGATATTCCCGAAGGGCCGGGCGTGTATGTGTTTTATGGCGAGAGCGACATTCCGCTATACGTCGGCAAGAGCATCGGCCTGCGTTCGCGGGTGATGTCGCACTTCAACAGCGATCATCGCGTCGCAAAGGACATGCGCATCTCGCAGGAGATCACCCGCGTCGAGTGGATGGAAACCGCGGGGGAACTCGGTGCATTGATCAAGGAAGCACAGCTTGTCAAACGGCTCGCGCCCATCCATAACCGGCAGCTTCGGCGCAATAACGACTTGTGCGCTTTCCGCTGGGAGCCGGTGAACGGACCGAAGACGCCGCACCTTGTAAGCGCCGCGGACGTCGATTTCTCCGGGCTGGATAACCTGTACGGCATGTTCCGCTCGCGCCGGGTGGCGCTGAACGCGCTGCGGGAAATCGCCGACGAACACGGGTTATGTCATATCGGCATCGGACTGGAGAAGGGCAAGGGCCCCTGTTTTGCCTACCAGCTCAAGCGTTGCCGCGGTACCTGCGTCGGCAAGGAAAGCGCGATATCCCATTCGATGCGGGTCTCGCAGGCGCTGCACTCGCTGCGCATGCAGGCCTGGCCGTTTCCGGGAAGGATCGGCATCCGCGAGTCTGACCCGCACAGCAAGCGCACCGAAATTCACGTTCTCGACCGCTGGTGTTACCTGGGCACGCTCAACTCGCAGATGGACCTGTTCGACGTGCTGCAGTCCCGGGCCGAACCGTCGTTCGATCTCGACACCTACAAGATCCTCACCCGTTACTTCAAATCCAGGCCGCGCAATGTGGAGATCATCCAGATTCCGTGACTGGTGACTGGATTGTGAGGCGTGAGGGGTGCGGCGCAAACAACCGCAGTAAGCGCACTCTGCCGATTTGGCTCGGCCCGGTCTCTCCAGTGCGCGCGCAATATCCCAGCGTCACCCGCTTTCACGTGCTGCTTGGATAGAAAACCAAGTCAATGCCTTGTTGAATAGTTCAGGTTGCTCGAGGTTTGACAGATGTGAGGCCGAAGGGATGATCGCCAGTTTCGATCCGGGGATCGCATCCTGGATGGCGCGCGACATCGCCACCGGCGTACCGACGTCCTGTTCGCCGACGATGACCTGCACCGGGCAGGAGATGGCGCCAAGGCGGTCGGTCAGGTTGATCTTCGGAATGGCATGGCAGCAGCCGATGTAACCCGCCGGCCTTGTGGTGCGAATCATCTGACCGACCCGCTTCATTATCGCCTTGTTGCTCTTGTAGAAGGCTTCCGTGAACCAGCGCTGCAGCGTCGGCTCAACCAGCGGCTCCATTCCTTGCTCCGAGGCGGTCTTGATGCGTCCCTCCCAAACCGGGGCGGCGTCGGATGGAATCCTGCTCGAGGTATCGCACAGCGCCAGACTGCGAAAACGACCGGGATGTGCGAGCGCGAAAGTCATGCCGATCATGCCGCCCATCGAAAGCCCGACGAAATGCGTTTGCTCGATGCCGAGGCTGTCGAGGACGCCCAGCAGGTCGTCGGCCAGCATGTTCAGTGAGTAGGCTCCCTCCGGTGCGTCGCTGCCCCCATGGCCACGGGTGTCGAAACGCAATACGCGATAATGCTGCTTCAACGCGCCGGCCTGTTCGTCCCACATCGAATAGTTGCATGCGAGCGAGTGGCTTAGAACGATCCACGGACCCTTGCCTTCCACGGTGTAATTGATTGCGATGTCGTTGCTGTTGACCTTCATGCCTTGTCTCCTCCCAATATGGCGGCTTCAGTATAGGTCGGTGAGCGCGGCCGTTCAACGACGCTCAGACGCGGCAGCAGCGGATTCGTCGTAACATTCGCATCGCAGGCCAGGCAATCACAAGAACAGTACCAACAGGGGGGCAACTTGAGACTCGTTCAATTCAAAGACCGTTCCGGCGCCCGCAGGGTCGCCGTGGTGTCGGAGGACAACAAGGCGCTGCGTGCGCTCACCGGCGTAACAAGCACTTACGAATTGGCGCTTGCTGCCGCGCGCAGCAAGGCCACACTGGAAGTCGCGGCAAAGGACAAAATCGGAACGGAAACGGCGAGCTACGACGAAGTGGTCAACGATCACCGCTTGCTGCCGCCGCTGGACCACCCAGATCCCTACCACTGCCTGATCTCGGGCACCGGTTTGTCGCATCTGGGCAGCGCAGCCGCGCGCGATTCCATGCACGTTAAGCTCAAGCAGGCTGAAACCGAGATGACCGATTCGATGAAGATGTTCAAATGGGGCGTGGATGGCGGCAAGCCGTCGCCCGGACAGATCGGCGTTGCCCCGGAGTGGTTCTTCAAGGGCGACGGCCGCTGCGTGGTCGCGCCGGAAGAACCGCTGGAACTGCCGTCGTATGCGCTCGATGGCGGCGAGGAAGTGGAAGTCGTCGGCCTGTACATCGTCGGCGACAAAGGCGGTGTTCTCAGGGTTGGCTTTGCACTCGGCAACGAATACGCAGATCACGTGATGGAGCGCCAGAATTATCTCTATCTCGCGCACTCGAAATTGCGCCAGTGCAGCTACGGACCGGAAATGCTGGTCGGCGAGTTGCCGAAGTCCGTCTCGGGCCGTGCGCGGTTGATGCGCGACGGGCGGGAAATGTGGGCCGAGGACTGGGTCTCGGGCGAAGACAATATGTGCCATTCGATCGCCAATCTCGAGCATCACCATTTCAAGTACCGTGACTTCCGTCAGCCGGGTGACGTGCACGTGCATTTCTTCGGTGCCGCCACCGGCAGCTTCACCAAGAAAATCGAGACCAGGATCGGTGACGTCTTCGAGATCAGTTCGCCGCAGTTCGGCAGGCCGCTGCGCAACCCACTCGGTCCGGCGCGGGAAACCGGCAAGCTGGTGACCGTTCGCATGCTGTGAGCGGCCTGCACGTCATCTTCGGCACCGGACCCCTCGGTCTGGCAGTGATGCGCGAACTGCGCCGGCGCGGCCGGCGAGTGCGCATGATCAACCGCTCGAGCCGGGTCAAGTTCGCGAAAGACCCGCAGACCGAAGTCGGCGGCGCGAACGCAGCCGATCCGGCGCAGGCCCGCGAAGTGTGTGAAGGCGCGGCAGTGGTCTACCACTGTGTGGGCCTGCCCTACCCGCGCTGGCCGGAGTTTCCGGCGATCGCCGCCGGGATCGTCGATGGCGCCGCTGCTGCAGGCGCGAAACTGGTGTACGGCGACAATCTCTACATGTATGGCGCGGTCAATGGTGCAATGACCGAGGACCTGCCTTACGCCGCGACGACGAAGAAGGGGCGCATCCGTGCGGAGATTGCGCGCTCCCTACTGGATACTCACCAAACGGGCAAGTTAAGGGTGACGATCGGGCGCGGGTCCGATTTTTTCGGGCCTTTCGCCGCCGGCGCGGCAATGATGGGCAGCCGCGTTTTCGGCCGCGCATTGGCCGGCAAATCGGCCCAGGTGGTCGGTAACCCGGACCGGCTGCATACTTTCACTTTCATCGACGATTTCGGCAAGGCTTTGGTCACGCTGGGCGAACGCGAAGAGGCGCTCGGCAGAGCCTGGCACGTGCCGAGCCCATCGGCGATGACGACCCGCCAGTTTGTGGGAGCGGTTTATCGCATGCTGGGCAAGCCGGCCAGAATGAGCAGGGCGCCACGGCTTGCAATCGCCCTTGCAGGACTGTTCGACGCGAACGCGAAAGAGTTGCGGGAAATGCTTTACCAGTTCGAACACGATTTTGTCATGGACTCGAGCCGCTTCGAAAAGGCTTTCGGCGTGCAGTCAACGCCTTTGGACCAGGCAATCAGGGCGACGCTGGACTGGTATCGCCGCCCCGATTCCTGAATGCCTGGCCGCAATCCCGCGAAGGATTACTTGATGCGGCCAGCAACGCTGTACTCGACAATCATCGGCAGCGCGTAGTCCGGGTATGCCGCCTTCAGTTTTGCCATTGCCTCTTCCCTGGTGGCTGGCGCCGAAGTGGCAGCGATGAAGGTCTGGATGTATTCGCGGTCGGCAGCCAGCACCTCCGGCCCGCCCAACGGGCCGTGTCCGGGGTAAACGGTCACGGGCTTCAGGTTCTCCAGGCGATCCAGTATCGCCAGCCAGTTTTCGGGTCGATTTTCCCGCAACCACAGGTGCACCCTGTTGTACGCAAGGTCGCCGGCAATCAGGGCACGCGAACCTGGAATCCACACGGCTGTGGCGTGGGCGCTTTCGCCGTCCTTGAGCGACAGGAGCTGGATTTCCTGCCCGTCGAGGAACAAGGAAGTTGAGTTCACCGGCTTCGGCGTAACGAAGGTGTCGGGAATTTCTTCCTTGAAGACAGGCTTCCACATCGCGATCGCCTTGGGACCGTAGGACTCGATGTCGGGAATCACGTTGCCGGCGGCGACGATGCGCGCGTCCGGGAACGCACTTTGAAAATCCTCAAGCCAGAAGAAATGGTCGGGATGGCCGTGGGTCACCAGAATGTATCTGAGGTTCTTCCCGGACTCCTTGACCATCTGTATCGCCTTGGCGGCTTCGCTGCGGATGAATTGCGCATCCACCAGAATGGCGTCGCGCTCCCCCGCGATCAGGTGGGAGTTGACCATGAACCCCGCCGCGGATGCGCTGTGGGTCGTGACGGTAAGTTCCGCCGCGGATGCAGATTGGATCAGGCTGGCTGCCAGGCAGAGGGCAGCGAAGGAAGTACGGATGTCAGTCATGTCTTTCTCCTGTTTCTCGATTTGACGGGTGTGCGCCACGCTTGCGCGGCGCCGCTCATTGCTGCGTTGAATCACCTGGTCGCAAGCGGCTGTAGCGCACATTAGGTATATTGGTTACTATTGGCAAGTAAGCACCCGAAGGTTATATAGTTACCAATTAGTAACCTGGCTAAGTGGAAGGAGGGTCGATGGCCGGCAGGACTGCACCGCAGTGGAACATCTACAACGACAAGTGCCCGACCCGCATGGCGCTGAACCGCATCGCCGACAAGTGGACGGTGATGATCGTGGGACGGCTCGCCAAGGGGACATTGCGCTTCGGCGAACTGCGCCGTGAGATCCTCGGCGTCTCGCAGAAAATGCTGACGCAGACGCTGCGCGGCCTGGAGCGCGACGGACTGGTAACGCGAGAGGTTTTCGCGACCATTCCGCCGAAAGTCGAGTATTCCCTGACGCCGCTGGGGCGAACGCTGATCAAGGTACTGGAACAAATCCGCGGCTGGGCGGAAGGCAACATTGAAGCCGTGCTCGCCGCGCAGAAAGCCTTCGACAGCATGGAGCCGGACGCCGGAAATCGTGTCGCCGCCGGCAAGGTGGTCCGTCTCTCCAGCCGCCGTCGCTGAGCGCGGTTTCCCGGGTTTACCTTCCAGAAGCCAAAAAAAACGGGCCGCTATGCGGCCCGTTTCGATTTCGCTGCCGGTCGATCATCGTTTCACGGCCTTGTCCTTTTCGATCAGTGCGTATGCAGAGTGATTGTGGATGGACTCGAAATTCTCACGATCTCCACCACGTAGGCATCGATGCGCTTGTCCCGGTTCAGAACGGTCGCGATATCGCGCACCATGTCCTCGACGAATTTGGGATTGTCGTAGGCGCGCTCGGTAACGTACTTTTCGTCCGGACGCTTGAGCAGGCCATAGAGTTCGCAGGATGCCTGATCCTCGGCGATGCGGACCAGGTCCTCGATCCAGACGTGCGTATTGGTGCGCGCGCTGATGGTCACGTGCGAGCGCTGGTTGTGCGCACCGTATTCGGAGATCCTCTTCGAGCACGGGCACAGGCTGGTGACCGGAACCACCACTTTCATGGTGAATACGTGCTGGTCGCCGGAAATCTCTCCGACGAAGGTGACCTCGTAGTCCATCAGGCTCTTGACCCCGGACACCGGCGCTGCCTTGTTGATGAAGTACGGAAAGGTCATTTCGATATGGCCGAACTCGGCCTCCAGCCGCTTGACCATGTCGCGCAGCATCGCCTCGAAGGACTCGACCGAGATTTCGCGTTCGTGCGAGTTCAGGATCTCGACGAAACGCGACATGTGGGTACCCTTGAAGTTGTGCGGCAGGCCCACGTACATGTTGAAAGTAGCGATGGTGTGCTGGACACCGTCGCTCCGGTCCGCCACCCGCACAGGATGCCGGATGGACTTGATCCCCACCTTGTCTATGGCGAGGCGGCGGGTGTCCACCGAACTCTGTACATCGGGAATCGAGAAGCCTTCTGGGGAATTCATGACCGGATCCCTAAGTTGGAGTGCATGCGTCCAATTATAGACTTCGGTAATAGTTGAGTAAACTACTCGGCTAATTTTGCCGAAATCGACGCGTGGATGCCTTCCGCGTCCAAACCGCATTCCTTGAGCAATCGCGCCGGGTCGCCGTGGTCGACAAAGCGATCCGGCAAGCCAAGCTGCAGAACTTTCTTCTGTATTCCTTGTTTTTCAAGGGTTTCCAGAACCGCACTGCCTGCGCCGCCGAGGATGGTGTTCTCTTCCACGGTGACCAGCCATTCGTGTGAGATCGCGAGTTCTCGGACCAGTTCTTCGTCCAGCGGTTTCACGAAACGCATATTGGCAACCGTTGCGTCAAGTTTCTCTGCGGCTTCGAGGCAAGGCTTGAGAAGTGCGCCGAAAGACAGGATCGCCACCCGCAGGCCACGGCGGCGCACGTCGCCCTTGCCGATCGGCAGCGCAGACAGGTCCTTCTGCACCTGTGCGCCCGGTCCGCTGCCGCGTGGGTAGCGCACGGCCGCCGGGCCGTCGATCTGGAAGCCGGTATAGAGCATCTGGCGGCATTCGTTCTCGTCGCAAGGAGCCATTACCACCATGCCGGGCAGGCAGCGCAGGTAGCTGAGGTCGAAGCTGCCGGCGTGCGTTGGCCCATCGGCACCTACCAGCCCGGCACGATCGATTCCGAACAGGACCGGCAGGTTCTGGATGCAGATGTCGTGGATGAGTTGATCGTAGGCACGCTGCAAAAAGGTCGAATAGATTGCAACCACCGGCTTCAAACCCTCGCACGCCAATCCTGCAGCGAAAGTGAGCGCGTGCTGCTCCGCGATACCCACGTCGAAATACCGGTCGGGATACTCCTGGGAGAAACGCACCAGACCCGAGCCTTCGCGCATCGCCGGAGTGATTGCTATGAGCCGCGAATCAAGCGCTGCCATGTCGCAGAGCCAGTCGCCGAATATCTGGGTATAGGTCGGCTTTCCGCCGGATTTGGGCGTGATGCCCGCGTCCGGATCGAATTTGGTGACCCCGTGGTACAGGATCGGGTCCTTCTCCGCCGGCTCGTAGCCTTTGCCTTTGCGGGTGACAACGTGAAGAAACTGCGGTCCTTCGAGCTTCTTCAGGTTGCCGAGGGTCGACACCAGCACGTCGAGGTTGTGGCCGTCTATCGGACCGATGTAGTTGAAGCCGAACTCCTCGAACAGCGTGCCGGGCGTGACCATGCCTTTCACGTGTTCTTCGGCGCGTTTGGCCAATTCCAGTACCGGCGGCATCACGCCGAGCACTTTCTCGCTGGTCTTGCGTGCCGCGGCGTAGAAGCGCCCGGACATCAATTTCGCCAGATAGTTGTTGAGCGCCCCGACGTTTTCCGAGATCGACATGTCGTTGTCGTTGAGCACGACCAGGAGGTTTGCATCCATGGCGCCCGCGTTGTTGAGCGCCTCGAAGGCCATGCCGGCGGTCATCGCTCCGTCGCCGATGATCGCCACCACCCGCCTCTCCTCGCCCTTCATGCGCGCTGCCACCGCCATGCCGAGCGCGGCGCTGATCGAGGTGCTGGAATGCGCGGTTCCGAAGGTGTCGTACTCGCTTTCGATACGGCGCGGAAAGCCGGCCACGCCGCCGAACTGGCGCAGGGTCGACATCCGCTCCCGCCGCCCGGTCAGAATCTTGTGGACATAGGTCTGGTGGCCCACATCCCAGACCAGGCGATCATGGGGCGTGTTGAATACATAGTGCAGCGCCACCGTGAGCTCGACGGTGCCCAGATTGGATGACAGGTGACCGCCGGTGTTCGCCACCGAATGGAGCAGGTAGTCGCGCAATTCCCGGGCGAGCGCCGCGAGTTGCTTGCGTTCGAGCGCGCGCAGATCGGACGGATCGTTTATTTTTTCCAGCAGTTCGTACATGTGTGTGACCGAATTCAGAATCGCCGCAATACGATGAAATCGGCAAGCTGGCGAAGGCGCCCGCCGTTCCGGGGAAGCGCATCCAGCGCGCGCAATGCATCGTCGCGCAACTCCGCGGCGAACTTGCGCGCCTCGTCGAGACCAAGGGCGCTCACGTAAGTCGGCTTGTTGTTCTTTGCATCCTTGCCCGCAGTCTTGCCCAGCGTCGCCGTGCTGGACTGCGCATCGAGCACGTCGTCGACCACCTGAAAGGCAAGGCCGATGAACTTGCCAAAATGATCCAGCGCATTGAACTGCGACTGCGACAAGGCGTCACCGCAACGTGCTCCCAGCGCCACTGAGGCCCGGATCAGCGCGCCGGTCTTGTGAACGTGCATGAATTCCAGTTCGGTCACCGCGAGCGTCTTGCCGGTGGCATCGAGGTCGATCGCCTGTCCGCCCGCCATGCCGCGCGAGCCGCAGGCCCGGGCAAGAAGCCCGACCATCTCCACCTGGCACCCCGCGTCGTCGGTCATTGGCTGCTCGGATATGACTTGAAAGGCAAGGCTCTGCAGGCTGTCGCCGACCAGCAGGGCGGTGGCTTCGTCGAACTCCAGATGCACCGTGGGCTTGCCCCTGCGCAGCACATCGTCATCCATGCAGGGCAGATCATCGTGCACCAGCGAATACACATGGATCATTTCCACCGCGGCGGCCGCGCGATCCACTTGCCGCTCTTCGGCACCGGAAAGTTCACCAGCTCCGTAAGCAAGCAGCGGCCTGACACGCTTGCCTCCGCCCAACACGGCGTAACGCATCGCCGCGTGCAGTCGCGCGGGCGCAAGTTCCGCTGCCGGCAGCAGGCCGTTCAGGGTTCTTTCGATGCGGTCCTGTCGGTCCAGCATCCAACCCTGAAAATCATTCGTTGCCGTCGTCACCGGTAAAATTCTGCAGGGTGCCGGCCTCGAGAACCTTGACCTGTTGCTGGGCTTCCAGTAGCTGCGCCTGGCAATACTGGAGGAGCTCCGCGCCGCGTTTGTAAGCTGCCAGGGCCTGCTCGAGCGGAAGCTGCCCCGCCTCCATTGCGGCGACGATGCTCTCGATCTCGGCGAGCGCCTGCTCGAACGATTGCGGCTTCTGCGTCTTGGGTTTGGTCACGGAGGACAGATGATCTGGAGGCCGGAAAGTTCGTCAAAATAGCCTATCCTCGGAACCCCGGTCAACGAATGGGGTCAGTTGGCGTTGAACCGAGCAGTCATCAGTGGCTTAAAGACGTTGCGCCATGTAGGGTTTTAAGGGACAATATTTCGTGGAATTCCGCCCAAACTGCGCTTCAAGCCGGGGGCGGTTTTTTTATTGCTGCATTACCCTGGGGGGGACATTCGTTTATGACCGATCTGGCAAATGTTTCCGCTTTGATTCGAACGCCGGCACAGCCGCCGGTCGAATGGTATCTCGATCCGCGCATTGCCAGAATCGAAGAGAAAGTGCTGTTCCAGCAGGGGCCGGGTTACGTCGGCCACGAATTGATGGTTCCCGAGGTCGGCGACTTTCGCACCCTCGAATGGATGGGAAACGCCAAGGCGCTGGTGCACAACCGGAATGGCGTGGAACTGCTGTCCAATGTCTGCCGGCACCGCCAGTCCATCATTCTCAAGGGACATGGCCGCACACAGAACATCGTCTGCCCGTTGCACCGCTGGACCTACGACATGTCGGGCAGACTGCTTGGCGCCCCGCACTTTCCCGGCAATCCCTGCCTGGACCTGGGGAAGACTCCATTGACCCACTGGAACGGCCTGCTTTTCGCCGGTCCGCGCAATCCCAATCTTGATCTGTCGAAACTGGGCGTGCTGGCCGACATGGATTTCTCCGGCTACATGCTCGACCGGGTGATGATCGAAGAATACCCGGTAAACTGGAAGACATTCATCGAGGTTTATCTCGAGGACTATCATGTCGGGCCATTCCATCCCGGTCTGGGCCAGTTCGTCGATGCCGACGATCTGAAATGGGAATTCGGCGAGTGGTATAGCGTACAGACCGTTGGGATCAATCAGGCGCTTGGGAAGCCGGGCACGAGCGCATACAGGAAATGGCACGAGGCCGTGCTTCGCTACAACAACGGCGAGATGCCCAAACAGGGCGCAATCTGGCTCACGTACTATCCGAACATCATGGTGGAGTGGTACCCCAACGTGCTGGTGGTCAGCACCATCGTTCCGCGCGGACCCGAGCACTGCAGCAACGTGGTGGAATTCTATTACCCCGAAGACATTGTTCTTTTCGAACGCGAGTTTGTCGAAGCGGAGCAACAGGCCTACATCGAGACTGCCCGGGAAGACGAGGAGATCTGCGTGCGCATGACCGAAGGCCGCCGCGCGCTCTACCATCAGGGCCGCAATGAATATGGTCCCTATCAGTCTCCCATGGAAGACGGGATGATTCACTTCCACGAATTCCTGCGCAACCAGATCGAGCCGCACCTGTAAGCCCGCGCAAGGACTACGCAACAAACGAACGTACGCCGCAGTTGCAGGCCGCAGCGAATCACCCGACCCGCGAGACATTTTGCCCCACCCGCCACGCATCGCCAATGAATTACACAACGCTCATTTCCGTCGCTGATCTGGCTAAGCAACTGGGCACTGCGGAATTGGTGATCTTCGACTGCCGGCACGAATTGACCAATCCCGAATTCGGACCGAAGGCGTACGCCGAGTCGCACGTTCCCGGCGCCCGTTTCGCGCATGTGGACAGGGATCTTTCCGGGCCCGCTCAACGGCAAGAACGGCCGCCATCCGCTGCCCGAGCCGACCGCGTTTATCGCCTGGCTCGGCCGCATGGGTGTTGCCAACGGCAGTCAGGTCGTCGGCTACGATAATGCCGGCGGCACCTATGGCGCGCGCCTGTGGTGGATGTTGCGCTGGGTCGGACACCGGAACGTGGCTGTTGTCGACGGCGGGTGGCAGGCATGGACCGCCGCTGGCCATCCTGTAACAAAGGAACTTCCGGCGCCGACGCCGGACAAGTTCAGCGGCAAACCCGACCGCTCCTGGGTGGACGCTGCGACCGTCGCTCAAGCGCCTCAATTCCAGGGAAATGGTCCTGATCGACGCGCGCAGCAACGACCGCTTCCATGGCCGTAACGAAACCATCGATCCGGTCGCCGGCCATATTCCTGGCGCGCTCAACCGCTTCTTCAAGGACAACCTGAACGCGCAGGGTTTCTTCAAGTCGCCGGAGGAACTGCGCGCCGACTTCAAATCGCTGGTCGGCGATGCGTCACCCGGGAAGCAGTGGTGCACCAGTGCGGCTCAGGCGTATCCGCCTGCCACAATCTGCTGGCGATGGAAATCGCCGGCATCAAGGGCTGCGGGCTCTATCCCGGTTCGTGGAGCGAATGGATATGCCGATCCATCGCGACCGATCGCCACTTGAGGCCACACATCGGGCCGTGGGCTGGCTAGCGAACGCCGTTCTGGTCGTCCACTTGATGTTTGTGGCGTTTGTTGTCGGCGGCCTGGCGTTCATCTGGATTGGCGCGATGTGCGGTTGGCAGGTCATCCGCAATTTCCTTTTCCGTGTACTGCACCTGGCGGCGATTCTCTTCGTTTGCGCCGAAGCGCTCATCGGCGTGGCGTGTCCGCTCACCGTCTGGGAGGATGAATTGCGCGGCCGCCCTGCCGAAACCGGCTTTATTGCCCGCTTGCTTCACCGCATCCTCTACTACGACTTTCCCGGATGGGGGTTCCTGACCCTGTACCTCCTGTTCGCACTGGCCGTCGCTGCATCGTTCGTTCTCATCCCGCCTGTTCGCGTTCTCGACCGGAAATGAAAATGGGCGGCCAAGCCGCCCGTCTGGGGAAGCTCTGATCAAGTTCCGCGATGCGCGTTGCGCCAGGTGCGGATGACTGCTAGGCGCCGCTCCGCAGATGCGGCTGAAGCCCCAGCAAGGAACGTAACAACGCAGGCGCCGCACCTGGCACAACCCAATGACATTTCGACTCTTTCGAGGGACCGGGCGATTCGGGCCGATGTCTGCGTCGGCTCCTCCTTATGTAGGCCGGCTACACGGCGTCCTCGCCGTCTTGCCCTCGACCCGAATCGCCTCGGTCGCGCATGTGGAACTTGGTCAGAGCTTCCCTAGGTATTCCCGCAAACATGCCTCAGCCGAGCATGTCGGACCAGATATTCCTGCCCCAGGCTTCCGCGTACTGGCCTTCCAGTTCGCTCGCGACCGAAGACACGCCGCTCGACGCCCGGGACGATCTCCATGGTTCTCTTCTCCGGCGACATAGGCATGCACCGAAGCGACGTGGATGACCTCCCGGTCGCTCACGAAGCTGTAGCAGGTGTTAGTGACCAGCGGCTGGGAGTTGACCGGCTCGCCGTGCATCAATGCCACTACCGCGGCGGCACAGACCTTCGCGTGCTGGTTCGCCATGTGCCCGGACTTGGGCATCTGCGGCGCCGCCATGATGGCATCACCGAGTACGTGCACGTTCTTCACGGTCGATGATTCGTACGTCAGAAAATCCACACCGCACCACCTGTTGTTCGCAGTGATTAACCCGGCATCCGCGGCGATTCTTACCGGCGCGCTGGGGCGGGACCACGTTCAGCACATCGGCCTTGACGTCTTCGAACGTGAGTTTCGCAGTCAGGGTGGTCGCATCCACTCCCGTGAGTTCGCTGTTCGGCCGGTACTCGACGATGCCGGCGTAGCGCTCGCTCCACGCCTTCATGAATAGTCCCTTCTTCGACACGACGTCCTCGTTGGCGTCGAGGATGAGAACCTTGGATCTCGGCTTGCTGGTCTTGAAGTACCACGCCACCTGGCAGGCGCGTTCGTACGGCCCCGGCGGGCAACGATACGGTGCTTTGGGAATCGTCATCGCGTACACGCCGCCGTTCGCCATCGCCTCCAGTTGCTTGCGCAGCGCCACAGTCTGCGTTCCGGCCTTCCAGGCGTGCAACACGCGCGCCTGCGCCTGGGGCGAATCCAGGCCGGGTACCTCGTCGTAGAGTATGTCCACACCCGGCGCCACGATCAGGCGATCGTACTTGAGCGTGCCGCCGTTGCCCAATCGCACTTCCTGCGCGACCGGATCGATCGCCGTTGCTTCGTCGCGGATCAGCTTCACTCCATACCTTGGCCTGCAGCTTGCCGTAGTCGCGGGTGAGGTCCTTCAACTGGATGACGCCGGCAAGCACGCGGTTCGAAAGCGGGCAGGAAACAAACTCCGCGTCCCGTTCGACGAGAGTGACCTCGATGTCCGGCCCCCACATGCGCACATACTTGGCGGCGGTCGCACCGGCGTATCCGCCTCCAATTACCACCACCCTGCCCACGGTCCTGGATGTGGTGGCGGTGGCGCAGCCCGATGCTTCCGGACAACGTAGCCGAGACCGACAACCACTTTACGAAATCGCGACGTGTCAAAGCCATTCTCCCCCCTCGTTCCCGGGCTTCACTTCAATGGTTGCGCAGCGAAGAACTCCGCGATTCGCTCGATCTGTTCTTCGGAGTAGCCCTTGGCATGCTGATGCATGACGGTTGCCGGCCTTGTTCCGGCCTTGAACTCCTTCATGGCATTGACGATGTACGCCTTGTCCAACCCGGCCAGCAATGGCATGCCGCCTTCACTGTAGCCGTTGGTGCCGTGACAACCGCTGCAGGTTGCCGCCCAATTGCGACCGTCGTTGTTGTCTGCCGCGAGCACGGGAATGCTCGCACCGGCGAGCAGCAGCGCCGCAAATGTCATGCCTGCCCTGATCATTGCCGTTCTCCTGTTCATGACCGTGACCAAAACTTCCTTGCGCGCGGCAAACGCCGTGCGCGATCCATTCGCATACACGTTACTCGCGGCCGAAAGGCGACGCAACCCTGCCGAAACGCTCGCGTTCGGCCCGGCATCCACGAAAAAAAGCCGGACCTCGTCGGTCCGGCTCGGGTTGCACCATTTGCGTTCGCTCAGGCGAGGCTTTCTTCCTTGGCTTCGTCGAAAAGCAGCCTGGTCTTGCCTTCGGCATCCACGTCTACCGTAACCTTGCCGCCGCTCGCGAGGCGTCCGAACAGAAGCTCGTCGGCCAGCGCGGTGCGTATCGTGTCCTGAATCAGCCGCGACATCGGCCGCGCGCCCATCAGCGGATCAAAGCCGTTCTTGGCGAGATAGGTCTTGAGTGCATCGGTGAACGCCACTTCCACCTTCTTCTCGTGCAATTGCTCCTCGAGTTGCATGAGAAACTTGTCCACCACCTTGATGATGATGTCGTGGGACAGCGCCGAGAAGGAAATGGCGGCATCCAGGCGGTTGCGGAATTCCGGCGTGAACATGCGCTTGATCTCAGCCATCTCGTCTCCGGCAACCGTCTGCTGGGTGAATCCCATCGATGTCTTCGCCAGCTCCGAGGCGCCCGCATTGGTGGTCATGACGATCACGGTATTGCGAAAGTCCGCCTTGCGCCCGTTGTTGTCGGTCAGCGTGCCGTGGTCCATCACCTGCAACAGGATGTTGAAAATGTCCGGGTGCGCCTTCTCGATCTCGTCGAGCAGCAGCACCGAGTACGGATGCTTGGTGATCGCCTCGGTGAGCAGCCCGCCCTGGTCGAAACCGACGTAACCGGGCGGCGCGCCGATCAGGCGCGACACCGCATGCCGTTCCATGTATTCGGACATGTCGAAGCGGATCAGTTCCACACCCATCGTATAGGCGAGCTGGCGCGCCACCTCGGTCTTGCCCACCCCGGTGGGCCCGCTGAACAGGAAGCAGCCAATCGGCTTCTGCGGGTTGCCCAGGCCGCTCCTCGACATCTTGATCGAAGCCGCCAAGCGCGTCAATCGCCTTGTCCTGGCCGAACACCACCGCCTTCAGGTCGCGGTCGAGGTTCTGCAAGCTTGCTGCGATCGGTGGACGACACGCTCTGCGCCGGAACGCGCGCGATTTTGGCGATGATCTCCTCGATCTCGTGTTTGCTGATGACACGCTTCTGCTTGGATTTAGGCAGGATGCGCTGCGCTGCGCCGGCCTCGTCGATCACGTCGATGGCCTTGTCCGGCAGATGGCGGTCATTGATGAAGCGAGCCGACAGCTCCGCCGCCGACGTGAGCGCCGAGGCGGTGTACTTGACCCCGTGGTGCGCCTCGAAACGCGTCTTCAGGCCGCGCAGGATCTCGACGGTTTCCGCAACCGACGGTTCGGTCACATCGATTTTCTGGAAGCGGCGCGACAGCGCGTGGTCCTTCTCGAAAATCCCGCGGAATTCGGTGTAAGTGGTGGCGCCAATGCACTTCAGTGCTGCCGGACGACAGTGCCGGCTTGAGCAGGTTGGAGGCGTCCAGCGTCCCGCCGGAGGCCGCACCCGCCCCGATCAGCGTATGAATCTCGTCGATGAACAGGATCGCATTGGGATTGTCGGTCAGCTGCTTGAGCACCGCCTTCAGGCGCTGCTCGAAGTCGCCGCGGTACTTGGTGCCGGCCAGCAGCGCGCCCATGTCGAGCGCGTAAACCTGGCAGCGTGACAGGATCTCGGGCACGCTGCCCTCGATGATTCGGCGCGCCAACCCCTCGGCGATCGCGGTCTTTCCGACCCCGGCCTCGCCCACCAGGAGCGGATTGTTCTTGCGCCGCCGGCACAGCGTCTGGATCACCCGCTCGAGTTCGCGTTCCCGGCCGATCAGCGGATCGATCTTGCCGGAGATGGCGAGTGCGTTCAGGTTCATGGTGTAGCTCTCGAGCGCGCCCCCCGAAGACTGCTCCTGCTCGGTATCCGCGTCCGCCTCCGGTTGCTGCTTGGCGGGCGCCGCCTGCGGCACCTTGGTAATGCCGTGGGAAATGAAGTTCACCACGTCCAGGCGCGTTACGCCTTTCTGGTGCAGGAAGTACACCGCGTGCGAGTCCTTCTCGCCAAAGATCGCCACCAGCACGTTGGCGCCGGTCACCTCTTTCTTGCCCGAAGACTGCACATGCAGGATCGCGCGCTGGATCACCCGCTGGAAGCCGAGCGTGGGCTGGGTGTCGACTTCTTCGCCGCTCACCACCGGGGTATGTTCGTTGATGAAATCGTTCAGGAGTTTTCGCAGTTCCTCGACATTGGCGGCGCAGGCTCGCAGGACTTCCGCGGCGGACGGATTGTCCAGCATGGCGAGCAGCAGGTGCTCCACGGTGATGAACTCGTGGCGCTTCTGCCGTGCTTCCATGAACGCCATGTGCAGACTGACTTCTAACTCCTGCGCAATCATGTTTCCTCCATCACGCACTGAAGCGGATGCTGATGCTGCCTCGAAAAAGCGATGACCTGCTCGACCTTGGTTGCGGCCACATCCTTAGGATACACCCCGCACACGCCCATGCCCTCCCTGTGTACTTTGAGCATGATCTGGGTCGCCTGTTCTCGCGTCATCGAAAAAAAACGTCTGCAGAACCGAAACCACAAAGTCCATGGGTGTGTAATCGTCGTTTAACAGCAGGACTTTGAACAGCGGCGGGGGTTTGACCTTGCTCTTCTCGACCTCCAGAAGCGTGTTGTCGCGAGTTCCCGTCGCCATAACCTGCCGTCTCGCTTCCACTGCCTTTACCAGGGTCAAATATTGCTGATAACCGTGGAAATTACAAGAGCAGAATCCGGACCCGGCCGGAGAAATGGCGGTTTCCCTAAAACCGCATTGCAACAATCGCTTGCGAAGGTTTTCGCGTACTTGACTTCCCAAAATAAATGACCTAAAAAGTGGATAGGTGTTTGGCTTCAAGGTTACTGCAGTACCGGTTTTGCCGATAACGCGGTCTTGAAACTCAAACAGTCGGCGGGTTTCCGGCCCGCGTTCTTCATCAGGGGAAGGGGAGTATGGCAACTGGTACCGTAAAGTGGTTTAACGACGCCAAGGGCTACGGTTTCATCACGCCCGACGATGGCAGTGAAGATCTGTTTGCCCATTTTTCGGCAATTCAAATGAACGGCTTCAAGACGCTTAAAGAAGGCCAGAAGGTGAGTTTCGAAGTCACCCAGGGTCCAAAGGGGAAACAGGCCTCCAACATCCAGGCCGCCTAAAGGCTGCCGGACGGCGCAAACGACTCCGCCGGCAGGTTCAGAACATTCGAAGCCCGCGACACCGTCGCGGGCTTTTTGTTTTTTCGAATCGCTCAATTCTTCATGCGCTCGATCATGGCGTTGCCGAACCCCGAACAGGAAACCTGCGTTGCCCCGGTCATCAGACGCGCAAAGTCATAGGTCACGACTTTGTCGCGGATGGCGGCCTCCATGGAACGGACGACGAGATCGGCCGCTTCCACCCAGCCCATGTGACGCAGCATCATCTCTGCCGAGAGAATAAGCGAACCCGGGTTGACGTAGTCCTTGCCTGCGTACTTCGGCGCAGTCCCGTGGGTCGCCTCGAACATCGCCACCGAGTCGCTCATATTGGCGCCTGGCGCGATGCCGATGCCGCCCACCTGGGCCGCCAAGGCATCGGAGATGTAGTCGCCGTTCAGGTTGAGCGTGGCAATGACGTCGTATTCGTCCGGACGTAGCAGTATCTGCTGCAGGAAAGCGTCGGCAATTGCATCCTTTACTACAATTCCGTTTGGCAGTTTCATCCACGGTCCGCCGTCGAGCAGTTCCGCCCCAAACTCGCGCTTGGCAAGCGCGTAACCCCAGTCCCGGAAAGCGCCTTCCGTAAACTTCATGATATTGCCCTTGTGCACCAGGGTGACCGACCTGCGCTTGTTCGCAATTGCGTACTGGAACGCCTTCCGGACCAGACGCTCGGTGCCTTCACGAGAGACCGGCTTGATACCGATTCCCGAGGTTCGGGGAAAGCGGATTTTCTTGACCGCCATTTCCTTTATGAGAAAGTCGATGACCTTGCGCGCGTTGTCGGATTCGGCGGCCCACTCAATGCCTGCGTAAATGTCCTCGGAGTTCTCCCGGAAGATCACCATGTCGGTCTTTTCGGGCTGTTTCAGCGGACTGGGAACGCCCTTGAAGTAGCGCACGGGGCGCAGACACACATACAGGTCGAGCTCCTGGCGCAACGCGACGTTGATCGAACGGATGCCGCCGCCCACCGGCGTGGTTAGGGGTCCCTTGATCGAGACCACGAACTCCCTGCTGACTTGCAGCGTTTCTTCCGGCAACCAGACGTTTTCGCCATATACCTTGCAGGATTTCTCGCCGGCATACATCTCCATCCATTCAATCTTGCGCTTGCCCCCATAAGACACCTGGACCGCTGAATCCACGACCCTGCGCATCACCGGCGTGATGTCCACACCGGTACCGTCCCCCTCGATGAAAGGAACGATCGGATTGGCGGGAACATTCAGGGTGTAGTCCTTATTTACGGTGATCTTCTGTCCTGTGGAAGGAACCTTGATGTGCTGGTACATGAAATCGGCCTCGATTCGACGTGTGGATGGATGTAATTGAATTGCAAGCAGTAATGTGGAGCGATCGAAGGCGCCAATTGTAAAGCAACGCCCGCCAGCGGCCCACCGGAACCCCACCAGAGCGCGCGCCTGATCCTGTCCGACTTCTCCGACTATGCCGTATCAAAACATCCACTGGTCGCCCGCAATTCCCCACACACATGCCGGCTTCGTGTCGGCCTCGGTGGAGATCACTGCAAGACAATAGCAAAGTGGAATTGCCAAGGACCCTGAAACCAAATTTCGCATTGCAAAATGACGTGTTCCGCAAATACTCAACTTATTGATTATTAATAGTCTTTATGGTCTCCATATTATTGTTGCGGCGCATGAAAATCCTGAGGTACTGTCGCCCGCGCCAACGTTGCGTCAATTTCCGCTGTCGCGACACAAGCACGGCATGACCTCTTGCGAGGACGCGGCCCGGTTGCGTTCAAACAAAACACACACGTATTTACCGAAAGGAGAAAGTTCATGACCCGCGATCTGGAAGTCGCAAGAATCAGGAAGGAATGGTCTGATCACCCGCGATGGAAAGGCGTGCAACGTCCCTACTCCGCCGAGGATGTCTGCCGGCTGCGCGGCACACTTGTCATCGAGTACACGCTCGCCCGCCGTGGTGCCGAAAAACTGTGGCAACTGCTCTGGCAGGAGCCGTTCGTCAACGCCCTTGGCGCGCTTACGGGGAACCAGGCTTTGCAGCAGGTCAAGGCCGGGCTCAAGGCAATCTATCTCTCCGGCTGGCAGGTGGCCGCAGATGCCAACCTCTCCGGCGAGATGTATCCCGATCAGTCGCTGTATCCGGCCAACAGCGTTCCCGCAGTGGTCCGCAGGATCAACAACACCTTAATCCGCGCCGACCAGATCCATCACGCCGAGGGCAAGGACGACATTCGACTGGTTCGCCCCGGTCGTGGCCGATGCGGAAGCCGGATTCGGCGGCGTGCTGAACGCATTCGAACTCATGAAGTCGATGATCGACGCCGGCGCGTCTGGCGTGCATTTCGAAGATCAACTGGCTTCGGCAAAGAAATGCGGCCACATGGGCGGCAAGGTGCTGGTACCGACCCAGGAGGCCGTGCAAAAACTCGCCGCCGCCCGGCTGGCCGCGGACATCATGGGCGTGCCCACAGTGCTGTTTGCGCGCACGGACGCGGAAGCGGCGAATCTGTTGACCTCGGATTTCGACGAGAATGACAAGCCGTTCTGTACTGGCGAGCGCACCGCCGAAGGCTACTATCGGGTTATCAACGGCATCCAGCAGGCGGTCTCGCGGGGACTTGCCTACGCACCATTTGCCGACCTGATCTGGTGCGAGACCGGCAAACCCGACCTTGCCTTCGCCAGGCAATTTGCCGAGGCCATCCACAAGCAGTATCCGGGCAAATTGCTCGCGTACAACTGCTCGCCGTCGTTCAACTGG
Organism: uncultured beta proteobacterium; assembly: GCA_963789945.1. Taxonomy (GTDB): domain Bacteria; phylum Pseudomonadota; class Gammaproteobacteria; order Burkholderiales; family JACQAP01; genus JACQAP01. The sequence continues at coordinate 77,369 of CAWBMN010000010.1, read as the reverse complement.
AAGAAGAACCTGGACGATGCATCGATCGTCAGGTTTCAGCGCGAACTGGGCGCGATGGGCTACAAATTCCAGTTCATCACGCTGGCAGGATTCCACTCGCTCAACTTCAGCATGTTTGACCTGGCGCGCGGCTACGCAACCGAGAATATGAGCGCCTACGTGCGGCTACAGCAAGCCGAATTTGCGGCCGAAGCGCACGGCTATACGGCGACAAAGCATCAGCGCGAAGTCGGCACTGGATACTTCGACGAGGTAACCCAGGCAGTGCAGGCGGGACGCTCTTCGGTTACTGCACTCACCGGATCGACCGAAGAAGAACAGTTCGTGTAGGGAGGCTCTTACCAAGTTCCGCGCGGCCGCGGTTTGGCAAGCTTTGCTTGCCGCCGCGGCCTTTCACTTTTATCATTTCGCGAAATCATTTTTCAGTATGTAAAAATACCTGAACTCACCGGAAGCCCCATGACTCAGCCGAACACCCCCGCCGGCATGAAAGTGCTTGGATCCATCACGCCCGAATACGCGCAGGTTCTCACCGGCGACGCGCTCGCTTTCCTCGCCAGGCTGCATCGCAACTTCAACACCCGCCGTCTCGAACTCCTCGCACGTCGGGCCCAGCGCCAAAAGCAACTCGACGCCGGCAAGCTGCCCGATTTCCTGCCCGAAACAAAACACGTTCGCGACGCCGACTGGCAAGTCGCACCGGTGCCGCAGGATCTCCAGGATCGGCGCGTAGAGATCACCGGGCCAACCGACCGCAAGATGGTGATCAACGCGCTCAATTCCGGCGCCAGCATGTTCATGGCCGACTTCGAGGATTCCTCAACGCCGACCTGGGACAATCAGTTGCAGGGGCAGATCAACGTGCGCGACGCGCTCAATCGCAGCATTTCCTTTACCAGTCCCGAGGGCAAGCAATACCGCCTCGCTGACAAGACCGCCACCTTGCTGGTGCGGCCGCGCGGCTGGCACCTCAGCGAGAAGCACGTGGTCGTCGACGGCCAGCCGATGTCGGGATCGCTGTTCGACTTCGGCCTTTATTTCTTCCTCAACGCCAAGGCAATAGTCAAGCAGGGCTCGGGCGTGTATCTCTACCTGCCAAAAATGGAATCGCACCTCGAAGCCAGGCTGTGGAACGACGCCTTCGTGTTCGCGCAGAAGGAACTCGGCGTTCCGCAAGGGACGGTCAAGGCCACCGTATTGATTGAAACCATTCTCGCGACTTTTGAAATGGAGGAAATCCTGTACGAGTTGCGCGAGCACTCCGCGGGACTGAACTGCGGCCGCTGGGACTACATCTTCAGCTGCATCAAGAAATTCCGGAACCAGAAGGACTTCATCCTCGCCGACCGGCATCTGGTGACCATGGTAAGCCCCTTCATGCGCTCCTATTCGCTGCTGCTGATCAAGACTTGCCACAAGCGCGGCACCTTCGCGATGGGCGGCATGGCCGCGCAGATTCCGATCAAGAACGATCCCGCCGCCAATGAGGCGGCGCTCGCGAAAGTGCGCGCCGACAAGGAACGCGAGGCGAGCGACGGCCACGACGGAACCTGGGTTGCACACCCCGGACTGGTGGCGATCGCGAGGGAAGCCTTCGACAAGGTCATGAAGACGCCGAACCAGATCCACAAGAAACGCGACGACGTGAACGTCAGCGCCAAAGACCTGCTCAATTTCCAGCCCAAGGGGCCGGTCACGGAAGCCGGTTTGCGCACCAACATCAATATCGGCATCCAGTACCTGGGCGCCTGGCTCGCGGGCACCGGCTGTGTACCGATTTTCAACCTGATGGAAGACGCCGCCACAGCAGAAATTTCGCGCGCGCAAATCTGGCACTGGATCCGCAGTCCCCTGGGCATCCTGGACGATGGCCGCAAGGTCACCAGGGAATTATTCCGCGAACTGGTGCCGCAGGAACTCGAAAAAGTGCGGCAAATGCTCGGCGACAAAGGTTACGCAGGCGGGAAATACCCCGAGGGCGCGAAGATGTTCGAGGAGCTGACGCTCGACGAAGACTTCTTGGAGTTCCTCACTTTGCCGGCTTACGACCACCTTATTGCGCACGAGCACCGCTAAATCGCGTCGGCCCGGAATTTCCAGGTCCCATTCCATGCCGCGGGTTCTGCTCTTCAACAAACCCTGCGGAGTGCTTTGCCAGTTCAGCCCGAGTGCGGGCAAACGCACACTAAAGGATTTCATACCGATCCCCGACGTTTACCCGGCCGGCCGGCTCGATGCCGACAGCGAAGGTCTGGTGGTGCTGGTCGGCGACGGCAAGCTCCAGCACACCATCAGCGACCCGAAAATGAGACTGGCCAAGAGCTACTGGGTTCAGGTCGAGGGCGAGCCTGACGCGGAGGCCTTGCGGCGGTTGCGTTCGGGCATCGACCTCGGCGATTTCGTCGCTCTTCCCGCTGGCGCAAGGCGAATCGAGCAACCGTCCGGACTGTGGGAAAGGCATCCCCCGATTCGAGTCCGCAAGAGCATTCCGACCAGCTGGATCGAATTGGAACTGCATGAAGGTAAGAACCGGCAGATAAGGCGGATGACTGCGGCGGCAGGTTATCCGACCCTGCGCCTGATCCGCTCCCGCATTGGGCCCTGGACACTGAATGGCATCCTGCCAGGCCAATTCCGTCTGATCGACCAGCCCCTTTTGAGGAATTTAAACGGGCCAAAAGGGTTGTAACAAATTGTGTCAACCAGGCCCACCGGATGGCGTTACTGCACCTGACGCCCGAAGGGTGTCGATACCCCGGTAAAACCAGACCATGGAGAGTACTGACATGAAGAAGCTATTTGCTGCCCTGATCGCCGCCCTGTTTGCCGCAGTGACTTTCTCAGCGGCTGCTGCCGATACGACTGCCAATCCGGCTGATACGGCCAAGCCCGCGAAGTCGGCCAAGAAGCATCAAAAGAAGGCGGTGAAAAAGATCGAAGAACCGGCTCCGACCAAGAAGTAAGTTTCAGCGCGTTTTTGACAACGCAAGGCAGGCCTCAGGTCTGCCTTTTTTCATTCCGTCCGGCGTTTGACGATGTCGTAAAATGTCCGCACTCTTGCGGCGACTTCTATTGCAAGGCAGGGTGGTGTCCCTGCCTTTTTCATTTCCCTCCAGCATGGAGCGGCAGCGAAACTCTGAATGAGTGACTGGACCGACATCCTGAAATTGACCATTGCGCTGCTGGCCATCGTCGATCCGATTGCCAGCATACCGGTGTTTCTGAGCGCAACGGACGGCGAGTCGAACGCGCAGCGGGCACGCATTGCCAGGGTCGTGGCGATCACGGTGTTCTGCGTCCTCGGTGCAGCCGCGTTGATCGGAACGGAAATTCTGCATTTCTTCGGGATCAGCATTCCCTCCTTCCTGATCGGCGGTGGGATCGTGCTGATGATGATGGCGTTTTCGATGTTGCAGGCCAAGGAAAGCAGGATCCGGCAGACGCCGGACGAAGCCGAAGAGGCGGCAGAAAGACACGCGGTCGCCGTGGTGCCACTGGGCATCCCGCTGCTCGCCGGTCCGGGCGCAATCAGCACCATGATCATCGCGACTCATCAGTCGCCGAGTTTCATCTATCACCTCAAGCTGCTCATCCCGGCGCTGATCATCTCCATCGCCGTATGGGCAACGCTCGTCGCCGCCACCCGGATTTCAAAACGCCTCGGCAAGACCGGCATGAACATCATTACCCGGGTCATGGGCCTGATCATCGCGGCGGTCGCGGTCGAGTACATCTACCGCGGACTCATCGAACTGTTCCCGAAACTGATCTGAATGGCTGAGAAAGTGTGGAAGCCGAACGTGACCGTCGCCGCTATCGTCGAGCGCGAAGGAAGATTCCTTCTGGTCGAGGAGGAAACCGATGACGGGCTGATGCTCAATCAGCCGGCGGGTCATCTCGAGGCCCACGAGTCCCTGGTGGAAGGCGCGGCGCGCGAAACACTGGAGGAGACCGCCTACGAGTTCACGCCCGAGTACCTGGTCGGCGTGTATCGCTGGCGGCGTACCGGCCGCAATGTCACTTACCTGCGCTTCGCCTTTGCCGGCAGGCTGGGTACGCACCACCCTGAGCGCGCCCTGGATACGGGCATCGTGCGGGCGTTATGGCTGACTGCGGCGGAAATCCGCGCCTGCCGCGACCGCCATCGCAGCCCGCTGGTGGTCCGCTGCGTGGAAGACTACCAGCGCGGCGCACGCGCCCCGCTCGATCTGCTGGTGCATCTCGACTAGGCACAACCGGCAAATGCAAAAAAAGCGTGTTGTCGTAGGCATGTCCGGCGGAGTGGACTCGTCGGTCGCCGCCTGGCTACTCAAGGAGCAGGGCTTCGATGTGGTCGGCCTGTTCATGAAGAACTGGGAAGACGACGATGACGATGAGTTCTGCGCCTCGCGCGAGGACCTGATAGATGCGGTATCGGTCGCCGATGTGATCGGCATCGATATCGAGACGGTGAATTTCTCTCTTGAGTACAAGGAGCGGGTTTTCAACAACTTCCTCGCCGAGTACCAGGCGGGCCGCACGCCCAATCCGGACGTGCTGTGCAACGCCGAAATCAAGTTCAAGGCCTTCCTCGATCACGCGCTCCAGCTTGGCGCCGAACGCATCGCCACCGGCCACTACGCGCAGGTGCGGCAGGTTGACGACCTGTTTCAGCTGCTCAAGGCCGAGGACGGCACCAAGGATCAGAGCTACTTCCTCTACCGGCTCGATCAGGCGCAGCTTTCGAAGACGTTGTTTCCATTGGGCGCGATGTACAAGCGCGACGTGCGCGTATTGGCCAAAAAGCTCAAGCTGCCGAATCACGACAAGAAGGATTCACATGGCATCTGTTTCATCGGCGAGAGGCCGTTCCGCGAGTTTCTCAGCCGCTACCTGCCAACCCAGCCCGGCGACATGGTAACCACGGAAGGCATGACCGTCGGCAGGCATATCGGCCTGATGTATTACACGCTTGGCCAGCGCCAGGGACTGGGAATCGGCGGGCGCAGGGATGGCGAAGGCGAACCCTGGTACGTTGCCGGGAAGGACATGAAGGCAAACAGGCTGATCGTGGTGCAGGGCCACGACCATCCGGCGCTGCTGGCGGACGCCCTGACGGCGACTGACCTGAACTGGGTCAGCGGCGCCAAACCTCACTGCAACTGGGTTTACGGTGCCAAAACGCGCTACCGTCAGAAGGATGCCCCGTGCGAGATCGAGCGCGTTGACCTTGCGCACTGCGAGATCAGGTTTGCGGAACCGCAGTGGGCAATTACGCCCGGGCAGTCCGTCGTGGTTTATGAATCGAAGGTGTGCCTCGGCGGCGGAATCATCGAAGGCGCGACGGCTCCCGGAAAGTAATTGCCGCCCGCACGCCTTACCCGACCCGAAGTTTCAACCACCTTCGAGACTCTGGCGGATGGTCCGCCGCACAAAAGGAATCACCTCTGCGACGAACCAGGGGTTGCGCTTGAGCCACATCTGGTTGCGCGGGCTGGGATGCGGCAGCGGAATGCAGTACGGCAGGTACTCGCGCCAGGCACGCACCGTATCAGTCAGCGTCGCCTTGCGTCGGTCGCCGAGGTAGTACGCCTGCGCGTAGCCACCGATGAGCAGCGCCAGCCTCAGCTTCGGCAGATGTGCCAACAGTTGCGGATGCCAGAGCGGCGCGCACTCCGGCCGTGGCGGAAGGTCTCCGCCTGGACCGGTACCGGGGTAACAGAACGCGGCCGGGATGATGGCGATGTGGCGTTGATCGTAGAAGCGTTGGCGCTCAAGTTGCAGCCAATCGCGCAGTCGGTCACCCGAAGGATCGTTCCATGGAATCCCGGTTTCGTGCACGCGGCGACCCGGCGCCTGACCGACGATCAGCAGTTGCGCGGTGACCGCAGCGCGCAGTATCGGCCGGGGGCCGAACGGCAGATGCGCTTCACATACGCGGCAAGCACGTATCTTCTTCAGCAACGCCTCGAAGTCACTCCCCTTGCGCCGACTGCGAGCCGCTCTTGCCGGTGTCCTGCTGGTCACCGAAAGACTCCGGCTGACATGCTTGTCGTGTTAAAATTATTCATACTGATTAGATACTTGGATGACCCAACCCACTCCTCTCACCACCCTGTCCCCGCTTGACGGCCGTTATCGGGACAAGGTGGCCGGGCTTACCCGTTACTTCAGCGAGTACGGACTGATCCGCTACCGCGTGTTCGTCGAGATCGAGTGGCTGAAGGCACTGGCGGCGGCCAAGGGGCTTCCTGAAATCAAGCCGTTTGCACCAGGAACCATCGCGCAGCTGGACGAACTGGCAGCCAAATTCTCCGTCTCCGACGGCGAAGCCGTCAAAGCCATAGAAGCCCGGACCAACCACGACGTCAAGGCCATCGAATACTGGCTGCGCGAGAAACTCTCCGGCAACCGTGAAATTGCCGGCATTACGCAGTTCATTCACTTTGCCTGCACCTCCGAGGACATCAACAACCTCTGTCACGCGCTCATGCTGAGGGACTCGCGGGCGCAGGTGTTGCTGCCCGCCATCGATGCACTTGTGGACAAACTCGTCAGCCTCGCGCACGCCAATGCCGGGCAGTCCATGTTGTCACGCACGCACGGCCAGCCGGCCACGCCGAGCACAATGGGGAAGGAGCTGGCGAACGTCGTTCATCGTCTGCGCCGCCAACGCAATCGCGTTATCGGGGTTGCACTCACGGCCAAGATCAACGGCGCCGTCGGCAACTACAATGCGCACCTCGCGGCCTACCCGGATTTCGACTGGGAGCAATTCTGCCGCGCCTTCGTCGAAAAGCTGGGTTTCGAGTTCAACCCCTACACGACCCAGATCGAGCCCCACGACTGCATAGCCGAACTCCTGGATGCTTATGCGGGAATCAACACAGTGCTGCTCGACCTCGACCGCGACCTTTGGGGATACATCTCCATCGGTTATTTCAAGCAGGCGATCAAGGACGGCGAAGTCGGATCGTCCACCATGCCTCACAAGGTGAACCCGATCGATTTCGAGAACTCGGAAGGCAACATCGGGCTGGCCAACGCCCTGCTCAGCCACTTGAGCCACAAGCTGCCCGTCTCGCGCTGGCAGCGCGACCTCACCGACTCCACGGTACTGCGCAATCTTGGCATTGCACTCGGTTACAGCCTGCTCGCCTATGACGGCTGTCTCAGGGGCCTGAACAAGCTCGAGCCCGACCCAGAAACGCATCGGCGCCGATCTGGAAGCCAATTGGGAAGTGATTGCCGAACCGATCCAGACGGTGATGAAGCGTTACGGAATCGAAGACGCCTACGAACAGTTGAAGGCTCTCACCCGCGGCAAGGAAGGCATCACCCGCGACTCGCTGCAACAGTTCATCCGTGCGGCTTCCATTCCCGAATCCGAGAAGGAACGCCTGCTAAATCTCACCCCGGCCAGCTACACCGGGCTTGCCGCGCAGCTGGCAAAGCGCATCTGAGAAGCCGCGCTTACGATGCGCGTCTCGCACGCCAGAACTCGATGATCCCCGGCATGATCGAAAGCACGATGATGCCGACGATGACAAGCGTGAGATTGTCCTTCACCACTGGCAGATTGCCGAAGAAGTAGCCGGCGTAGGTCAGCGACGCCACCCAAAGAATCGCCCCCGTCACGTTGAAGACTAGGAAGTGGCGGTAACTCATGGCGCCGATCCCGGCCACGAAAGGCGCGTAAGTGCGGATGATCGGCACGAAGCGGGCGATGATGATGGTCTTGCCGCCGTGCCTTTCAAAAAAGGCGTGGGTGCGTTCCAGATAGGCGCGTTTGAAGAAGCGCGAATCCTCGAAGCGAAACACACGCGGACCGAGATAGTGGCCGATCCCATAATTGACCGAGTCCCCGATGATCGCCGCCGATATCAGCAGCAACACCAATCCATGCACGTGGAGTTCGCCGGCCGCCGCGATGGTCCCGGCAACGAACAGCAATGAATCTCCGGGAAGGAAGGGTGTGACGACCAGCCCGGTCTCGAGAAAAACGATCAGAAACAGTACGGCATAGACCCAGTTGCCGTAACTCTGCGCCAGCGTTCGCAAATGCTGGTCGAGATGAACGACCAGATCGAGGAAGCCTGCGATCAGATCCATCGCGGATCCGTCGCTCTAAACGACGGCTTCCTCTTTCTTCTTCTCGGGTTTGATGAAATCCTCGCGCGTCACGCCCAGCCACATCACCAGCGGGCTCGCCACCAGCACCGACGAGTAGATCCCGAACAGGATGCCGATGGTCAGCGCCAGGGCAAAGTAGTGCAGCGTCTCGCCGCCGAAAATCAGCATCGAGGTCACCATCAGCTGGGTGCTGCCGTGGGTGATGATAGTGCGCGACATGGTGCGCGTGATCGCGTTGTTGATGATTTCCGGGGTATCGGCCTTGCGCATCTTGCGGAAGTTCTCGCGGATGCGGTCAAAAACCACCACCGACTCGTTGACCGAGTATCCCAGCACGGCAAGCACCGCGGCCAGCACCGGCAGCGAGAACTCCCATTGGAAGAATGCAAAGAACCCCAGAATGATCACCACATCGTGCAGGTTCGCGATGATCGCCGACACGCCGAATTTCCATTCGAAGCGCAGCCACAAGTAACAGACGATGCCGATGGACACCAGCAGCAACGCCAGCGCGCCGTTCTCCACCAGTTCCTTGCCGACCTGCGAACCGACGAAATCCACCCGCCGCAACTCCACCGTCGAATCGTCCTCGCGCAGCGACTTGATCACACGTTCAGACAGTTGCGCGCCGGTCACGCCCTGCTTGGTCGGCAGTCGGACCAATGCAGTCTGGGAACTGCCGAAGCTCTGCACCGTGGCGTCGCTCAGGTCAATGCGGTTCAAGCTCTCGCGAATCTTGGAAACGTCGGCCGCGTGACCATAGTTGATCTCCATCACCGTACCACCGGTAAACTCGACCCCGAGATGCAGACCCCTGGTCAACAGGAAAAAACACCGCCAGGATGAAGGTGATCAACGAAATGATGTTGAACACCAGCGCATGGCGCATGAACGGGATGTCTTTGCGGATGCGGAAAAATTCCATCTACTCGTCCTCTGCGGAAAGCCCTGGCGCGGATGATTCTCAGGCGGCCGGCTGGCGCCTGTACCAATCGGTGTTTCCGATCGGCAGATTTTCCAGCTTGCGGCGGGCCCCGAAGACCAGGTTGACGATGCCGCGGGAGATCACTACCGCGCTGAACATGGAAGTCAAGATGCCGAGACAGTGCACCACCGCGAAGCCGCGCACCGGCCCGCTGCCGAACATGAACAGCGCAATGCCGGCGATCAGCGTGGTGATGTTCGAATCGAGAATTGTCGCCCAGGCGCGCTCGTAGCCGGCTGAAATCGCCGCCTGCGGCGTGGTGCCGTTGCGCAACTCCTCCCTGATCCGCTCATTGATCAGAACGTTGGAGTCGATGGCCATGCCCAGCGTAAGCGCAATCGCCGCGATACCCGGCAGCGTCAGCGTGGCCTGCAGCATGGACAGCAGCGCCACCAGCAGCATCAGGTTGGCCGACAGGGCGAGTACCGAGATCACGCCGAATACGTTGTAGTACACGATCATAAAGATGGCGATCGCGGTAAAGCCGATCATAGTCGAATGGAAGCCGCGTTTGATATTGTCGGCGCCGAGGCTGGGGCCGACTGTGCGTTCCTCGACGATTTCCATCGGTGCCGCCAGCGCGCCGGCGCGCAGCAGCAGCGCAACGTCGCGCGCCTCGGTCGTGGTCATCCGACCGCTGATCTGAACGCGCCCGCCCGGAATCTCCGAACGGATCACCGGTGCGGTGACCACTTCTCCCATGCCTTTTTCCACCAGCACCATCGCCATGCGTTTGCCAACGCTCTCGCGCGTGATCTGCTGGAAAATCGTTGCGCCGCGGCCGTCCAGATTGATGTGCACTGCCGGCTCGCCGGTCTGGTTGTCGAATCCGGGCTGTGCGTCCGAAATGCGATCTCCGGTGAGAATCACTTCGCGCTTGAGCAGATACGGCACCCCTTCACGGTCGTAAAGCAACTCGGCTCCGAACGGCACCTGCCCGCCCACTGCCGCCTGCAGCGTAGCGCTGTCGCTGTGTTCTTCATCCACCATCCGCACTTCCAGGGTCGCGGTGCGGCCGAGAATGTCCTTGGCCTTGGCGGTGTCCTGCACGCCTGGCAATTGCACGACCACACGATCCAGTCCCGCCTGCTGGACGATCGGCTCCGCCACGCCGAGTTCGTTGACGCGATTGCGCAGGGTCGTGATGTTCTGCTGCAGAGCGAAGTCCTGGATTCGTTTCCGCACTTCGGGCCTGAGGGAGGACGTAATCAGAAACTCGCTGCCGGAATCCTCTGGTTTGAGCAGAAGATCCGGATTCTGGCGCTGGATTTCCTGCAGCGGCCTTGTCGCGCGATTCAGCATCGCGGAACCTGACCTGCACGGTCTGGCCTTCCCGCACGATTCCGCTGTAACGGATCTCCTTGGCGCGCAGCGTGGTACGGATATCGGCCGCGTAACGGTCCGCGGCCTTGGTCAGCGCGCCAGCCATGTCTACCTGCAGCAGGAAGTGAACGCCGCCGCGCAGATCAAGGCCCAGGTACATGGGCAGCGCGTTTATCCGGGTGAGCCAGTGTGGCGAACTCGACAGCAGGTTGAGCGCTACGACGTAGTTCTCGCCAAGCGCATTCTGCATCACGTCCTTGGCCTTGAGCTGGGTATCGGTGTTGCCCAGTCGCACCCTGATGCTGGTCGCTTCGAGGAAAACGCCGTCGGGAACAATGTTGGCCTGCGCCAGCGCCTGTTCCACGCGTGCGCGCAGCGCCTCGTCGACTCTTGCAGTGGATTTGGCGGATGAGACCTGCACCGCCGGCACTTCCCCGAAAAAGTTGGGGAGGGTGTAGAGAAAGCCGACGACCAGGGCGACGGCGATGATGATGTATTTCCAGAGCGGGTAGCGATTCATGTAGGTTCAGTGAGGCGCGTAGCGTCAGGCGTGAGGATCAGCGGGCTGTCGCTCCTCAGCCCTGTCCGGCGGTCTTGATGGTTCCCTTGGGCAGCAGGGTGGTGATCGAGGGCTTCTGAACCTGGATTTCGACGTTCGGGGCAATTTCCACTGACACGAAGTTATCGCCGACCCTGGTAATTTTCCCGAGCGCGCCGCCTGCGGTGACCACTTCATCGCCCTTCTGCAATCCGCCAAGCATGGTGCGGTGCTCCTTGGCGCGCTTGGCCTGCGGGCGGATCAGCAGGAAGTACAGCAGCACGAACATCAGAATGAGGGGCAGGAGTCCGAACAAGTCCATGCCTCCCGTACCCGGCACGGTCTGCGCAAATGCATTACTGATGAACACGAAATTTCCTCCGGTCCAGGGTTAGACCGATTCGTCGGCGGACATCTTTCCTGTCGTCCGGTATCGGTTCATGTAGCTCGTCGCACCCCGCCAAACGGCGGTGCTGAGCTTGAAAAGTGGCGCATTTTAGCATGGCTGTGCCTACCCAAGACGAAGACCGGCGACATGTTCCGACAATCTTCCCTCGCTGATTGCATCGCGCAGTCCCCGCATCAATTCCTGATAGAAGTAAAGATTGTGCAGTGTGTTCAGATGGGCCCCGAGAATCTCATTGATTCTCTGCAGGTGATGCAGATAGGCGCGCGAGAAATTCCGGCAGGTAAGGCATGCACACGTCCGAATCCAGAGGGCCGGTGTCGTCGCGGTATCGCGCGTTGCGCAGCCGGATGATGCCGTTGCGAGTGAAAATCCAGCCGTTACGGGCGTTGCGCGTAGGCAGGACACAATCGAACATGTCGATTCCGCTGGCAACGGCGTCGACGATGTCCGCGGGCGTGCCCACGCCCATGAGATAGCGCGGCGTCCCGGCGGGAAGTCCGGGCGCGGTATGGCGCAGGATGCGCTGCATGTCTTCCTTCGGTTCACCCACCGACAGCCCGCCGACCGCGTAGCCGTCGAAGCCGATGTCCGTCAGACCCTTCAGCGACGCGTCGCGCAGATCCTCGTGCATGCCCCCCTGAACGATGCCGAACAGGGCATTGCGGTTTCCTTCGTGGGCACTCTTGCTGCGTTCGGCCCAGCGCAAACTGAGCTGCATCGATGCCGCCGCCTGGCGGCGATCGGCCGGATAACTGCGTGCACTCGTCGAAGACCATTGCAATATCGGAGCCGAGTACGCGCTGGATGCGTATTGATTCCTCGGGCGACAGAAAACACGGATCACCGTTGACCGGCGACCGGAATCTGACCCCGTCCTCGGTGATCTTGCGCATTTCGCCGAGGCTGAACACCTGGAAACCGCCGGAATCGGTGAGAATCGGCGCGTCCCAGGCCATGAAACGATGCAGCCCGCCGTGCGCCCCGATCACGTCCAGCCCGGGACGCAACCAGAGGTGAAAGGTGTTGCCGAGAACCACCTGCGCTCCGACCGAGCGCAGGTCCTCCGGGCTCATGGCCTTGACCGCGCCGTAGGTGCCGACCGGCATGAATGCCGGCGTTTCCACCGTGCCGTGCGCGAGCGTGAGCCGGCCCCGCCGCGCCGCCCCGTCCCTGGCATCGATCTCGAATCGCATTCTCAAGGTCTCAATGGCGCGGCCCTGTCGATCAACATGGCGTCGCCGTAACTGAAGAAGCGGTAGCGGCTATCGACCGCGTGGCGATAGGCGCGCCGGACATGCTCGGTCCCGGCGAATGCACAGACCAGCATGAGCAGCGTGGACCGTGGCAAGTGAAAGTTGGTGAGCAGGCGGTCCGCGATCCTGAAGCTGTAGCCGGGACGGATGAAAAGCCGGGTTTCCCCGCTGCCGGAAATCAACTTGCCCGACTGTGCCGCAGATTCGAGCGCACGCAGGCTGGTAGTCCCGACTGCGGTTACGCGCCCGCCACCGGCGTGCGTTTCCGCCACAGCCTGCGCGGCCTCAAAGGGGATTTCGTAATGTTCGCCATGCATGACATGCTGTTCGACATTTTCCTCCCGAACCGGCTGGAAGGTCCCGGCGCCGACGTGCAGCGTGACATAGGCGAACCGCACGCCAGCCTCGCCAAGACGCCGCAGCAGTGGCTCGTCGAAATGCAGACCGGCGGTGGGTGCGGCCACGGCCCCCGGCACGCGCGCGTAAACGGTCTGGTAGCGCGCCTCGTCGTCGTCTTTGGCACGGCGCTCGATGTAAGGCGGGAGCGGCACTTCACCGAAACGCTCGAGTATGCCGGCCACCTCGTCGCCGAACTCAAGCAGGAAAAACTCTCCCTGGCGCTCGATCATCGTGGCGTGGGCAAGGTCACCGAACCGGAATTTCTGTCCAGGCCTGGGCGTGTGGCTCGTCCTCAGCATCGCCAATGCGCGGCGCGGGCTCACGATGCGCTCGATCAGGGCTTCCACTTTACCCCCCGATTCCCTGGTGCCCCGCAGTCTTGCCTTGATGACTTTGGTGTCGTTGAAGACCAGAAGGTCGCCGCTGCGCACGAGCGTCGGCAGATCGACAAATAAATGATCGCTGTAACTTCCGGTTGCGCCGTCGAGATGCAACAGGCGACTGGCACTGCGCTGCGCGGCGGGAAACTGTGCGATCAGGTCCTGCGGAAGCTCGTAATCGAATTCTTCGATTCTCATCGCGCGCATTATATCGGCCGAGGCCACGATCCCGGTTGCCCCGCCACTCCGAATTCCAGGATAATTGCGCTCCCGTGCCGGGAATGCGGAATTCGTTCACGCACGGAGTATCACGAAACATGCCGGGATGGCGGAACTGGTAGACGCACGGGACTCAAAATCCCGCGGTGGCAACACCATGGGGGTTCGATTCCCCCTCCCGGCACCAGGATCTTTCCAACATCAGCGCTTCCTCACGATTCGCAGCCTCCATTCCGGATCAGATCGGCTGCGACGCAAAGGAAACATGAAACTACTCATCAAGAAAACAGATAACGACGGCCGCCTTGCCCTCATTCCCGAGTTTCTGACGACTTCCTGGACCATCGAGGTCGCGGACAGCGGCGACCGCGAGGAACTGGCGCGCAGGATTCTTGATGCCGACGCGATGGTGTCGATGAATTGGCCCGCGGATATGCCGCCGGCACCCAGGCTGCGACTGCTTCAACTTCCCGGGGCCGGCACCGACGACATCGCCTTCGAATCGGTACCCGCCCAGGTGGCGGTATGCAACGTCTACGAGCACGAGATCGGCATTGCTGAGTACATTCTTTCGGCGATGCTCCAGTGGGTAATCGGGATCCCGCGGATGGATGCGGCGCTGCGCCGTGGTCAATGGTACGGCTCGCACCTCTCGGGTCCTCGCCACGAAGAACTATTTGGCAAGACCGTCGGCATCATCGGCTATGGCCGAATCGGTCGCGAGGTCGCACGCCGCGCACACGCCTTTGGCATGACGGTGCTCGCTTGCAGTCGCACTCCCCGGAGCGCCGACGAGTTCGTTGGGCGCGTGGAGGGCATGGATCGCCTGCCCGCAGTGCTGTCTGCGTCCGACTTTGTTGTCCTGGCGTTGCCGCTGGAATCGTCGACCGCCGGGGTGATCGGCACACAGCAACTGGCACGGATGAAACCGACCGCAGTCATCATAAACGTGGCACGCGGCGCACTGATCGACGAACGAGCACTGTTCGAGGCTTGCAGGGACAGGCGCATCGGCGGTGCTGTGATCGACACCTGGTTCAAGTACCCCGACGAAGCACATCAAGTCGCAGATCCTTCGAATCTACCCTTCCGCGAATTGGAGAACGTCATCATGACCCCGCATGCGTCAGGATGGACGGAGGGATTGCGGCCACGCCGCAGTAAAGTGATCGCCGGAAACCTGGATCGGCTGGCACGCGGCGAACCGCTGGTCAACGTCGTCAAGCAACCTGTCGCCGGCCGGTGAGCGGCAGGACTGATCTAACGGAGAGGAAAAAGCTATGGACAACTGGGCCGCCGAACAGGCTGCCAGAATCATCTGGAAAACGTGGCAGGCCAATGAGCGTATTGACGGCCTTCCTGCCGATTGCCGGCCCACGAGCCGGCACGAAGGTTACAAAGTACAGTCGGAAGTAGCGCGTCTTTCCGGACAGGCATTGTTCGGATGGAAGATTGCCGCGACCAGCAAGGCCGGCCAGAAGCATATCGGCGTGGATGGACCGCTGGCTGGGCGGATTCTCGATAACCGTGCCTTCCAGTCAGGCGCCAGCGTACCGATGGTCAATAACCTGATGAAGGTCGCAGAGGCCGAATTTGCGTTCCGGATGGCGCACGATCTGCTGCCGCGCGCATCCGAATATTCGATGGAGGAAGTACTGGACGCGGTGGCATCCCTGCATCCGGCCATCGAAATTCCGGATTCCCGTTATCGGGAATTCGCGAAAGTCGGGGCTGCGCAACTCATCGCGGACAATGCCTGCGCCAGTTACTTCGTACTGGGAGCGGCGACCGAAGCCGACTGGCGTCAGCATGACCTGGCCGAACACCCCGCGTTGGCGTGGGTAAACGGCAAGCTCATGCGCGAAGGAAAAGGCGGCAATGTGCTGGGAGACCCTCGTCTTGCCCTCACCTGGATCGTCAATGAACTTTCTGGTGCCGGCGAACCTCTACGGCGGGGACATGTGGTAACGACGGGCACTTGCGTGGTACCGGTGGAGATCGCGCCCGGCGATCATGTGATAGCGGATTTCGGCCTGTTCGGCCGCGCGGAAGCGCGCCTTGTGCCCCAGGCCCAGTGACGAACTTCCCAATTAAATCAAGGGCCGCGTGGCGCGGAGGCGGGTTCCATGCGATAGTAGCCGTTGTCTGGGTAGGACGAGGATTCGCCGCTCCGCGTGGGGCACGAAAAGGTCTGGCAAGCCGTCCAAACCGATACGGTGACCAAGAGGGAATGAGTCCGTATGCAGCTTTATTACCCACGCTCGTTTCTGAAGCTGATTCTGGCCGGTTTTTCTCTGGCCGTTCTGCCGCTGATTTTCGCGCTCATCAACAACGCCTTCTCGATTAACCAGCTTGCCACACACAGCCAGCGCGCGGTTTACCAGGCGGTGCAGGCCACCCAGAACAGCCGCTTTCTGATCGAGCAGATCACAAACATGGAGCGCAGCGTCCGTCAGTTCGCAATTATCGGCGAGCCGTCGCTGCTGCAGGGTTACGGACTTGCCCACGAGCGCTTCGTGGACACCGGCCGCAGGATGGCCACGTTGCCGCTGGAATCCCGGCAGAAACAGGCGCTGGAGGTGCTGCGAGCCAGGGAGGCTGCACTATTCGATCGCACCGCACAGTCGGGAGCAAAGGCGGACGTGATTGGATCCGCGGCAGCAGAGCTGGCCGCGTTGTCAGAAGCGGCGCGCGCGCTCGACGAACAAGGCAACCTGCTGGTCGACCGCGAAGTCGACACCATGCAGAAGATGGCCGGGGAAGTGCAGCGCTTCATTTACTGGCAGCTGCTGGCATTGGTGCCGATCGCGCTGCTGCTGGTTGTTGCAGCCACGCTGCTAATCTCCAAGCCGATCGCCCAACTCGAATCGGCGATCCAGAATCTGGGGGAGGGAAGGTTCGATACCCGCATAACCGTCAACGGCCCGGCCGACCTGGAATCCCTTGGACGCCAACTCGACTGGTTGCGCCTGCGTCTGCTTGATCTGGAAGAACAGAAATCGCGTTTTCTGCGCCATGTCTCGCACGAACTGAAGACGCCACTGACCGCACTGCGGGAAGGGGTGGAACTGCTGTCCGACGAGGTGACCGGGAAAATGACCGCAGGCCAGTTCGAAATCGCCCGCATCCTCCGGCAAAACACGTTGCGGCTTCAGAAGCTGATCGAGGACTTGTTGAATTATCACAGCGCCCAGTTCCACACGTCGGCACTGAGCTTCTCTCAGTTCGATCTCAAAGTCATGGTGACTCACGTCGCGCAACAGCATTCGCTGACGATGCGGAGCAAGAATCTGAGCCTGAACCTGTCTGCGTCCGATCTTCAGATCGAGGCCGACGAAAACAAAATAGAGGCGATCATAGACAACCTGCTGTCCAATGCCATCAAGTTCTCGCCCGCAGGCGGCACCATCCGCGTGCAACTGCGCCGGCGCGGCGCGGATGCGGTAATCGACATCATGGATGAAGGTCCCGGCATTTCCCCTGAAGAACGCGGGCGTGTCTTCGAGCCTTTTTACCAAGGCAACACGGCTTACACCGGACCGGTAAAAGGTACCGGGCTCGGGCTCGCGATTGTCCGCGAGTATGCAGCGGCGCATCAGGGCAGCGCGGAAATCATCGACGACGGCAATCCCGGTGCCCACCTGCGAGTGGTCCTACCGACAAGGCAGATGGAGGCGGCCGCATGAGCCACCCGGCGCGGGGCTCCCATGGGGATCGCCGGCAAAGCGAGTGCAGCCAGTCGCCGACACCACGATTCGCGCAAAACCAAGTCTCCCAAGGAGGCGGCCGCATGATGCGGCGATACACCGTGTCGATCGTTGTGCTGGCCACCCTTTTCGCCGGCTGCGTGGCAACCCCTGAACCGAGCACGCGCCGCGACCCATGGTATCAGGCAGTGGTCGAGCCCATGCAGGACGACAACATCCGTGCATTGCGCTTCTGCGAAGATGCGCTCAAGCTCAAGGGTCCGGAACTTACGCGCGCGCTCGATTCGACGCGCCAGGACTTCGACAAGGACAAATCCGAGCTCAATCGGGTGCGGCTGGCCCTGCTGCTGTCGCTACCGGGCACCGCGTTTAACGATGACCAGGCAGCATTGAACCTGGTTCAGCCTTTCTTGAATGACAAGCGCTACGAGAATTCCGTGCTGCGTCCGCTGGCCGTGATGCTCCATTCACAGCTTTCCGAACTCAAACGACTGGATGAGGCACTGCAGCAGCAAACGGCAAAAGCCAGGGAAGAACAGCGCCGCGCAGACGCCTTGCAACAGAAACTGGAGGCCATTCTGGAAATGGAAATGAAGATGATCGAACGCGAGCAGGCGGCGCCGCCGCCAAAGAGAAGGTAAACATGTCAAAGGCACGAATACTCATCGTCGACGACGACCCCGATCTGCTCCGGCTTCTGACGTTCCGTCTTGAAGGCGCGGGCTATGCCGTGGAAAGCGCCGACAGCGCCGAGCGTGCGTTGGCCCGCCTGTCAGCGTCCATTCCGCAATTGGTGATCACCGATTTGCGAATGAGCGGAATGGACGGCATGGCGCTGTTCGAGAACATCCACAAGAGCAACCCGGCTCTTCCGGTCATCATCCTTACAGCGCATGGCACGATTCCCGATGCGGTTGCGGCAACGCAACGCGGTGTATTCGGGTATCTCACCAAGCCTTTCGACAGCAAGGAACTTCTGCTGCAGGCCGAAAGGGCCATCACCCTGAGCGGCAGCCACGCTGAAAAGACGGCCGGTAATTCCGATTGGCGCGTCGAGATCATTACCCGCAGTCCGGCGATGGAAAGCATTCTCGGCAAAGCCAAGCTGGTAGCTGCAAGCGATGCCAGCGTGCTGATCCGCGGCGACAGCGGCACGGGCAAGGAGTTGCTGGCGCGGGCGGTGCACAGGGCAAGCCCGCGCGCCGACAAGCCTTTTGTTGCCGTCAATTGTGGTGCCATACCCGAGCAACTGCTGGAGTCGGAGCTTTTCGGCCATATGAAGGGCTCGTTTACCGGTGCCGCCCGGGATTACAAGGGGCTGTTCCAGTCCGCCGAAGGCGGGACGGTTTTCCTCGACGAAATCGGCGACATGCCGCTGCCGTTGCAGGTAAAGCTGCTGCGCGTGCTGCAGGAAAAGGAGGTCCGGGCAATCGGCTCGACCCAGACCATTCCCGTGGACGTTCGCATAATCTCGGCAACGCATCGCGACCTCGAGGAAGCAATCAAAATCGGAGCATTCCGCGAAGACCTGTACTACCGGCTCAACGTCGTATCGTTCGCGTTGCCGTCGCTCGCCGAGCGACGCGAAGACATTCCAGTGCTCTCCGCGTACTTCCTCGCCCAGTTGGCCGACAGATACAAGAAGCCGCTCAATGGCTTTGCCTCCGAGGCCATGGAAATCCTGGTGAAATCGTCCTGGCCCGGCAACGTACGTGAACTGTACAACGTGGTGGAGCAGGCTGTTGCCTTGTCGACTACTCCGATCATCCCGCCGGCGCTGGTGGAGAATGCGATCCGCGGCCAGACTGCCGAACTGTCATCTTTCGAGTCCGCACGCAGCGAGTTCGAGCGCGAATACCTCGCCAAACTTCTCAAAATCACCGGCGGTAATGTCACCCAGGCGGCACGACTTGCAAAGCGCAATCGCACGGAGTTCTACAAGCTACTGCAACGGCACCATCTCGATCCCAAGCTGTTCAAGGCGCTTTAGCCAATAGCGTCATGGTCGTCCTAGAACGACATCAAATTTCCATTTTTTATTAAGCAGTTAGGCCTGCATTAAGTCGTCGCGTCGCTGTTTAGCGACAACCATTGCCAATGGCAAGTCCTTAGGGCGGCATAACTGTTTGCCTCGATTACCATAATATTTTCTGGCACGAAGGCTGCTTTGTAGAGATCTGACTACGGCTGCGCGGAAGGCGGCTCCGAATGGAACCGCGTCCGCTGGCCGATCGAAACAAAGCAATTAATTACAAGAACTTAACTAGAAGAACATGGACCAGAAAAGCCGCCTCTTTTTTCCCCTGCTGTCCATCGCTGCTGCAGCGTCCGTAGTCGCATTCAGCGGCATCGGGGTGGCCGCAATTACCGGTCATCTGCCGATCGCCAAGTCGAGCCTCAACCCCTTTTCTGCATTCGGCGGCGTACCCGCGTTACGTACTTCCCGCTCGGAACGCGTGCGTTCCAGTCCCACCCACGAAGGGTTTACCCGAAGTGCCGGATCAAGCTCGGCGCAAGGCCAGCAGGTGAACTTCCGCCCCGGTGCGCGCCTTCCTGCACGCAAGGCATCGTGCGCGAACTGCGGTGTCGTAGATTCCATCGAACCGCGGGAGAAGACTAGCGGCGACGACGGCAAGCTTGCGACAGCGCTCGGTACGACCGGCGGAGCCTATGAGATTGACAAGGGAAAACTCAGTTCTTTCAGTTTCGTCGTTATTGTGCGCATGGAGAACGGCACCGTGCGCACCATCCACGAAAACCAACGTCCGCCGTTCGGCATCGGCGAGCGCGTAAAGCTGGTCAACGGCACGGTCATTCCCTCAGGTTGATCGGAAGAAAAGCCGCCAGAACCCGTCAGCCACAATCGACTTTCCCGGACTCACTAAATTGTCCAGAATCATCAGCCCGATCAAATAAGCCCCTTCGATGCGCTTTTGCGGTTTGACGCCCGATTACCTCCCTTATCGGGCTTTTTTTTGTTTGTCCGCTGCTGGTCGGCTGCGTAGCCTGCACAACCGTGCGCTCCGGAGCGCAGCGCCCCTGGCGGCAGCCAAGAACGTCACGCTGAACCAAATGGCGTTTGCACCCCCGGGGACGAATTCAGGTGCGAGACGGCCACACTTGCAACCACGCTTGACGCCTGGCATAAGCAGTGCTTCCGACGAACTTGCGCAGCAGCAAAAAACGGAATGCTGGCCGCAATGGCCGTACAATCAATTGGTTTTGTTGGGGCTTGGCCGTACCGCGCTTTCCCTTCAGGATTGGCAAGCCGCCGAAGCTGCATTCGGGAAGCTCGCCGATACGGCCTTCCCCCCGGTGCCGGCACTGAAGAATCTTGCGCTCACTTTGGATGCACAGGGACGGACCGCGTGGAGAATGGAAGTCGCGGGCCGGGCGGTCAGATCTTGCGGGTCATTCATCGTGCAAGACTGAAACACTTTGGCGACGCTGGTCGAATTGACCGGGAATGACGATAAGCGCAACCGGTAAATTTATGAGAAAAACGGTGTTGCTACTGGCAATCGCCCTGCAGTGCGCGTGCACGGCCCAGAAGAAGGAACCCAATGTAAATCTGGGTGGTTACCCACCCGAATTCCGTGCCGGCTATCTCGACGGCTGCGAGAGTGCGAAGCGCACGGTCGGCCAGAAGAAGGACGAGCAGCGCTTTAAGCGCGAACCCCAATATGCCGCGGGCTGGCGCGACGGCTTCGACATCTGCAGCAAGCAGAAAAAGTAACGCACCCGCCTCTCCCGTTCCAATCCCGCCGCCACACTTACCAGCCATCGCGGCATATGCGCACCGCTGTGTATACTTCCTGCCGTATCGCGTGCGCGGCCACCACGCCGGCATGGCGCATGCGAAATTGCCCTGCCCGATCAGCACATTTCTCCTGGAGACCACGATGAACGCTCCTCTCACCCGCCCCTCCTTCCGCTGGGACGATCCTCTGTTTTTCGAAGAACAGCTCGATGACGAGGAGCGCATGGTGCGCGATTCCGCGCGAGCCTACTGCCAGGAAAAACTGATGCCGCGCGTGGTGCAGGCAAATCGTCACGAACAATTCGACCGCGCCGTGCTCTCCGAAATGGGCGGCATGGGATTTTTCGGCCCGACCATCGAAGGCTATGGTTGCGCCGGTCTCAATCACGTCTGCTACGGCCTCATCACCCGTGAACTGGAACGCGTGGACAGCGGCTACCGATCTTCGATGAGTGTGCAGTCGTCGCTGGTGATGTATCCAATCCATACCTATGGCACTGAGGCACAGCGACAGAAGTATCTGCCCGGCCTGGCCAAAGGTGACCTGGTGGGCGCCTTCGGGCTGACCGAGCCGGACTTCGGCTCCGACGCAGGCGGCATGATCACGCGGGCGCGGAAAACCGACGGAGGATACCTGCTGAAAGGCGCCAAGATGTGGATCACCCACTCGCCAGTCGCGGACGTGATGGTGGTATGGGCCAAGGACGACCGTGACATCATCCGCGGTTTTATTCTCGAACGCGGCATGAAGGGGCTGAGCACGCCAAAAATAGAAGGCAAGTTCAGCCTGCGCGTTTCGATTACCGGCGAAATCGTGATGGACGACGTCTTCGTTCCGGACGAAAACCTGCTTCCCAACGTCGAGGGGCTGAAAGGCCCGTTCGGCTGCCTGAACAAGGCTCGGTATGGAATTTCCTGGGGTGCGCTTGGCGCCGCCGAATTCTGCTGGCACGCGGCGCGTGACTACGTCATGGACCGCAAGCAGTTCGGCAGGCCGCTGGCGGCGAACCAGTTGATCCAGCTCAAGCTTGCCAACATGCAGACCGAAATCACGTTGGGGCTGCAGACGGTGCTGCGCGTCGGACGGCTGATGGACGATGGCCGCGCAGCGCCGGAAATGATCTCCCTGATCAAACGCAATTCCGCGGGAAAGGCGCTCGATATCGCGCGGCTGGCGCGCGACATGCACGGCGGAAATGGCGTTTCAGATGAATACCACGTTATCCGCCATGCCATGAACCTCGAGGCAGTGAACACCTACGAGGGCACGCACGACATTCATGCGTTGATCCTCGGACGGGCGCAAACCGGCATCCAGGCCTTCACCGGCTAATGGAAGCACTAACCGCAGAGGCGCAAAGGCGCAGAGGAAACGCAGAGAAAACAGAAACCTGTTTGATGGAAAAATCCGCGAACGGGCTCCACTTGGCAAATGAAGGTGACCGCCTGCGGTTGTGTAACGACGGATTGTCTTTCCTTCGCGTTTCCTCTGCGCCTTTGCGCCTCTGCGGTGAAGGTTTTCACGCCCTCAGACGCAGCGACCGCCGTCCACCTCGATGCAGGCCCCGGTAATGAACTCCGCCTCGTCCGAGGCGAGGTAGAGGCAGGCGTTGGCGATATCCAGCGGCTTGCTGAAGCGCCCAAGGGGAATCGTTGCTACGAACTTCGCGCGCAGTTCCGGCGTATCCCCTCCCATGAACTCGGCCAAGAGCGGCGTGTCGCCCGCCACGGGATTGACCACATTCACCCGGATCTTATCGGGCGCAAGTTCGACCGCCATCGAGCGGCTGGCGACAATCGCTGCCCCCTTACTGCTGTTGTACCAGACCAGTCCCGGCCTCGGGCGCACCCCGGCTGTGGATGCCACGGTAATGAACACTCCGCCACCCTTCTGACGGAAGTGCGGCACGATGTTGCGCGCACTGTGGAACAGGCTCTTCACGTTCACCGCGTAGACCCGGTCGAACTGATCTTCTGTAACGTTTAGCATAGGTTGGTTGCGGTGCGTGGTACCCGCGTTGTTGACCACGATGTTCAAGCCGGAAAAACTGTCCAGCGCGAACTTCAGCATCGCCTTCCAGTCCGCATCCTTCGACACGTCGGCCTTAAAGAACGCAGCCTTGCCGCCGGCGGCATTGATCTCCCCGGCCACGCGCTCGCCGCCGTTGACGTTGATGTCGTTCACCACTATCTTGCAGCCTTCCTCCGCGAAGCGCTTGGCGATGCCTTCGCCGAAACCCGAGCCTGCTCCGGTGACAATCGCGACCTTGTTCTTCAACCTCATCTGTCCTTCCCCCCTCGAAATCACACTGTGAAACCCGGCAAAAAAATGGGAGCCTCACAGGCTCCCATCACTGTCTTATCCACTCCGCTGGTTCAGGCCCGCGTAACGGCCGCGCACACCTGCTGATTGCCGTCGGCCGCAACTTCCTCGCCTTTCCTGGCGCCGACTCGGTTCAATTCCACGCCGTGACGGACCGCAGTCATCTCCGCAAGTATGGATACCGCGATTTCGGGCGGAGTCTTGCTGCCGATGCTCAACCCGATGGGTCCGTGCAGGCGGTCAAGCTCTCCCTGCGAGAGGTCGAACATCGTGAGCCGCTCGCGGCGCTTCTGCGAATTCAGGCGTGAGCCCAGCGCGCCGACATAGAAGGCCGCTGACTTGAGCGCCTCCATCAACGCCAGATCATCCAGCTTCGGGTCGTGCGTCACCGCCACCACCGCGCTGTGGGAATCCAGCCCCATCGCCAGAACCACGTCGTCGGGCATTCCGCGCTCCAAGACCGCGCCCTCCACGTTCCACGTATCGGCGTACTCCTCGCGCGGATCGCACACAGTGACGCTGTAGTCAAGCGCCTGCCCCATCTGCGCCAGATATTGCGACAACTGCCCGGCGCCAATGATCAGCAGCCGCCAGCGCGGTCCGTGCACGGTGGTCAGCCGCTTGCGATCGAAAATGAGCGGAGCATCGGCGCGGCTCGCCGGGCGCAGCGCCACCATGCCGGTATCGAGATCCAGGGTTCGCGCCACCAGTTCGTGGCGATCGACGCGATCGAGCAGTTCGATGATGCTGTTGTTGTCCCTGATCGGCTCGATCACCAGTTCCAGTTTGCCGCCGCAGGGAAGGCCGTAGCGCGTCGCCTCGTCCTTGCTGATTCCGTAGGTGGCGATTTCCGGCTTCTCCACCGCCAGCGACTTGTTGCGGATCCTGAAGATCAGATCGTCTTCCACGCAGCCGCCCGAAACCGATCCGGCCACCAAGCCGTCCCCACGCACCGCGATCATTGCGCCCGCCGGCCGCGGCGAAGAACCCCAGGTCTCCACGATGGTGGCAAGAATCACGCGATGGCCCCCGCCCAGCCAGGCCACGCTGCTCCTAAGAACCTGCAGATCCACGCTGTCCATGACTTTCCTCAGCCGCTACCGTTCTGCTCTGGTGGGAATAACGATTTTAATCCAGCCGGCCCCGGGATTGCCAATAAAAACCCCCCAACGTTTTGCGTTGGGGGGTCATGGGCCTTGCATTAGGCTGCCCGGTCTTGATACCGGGCAACGATCTTTCTGTTACGCGCCGCCGATATTTTCCGGTGTGAACGGCAGGGTACGGCAACGCTTGCCGCAGGCGGCAAAGATCGCATTGCCGATGGCCGGCTGCACCACCGCGGTTCCGGGCTCGCCCAGACCACCGGGCGTACTGTCGCTCTTGATGAAGTGAATATCCATGACTCTCGGATTTTCATTGATCCGCGCAACGCGGTACATGTCGAAGTTGGTCTGCTCGACACCACCGTTCTTGATGGTGATCTCGCCCCACATGCATGCCGACTGGCCGAAGTTGATCGTCGACTGCATCTGGGCCAGCGCCTGATCCGGGTGAATCAGGGTACCGGCATCGACCACTGCGGTAACTTTGTCCACGGAAACGTCGTAGCTTGAAGACACGGTCACTTCCGCAACCATCGCGATCACGGTGTTATAGCCCTCCATCACCGCGACCCCCATGCCCTTGCCGGCGCCGAGTTTCTTGCCCCAGCCGGACTTGGCGCGAACTTCCTCCAGGACGCGCTTCATCCGGGCACCCACCGGTACGCCGGCGGACAGGCCGGACCATTGATGCTTGGTCGAGCCCATGTCGAGCATGTCGATGCGGTACTGGATCGGGTCCTTGCCCGCAGCTTGCGCCATCTCGTCGATGAAGCACTCGAGGGCCACCGCGTTCAAATTGTGCGAAACCGCGCGCCAGTAACCCGGGGTCACGCCAGTGTCGTGCATCTGGTAGGTGAACTTCAGGTTGGGCGTGGTGTACGGGTAGTTGTCGATGCCTTCAACCGCGAACGGGTCGATGCCATCCTTAACGATGCTCGGGAACAGACGTGCCGAGATCGACGGGCTGGTGGAATGGAAACGCATGGCGACCGGCTTGCCGCTCGCATCCAGGCCGGCCTTCAGCGTATACAGGCCCGCCGGGCGGTAGGAATCGTGCGTCATGTCATCTTCGCGGCTCCACACCATCTTGACCGGCGCACCGACAGCCTTGGAGATTTCCGCTGCGTCGATGGCATAGTCGACTTCCACGCGGCGACCGAAACCGCCGCCCAGGAACGTGGTATGCACTTCGACCTGCTCGGGCTTGAGGCCCGTCGCACCCGCGACAACGTGCGGGATCAGTTGCTGGAACTGGGTCGGTGTGATGATCACCGCCTTGTCTGCGCGCACGTCAGCCGTGGTGTTCTGCGGCTCCATCGGCGAATGCGACAGGAACGGCAACTGGTAAGTGGCCTCGACGGTTTTCGCCGCCTGACCCATGCCTGCGTCCGCATCGCCCTGCTCACGGAATACCGCACCGGGCTGCTGGGCAGCAGTACGGATACCTTCCCAGATCTTCTTCTGGTCGTTGTCGGCATTCGGACCGGCATCCCACTGGATCTGAAGCAGATCCTTGCCCTTCTTGGCCTGCCAGTACGAGTCCGCCACCACCGCGATACCGCGGCTGTATTGCACCACCGCCTTGACTCCGGGCACCGCCTTGGCGCGCGCATCATCGTAGCCGGCGACTTTGCCGCCGATCATCGGCGCCATTGCGACCGCGGCATAGAGCATGCCGGGCACGCGGGTGTCGATACCGAATTGCGCAGTACCGTTCACCTTGGCAACCGTATCGAGGCGTTTCTGCTTTACGTTTCCGACGATCTTGAACTGGCTCGCAGGCTTGAGCGGGACATCCTTCGGTACTTCCATCGTCGCCGCCTTGGGTGCGACCTGGCCGTAGTTGACGCGCTTTCCGCCGGGACCGGAGATGGAACCGTTCGCGGCCTTGCACTGGGACGCATCTACGCCCCACTGATCCGCGGCCGCAGCGACCAGCATCATGCGGGCAGAAGCTCCAGCCTTGCGCAGTTTCTCCCAGGCGTCACGCACCGCGGTCGAACCACCGGTGAGTTGACCGCCCAGAAGTGCATTGATGTACACCTCGGCAGGCGGGGCGAACTCGACCTTGACCTTGTTGATATCGACCTCAAGCTCCTCGGCAACCAGCATCGTCATCGACGTATATACGTCCTGTCCCATTTCGGAACGGGCACACATGATGGTGATGGTGTTGTCCGCACCAATGCGTATCCAGGCGTTCGGACTGGCGTAACCACCGCCTGCGTCCGCATGGGCAACGCGGGGACCTTGTGGCAGGTAAAAACCGAGCGCCAGTCCTCCGGCGACGGTACCGCTGACCTTCAGGAAGTCACGACGGGTTTCGTTCTTGATGATGTTTTTCATGTGTCAACTCCTTAGGCCATCTTCGCAGCTTCTTTGATCGCTGCGCGAATCCGAGGATACGTGCCACAGCGGCAGATGTTGCCGGACATGAAGGCATCGATATCATCATCGGTGGGTTTCTTGTTGGCTGCGAGCAGCGCGGCCGCCGACATCATTTGGCCAGGCTGGCAATAGCCGCACTGCGGTACATCCAGTGCAACCCATGCCTTCTGAACCTTGTGGTTCCCGCCCAGTCCTTCGATGGTGGTGACTTTCTGGCCGGATACGGAACCGATCGGGGTTTGACAGGAGCGAACTGCCATTCCGTTTAGATGCACAGTACAGGCTCCGCAGAGCGCCTTGCCGCAACCAAACTTGGTGCCGGTGAGGCCCAATGTGTCGCGGAGCACCCACAGCAGTGGGGTATCTGGCGGGACGTCTACGCTCGATTGTTTTCCATTAACGGTGAACGAGATCTTCATTGCAAAACTCCCCCTTCATTATTGAGCAGTAGTGAGGAATGAAACTAATAACAACATTCTGGTTACCCGGGCAAAATACACGAATAAAAACTGCCTTTCAACTCTTTACGGCGCATTGTTCGCGTGTCGGAACGCTATCTCAGTGCAAATTACGCACTGGCCTGAAAGCCGCTACCGGCGCGGATTTGCGGGCGACGAGCTTTGTTGCGGAAATTCAGCGGATTCGGAACGGGTGTTGAGGTCGCGAGAGAGCTGCGATGTTGCGGTGCAGTAACCGTATCGTGAAATGGGGACAGTGGACCGGGCGCACTGCAGCCTCAGGGACCGGGGGCAAACCGGCATGCGTCGGCCCTGCGCCATCCCGCTTCAGGCGCGCCGCCGCGATGCCGCAAACGACTCCAGTCCCGCCTTGCGTTCCACGTTGACCCGATGCGCATGCGGACGCGCAGCGATGAGCTCCAAGTATTCGGCAATACCGGCAACCGACGCGAGCGCATCCGCTCCCAGCACCGCCCGCGATGCGTTCGACACCACCGGCAGGTGCGCGTAGGCCGCGCAATCCGCATAGCTGAACTCGGAACCGGCGATGAATGGCTGGAAACGCGCCAGTTTATCCAGCGCGCGCGCAGCCTTTGCCAGCGCCACGGAGACTTCCCTCTTGACTTCCTCGGTCACCCGGCCGCCGAAGAAAGCCTCGCTGTAGAGGCGTCGCGCCGGCAGTTCGAGATAGAGTTCGATGACCTGAATCAACTCGCGACACTTGGCGGCGCGAGCCGGATCATCCGGATACAGCGGTGTATCCGGACGGGTTTGCTCGAGGTACTCAAGGATGGGTTGGGACTCCGAGATGGCAGTGCCGTCGACCAGAATGTAGGGCACCTTGCCCATGGGCGAATCGGAGAGAATCGCCGAATTGCCCGCCGGATAGATCAGGCTTTCCTCGAACGGAATGCCTTTCTCCAGCAAGGCGAGCTTCACCTTGTTGTAATAATTGCTGACGCTGAAACCGCACAGCTTGATCACGCCGCCCTCCCATTTGCGAATGAAATAGCTGCCGCCGCTCTCTGCAGGCAGCAACACGCTATGGGCATGATCCTGTGACAGCTTCAGCCGATGATGCCGGCGGAAAACCGACCGGTGCCTTCTGAGTATTTCCCCGTCGAGCCGCATCGTGCCAGATCACTGCACCCGGGCTGCGTTGCGTCCCTTGGTTTCTGTTCCTGGTCGCTAAGCGTACTTCTTCAGTTCCAGGCGCGCAACCTGGCTGCGGTGCACTTCGTCCGGGCCGTCGGCCAGCCGCAGCGTGCGGTTCCACGCGTACATCCACGATAGCGGGAATTCCTGGCACACCCCGCCGCCGCCGTGCGCCTGGATCGCCCAGTCGATGACCTGCTGCGCCATATTCGGCGCGACTACCTTGATCATGGCGATTTCCGCCTTTGCCTCCTTGTTGCCCACCGTGTCCATCATGGACGCCGCCTTGAGGGTGAGCAGGCGCGCCTGCTCCATCATGATGCGCGACTCGGCGATGCGCTCGTGCCAGACGCTCTGCTCGGCCACCGGCTTGCCGAATGCAACCCGCGCCTTCAGCCGCTTGCACATGAACTCGAGCGCGCGCTCGGCCTGGCCGATGATGCGCATGCAGTGGTGGATGCGTCCGGGGCCGAGCCGACCCTGCGCGATTTCAAAGCCGCGACCCTCGCCCAGCAGCAGGTTCGCCGCCGGAACGCGCACGTTCTCCAGCGTGACCTCCATGTGGCCGTGCGGCGCATCGTCGTAACCGAATACGCTCAGCGCGCGCACCATTTTCACCCCCTTGGCGTCGGCCGGCACCAGGATCATCGACTGTTGCTTGTGACGGTCGGCGTTGTCCGGGTCGCTCTTTCCCATCAGGATGTAGATCTTGCAGCGCGGATCGCCCGCGCCCGAAGACCACCACTTGCGCCCGTTGATGACGTATTCGTTGCCCTGACGCTCGATGCGGCACTGGATGTTGGTCGCGTCGGACGAAGCGACCTCCGGCTCCGTCATCAGGAAGGCGGAACGGATCTGCCCTTCCAGCAGCGGCGTAAGCCACTGCTTCTGCTGCTCCGGCGTGCCGTAACGCAGCAGCACTTCCATGTTTCCGGTATCGGGCGCCGAGCAATTGAACACCTCGGGCGCCCACGCCAGCCGGCCCATGATCTCACACAACGGCGCGTACTCCAGGTTGGTAAGCGCACCGCCGTGATCCTTAGGCCGCCACAGATTCCAAAGTCCAGCGGCCCGCGCCTTGGGCTTGAGATCCTCGATGATGCGCGTGGGAATCCAGGCGTTGCCCTTGCGGCGGTTTTCCTCGATTTCCTCGAAGAAGCGGTTCTCGTTCGGATAGACGTTCGCGTCCATGAAGGAACCGACCCTTTTTTGCAGGTCCCTGACCTTGTCGGAGAAATTGAAATCCATGTCTTTATCCTTGGCTTATGCGTGTGGTTATTTGCGGGAAAAGCAGCCGGATTGATGCCGGTTCTGCGGCGATAGTCGGGAATGCATTCTCGAATCCTGCAATGCGGTCAGCCGCCTTTTGACGGCAGCCGCACCTGGATTGATTTGAATTCGAGGAATTCCTCGAGTCCGTACTTGCCGAGTTCACGCCCGCGGCCGGACTGCTTGAAGCCGCCGAAGGGCGCATTGATGTTGAATGTCCCGCCGTTTACGTCGACCTGCCCGGCACGCAGGCGTTTCGCCACGCGTTGCGCCCGCGCCCCGTCCGCAGACCATACCGCCGCGGCGAGGCCGTACACGGTGCCGTTTGCGATCTGCACCGCCTCGTCTTCATTGCCGTAGGGGATAATGGAAAGCACCGGTCCGAAAATCTCTTCCTGCGCGATTGTGGCGTGGGGTTGCACGCGCCCGAACACAGTAGGCTTCACGTAACAGCCCTTGCTCAGGCCCTCGGGCATATCGGGACCGCCGGCGAGCAGTTCCGCGCCCTCCTCGATTCCCTTGCGGATGTAGGCGCGCACACGCTCCTGCTGCGCCTTCGATACCACCGGCCCCAGTTTGGCCTCGGCGCCGAATGGGTCGCCGACGTTGAACGTTGCAGCGGTCTCGGCCGCCAGCCGCGCCGCCTCGTCATGGCGCGACGCCGGCACCAGCATGCGGGTGAGTGCATTGCAGGTCTGGCCGGAATTGAGGAAACACGAATTGAGGACGCTTTTCACCGCGACGTTGAAATCGGCGTCGTCAAGCAGCACGGCGGCCGACTTGCCGCCCAGTTCCAGCGCCACGCGCTTGACCGTACCCGCGGCGAGTTCCGCCACGCGCTTGCCGGCACGGGTGGAACCGGTAAAGGAAATCATGTCGACTTCGGGATGCCTCGCCAGCGCCTCGCCGACCACCGCGCCGGTGCCCGTCACCAGGTTGAATGCGCCGGCCGGCAGTCCCACGCTGTGCATGATTTCGGCAAGAATATAAGCGTTGAGCGGCGCGACCTCGGAAGGTTTCAAAACCACGGTACAGCCGGCAGCCAGCGCCGGCGCCACTTTCGCGGCGATTTGGTGCAAAGGGTAATTCCACGGCGTGATGCAGGCGGCCACGCCCACCGCTTCGCGGCTAACACGCGAGTTGCCGATTTCCTCCTCGAAGGCAAATCCCGGTGTGAGCCCGGCGTAAAGCCCGAAACTCGCCTGCGGCAGATACGCCTGAATGCGCGCAGCCATCTTGAGCGGCATCCCGACCTCGGCGGTGATGGTGCGCGCGATCTCGTCCGCGCGTGCCACCAGCTGTTCGTGGATTTTCTTCAGCCACGCCGCGCGCTCGGTGGGAGCCGTCGCCGACCAGGCCGTGAACGCCTTGCGCGCTGCAGCCACAGCACGCTCGACGTCCGCCACGGTCCCGGCGGGAATTCGGCCGATCACTTCTTCGGTCGAAGGAGACACCACGTCTATCGTCTGGTTAGACGATGATGCGGTCCATTGGCCATCAATGTAGAGCTTGTCTGTATTCTGCATGGTTGCAAGTCTGGAAGCCGACTCGTTCGATTCGCGCAGGTAGTTACGTGCACGCGCATCGCGCGACGTCCTGTTTCAGGACGAGCGCGCAAACGCAATTGTACGAAGTATGACATCCCGGCAGCTTTTTTTTAAGCTGGATTGGCAATCACCTCGGTCGGTGCAGTATGCTCGAAGGCCTTGATGGCGGTGCGCAGGAATTCCGGCAACGGCGCCGATTTGCGGGTTTCCGGGTTGGCGTTCACATAGACGACCGTGCCGCCGATCAGAAGTTGATCCGCGCGATAGATCTCCAACTGGAACTCGAAGCTCGAACGCCCCAGCCGGGCGACGCGCACACATACGTCGATCTCGTCGTCGTAGCCGGCCGATGCGTGGTACTCGACCCCGGCTTTCTTTACGTAGAGATCGGTACCGTGCTGCGCCAAACCCTCGGGATAGGGATACCCGAGCGCGCGGTAGTACTCGGTGATCGCCACGTCGAAATACATCAGGTAATGGGCGTTGAACACGATGCCCTGCTTGTCCACCTCGGCCCAGCGCACCCGCATGCGGTGCGTGAATCTGAAATCGGTTCTCGCCATCGTTGTCGGTGTGGCCGGTTGTCAGTCGAAGCGATAAGCATCCATCGCCAGGACGCCGAATGTGTGGCTGCGGTGTATGCGCTTGCCCGCCACGCCGGGGGAGCCAGCGCCGGCCGGAACGAACAACGGCAGAAAGTGTTCCTCGGTGGGATGATTGCGCGCGGCGTCCGGCGCCAGGCTGCGATAGCGCACCAGGTCGCCGGATTTCCCGCTCTCGATGGTGTGCGCCAGCCACTCCTGGAAGCCTGTCACCCACTGCGGTGGAGCGGCCCCTTCGGGGTGGCGGCCGAACTCGCGCAGATTGTGGGTGGCCCCGCCGGAGCCGAGGATCAACACGCCCTCGTCGCGCAGGCCGCGAAGTGCTTCACCAAGCGTGAAGTGGTGCGCCGAGCCGAGCGCGGTCTGCACAGTAAGCTGCGTCACCGGAATGTCGGCGTCCGGATACATCAACATCAGCGGCACCCAGGCGCCGTGGTCCAGACCTCGGGTCGGATGCGCGCGCACACCGATCCCCTTCTCGCCGAGCAATGCCTGCGCCCGCGCCGCCAGTCCGGGCGCACCGGGGGCGGGATACTTGATCCGATAGAGCTCTTCGGGAAAACCGTAGAAATCGTAAATCGTTTCCGGTTGCGCAGCCACGCTCACCGCCGCATCGCCGCTTTCCCAGTGCGCTGACACCGCCAGAATCGCCTCGGGCTTGCCGAGCATTCCGCCCAATGCGGAGAGAAATTCGCGAGCCGGGCCCGGCTGGATCGCCAGCAGCGGCGCGCCGTGGGAAACGAAAATCGCCGGGAAGCGCTCAGCCATACCGGCGCCCGACCCATTCCGCCACCAGCACCGGTTTTTGCTGGCCTTCGCATTCCATCGCCACATCCCAGATCAACTGCACGCCGCCTTCGATGCGCTGAAACTCCTTCAGCTTGAACCGGGCGCGCAGCCGCGACCCCGCTTTCACCGGCGCCGTGAAGCGCAGCCGGTTGCAGCCGTAGTTCACACCCATTTTCGAATTGCCGAATTCCAGGGAATTGTTGAGGAAGTGGCTCAGCAGCGACAGGGTCAGGAAGCCATGTGCAATAGTGGTGCCGAACGGCGACTCGCGGCGCGCGCGCTCGACGTCGACGTGGATCCACTGGTGGTCGCCGGTGGCGTCGGCAAATTGATTGATGCGCTCCTGCGTGACCTCGAGCCAGTCGCTCACCACGACCTCCTGCCCGACCTTTGCCGCCAGCTCTTCCAGATTCCCGAATGCAACGCGCGCCATCCTGATCCTTCCCTGTCGCCGAGAGGCGCAGATTACCGGATTCGTTTCGGATGCGCATTGCGCCGGAACCCCGCGCCCCGGAGAATGGCCGCATCATCGGACGGGAGGAAACCAATGGATATCGGCATGGTGGGGCTGGGACGCATGGGCGCCAACATGGCGCGGCGGCTGGCGCGCAAAGGCGTACGGGTAGCGGCGCACGACGTCAGCCCGGTGGCACGCAGCGCGGTCGACCCCGAACGGGGCATCACGACTCATGCCGAATTGAAGAAAGTGATTGCAGCTGTGCCGGCGCCCCGGGTGGTGTGGGTGATGCTGCCGGCCGGAGAAATCACCGGGCGGGCGCTGGAACAACTTGCCGCGCTGCTCGCAAAAGGCGACGTGCTGGTGGAAGGCGGCAATGCGCTCTACAAGGATTCGCAGCGGCGGGCTGCGTGGCTTGCCGAACGCGGCATCGGATTCGTCGATGCCGGCGTATCCGGCGGCGTCTGGGGACTCGACAACGGCTACGCGCTGATGCTGGGCGGCACCAGGGAGGCGTTCGCGCGCGTCGAACCGTTCGTGCGCCTGCTGGCACCGGCACCCGACAGCGGCTGGACTCACTGTGGACCGGCCGGGTCGGGTCATTACGTCAAGATGATCCACAACGGCATCGAGTACGGAATGATGCAGGCCTACGCCGAAGGCCTGTCGGTGCTCAAGGCCAAATCCGAATTCGGCCTGGATCTCGCCGCGATCACCGAGATGTGGCGTCACGGCAGCGTGGTGCGCTCCTGGCTGCTCGACCTGATTGCCGACTTCCTAAGGAACGAGCATGCGCTGGAAACCATCAAGCCGCTGGTCGCTGACTCCGGCGAAGGCCGCTGGACCGCGATCGAAGCGGTGGAACTGGGCGTGCCCGCGCCGGTGATGAGCCTGGCGCTGATGGCGCGCTTTGCCAGCCAGGGGCAGGACGATTACGCCTCGAAACTGCTGGCGATGATGCGCGCGGGTTTCGGCGGCCACGTCGTGCATGTGGCGGAGAACAAATGATCGTGGTGTTGATGGGCGTCTCCGGCTCCGGCAAGACCACGGTTGGAGAATTGCTTTCCGAACGGCTCGGCTGGCCGCTCCTGGACGCGGACGATTTTCACCCGCCGGAGAATATCGAGAAAATGCGCTCCGGCATACCGCTCACCGACGAGGACCGCTGGCCGTGGCTCGACCGGCTCAACGGTCTGCTCAGGGAAAAGGACTCGAACGGCGAGAGTGCGTTGCTGGCCTGCTCTGCACTCAAACAGAAGTATCGCGACCGGCTCGCGGCCGGGTTAAAGGATCCACGCTGGGTATACCTCAAAGGCAGTTTCGAATTGATCGAGGCGAGGCTTAAGGCCCGCAAAGGACATTACATGAAAGCGGGGTTGCTCAAATCGCAGTTTGCCACGCTCGAAGAGCCCTTGGACGCCATCACGGCCGAGATCGGGACAACGCCCGAAGCTGTCGCGGACGCGGTGGAAGCTGCACTCGACGGTGCGCACAGATCCAATTCCGGATCACACCAATGAGTTTCATCAGTCGATGCATTGCCCTTGCGCTGTTGTCCTTCGTGACCGCAACAGCAGCTGCGGGGGAGCCCGATGCATCAGCGCCCAGGATTGCGGCGGTCATGGAATTCGAGCTGATCGACGACATGCGGGACTACGAACGCCCCGAGGTCAAGGACGCGCAGAACCGGAGGATCGGCCTCATCAGCGATGAATTGCGCCAGGAGTTGCATCAGCGCGGAATGTACCGGATTGTGAACAACCACGCGGCCGAGGACCTGATCTCCGGACTGAAGGCGCGGCAGGATCTGCGCGACTGCAACGGCTGCGAGATCGACATCGGCACGGCGCTCGGTGCCGACGTAATCATCATCGGCTGGGTGCAGAAAGTGAGCAACCTGATCCTCAACATCAACATCGAGGTCAAGGAAGTCAGCTCGGGCAGGATGTTGTACGTGAAATCCGTGGATCTGCGCAGCAACAGCGACAACTCCTGGCTGCGTGGCATCCGCTTTATGGTGAACAGCATCGAGGAGAAGAAACAGCACCTGCGCTGAACGCCTTGCGACATGGAGAAAATACCATTCTTCACCACGAGGACACGAAGAACACGAAGAGGGACAAGACAAAAACCTCTTAGTGCGTAAGCGCAAGAAACTGAAGAAGATGCCGCAGTCGAGGCACGCAAAAGCACGCGAAATGCCAGAGAATCTTTTTTCTTCGTGTCCTTCGTGCCTTCGTGGTGAGATTTTCGGGGTCTTGAACTACCGGTCAGGACTTGAATCTTGCGGCGACTGCCGCGCTTTCGCGAACGAGCAGGAACTGATCCGAGGTGACGGCAACGAATAGTGCGCCAAGCTCGAGCCAGCGCTTGGCGTCGGCTTCGGCAAAGGCCAGGATTCCCGGCGCCTTGCCGGCCTTGCGAATCCGCTTGATCGCGTCGCCCATCGCCGCCTGCACCTCAGGGTGACCCGGATTGCCCAGATGGCCAAAATCCGCGGCAAGATCCTGCGGCCCGATGAAAAGGCCGTCAATGCCGTCGATCGCCGCCGTTTTCTCGATCTCGGCCAGCGCCGCCCGCGTCTCCACCTGCACGATCACGCAGATCTCGTTGTCGGCGTGATTGAAGTAATCCTTCACCCGTCCGAAGCGGTTTGAGCGGGAATTGGTCGACACCCCGCGCACGCCCCTCGGCGGGTAACGCACCGCCGCCACCGCACGCTTTGCCTCCTCGGCGCTCTGCACGTAGGGAATGACAAACGACTGCACCCCGATGTCGAGCAGTCGCTTGAGCACCACCGTATCGTTCCAGTACGGACGAACCAGAGCGGAGACCGGATAGGCTGCGATTGCGTGCAACTGGTGGTGCACCTGCGGCAGATCCGCAGGCGCGTGCTCGGTGTCCACCAGCACCCAGTCGAAGCCGGCGCCAGCACAGATTTCCGCCGACGCATGGCTGGCAAGGCTCAGCCAGCAACCGACTTGCGGGCGGCCTTCGCGCAACGCGCGCTTGAGCTGATTGATGGGCATATCCATGACTTCCCTCCCCCGATTGTTTTTGCATGCGAGGCGCGATTGTACCGTCTCTGCGCAGCGCGCCCGCCCTTTACAGGGTGCCCGGCGCGCCCGAGAATGCCGCCATCGCGGAGACAACAACAATGACCACGCAACTTGCGTTCGAAGGCGTGTACCCGATCCTGGCGACGCCCTTCGACGAAAACGAGAACCTGGACCTCGAATCCTTCGGCCGGCTGGTGCGCTTCATGGCCGGCCTCGGCGTGGACGGCATCACCGTCCTTGGCGTGCTCGGAGAGGCCAACCGCCTGCTCGACGGCGAACGCGCCGAACTGATCCGCACTGCGGTTGCCGCGGCGGGCGCGATGCCGGTTATCGTCGGCGCCAGTCACAGCGGCACGCGCGCGGCGACTGAGCTTGCACAGATGGCGGAGAAACTCGGCGCCAATGCCGTAATGGTCACGCCTCACGCCGAGGCCGTGCCGAACGACGATCGCGTCTTCGCGTACTACCGGAGTATTGCCGACGGCATCCGCATCCCGATTGTGGCGCAGGATCACCCGGCCTCGACGCAGGTTCACATGACGGTGGCGCTGCTGCTGAGGATCATCAGGGAGATTCCGCAGGTCGCCAGCATCAAGGAGGAAGCGGTCCCGACCGCAGCGAAAATCCGTGCGTTGGTCGCCGGCATGAAAGAACGCAAAGTGCCGATCCTGACCGGACTCGGCGCACTGTACGGATTGTTCGACCTGCAGGCCGGCTCCGCCGGTTTCAACACCGGCTTCGCTTTTCCCGAAGTGCTGTTGGCTATGGTGAATGCGGCCCGCGCCGGCAATTGGGCTAGAGTGCAGGAGATCTATACGCGCTTCCTGCCGCTGATCGTGTTCGAGCAGCAGCCAGGGGTAGCAATCAGGAAGGAAATCTTACGGCTGCGGGGCGCAATCAAAACCGGCAAGGTGCGCCATTCCGGCGCCGATCTGCAACCGGCAACCGCGGAGCAACTGCGCAAGCTGCTCGATGCTCTGTTTCCCGGGCAGGATCTTTCGCAACCGGTCATGCCCTGACCGTCATTCGCCAGCCTTGGTGGACAGACCGCGCCGGACGGCGAGCAGGTACTCGAACTTGAGGTCCTTGGTGTCCACCATTTCCGCTTTCAGTTCGCCTTCTTCCCGCGGCACGAAGTAAAAACGGAAGTTCGGATTCTCGCTGATCGAAAAATCCACTTCGGCGCTCATGACCGGCTTTCCGGCATAGGTGACGTTGATGGTCCTGACGAAGTAGGCCGGCACGTACAGGCGCGTCATCTGGTCCATCGCCAGGCCGGAATGGTTCGGATGGCTGATCATGAGTTGCGCCAGGTTGGGCTCGCCGAGCACCACCGACTGATCCAGGTGAAACTTCATGCGGCCCAGCCGCGCCAGCGCGGCATCGGGATCCTTGCCTGCCGGTGCCGAACAGCCTCCCGCAGCCTTGACGAACCGCGCCGAGCCGTACAGTTCCCCGTCGCTCAGTTCGGCTATCGCCCGTACCGGCGTGTACTCCTCAATGCGGATACGAGTCTCGATTTCCGCGCGACCGCTGTCCGGCGTGAAACGGAAAATCGCGGCGATCGGCGATGGGTTCCTGTCCACAATCAGATAGACGGTGCGGATGTAGCGTTCGCCGGCCTGCCCAATCCGGGTTCGGATAGCGATCGGCACGGTGGCCGCGTCCTGCGCCCGGTAGGGCGCCTCCAGCCGGATCACCTCGTCGGCGTCAGTCCTGATCGGCCGCGCACCGAAGAAGCTCTCGCGCACCTTCAGCCAGATATCGGTATCGGGTACCGCCTCCGCGGCCTGCACTGCAGGCATGGCCAACGCGCAGCCCAGCGCCAGCAACATTGGACCGCACCGCACGCGCATTCCGTGCAGCATTCCGCCCAACATCATTCCTCCTTGCGCAGAAAGCATTGCTTCTGCGCCTTTTCCTCGATGGAGCGGAATTTCCTTGCCATGCCCTGCGACTCCTTCGCATCGCGCAACTGCGCGCCGCGCTCGCCGCCGATCGAAATCGCGTTCGCCGCAGTCCACAACTCGACGTATTCGTCGTAGCGGATTTCCGCCGCGATGTGGTCGAGCGTGCAGGCGCATTTATAGAGCATCTCATGGCGGCTGCCGGGATGATTGCGCATGCATTCCTGCACGTACTCCACCCGGTCCACCGTCGGGAAATCGTTCCTGGCGGCATTCGCAGCCGATGCCGTCGTAGCGAACGCGAGGAATCCCAGCATAGCTGGCAGGCGTATTTTCATTGCAACTCCCGGTTTTCCTTCACAGGTGCGTTAAGCGCCTTGTCGCGGAATTCCTGCGAATCGGGATTTCCCGGCTCGGCCTCCACCCACACGTCGGTTAATCGCAGCAACTCAGGCCAATTCTGCGCCGCTTCCAGCGAAGTGGCACGCATGAAATACGGCTGCTCCGTTTGCGGCCGCTCCCAGAATGATCTTGCTTCGCCAAGTGGTGCCACCGGGCGGTAACGGGACAGGCCGAGCGCACGCTCCCTGAGCCATTCCACCGGTATCGAGAAGAAGTACGCCCCCTTTGCCGGAAGCCGGAACGATAGAATGCCAACCAGTCTGCCATCCTCATCGAACAGGCCTCCGCCACTGGCGCCGCCGGAGAATGCCGCGCTGCTCCGGATCACCCGGCCGTCGTCGAGCGCATGCAAACTGGTTACATCGCCGATCGAAACCCGGATTCCGGTTGCGCCGCCGTAGCCGATCGCCGCGACCCGCTGGCCAATGCGCAGATCCGCGCTGGTGGCAAGCGGCGCCGCCCTGGCATCCAGCCCGGGAACCCATAGCAGGCAAAGATCGTGGTCGACATCGGGAAGTTGCGCGCGCGCATCCCACCGCAAACCGTCCTTCACCACGAAAATCGCCTGAGCCTCCCGAGTGACATGGCAGTTGGTGACGACGCGATCCGGAGCAATCGCCACGGCGGTGCCGAATGCATAGCCGCCGCTTGTCGTTCTGGCTTCCACCCGCGCCAGGCTAGGCGCCACCTTCAACGCCTGCGCACGACCTGGGTCCGCCCACGAGTCGGCACAGGCAATCAGGGATAACGTCAGCGTCGCCCGGCTCAGCAGTGAAAGCAGTGTCTTCGCCTCGATATGCATCCGCATTTGCCGCCCGATCGCAGAGCAATTCCGGGCCGCCTCGTAATCCCCTCTCACGGTTCCTGCATCGGAACCCGGTAACTCTGCAGGACTTCGCGAATCTGCGGCAACTTCGCTTCGATCAGGCCATCGATGCGCTGCTTCCACATGGTTTCTCCGTGGCGCACGCCCATCGCCACCTGGTAGTCGAACTTTACCCCCGGTTCGGATGGCATCGACACCACCACCACTTCGTGATCCTTGACCCGCGTAGCCGCGAACCCGGCGATCGGACCCCACAACACCACCACGTCCACCTTGCCCTGCACCAGGTCCTTTTCAACAATCTCTCCGGGGTAATAGTCCGGCCGCGCATTCATCATGCGGTAGGGCACGCCGCTATCGACCAAGTCGTGTTTCTTCAGCCACTGGGTCGCAGGCGACCGGTCGAACACGCCGATCTTAAGCCGCCGCAACTGCTCTTTCGGCAATGCCAGAAAGTCCGCAACGCTGTTCACCGCGTCCAGTCCGCGGCCCTTGATGTAAACCAGCGCGTAAGTCGAGCGGTAATACGGCCGGGTGGTGGCGACCTGTTCGAATCCCACCGGCACGCCCATCATGATGTCGCAGGGGTAGTCCTCTCCGGGCAGCTTGAACCGCAGCGTATTGCGAACGAAATTCAACCGCTGCGCGTAATAGTAGGTCTCGACCGGCAGGCCCATTTCACGCCCGAACAGCTCGGCAAGTTTGTTCTCGTAACCTTCGCCCTGCTTGTTGGAAAACGGCAGATTGTTGGGATCGGCGCACACTTTGAGCGCTTTGCGTTCGGCCTCGTCCGGTTCTTGCGCCGTCGCGCTCGCGCCCAACATGGCGAGCACGGCCAGGAACGCGATTGCGCGCTGTTTCCGCCCATTATTCGATGCTCGGGAAGTCTGCATCACGTTAGTATGACTGCCGCCAGGTCTCAAGGTTTCAGTTCCTCGACCTTGGCACGGGTGATGGCGCCGTCGGAACGGCCCTTGAGGTAGGCATAGAGGTTGTCCATGTTGTCCATCACGATCTTGCTGGTCTTGAAGGAAACCATCCCTTTTTCCAGCCTACCCTCAGTGACGGTCTTGACGAATTCCTCCTTGGTAAGCACCTTCAGGCTGGCGATCAACGAGGGCCCGACCAGGCCCTCCTGATTGGCGCCATGACAACGGTCGCAGGCCCCCGCGCGCCAGGCGCGGAATCCTTTCATCGTGGCCGGATCCACCTTGTAGCCCTCCACGACGGTATACAGGCCGGTCCCGCCGGCGGGTTCATCGGCTCCTGCCTGGAGAGCCGTAAATGCCGCGAATACGACGGCCAGAACTCTGCTTCTCGATATTGCGGTACGCATGATGTGTGAATCCCCGGGGTGATAAAGAAATGGCATCCCGTAAACGCACCGGGATGCCATTTCGCATACGAACGCCTTCTATTGCTTGTCAGTTCCCGAGAGCAAATACCGTGAGCGATCCGCCCAGCTCGGTGTACTGGTTCAGTTCCTTGTAACCGCCCACCGCACCCAGGCCGTCGGTATCCTTCTCCAGGCCGGCTGCCATGCCGATGCCGGCCCAGCCGCCGATGCCCGAGAACACGCCGACATACTGCTTGCCCTTGTGCTCGTAGGTGAACACGTTGCCGATGATCCCGGACGGGGTCTTGAACTTCCACAGTTCCTTGCCTTTGTTGTCCACAGCCTTGAGGTAGCCTTCCAGGGTTCCGTAGAAGATCACGTCACCGGCCGTAGCCAGCGCGCCACTCCACACCGAGAACTTCTCCTGCTTCGACCAGACAATCTTGCCGGTGCCGGCATCCCAGGCGATGAAGTTGCCCATGTGCTTGTCGCCGGGCGGCGGATACATGGACAGCGTCGCGCCCACGTACGGTTGGCCCGCCGTGTACTCGACCGCAAAGGGCTCGTAATCCATGCACACGTGGTTGGTGGGCACGTAGAAGAGCTTGGTCTTGGGCGAGAACGCTGCAGGCTGCTGGTCCTTGGTCCCCAATGCCGCCGGACATACGCCCTTGGTGTTGACGTCGGGGCCGTTTTGCGCGGTCGAGTACTTGGAAACCACTTGCGGACGGCCGGTTTTCATGTCCACGTGGGTCGCCCAATTCACCGACGGATCGTACTTCTGTGCTACAAGCAGCGCGCCATTGGTGCGGTCGAGCGTATAACCGAAGCCGTTGCGGTCAAAGTGCACCAGCGCCTTGGTCATCTTGCCCTTGACCGGAATGTCGGCAAGGATCATTTCGTTGATGCCGTCGAAATCCCACTCGTCGAACGGCGTCATTTGATATACCCATTTCACCTTCCCGGTATCCACGTCACGTGCCCATATGGACATGCTCCACTTGTTGTCGCCGGGACGCTGCGATGGGTTCCAGGTGCTCGGGTTGCCAGTGCCGTAGTACATGAGGTTGAGCGCCTTGTCGTAGCTATACCAGCCCCAGGTGGTGCCGCCGCCGATCTTCCACAGATCATCTTTCCAGGTATTGAGCGAAGAATCCGCTCCGACCGGCTGCACCTTTCCGTCCATCCAGGTGGTGGTGGTACTGGGATCGATCAGCATCTCGTCGTCCGGTCCAGTGCTGTAGCCCTTCCAGACCAGATCGCCGGTGTTGATGTTGTAGGCGGCGACATAGCCGCGTACGCCCCATTCGCCCCCGCTGATGCCGGTGATCACCTTGTCCTTGAAGACGTGAGGCGCGTTGGTATTCACCGCACCAACGCTCGGATCGCCGTTCGTCACCGACCACAGGATCTTGCCGGATTTGGCATCGAAAGCGACCAGCGTGCTGTCGGCCTGCTGCAGGAATAACTTGCCTTCCGCGTAAGCGAGGCCGCGATTCACCGTGTCACAGCACATCTGCGGAATGACCGCCGGGTCCTGCTTCGGAGTGTACTTCCACTTGATCATGTTGGTATTCAGATCGATCGCGAAGACCTTGTTCGGGAATGGCGAATGCAGATACATCATGTCGCCAATAACAAGCGGTGAGCCTTCGTGACCGCGCAAAACGCCCGTGGAGAATGTCCAGGCGACCTGAAGTTTGTTGACGTTGGCGGCGTTGACCTGGCTGAGCTTGCTGTAGCGCTGGTTGTACATGTCGCCAGCCTGCATTGCCCAGTTCTTCGGATTTGCAATGTTTTTTTCGACGTCCGAGTTGGCCTGCGCCACGCCTGCTGCGGCGGTCAAGGCCAACGGCAAAACGAGATAACCTAAAGTAACTCTCATGCCCCCTCCTGCTTATAGTGTTTGAAGTTGACCACAGAGCGTTTCGTTTGCCTCACGGTGTCTGCGTTTCACGTCTTCACCGCAACGGCACACACAATTCCGGCACATGCATTTCCGGACGGAAATCTCACCGAACGTGTATCCCTATACAAACACAGCGCATTTACAGGGTCAACACTTTTCCTGAATGGAAATCGAATCCGGTAGAAATCGAAAACACGGCGAACTTCGAGGAGTGTTTCAGTTCTGGACAACTGTTGCAGCTTGCATCAGCGACGCCAGTATACCCGTCGCTGAACTTCAAGTTCGGCTTTGCAAGGTCCGGACTAGTTGCGCGCGGGGCGCGTCAACGGTGCAGGTCGCGGCCGCGCTTGCGAGCGGCGCCGCGCCGGTCAGGATCAGGCGTCGCGAAGGAGGAAAGTTTCAGTTTGCGATAGAGCGTGGTGCGGCTCACGTTGAGCTGGCGGGCGGCCGCGGAGATGTTGCCGTTGCAGTGGCGGATCGTTTCCTGGATTGCCTGCAATTCGATCTGCTCCAGACTGTCCGTGTACATCGACGACATGATCGCCTGCACAGCCACAGGTTCGCGCGCGGATGCAGCGGCGGGAGAGGGTGTCAGTTCTTCTAGAAAATCTTCCGCAAGATGCCGGCGTTCGAGTTTCTCGCCTGCGTCCATCATCGCCAGCGCGGCGCGGATCACCGAATGCAACTGCCGCAGGTTTCCGGGCCAGGGGTGCTTCGCGAAAATGTCCATTACCTCGGCCGAGACCTCGACGCAGCGCGGGGCAACGCATTCCCGCGCAGCCACCGCCGTCGCAAGCTCGAGCAGGTCTTTGCGTTCGCGCAACGGCGGCAGGAACAGTGTGAGCCCGTTGAGACGGTAGTAAAGGTCCTCGCGAAAGCCGCCCGTCCGCACCAGGTCGTGCAGCTTGTGGTGGGTGGCGCAGATGACCGCCAAGTCGACGTTCACAGGCTTGCCGTCGACCGGCGTTATGGCGCGCTCCTGAAGGACGCGCAGCAACCGCGCCTGCAGGTTTAGCGGCATGTCCCCGATCTCGTCCAGGAACAGCGTGCCGCCGTCGGCCTGCTGGATCTTGCTGATCGCCGCCTTGTGCACGGCGCCGTCCGCGCTTTCCTCGTAGCCGAACAGGTCCGCCTCGAGCGGTCCTTCCGAAATGGCTGCGCAATTCAGCGCCACGAACTCGCCGCCGGCGCGCGGCCCGCTGTTGTGGATTGCGCGCGCCAGCCACTCCTTGCCGGCGCCGGTTTCGCCTTCGATCAGGATCGGAATATCGCGGCCGAGCGTACGGCGCGCCTTCTCGAGGTTAAACAGCGTCACCGGATCGGATGCGCCGAGCGTATCGAGCGTCAGTTCGTGCAGCGCACGCTTGCCTTCAAACGCGGTTTGCCCTTTCTGCGACGGGTTAGCCACGGGCGTGCCGTGACCTGCCTTCACAACCACCGTGGGCTGCGCCAGTTGCAGAAACACCGGCATGCCGTTGTGGCGCAGCCGCACCTGCATCACCGGCGGCGAGACGGATCCGATCTTGCGCAGTACCTGCTCGAAAGATGCGTCGAACAGCTCGTCGAACTGGCCCCGGAACGCGCCCGGCTTGAGGTCGAGTTGTCCGCAGGTTGCCGGCGTTGCCGCCAGGTAGACGCCGTGGGGCGAAAAGGCCACCTGCACGTCGAACGGGCTGCCGAGATAATTTCGCTCCGGGTGCACATTGAACACCACGTCGCGGCAGAAACGGTGCTGGAACATCTGGCGCTCGATTACCCGCACCGCCATCTGCACCAGTGCGATGGTGTGGCGCTGGTGACAGCGGTAGTCACAGGTGATGTCGAGCACGCCGGCCACGTCACCGCCCGGATCGAGCACCGGGGTGGCGGAACAGGCGAGAAAATGATTCTGGCGGATGAAGTGGTGCCCCGCATAGATCACCACCGGTTCGCGTTCGACGATCGCGGTACCGATGGCGTTGGTGCCTTTTTGCTCTTCGGCCCAGGAAACACCGGGCTTGAGCGCGACGTGCTGCGCCCGGGGAATGAAATCGGGATCGCCCAACGAATGCAGGATCAGGCCCTCGCCGCTGCACAGGAGCACCACACTGCCCGAGCCGGTGAGCTGGTGGTGGAGATTTTCCATCACCGGAGACGCGAGATTGATCAGGCTGCCGTAATGGCTCACCGCCACCCGCAGATCCGTTTCATCGATGCGCGCGACTTCGCGGATGCGATCGTAGGGCACGCCGAAATCCACGCTGCGTTGCCACGATCGCTTGATGAAATCCGGGACGACGCCCTCGGGAACAACCCCTTTTTCCAGGA
The DNA here is from genome assembly GCA_963789945.1 of uncultured beta proteobacterium. Lineage (GTDB taxonomy): Bacteria > Pseudomonadota > Gammaproteobacteria > Burkholderiales > JACQAP01 > JACQAP01. The sequence continues at coordinate 32,447 of CAWBMN010000010.1, read as the reverse complement.
ATTGCCCGTAGGCACGCCGGATTGCCCCAACGTCGGTGTTGATCTGGTTGTGATTCATGCCGACCTCCTCCCCTGTCCGGACTTGTCTTGAAATGCAGTCGGACAAGAGCGCTTATGCCCAGGGGTCCTGACGGACCCGGTCTTGACTACTCACCGGAACCGGGAATTCCGGGTACCAGGGAAACCGGCATTCCGGCGGGCGCTTGCCGGCAGTCAAGCACAGACCCCCGACAGGGTCAACGTGCCAGCGTCGCCGCTAGTCAAGAAGAGGAATTCATTTTGCACTGCAAGATTTCTTCCCGACGCCCGTTCGGGCTCCGCTCAATCTTCAATGGCACCCGCAGGGCGCGCGCAAGCAAATGAATTTCTTGATCTACTTGCAGCAAATAAGACCATTGAAGGTCTTCCGTCGATGCCGGGTCACCTCCCTTGACACCCCTGCACCGTGAAAATCCATTGTGCAGCGCAATATCCGTTTCCACTGCCTCAAACCCAATTGGCCAGGAACACGCGCGCACAGAGGAAGGCAGACAAGACGAATACTGGGGTAAGAATCTTTCATCTCATTGGCCGCATGGTCCACGCAAGCGAAATGCATGGCACCGGTATCGAAAACCACTTGACCTTCAGTCTCTATTCCTTTGCAACCTCCGTCTCCTCCTTTTTGCCCTTTCCTCAGTGCTCTCTGTCTACCTCCTGTGGTAAAGACCTTCAGCGGGTGCGCTCGATGCGCACGCCGACGTCGCGGGCGTTGGGCACAATACCGATCTTGGAAAGCTCCACCCGTACCCACTGCGCTTCGAATTTCGACAGCATCAGGTTCGCAAGCGTGTCCGCCAGCGGTTCGAGCAGGTGGAAGCGGTGCGAAGCAAATACTTCCTGGACCGCGCCGACCACGGCCGCATAGTCGATGGTGTCGGCAAGCTGGTCGGTCTTGCACGCGCGAATCGCCTGACGGCCGATCTCGACATTGACCTGCAAAGTTCTCGGCTGGCGGCGCTCGTGCTCGTAGGCGCCGATGAGCGTTTCGAGCCTGATGTCGCGGACGAAAATGATATCCATTGGCGGGGCGGAGCCTGTCGTGGTTCCGGAAGATTTCCTGTCTGCCCGCACGGATGGCCGGACCACAGACTCAGTCATACTTGATGTACTTGAAGCGCTGGTCGTCGTTCGGCGTGCCTTCGAGCGCGCCACCGTCCTTGCCCGGTTGCCACTGGACCACTTCCTCAATTTTTCTGGCCAGCTCGAAGTCCTTGTCGGAGATGCCCTTTGCAGAATGAGTGACAAGCTTCACGATCACGAATGCATACGAAACGGTGAGATCGGGATGGTGCCACGCCGCTTCCGCGAGGTGGCCCACCGCGTTCACCACCATGAGCGTACCCTTCCATCCGCCGGTCTTGAACTTCCTTCTGATCCAGCCGTCCTCGTAGTACCAGTGCGGCAGTTCCGCGGCCAGGCGCTGCTTGACCACGTCCTCGCTGTAGGCTTTCTCGGTAGGTTCCGCCATGTCATTCTCCGCGCGCGTGAACATGCTGTGCGCTGCGGGTCATTCTATCCAACTATCACTGCGATGCCAGCGTGTTCCGTTTCGCACCGAACACGGCTAACATCGTGTCATGTGTTCCGGTGGTGCTGGCGTTCCAATATTGGACAGATGCGGTGAACAGTTGCCTGCGCAGGACCCAACCGGAGGCTACCTGATCCGATGAATCGTTTCTCCATCCGCAACCGATCTCAACGCCGCGCGCGTAGCATTCACCGGTATGGCTAAAGCCAAAGAACCACGCATCGCCTGGGTACTCACCGGGTCCGGTCACTACCTCAAGGAGTGCATGGACATCATCCGGCAACTTCCCGGCGTGAACCTGTTTCTGAGCGAGGCCGCGGGCGAAGTGCTCAAGATGTACGGCTATGACCTCGCCAAGCTCAGACAGAGCATGAAGGTTTTCCGGGACAGCACTGCCAGCTCGGTACCCGTGACCTTTCTGTATGGCGGCGAGTATCACACCGTGGTAATTGGCCCCGCGAGTTCCAACACGGTGGCCAAATGCGTCGCGGGCATCTCCGATACGCTTGCGACCAACATCTATGCACAGGCCGGCAAATGCCGCATTCCCTCGATCGTGTTCGCATGCGATACGGCGCCGGCGCTCGTGTCTGAGGCGCCGGGCGGCGATGTCTGGGTCTATCCGCGCCCGATCGATCTGGAGAACGTCGGCAAGCTGGCGAAGTTCGACCATACGACAGTGGTGATATCCGTCGAAGAATTGCAGTCGGCAATCGACAAGAGGCTGGCGGAACTCGCGCATGGATGAACACATCCTCTTCCTTACCGGCCGGCTCGCCGAGAGAAGCCTGAATCGGGTGATCGAATCAATGCAGCCGGCGCCCTTCAGGCATACCGTGCACGTGCTTTCGATCCATGTGGCGGGACTGATGACCACGGACATGATCCGGCGCAGGCTGCCGGGTGCGCTCGGCGCCAACCGGGTGATCGTGCCAGGCCGTTGCCGCGGCGACCTCGAACCGTTGAGCGCGCATTTCGGCGTGCCGTTCCAGCGCGGACCGGACGACCTCAAGGATTTGCCGCAATTTTTCGGGCGCGAAGGCAAGCCGCTGGACCTGTCGAAGCACGACGTGCGCATCTTCGCCGAAATCGTGGACGCGCCGAACATGAGCATCGAAGCGATTCTGGAGCAGGCTCAAGCGTATCGCGATGCCGGCGCGGACGTGATCGATCTGGGCTGCCTGCCCAAGACGCCCTTCCCGCATCTGGGGGAATCCGTCGCCGCGCTGCATGCCGCCGGGTACCAGGTCAGCGTGGACTCGATGGACGAAGATGAACTTCTCCGCGGCGGGCGTGCAGGGGCCGCTTTCCTTCTCTCGCTGAAGAACGAGACGCTATGGATCGCCGACGAAGTAGCCTCGACCCCGGTGCTGATTCCTTCGAAGGCCGGAAACCTGCGTTCGCTCCTGCGCGCGATCGAAGCGATGGACAAGACAGGACGCGCATATCTCGCCGATCCGATTCTCGATCCGATCCATTTCGGCTTCACCGAGTCGCTGGTGCGCTATAGAGAACTCCGCCGGCGGCTGCCGGAGCTGAAGATCATGATGGGCACCGGCAACCTCACCGAGCTGACTGATGCCGACACGCTGGGCATGCAGGCGCTCCTGATGGGCATCATTTCCGAGCTGCACATCACCAACATCCTCACCACCCAGGTGAGCGCGCACGCGTCGGGTGTGGTGCGGGAGGCGGACGCCGCGCGGCGCATGATGTACGCCGCGCGCGAAGCCAACGATCTTCCGCGCGCCTTCGGCGATGCGCTGCTGGCATTGCGTTCCCTGGATCCCTTCCCCTACAGCGCCGAAGAGATTGCCGCCACTGCCGCGGCGATCAAGGACCCGAGCTTCCGCGTCCAGATCAGCCCGGCGGGGCTGCACGTCTACAACCGCGACGGGCTACGCACCGCCTCCGATCCGTTCAAGCTGTTCCCGCATCTCGCGCTCAAGGCCGACGGCTCGCACGCCTTCTATATGGGAGTGGAACTGGCGCGGGCGCAGATCGCCTGGCAGTTGGGAAAGCGCTACGTGCAGGATCGGGAACTGGACTGGGGTGCCGCTCAACTGCGCCAAAACGACGATTCCGAAGCGCAATGCGCGCCGGCACCGGGCGGCGAGAAAGCGAAGGCCGCATCGTGATCCTGGAAACGATTATCACCACCCGCGACGAATCGGGCCGCGATCACATCGCGCCGATGGGAATCCGCGAGCAAGACGGGTTCATCGTGCTAAGCCCCTTCCGCCCCTCCGCCACGCTGGAGCACGTCTTGCGCGAGACATGCGCCGTGGTGAACTACACCGACGACGTGCGCATTTTTGCCGGCTGCCTGACTGGCCGCTACGACTGGCCGACCATTCCGGTGAAACACCTTCCTTGCCGCCGGCTGGCGGCATCGCTGGCACACTCCGAGGTAGAACTGGAGCGCGTCGAGGACGACGCGACACGCCCACGTCTTTACTGCCGCGAACTGGCACGCGAAACCCACGGCGCATTCCGCGGCTACAACCGCGCGCAGGCGGCGGTGATCGAATCCGCGATCCTCGTGAGCCGGCTCAACATGCTGCCGCAAGAGAAGATCGACACAGAAATGGCCTATCTCAGGATTGCGGTTGAGAAAACCGCCGGTCCGCGCGAGCTGGAGGCTTGGGGCTGGCTCGCCGCGCGGATCGAAGAATTCCGCGTCCACAACAAGGAACGTTCGGCATGACCGCGATGCTCGCCAGCGTGCGTACGCTCGACGAAGCGCTATTTGCGCTCGAAGCCGGCGCCGACTTCATTGACCTCAAGGAACCGTCGCAAGGTGCACTCGGCGCACTAGACCATGCCGCCGTGCGAGTGTGCGTACAGGCAATCGGCGGACACAGGCCGGTCAGTGCAACCATCGGCGATATCGTTTCCATGGACCCGCAAGAAATGACAGCTGCAGTTGGGCGCATGGCCGCAACCGGCGTGGAATACATCAAGATCGGCTTCTTCGCCCACCCGAAAGCTTTCGACTGCGCCAGGGCGTTGAAAACACTTACACGCGAAACGCGACTCGTCGCCGTGATTTTCGCAGACGAGCCCTACGATCTCGCGCTTGTCGATGCACTTGCCGATGCGGGCTTTGCGGGGGCGATGCTCGACACCGCGCAAAAGACCGGAAAGACACTGCGCGACTGGCGTAACGGGAATGAACTCGAGGCGTTTGTCGATCGCAGCCGCAGCCGCCGACTGCTTACAGGGCTGGCAGGCTCGTTATGCCGAGAGGACGTTTTCCACCTTCTTGCAATCGGGCCGGGCTACCTGGGCTTCCGTGGCGCGCTCTGCCGAAACGGCGATCGCGGACAGGTCCTGGATCAAGAGGCCTTTGCTTTGATCCGCGCTGCAATTCCACGAGGTACCGTTAAGGCACGACACGTCGCTGCGTAAAATGCGCCTTTTTCACTTTCAAAAAAGTGAACTGAGCCGAACCTGGCGCGTCGCGTAAAACGCTTATGCAGAACTTTGCCAACAGCAAGTCGAACCTCAATCTCCTCAGTCGACCGTGGCTGCATGTTGTTTGCGCCGGTCAGCGACCCGACGTTCGGGAAACGCGATCGGGAGCACGAACATACGGCGGTTGCCGTCGCGCAACTCGATGTCGATCCCGCCACGGATTGTCCGGCGTGGACGCAATATCGCGTAGACATTGGTCGGCCCAACGGTGAAGTTATAGATATCCTCCAGGGGCCGCGCGTCCGTCGGTCGGCTGACGTCGAAGTCGCGGCACAGCATCGCCGTAACCATCTTTATCTGCAGCATTGCGAGTTGTCGGCCAGGGCAGAAGCGGGGTCCTGCACCAAACGGCATGAATGCCTTCGTGTTGTGCGCCCCTGTATTTTCCTCCGCGGCGTTGAGCCAGCGCTCGGGCCGGAATTCATCCGCCTGCGCGAAGTTCGCCTCTTGCGTGCCCACGTAACCACTGAGCGCCAGGATGGGCGTTCCCTTGGGCACGAAAACATCCTGGATCTGCACGTCCTCGTTCGGCTCGAGAAACAGATGTCCCCGGCGACCGGCTTGCAGCGCATCGCCTCATTGGCGAAGGCCTCGATATAGCGCTAACCGGTCGGGCGTTGCCGGATCCTGCCACGGTTGTTCGGCCATCCCGAAAACCCGATCCACCTCCTCCTGGACCGCGGACTGGACGTGCGGGAACTCCATCAGGAAGTGGATCATGTAGGAAAGGGTATTGGCGGTTGTATCCTCTCCGGCAAGAAGCAGAGTCATGACATTGGCCGCGATTTCCTCGTCGGACGGCCCTTCCTTGTCCTTTTCCTGTGCGGCGACCAGCGCCTCCAACAGATTTCGGGGGCTGACGCGCAGTTCCGGGTTCGCGGCTCAGGCGTGCACGCGTTTCCGTGATCAAGCTATCGATGAACTTTCCGACTTCCTTCACGGCAATGGCCACCTCGCGGTCTTCCGGCAGCTGTATGTAACGCCAATATGGAAAAAGTGCGGTCTGTCTCCGCGCAACTGCCGGAAACATCTTGTCCAGATGATTCTGAATGGGATCTTTCTTTTCCTCCAACGTGTTGATGTCCCGCCCGAATGCGAGTCCGCTGGTCACGTCGACGGTGAGCCGGATCAGGTCGGCATGGGCGTCAAAGGGCATGCCGGCCAAGGCCGTCCGCCACCAGCGGCGACGCAGCCTCCCGACCACCTGCTCGAGGCGGGGAATAAATTCCCGCACATGGCTCGCGTTCAGCATGTGCATCACGTACTTCCGCTGACGTCTCCATTTCGCGCCCTCTGCCGAGAACAGTCCGTCGGCTTTGATGTCGGCAACGATCTCCTCGATCTTGTGCCAGCGACGAAAGCGATCGGGCCGGTCGCGCAGCAACTGCTGGATTATCTCGGCATCAGCGACCGTGAGGATGCGTGTTGTGGCCACCCTGAAAACGAACAGGGGGCCGAACTGGTCGGCCCAGCCGGCAACAAGGCGATGCAGCTCCGTGGGTTTCAGGTCGAGGGCGTTACCCGAGAAGTGGCAGACCTCGCGGACCGGGCAACTCGTCCAGCGTGCGCAAGTTTCGTTGCATTGGAATGCGATCCACGGACCGACGGTACTGCAGGTTCTTCCATTCTTTATCTCCGTAACTGTGGGACCCGGCCGCTCGGCTCGTACCATGCGACCCGCGTAACTGCCACCGTGGAAGCGGCTACAGGAGCGACCGGTGAATCGTGGTGGTGAGTTTATAAAGATCCCATTACACGATCAAGCTGCCGCGAAGCGCGGTCTGTCGCAGACGCCATCAAAATCTATCAATTTGTGAGGTTTGGCGCGTTCTGCGCGACCAACGCGAACGTAAAGGCGTGGTTTGAACAGGCCGGACTGCGAATTGCATAGCCCTTGATCGGATTCTTAGGGAACACTTGTTCAGCCAGCATTTGCGACACCAGCAAATGCCGCGGACGTCAGCATCTGCCTGGCAGCAGTCTGGACGCCCTTGCCCAGCACACGAACTCGAAAACGCCCGCTGGCAGTGAATTGCGGAAAGCAGGAATCTACCCAGCCTCGGCGCACCATTTCCTCAATGTCCGGCTGCGGTTCGTCAATCGCGAAGGACTTTACGAGTAACAGTGTCGAAGCATTCAATTTGCCGGCCAGCCAGGCACGAGGCTGTCGGAAGTCACGTCCCAGGTTTCGGGAATCGATGGATCAGCGACGACCATTTCGTAGGGCATCCACACCGGGACCTGGCTCTTGGCCAAGACTTCGCGCATTGCGACGATGCTGCCGGCATTGACCGAATCCCGGGTGCGTTGCTGCAAGCAACCGACCATTTTGTTCCATCGCACGCAACGCCTTCCGGTGCGCAACACGATCGTCGAAGCCTTTGCGCTTCTGCGCTTCGCGCACTTCATCCGCCCATGGCCCGCCGCCGGGAACCAGCACCACCTTGCCCGCACCGGCGGTCGCAATCACTTCCAGCCAGAGCGGCAGATCTTCAGAGTTGGCGAGGCTCCCGCCGAGTTTGACGACCCACATCGCTATCTCCGTTTTCGCGAGCGCGACTGCGCGAGAACGGCTACAGCCACGGCTGGCGCACAACTCGATGCCCAGGACGAGACTTCCGGTGCGGCTTCCACGAGGCTATCGAAATCCCGGTAGCGGCGGACAAGCTGATCGGCAAGCTTCCTGGCCAGAAATCTGCCGACACCCGCTCCCACGACCAGCGCACGCTCGGCTACTTCGGCACGTGAAAGAACGCGGTCGCAGGCCTGGCGGATCTTCCAGAGTTGCATCTCGGCAAGGTGGCGCGCGCATTGCCGCCACGCGGAAAGCGGCGCGGATTCGAGGTCGCGTCCTATCATTCGTGCCAGCCGCCGTGCGCTGTCGCGCATGGTCTTGCCGCCGTTGTCGGCGGCGGGGAGCTGGTCCGCGCCCTCGGGCAACTCGCCGGTCAGGCGATACACGTCCGCGGTGGTGGCAAAGTATTCCGCCACCGGCGGGATCAAGTTTCCCCCAAACGGAATGCGGTCCGCTAGCGCCATAACCGGCGTGCGTACGATGCCGGTATAGACCAGTTCCTCGCAGGCCAAGCGTTCGTAGTCGCTATGGCCACGCACTGCAAGCTTGCCGTCGCGGATCGGCACGATGTCGGTGGTGGTGCTGCCGATATCCAAAAACAGCGTGTCCGGCACGTGACTCGCCACCAGTTGCGCGCTGGCAGCCCAGTTTGCAGAGGCGACTGCCTCAGGATTCCTTGCAGCACGCCGCGGCGTGAAGAATCCGAATTTTCCTGCATAGACCAAAGTGCGGCTCGCAGGTGCGTGTCTGCCGAAGCGGGACAAGATGCCGGTTACCCCTTGCGCCCGGTTCCTGAAGAAGTCAGTCATTTCGCCACTCATGGTGACTGCATGCCATCTGGCGCCGGGCTGTTCTTCGAGCACGCTCGTCACCGCGCGATCGAGATGCTCCAAGCCCAGCCAAAGCGGGCACGGCAACTGGCGCACCCACAGAACGTTGCCACTGCGGGCAACCGCCGCCGCCTTCAGATGCGCGCCCCCCAGGTCCCAGCCGAGAACGATGTCAGTCGGCATGGGCCAGCTCCACTTCGATGGAGCGCAATTCGCGCACCGGATCATTCGACCATTCAAGCGACTCGGGCAGCCCGAGTACGAACTGCGCGGGATTCAGCCCGATCGCGCGGCGCAGCCCGGCATATGACGTAGTGAGCCGCGGATTCACTTCGACCACCACCGGGCCATGAAACACTCTCGATGAAATCCACCCCGCAGTAGCCCCACAGGCCGGGCAACGCACACGCGACTCGCGAAGCAAGTTCCGTATAGCGCCCGTCGCGATCCGGAATCGCATTGACACTCACACCATCAAAGCGGAATGCGCCGCCGGCGATCTGGACTTTTTGCCGATTGCAGGCGAGGAGCCGGGCACGTCCGTTACAACAGAGCATGGACAGGCTTCCCGTCTCACCGCGGACAAAAGGCTGGAATATCCACTTAGGATCCGGATGAGTTTGCAGCCAGTCACGCAGTTCTGCGCGATCCTGGAAAAGCCCGGTGTCCTGGCATCCCGCGCCATCGTCGGGCTTCACCACAATCTCGTTCACTTCCGGCGGAACACCGTTCTCCCCGTCATAGACTGGAATCACGGGAATTCCGGAACGGCCAAGCACCTCCGCCGCCGCACGCTTACTGGCGGCAATGTCCACTGCGTCGGGGCGGCAGCCGAGCAGCGTCCGATTGCAGCGGATTACTTCTCGCGTTATGCCGGCGAGGATGCCATCCTGCTCCGGCGCGATCGGCCACACCGCATCGGCTTCGCCTGCCGCACGGCGGAAAGCGGGCCAGAGTTCCTCCGCCGTGTGCACTGTATGGATGGTTGCGGGCAAATCACCGGAGAGTCTCGCGTCACGCAGGGCCGTTACTTCCACGCCGGGAATCGCCGTCAGATCATCCACCAGCGCGCGGAGCATCATCTCGCCTTCCGGCGCCAGCGCGGCAACCTGCGGGTCGTCCAGCATCCCTCCGCCGGTTATGTGCTCATAAACAAAGATCCGCATGGGATGAACAAACTCTTTCAACACGAAGGGTCACGAAGGAAGAATACAAGGAACACGAAGGAGAAACATAATCAAATGAATAGTGATGTCACCTATCCCGGGGACAAGCGCCCTCAAAAGGGGCACAGTCCGCATGACTTTTGGGGGTTTAGACATACCTACTTGTGGTTCATTGCCTTTCCTTCGTGTACCTTCGTCTTTCCTTCGTGACCCTTCGTGTTAACCGCCCTACGCCCTTCGCTCTTCATTCCGTGGCTAAGTTGAACCTGATACCGGTCGTTGATCTGCTGAAAGGGCAGGTGGTGCACGCGCGCGAGGGCCGGCGCGCGGAATACCGACCGGTGCAGTCGCGTCTTTGCAAAGGCGCGAAGGCGGAGACAGTCGTAGATGCCCTGCTGAGCCTGCACCCCTTCCGATCGCTTTACGTCGCCGATCTGGATGCGATCCAGCGCCACGGCAGCAATCTCGATACCCTCAAGGACAATCCGCCGGCGCTTCCCGAATCTCGACCTTTGGGTGGACACGGGGATCGCCGACCAACTCGGACTCGATACCTGGCTTCGCGACAACATCGGCCGTCCGGTGATCGGCAGCGAAACACTTCTCGACGCGGAGTTCATGTCGTTTGCCCGCGACCACTGTGCAGACCTGTCGCCGGTGCTTTCACTGGATTTTTTCGGCGAAGAATTCAAAGGACCGCAAGCGCTGCTGGCCGATACGCCACGCTACTGGCCGAAGCGTGTTCTCGCGATGAATCTCCGGCGGGTCGGGAGCGATGCCGGGCCCGACATTGCGTTGATCGAATCCCTGGCCGCCAAGGCACCGGACTGCGAGGTGTACGCAGCGGGCGGTGTCCGCTCCATCGAAGACCTCAAATGCGTCGCCGCGGCAGGCGCTGCGGGCGCGTTGATCGCTACCGTTCTTCACGACGGCCGCCTCGGTTCCGCTGAGCTTTCGCAGTTTATGACACCAAGTCAGGGCGTTGACGCAAAGGGCGCAAAGGGAAAAGAAAGTTCGCAAAGAAATGCCTGAACGAATATCAGCATGCGTTCAATCGCCGCTTATGGCCTACTTTCGTGTCCCTTCTTTCTTCGTGACCCTTCGTGTTGAAAGCGTCCAGCTCTTCTCCGTGTCCTTTGTCGAAAAAAAATGCAACAGAAAAATAAAGCCCGCTCCGTGAAAGCGGAGCGGGCTTGGCGTTGGACCTAAACGATTACTTGTGGGCCTGGAAGGGGTGGTCCACCGTACCTTTCTTGGCGACCACGTCCTTGGCTTTCGGCTCACCGTTGACCGCGCGCGCGATCGATTCCTTGGTGGCCTTGTAGTTGTAGTCCTGGATCTTCTTGTCGTCGGCCGCCTGCCAGTGGATGAAAACGCCGACGCAAATGAACAGATCGTCCGCCTCGGCCATGGGAATGACGCCCTCGGCAACGCTGTCGGCCACCGCCATCGCCACTGCGCGCTGGGCCGGACCGAACATCTGCACCGCCTGTTTGGCGCCCTTGATGGTCACCTTGTTGAACATCACGGTATTCGGCTTGGTTATCAGATTTGGCGCCACCACCGCAAGCAGCGAGGTGAAGCCGTCCTTGTTGTTGGTCAACGCATTGCAGAAAGCCGTTTCCACGGCGCTGCCGCGCGGCCCGATCAGCAGGTCGATGTGGGCGACTTCGTTGCCCTCCCCGACCAGCGACTCGCCCACGCATACATGATTTATCTTCGCCATCTTGATCCTCCTTCTTCTTGACGTTGGTTGCTGAACACGGGCCGAAACCCGCCACTCACTGCGAACTCATTCGCCGGCAGTCACTTCCGTGCTGCACTCATGGAAACGCGCCTCCAGCGAATCCTCCAGATCCATCGCGACCAGGGTGGCCACCGTCATGTCGGCACTGGTGCCCGGGTTGATGGACCTTGCCTTGAGCTGTCGGTCGAAGGCCTCCAGCGCCGGCATTTCCTGCGCGGGGTCACTTGCATGCCCCAGCGCCTGCACTAACAAACCTGCTTCACGGCTCACCGCCGTCGCGACCTCCACCCCGTGCTTGCGCACGATGTGACTGTCGGGGTAGCGCGAAAGAAACTCCAGATACACGGTCACGGCGGCCCACTCTCGGCTGTCCCGGCGTGCCAGCGCTCTGTGCGCCGCAGGCATGCCGGTTTCGAAAATATCCCGATAGCCCGTGACGTACTGGCAGGCGATGCGGTCGCGCTCGCGCGCTTCGCGCATTGCCTCGAGCAGCGTCACGCTTGGCGCAGTGGCAACGTCGTGGCGCTCGGCCCGTCCCAATCCGCCGGGTTGCGCGAGACGTATAGCCTGATACGCCAGCACGGCGTCATCCACGTCGAGCGCCGCGAGCACCGCTTGCAGCCGACCGCGCAACCCACGTTCGCCCGAAGCCTCCACCACCGAGTGTGCGAGCGGCGCGCACAGCAGGACGATCCCGAGGTTCGTGTTGAACGGCACCACCGCGCGCGTGGCTTCTATCGTGCGCAGAATGCGGCAACCTACTCCCCTCCCCGGCACGGCGATCACGCGCGCCATCGCATCGGCGCTCGCGATGAAATCCCGGGCGCTCATCCCATGGCCGGGAGAAGCCAGGCTCACGTTACCCGGCTTGAATGCGCGAATCTCCGTCAAGCATGCATCGCCGATCACCGCAGCGACTTCAGCCGGATCGAGCGTAAAGGTTTCCATCGTGCTCATGCCACCGAATGCAGCATCGGGCGCTGCAGATAACGTGCGAGAAAATCATCAGCGAGGCGCTGCGCGATATTCACCCGGCTGACCGACTGCAATCCCTTCCACGCCGGGATGCCATTGACTTCCACCACATGCGTGCGCCCCTCGCGATCGCGAATCAGGTCCACGCCCGCGTAATCCATCTCCAGCACGGCGACAGCATGCTCCGCCAGTGAGCGCAAGTCGTCGTGCGCGGCAAGGTCCGCGGGCTCGCAACGGCCGCCCTGCGACACGTTGGTGATCCAGTCCTTTCCGTGCCGGGTCATCGCCGCCACCGCCGTGCCGTTGATCACGAAAACCCGCCAGTCGTGCCAGCCTGCTGCGGCCGGTTCGATATAGCGCTGCAGGTAGTACACCCCGTCGTAATCTGGAGCGGGCGGCAATGCGGCAACGTCGTTCACGCGCTTGAGTCCGGCGCCCTGCGAACCGAACAACGGTTTGACGACGAGTTCCCGGCCACCGGCGGTCTCTTTGGTGACAATGCCACGCGCCGCCGCCTCGGATTCCGTCACCCAGGTGCCCGGAGTTTCGATGCCGGCATGTGCCAGCACGAAGCTGGTCATGGCCTTGTCCACCGTGCGTTCGATCGCCCGCCCATCGTTGTAAACCGGAACGCCAAGGAGCCTGAGCGCATGCAGCACGTCCAGACGCAACACCACCTGTTCCAGCGTGCCTCCCGGCACGCCGCGCACGAACACGCCGTCGGGGAGCCGTCCGCCGAGGCCCGGAATGACCACACCGGGATTGACCGGATCGCTGTCCGGCCGGTTGAGATCGAATCGACAATCGCGCAGGGATGCATAGCTCACCTCCACGGCGCGCGACTCGAACGCTTCGCGCAGTCGCGCGCCATGCCAGCCGGGATCGTCGGTGAGAATCACCACCCGGCATTTGTCGCCCGTTGCTCCTGTATTTGCTTTCGTCAAACAGTCATCTCCAAACCAATCGTGCAAGATCACGTAAATATCCTGTCTGTCCAGTCACGTATTCCTTTGCGAACCTTTCTTTTCTACTTTGCGTCCTTTGCGTCAACGCTCTTGCCTTGGTTCTGTCTTCGCTCAGCTTCCGAACGACAGTTCGAGAAGCTTCTCGTCACGGGCGCCGGCATGGAAAGTCCTGCCGCTCTTGAGAGCAGTCACCGATACCGCAGCCGGCGCAAAAAGATTCGGATCAATGCGATAGAAGTCGTACTCCGCGTCCTTGAAAACCCACGCGAACGGCTTGCCGTAGTCCTTCGAAGCGCTGGACGGCAGGTTCACCGTGAGGCGTTCGGCTTCCCCGTCGTCGCAATCCACGAACAACTGCACCTGCCCGCCGAAAAGAATCGCATCGTTGGTGCGTCCCATCGCGGTGAGAAAATCCGCCGCCGGCGGCGGCAGCGGCGCGGCCCCGGCGCCGTCCACCACATGATGCAGGGGAAATCCGAGCGTATGCGCCTTGTGCAGGGCCACTTCCAGCACGCGCGCAACGATCTGTATTACGCCGGCGAGGCTGCGCGTCGGCGTCAGGATCAGCGTCACCTGTTCCGCTGAAACACCGCAATGACGCGCGATCTTGTCGGTGAGTTCAACCGGCGGCTTCTTGTCCACCTCGAGCACCAGGCAGATCGACTCGGCGAGGTCACGATATGCCAACTCGCCGAACAGCGGCTCGCGTGCCGCTGCGGCGCGCCCGGGACCGGAACCGAGTGCCTGGAACGCGCCTTTGCCTTCGCCGTGCGACAGGCTCCAGCCGGCGTACTGGCTGCCGAGGCATGCAAGCACCGGATCGGAGCTGTGGACCGAAAGCTGCCATGGCCAGCGCGCCGACCCTGAAGTGTGCAGCGACACCTGACCCAGCCCACCCATGCAGATCCCGGCGATGCGTCGCCCAGCCTCCAGTCCGCCGCGATGCACGAGGCCGGCATCCACAACGACGCAGCCGTTGGCGAGCCGTTCGATTCCGAGCCTCAGGCTGGCCGCATCGCCGATCAGCGCCGCCACGAGCGGCGCCGCGAGCGCATTGACGCTCGGCCATTTGGCAGCGATGGTTTGCTGAGTCGGATCGGCGGCGGTCGCGATTCGCGTTTCGTTCATGCCGCTCGCTCCCAGAGCGAATCTTCCATCCGGCTGCGGCGCGCCAGTACCAGGTCGCGCGCTCCCGCGTTTGTGGCCGCCTGCGCGTGCACGCTGCAAACCGGGGCGCCCATTGGTATCACGCTGCCGCCTTCCGGCAGGTCAGTACACCATTCCGGCCATTCGATGCCCACCGGCACGCGCAGCGCAACCGACGAGTAAACGATGGCGTGTGCGCGTGCGACGTTCGCCGTTGTTGGAATCTCCGCCAGTTCGCCGCCGCAGGCGCACAGGTGCAGCGCGAGCAGGCCGCCATCGAAGTCGGCGTCGTACAGATCGATGGTCGCGGTCGGCCGCGGATTGACTTCGAGCACGAAGGGCGTTTCGCCGGCGAGCATGAAATCGAGACCGTTCAGACCGACGAGGCCGGAAGCCTGAACCAGATCATCGAGCTGCCCGCCGACCTGGCGTCGCGTTCGTTGCGGCAGCGGCGCCTGGCTTACCGCCCCGCCATAACAATAAGGCGCGCAGTAGCGGACACCGGCGGTCCACTGCTCGTTGAAGCCGATTACTCGTGCGCGCCGTCCGTCTGCCACGAACAGTACGGAGAGCGTCCGGCCGGGCTGGAATCTCTGGAAGTAACGGTGTGCTCGCCTGCGATGCCGCGAACGCGCCTGCCGGACATGGCCGCCCCCGGCACCTCCGGTGCGCTTCACCAGCCAGCCAGCAACATTTGAGGGCGGATCAAGCCGGACTTCGGGATGCGCGATGCCGAGCGAATCGAGCAACGGAAAGAATCGCCCGGGGTCCTTGAGCTCGGCAACAATCTCCGGCCGGTTCCCGAACAACGTGCGGCCGTTACTCAGACGCGCGAGCAACCTGGTGCGCCCTTCCAGTCCCGAGCCATAGACGAGACCTGCACAGCGGTCGGGCGGACAGAGTTCCTGCGCGGCGGCAAGCAGTCGCCGCGAGTCGAACTTGCCATTGCGGCCGGCGACACCCCGGCTCGCCACCGCAAGCGCGCGCGCGTCCAGATCGTTGAACAGATCGAGTACCACAACCGGTACACCGGCGCGCGCCGCCGATTGTGCCAGCGCGCGTCCGGAGGCCGAGACCACCAACAATGGCAAGTTCTCAGCCAACGCCTGCATGCCTGCGCGCCTCGGTGAATGCATCCCGCATGTCCAGATACAATGGCTTCTCTGCCTTGAGCATCATTTCCAGCAGGCCGCGTTGCGTCTGGTACTTGATGTTGCCGATCGCCAGCGCGCCTATCCCCACCGCCTTGCGTGATCCAGCCGCCAGCGGCGCGCCGTCGTCCATCGGCCCGACGCCCTCGATGCCAGCGGGCGGTACCGCGTTCACGTCCGCTGCCACCAGCAATTGCGGCGCGGCGGCGAGTAACTCCCTGGTGACGACGCGATGCCCGGCCCTGGCAGTGGCGAGCACGACATCGGCCCGCCGCATCATCGCGCGCTTCAACGCCTCGGTATTCGCCTCCACCGGCTCCACCTGGGTGCCGTAGCGCCTGTTGCAGTCTTCCGCGGTCAGGCGCGCCCGCGAGGATTCCTCGCGGCCGACGATGCCGACCTTTGCCCCTGCCTGCGAGGCGAGCACTGCGGCGGCGGCCCCGACCGGCCCGCTACCGCCGAAGATCATCACCGCTTTGCCGTTCAGATCGGTCGCGTGGGCCTTCTTCAAGTGCTTCTCCACAGCTGCCACCATCGCCGCAGCAGTGGTGAACGCACCGCTCGGATCGACGAACACCGAGACTTCGAACGGCGGCACCATCGCCCGCTTGGCGGCATCGAGCATGTCGGCGGCAAGCCCGTTGTCGCGGCCGCCGATGAATATTCCGGTGCGCTTCACGCCTTTGGGTCCGCGCGAGAAAATTGTGTCCTGCGTCAGCGCGGCGACCTGCTCCAGCTCGACGTTCGTGTACGGCACCACACCGTCATAACCGGCGTCGTACGCCATGTTTATGTCGAATGGGCTCGCCTGCGCCATCGGCGTGAACAAATGCAGGATGTACGGCTTCTCCATCAATCACCCCTGAAAAAAATCTTTGCCACAACCCTAAAAACGATCCCTGCCACAGAGGACACAGAGAGCACAGAGAAAAGCGAACTGGACGCAATGCCAGTTGAATGATTGCATGCATATTCGATAAATCGGCATGGATTGTCGAATCACACACAGTTTTTCTCGCGTTCTAATTGGTGATTTCCTCTGTGTTCTCTGTGTACTCTGTGGCTAAAGGTGTGTTCTGTGGATAATGGTTTGAACTATTTCCCGTCGGCGGAGGCACGAGCCAGGGCAACGAGTTCGACCTCGCCGCCGCGATTGCGTCCGCCGCAGACCCTGAACTGCAGGCTGCTGCTCCAGCGCGATTGCGCAGCGCGCACCAGCGCGGTGGCCTGGGCCTCTTCACCGACGATGGCGAATCCGGTCGGCCCCCATGAGCTTTGTCCGACTCCCGCAATTCCCTGGCTTTCCATCCACGCCAGCGCTTCGGCGACCCGCGGGCTCGAGAAGCGCCCGCCCTGCGCCGGGGAAAAATAGTCGCCGATGACGCGCTGAAGTTCGCCGATGGCACGGCCGAATCTGTCCAGATCCTGCTCCGCCAGTGCCGGCAGCGCCTCCGTGAACATCAAACGCCACAGATGCACGGATTGGGTTTCCGGGAACTCCGGCAGCGCCCGGAATGCGGCAATCTCCTTCTCCCCGTGCAAACCCTGCTCGGCGGGATCGAGCAAAAGCACGACGCGCCAATCTGCTGGAAATTCCAGGCGGGAAATGATGGGCGGCGGCTCCTCACCTGCATCCTTGCCGCCGTCAACCAGGAATCCGCCCTGCTCGAAAGCACCGACGCCGATTCCGGAACGCTGCCCGCGTTGATACAAAGCGGCCACCGCGCGTGCCGGTAAATCGAGACGGTAGAGTCCGGCCAGCGCAACACCGACTGCAATCGCAAGCTGCGTGCCCGAACCGAGTCCGACATGCTCAGGGATGGCCTGATGAACTACGATGCGGCATTCGCCGGGAAGATTGAATTTCTCGCGCATGGCGCGCGCGAATGCCTCTACGCGGCCAGCCTGCGGTCCCGCTATCGAGAACGACGACGCGCGTTCTGCCGTCAGCGAAACCCCCAGCCCTTCCAGCGCCAGCCCGGCGCCGCAAAAGCGCTTTCCCCTCGACCCGCTCGGATCGAGAAAGCCCAGGTGCAATCTTGCCGGAGCATGGGCGGAAACTTTGCGCACGGATGTCATCATCCTGTGGTGTTTGTCACGAGTGCACACGACCTGCGTGGATCGGTTAAAGTTTAGCATCGCAGTCCCCGTATCCATTTGAAGAAATTCGCAGATCGGAGTGTTCAATTTCGGGGCACTGACACGAAATTGTGCAGTAATGCGACACCCTCCATACGGTGTTCCATTTTCATGCGTTACAGCATTGCGTAAGAACGATGTCCAAGCAAACAATCGGCACACAAGAGTTCGTTCACGTGCCCTGCCCCTTTTGCGGACTGCTGTGCGACGACCTGCGAGTCGCGGTCACGGAACACGCCGCCACCGTGCTGGCCAACGGATGCACCAAAAGTCGCAAGCTATTCAGCGCCAATTCCGACGCGGGCGCCACATCGCTGGTGAATGGAAGGCCGGTCACGCTGGAGGTCGCCGCAAATGCGGCCGCCGCCATCCTGCGCGAGGCCCGGCACCCGGTACTGATTTCGTCCGGAACCGATGTGGCGGGCATGCGTGCGCTGCTGGAGCTTGCCGAGCGGACGGAGGGAATCATCGATCACGGCGCCGGCGACGCCGTGATGCGAAACCTGCTGGTGCTGCAGGACAGCGGTTGGATCAGCACCACGCTCACCGAGGTGCGCAATCGCGCAGATCTTCTGGTCGTGGCCGGCACCGACATCGGCAGCCGCTTTCCGCGTTTCTTCGAACGGATCTTTGGTGACTTCGAATCGCTGTTCACATCCGGAACCCGCGAGATCTGCTTCCTCGGCACCGTGCCGCAGGATCTGCCCGCTCCACTGAAGGCGCGGGCGACCTCCGTTGCAGTCGCGCCCGAGCGGCTGGGAGAAGTATTCGGCGCCCTGCGCAGCCTGCTCGCGGGCAAGACCCTGGTCGCAGAAGCGGTCGCTGGAGCCGCAACGGAAAAGCTGGCGGTATTGCTCGCACGCATGCAACGCGCGCGCTACGGGGTGCTCACCTGGGCGGCAGCCGATCTCGCGTTTCCGCATGCCGAACTCGCGATCCAGAGCATGTGCGAACTGGTGACTTCGTTGAACGCGAGTGGACGCTTCGCCGTGCTTCCGCTCGGCGGCACCGACGGCGACCTTACCGCGACGCAGGTGACGACGTGGCAGACCGGTTTTCCGTTGCGGGTCAGCTTTGCCGGCGGAAAGCCCGCGTACGATCCGTGGCAACACTCTGCGCAACGCCTGCTCGCGCGCAACGAAGCCGGCGCAGTGGTGTTCGTGTCCGCGCTCGACGCTTCACACTTGCCCCCGGAAAGCGACGCGCCGGCCATCGTTCTCGGCCGGCCTGGCATGTGCACCGGAAATTGCTCCGTGTTCATCCCGGTCGCCACACCGGGACTGCATCACGCAGGCCACTTGTTCCGCACCGACAGCGTCGTTGCCATCGGCGTGCGCAAGCTTGCCGAGTCCACCCTGCCTTCGGCGGCACAGGCGCTGCAAATGATCCTCGCTGCGATGGAGGAACGACCGTGATCAGGCTGAGCGGCGGAAAACTCTACGACCCGGCCAACGGGATTGACGGCGAAGTGCGCGACCTGTTCGTGCACGACGGCCGCATAGTCGCCGCGCCGGCAGCGGGAACGCGCATCGATCACGAAATAGATCTGGCGAGGCGGGTCGTGATGGCCGGTGCAATTGACGTGCATACCCACATCGGCGGCGGCAAGGTCAATATCGCGCGCGCCATGCTGCCCGAAGACCATCGCGACAATGCCTTTGCGCGTACGGACATCACCCGTTCCGGCAGCGGCCACGCTGCGCCCTCGACGTTCGCCACCGGCTACCGCTACGCCGAGATGGGTTACACCGCCTGTTTCGAGCCGGCGATCCTGCCGGTGAACGCGCGCCAGGCGCACATGGAAATGGGCGACACGCCGATCGTGGACAAAGGCGGATACGCCCTGCTGGGCAACGACGATTTTCTGCTGCGACTGATGGCCGCGGGTGCGGACCAGAAGCTCGTCAACGACTACGTGGCGTGGACGCTGCACGCCACGCAGTGCCTAGGCATCAAGGTGGTCAATCCCGGCGGCATCAGTGCATTCAAGTTCAACGCGCGCAAACTCGACGTGGACGAACCGCACCCGCATTACCGGGTAACGCCGCGCGCGATCCTCGCCACGCTGACGCGCGCGCTGCACGATCTCGCGGTGCCTTTCCCCCTGCACGTGCACGCCAGCAACCTGGGCGTACCGGGCAACGTGGATACCACACTCTCCACCATGGACGCCGCCGGGGGCCTGCCGATCCACCTCACCCACATCCAGTTCCACAGCTACGGAACCGAGGGGGAGCGCAGGTTCTCTTCCGCGTCAGCGCGCATCGCGGAGGCCATCAACCGGCAGGAGAACGTCTCCGTGGACGTGGGACAGATCATGTTCGGGCAGACTGTGACGGCATCCGGCGACACCATGGCACAGTACCGCAACAGCCGCCACGCACACCCGGACAAATGGGTGTGCATGGACATCGAGTGCGACGCCGGCTGCGGCGTGGTGCCGTTCCGTTACCGCGACCGTGTCTTCGTCAACGCGTTGCAATGGGCAATCGGACTGGAACTGTTCCTGCGCGTGCAGGACCCGTGGCGCGTATTCCTCACCACCGACCATCCGAACGGTGCGCCTTTCACCAGCTATCCGCACCTGATCCGGCTGCTGATGGACCGGGACTTCCGCAACCGCAAGCTCGCGGAGATCCATCCGGAGGCCGCGGAGCACAGCGAACTGGCCGGGCTGCGTCGCGAGTACTCCCTGTATGAGATCGCGATCATGACCCGTGCCGCACCGGCACGCAGCCTCGGGCTCGCGGACCGCGGGCATCTCGGCGCGGGCGCCGCCGCCGACATCACCGTGTATGAAGACCTTCCCGACCGCGAGAAGATGTTCACGGCACCCGAGTATGTTTTCAAGGACGGGGCATTGGTGGCGCAGCGCGGCAGAATCGTGAAAACCACCCGCGGCGCAACCCACGTGGTGCGCCCCGATTTCGACCGCGGCATCGAGAAGCCCTTGCGGGAATTCTTCGAGCGTTATCACACCATCGGCTTCGACAACTTCGCGATCTCCGCTGATGAATTGGTCGCTTGCGGCAGCCGCGAGTCACTGGTGCACGCTTGCACGCGGAGCAATCGATGATCGTCAACGGTGTCGCGATCGACGATACGTTTGCCGAGGCCTTCGGCATGCGCGCGACCCGCATCCTGATCACGGCGCTCGATCTCAAATGGGCCTATCACGCGGCGCGTGCGGCGACCGGATTCGCCACCTCGGTGATCGGCTGTGGCTGCGAGGCTGGAATCGAGCGCGAACTGTCTGGCGACGAAACCCCAGACGGCCGCCCCGGCGTGTCGGTGCTGTTGTTCGCCGTGTCGAGCAAGGAACTCGCCAAACAGGTCGAACGCCGCGTCGGCCAGTGCGTGCTGACCGCGCCCACGTCCGCGGTGTTCTCCGGAATCGAGGGCGAACCGATCGGCCTCGGAAAGAACCTGCGTTTCTTCGGCGACGGGTATCAGAACTCGAAGGTGATCGGCGGACGGCGTTACTGGCGCATACCGGTGATGGACGGCGAGTTCCTGTGCGAGGAGACCACCGGCATGGTGCGCGCGGTCGGAGGCGGAAATTTCCTGGTGCTTGCGCGCGGCCAGACCGAGGCGCTGGCGGCATGCGATGCGGCGATCACGGCGATGTCGAATGTGCCGGGCGCCATTATGCCGTTTCCAGGCGGAGTGGTGCGCTCGGGTTCCAAAGTCGGTTCGAAATACAAGACGCTTACCGCTTCGACCAACGATGCCTTCTGTCCGACGCTGCGCGGCGCGGTGAAGAGCGAACTCTCTGCGGAAGTTGGGGCGGTGCTGGAAATCGTGATCGACGGACTGACGGAGGCCGACGTGCGCAACGCAATGCGCGCCGGCATTCACGCCGCGTGCAAGTCAGGTTCGGCCGGCGGGGTGCTGCGCATCAGCGCCGGCAACTACGGCGGCAAGCTCGGTCAGTTTCATTTCAAGCTGCACGACATCGTGAAATGAGCGCGCTGACCCTTACGCTGAACACATTGCCATCACACAGCGTCGACCTTTCGCCGCTCATTCCCGACCGGCTGGCGGGCCTGAAAAAGGCAGCCATTGAGAGCATCGCACTCGGCAGTCGCGGATTACAGGTTGCCGATTTGTTCGCAGTGAGCGGCGATGATGCGCAGCAGTTGGTTTTCAGCAACAGTTCGGCGCATCTCACACGTATCGGCAGTGGCATGACGCAAGGCGCAATCACGGTCGAAGGCGACTGTGGTGCCTATGCCGGATTCGGAATGCGCGGAGGCCGGATTGTCATCACCGGCAATGCCGGTCCATTTGCAGGAAGCGAAATGACGGCGGGCGGGGTTGAAATCCGCGGCAACGCCGGCGACTTTCTCGGCGCAGCGTTACCCGGGGACAAACGGGGAATGCGCGGAGGCACCATCGCCGTGCACGGAAACACCGGGGACCGCGCAGCCGACCGGATGCGTCGCGGGCTGATCCTTGTCGCAGGAGATGCCGGCGCATATTGCGCATCGCGCATGCTGGCCGGAACCATACTGGTATCGGGGCACGTGGGGATGATGCCGGGCTTCGCGCTCAGGCGCGGCACGCTGCTCCTGGCGCGGCAACCGCCGGAATTGCCCGCCACATTCCAGGACAGCGGCGAGCACGAACTGCTATACCTGACACTGCTGGAGACGGAACTGAAGAAGGAGGGCGAGCGGTTCGGACGCTTCCTGCCGCTGGGAAATCGCGTGCGGCGCTATTGTGGCGATATTGCCATCGGCGGCACCGGTGAGATTCTGGTGATTGTGTGATCACTAAGAACGGAAAACTCTTGACGCAAAGGCGCGAAGGCGCAAAGTAATCCTCATCCGGGATCGACAAAAGCGGGGGATCGGGTCGAGCGATTTCCGTTCGTTCTCGTGGACGAGAACTCATCGGCCTGCCCATCAAAGCCTTCGTACTGCCGTTTGTATTTGGTTTTCTTTGCGCCTTTGCGTCGAATCCTTTGATTCCCGGCTGGTCAGGCGACGGCCTTCTCCGCGTCACCGCTGATAACCATCCGGTCGCGCCCGGTGCGTTTGGCCGTGTACAGGGCGTTGTCCGCCGCCTCGAGCATTCCTTCGGCATCGCTTGCATGGGACGGGAACTCGGCCACACCCAGAGATGCAGTGACTGGCGGCAGTAAATGCCCCTGGTGCGGAATCTCCAGCCCGCGAATGGCCTCCAGGATCTGTTTGCCCCGCTC
Organism: uncultured beta proteobacterium; assembly: GCA_963789945.1. Taxonomy (GTDB): domain Bacteria; phylum Pseudomonadota; class Gammaproteobacteria; order Burkholderiales; family JACQAP01; genus JACQAP01. The sequence goes on along the minus strand of CAWBMN010000010.1, from coordinate 9,500 downwards.
CTTCGCGGATTCCATCGGCGCGCTGGGCATCAGGACCACGAACTCCTCGCCGCCGTAACGGCAGGCGACGTCGCTGCCGCGCACCTGCGTCTGCAGCAACTGGCCGATGGCGCGCAGTACCGCATCGCCGGCCTCGTGCCCGTATTCGTCGTTGTAGTGCTTGAAGTGATCGATATCGAGGATAAGGAGCGAGGCCGGCTCGCCGCTGCGGCGCGAACGCATGATCTCCTGTTCCAGGCCGGCATCGAAGAAACGCCGGTTGAACAACCCGGTCAGCGGATCGCGCAGCGCCTGGCGGCGCAGCGTCCTTTCGGTCTTCCTGATCTCCACAAGGTTGAGCCACAGCGTGTACAGAACGTAAACCAGCAATACCAGCCCGACCAAGGTGATGGCCCAGAAGCTCGCGCGCGCCGTGGTGACGGTCTCCTGCACGCGCGTCTCGTGTAACGAGAATGCGCGCGCCTCGTCAAGGCGGAATTCCGCAATAAGTTTCCTTATCCGGTCCATGGTCTGCTTACCTTCGTTGGTCATCGTAAGTCTCTGCGCTGCAGCGAATCCGGTTTGCCGCCGCAGTTCGATCGACGTCTGCAGTTCGCGGAATTTGAGGAAAACCAGCGATTGAAGCGTGTCCAGCCTATGCTCCCATAGGGGTTCATAGGCCGTGCTTTCATACAATTCCACGAAAGTCGGGGTCAGGCTGCTCAAGGCGTCGTTATAGGCTTCGAGGTAGTCGCCATTGCCGGTAATGAGGAAACCACGCTGGCTGGTCTCGGCGTCAACCAGCCGCCCCTGAAGTTCAACCACGAGGCGCGAGGAGTTGAGAGTTCGCGCAGCGTTCCGGGACTGTTCGACAAGAAGCACGCCGTTGCGGTATGTGACGGCCGCATTGGTGATCAGGACCACAAACAGCACCAGAAGGCCGATCGCGGGTTTAAGTGTTAGCGCCAACCTGCGCATGGATCAGCCCCGATGCCGCATGCAGAATCGATGCGGAACATGTTCCTGGCGGCAGACTACGGCGGCTTCAGGGATTCTCGAGTTCTGCGGTCCGGTCTTCATAGGCCTTTAACATGCATTCGACTTCGTTGCACGCATCGCGGATTTCCGTGGTCCATCGACGCTGGGATTGCATGAGCGCGGAAGGGTCGGCGCCATGGCGGATGGCCTCGCGAAACGCGTACGCCATGCGCTCTTCCGCCAGCGCAAGCCGGCTGCTCGAGCACACCATTTTCTCGGCATTTGATCTGGCCCGGCTGCAATCCAGCGCGGCCGCTGCCGAAACCGGCGCGGTGAGCATCAACGCAACCGTAGCCAGCACAAAATTCCTCATTTATTCATCCACTTGACACTGGACTGGCAAACGCGAAATCCGGCTGACATTCTACCGCGCCAGGACCGATTCGGACCGGGTTAATCGGGCTAAATTTTCCTCCGAGAATCTGGTGCGTCAGAGGACCCGAGACGACCGGTAACGACTTTGCGTCAGGCCAGAACCAGACGGCCGCCAACCAGTTTGGGAACCGCGGTGAGCGTGCTGAGCTCAGCCGCGTAATGGACTTCGTGGGTGAGCCCTCGCTCGATCATCATCCGGCCGACACGGGCGCGCAGCAGGCAGTCGGCGGCATCTTCGGCGCGGAACAGGCTGCGCGCGGCAAGCGCCGCATCCGAGAAATCGCTGCTTTCATCCAACACGTTCGACAGCAAATCGACAAGATAACCGGCGCCGTAAAGGTCTTCGAGATTGACCATGCCCATCGAGCCGGAACATACGATCAGGATGGTCTGGCCGGAATGGTTCCTGAGAAGACGTTCGACTACCGCTTCGCCGTTGAGCAGCGCTGCTGCATAAACGTGCGCGGCGTGCGAGGACTGCCGCAGCGCCACCGTGCCGTTGGTGGTGGAGTAAATGAGTTTCCTGCCGGCAATGTCTTCCTTGAGCAATGCGAGCGGCGTGGGCGAGGCAAATCCCGGCAGGGTCTCTGCGTACAACTCCCCTGCCAGCACATAGCTGCCCTTCGGATGCTTCCGCGCCTCGTCATTCGCCCCCGCTTCGTCCAGCGTCGGGATCACTTCGGTGGCACCGTTGGCCAGCGCGGTGATGATGGTCGAAGTGGCGAATAGCACATCGAGCACAATTGCCACCTTGCCCTCGAGGCGCTCGTGATCGAGATCCTCTTTGCGAAACAGGACGTGGACCTTGTGCTTGAATAGATCGCTCATCTGGCCGGGCTCCCGGGGTTGCGCCGCCGGAACATGCCGTAGCCTTCCATGGTCATGACCTGCTCCGCGTCCTGGTTGAACACTTCCCAGCGGGTCTTGACCAAACCCATTTCCGGTCTGCTTGCGGAGGCGCGCACTTCGAGCGTGCTGCGCTGGGCGCGGATGGTATCGCCCGGACGCACCGGCTTCAACCACTTGAGATTGTCGATGCCGGGCGAACCCAGGCTCGCCGAGTCGAGCATGTAGGAATCGCACATCATGCGCATCACCAGCGCAACAGTATGCCATCCGCTGGCGATCAGGCCGCCGTACATCGAGGCTTTGGCCGCCGCTTCGTCCACGTGGAACGGCTGGGGATCAAACTGCTTCGCAAAAGCGATGATCTCGTCTTTGCCGACGCGCTTCTCGCCAAGCTGATGCACTTCACCGACCTTGAAATCTTCCCAGTAGTACCTGTATGCCACAGAGATTTGTCCGAAGAAAGTCAAAGGCAACTTTTAGCCACAGAGGACACAGAGAACACAGAGGAAAAACAAGAACGAGGAAAAGTACGTTGTGGTTGAAGGCGAGGTAACTGTTCGCAAATCGGTGCTGTCAATTTTCGCTACAACGGGGCATCAACCGATGACGGGTTCCTATCCCAGTTCATTTTCTTACTCTTGCCATTCCTCTGTGTTCTCTGTGTTCTCTGTGGCAAACGTCTTTTAGATCTTTACCCAGGACTTGCGAGGCGCCTGGAGTCTGCGCCGAGGGCTGGTCTTCCTCCATGGTGGCGAAGCGCTGCCGCTGATATGCCGCGTTGCCGAAGAGCACGTCGATCGCGGTGAGCCGCTTGAAGTAGTGGCTGACGTTGAGTTCGTCCGTCATGCCCATGCCGCCATGCAACTGGATCGCCTGCTGGCCGACATAGCGCCCGGCCCGGCCGATCATCTCTTTCGCAGCCGCGATAGCCTTGCGGCGCTCTGGCACGTTCTGCGAATCGACTCGCGATGCGGCGAGCACGGCCATGGAACGCGCCTGCTCGAGATGGATCAGCATGTCCACCGCGCGGTGCTGCAGCGCCTGGAAGCGCCCGATCGGCTGGCCGAACTGCTGGCGAGTCTTGAGATACTCGACCGTGGCTGCGTGCATCGCATCCATGATGCCAACGGCTTCGGCACACAGTGCCGCCATCGCACGGTCGGCGACGGCCTCGATCAAAGGCATCGCCGCGTCCAGCGTGCCGATCACCGACTCCGGGCCGACTTTCACGCCACCGAGTTGCAGGTCGAGCGCGCGCGTGCCATCGAAAAGCGGATACTCCTGGCCGCCGAGGTCTTCCTCGTCGGCCTCGACGATGAACAGCGTTACGCCCTGCGTGTCGCCCGGGTCGCCCGAGGTACGTGCGGAGACGATGAACTTTTCCGCCACCGGGCCGTGGAGCACCAGTGTTTTCTCGCCTTCCAGCACGAAATTGTTGCCGTCGCGGATTGCGCGAGTCTCGACATGACCTAGTTCGAATCGGGCGTTCGGTTCGGCATGCGCAAACGCCAGCAGCATCGAGCCGTCGACGATCTTCGGGATCAGGATCTTCTTCTGCCAGTCGGCGCCGCCAAGATCCACACAGCCGCCCGCCAGCACCACGGTGGCAAGGTAAGGTTCGAGCGCGAGATGCCGTCCCAGCGCTTCCATCACCAGCATGGTCTCGACTCCGCCTCCGCCGAATCCGCCGTAGTCCGGTGAAAACGGCACGCCGAGCACGCCCAGCGATGCCAGCCCATCCCAGAGCTGCGCATTCATCGGCAAGCGCTCGGCAAGCATCTTGCGGCGGCTCTCGAAGCTGCAATTCTTCTCCAGGAAGCGTTGCACGCTGTCCTTGAGCATCTGCTGTTCTTGAGTAAGCGAAAAATCCATAAAAATTCTCAACCTCTTTCAACACGAAGGAACACGAAGGAAAGACGAAGTATCACGAAGGAAAACCACATAGAAAGTGGACTCGCGGCGTAAATGCAACTTTCGGCCTTCTGGTTGTGGTCGCGTGCTCCACACATTACTGCTCCTTGACACTCATTTATTGCCTTTACTTCGTGTGCCTTTCTTGGCGTTCCTTCGTGTCCTTTGTGTTTAACGAATTAGGAAGTTCAAAGTCCGAGAACCATCTGAGCGATGATGTTGCGCTGGATCTCGTTGGAACCGCCATAGATGCTGGTCTTGCGGTAATTCAGGTAACGCGAGGCGAGTGGCGCGGCATAGTCCGGGCCGACATGCGCGCCGATCCAGTGATCGCCCCACGCCATCGGCAAGTGCGGCAACGCGTAAGGCCCCACTGCCTCCATCATCAGCTCGGTGAGTTCCTGCTGAATCTCGGTGCCCTTGATTTTGAGGATCGAGGCCTCGGGTCCCGGCGCCTTGCCGTCGCGGTCGGCCGCCGCGACCCGCAGGTTGGTGATCTCCAGCGCCATCAGGTCTATTTCCACCTGCGCGATGCGGTCGCGAAACAGCGGATCTTCGATCAGCGGCCGGCCTCCGGCCCGTTCCTCAGAAGCGATGTGCTTGAGGTAACGCAGTTCCCGCTTCGAGTGCCCCACGCCGGCGATGCCGGTGCGCTCGTGCGACAACAGGAACTTGGCGTAGGTCCAGCCCCGCCCCTCGTCGCCCACCAGATTCTGCGCCGGCACCTTTACGTTCTCGATCCAGATCTCGTTCACCTCGTGCTCTCCGTCGAGAGTGATGATCGGCCGCACGGTCACGCCGGGTGAGTGCATGTCGATCAGCAGGAAGGAAATGCCCTCCTGTTTCTTGCCTTCGCTCGAGGTTCGCACCAGGCAGAAGCACATGTCCGCCCACTGCCCGTGGGTATTCCAGGTTTTCTGACCATTGACGATGTAGTGGTCGCCCTGACGTTCGGCGCGGGTCTTGAGTGAAGCCAGGTCAGAACCCGATCCCGGCTCGGAATAGCCCTGGCACCACCAGTCCTCGCTGGAAAGAATGCGCGGAAGGTAATGTTTCTTCTGCCATTCGCTGCCAAAAGCCATGATCACCGGCCCGACCATATGCAAACCGAAAGGCGTTAACCGCGGCGCACCCGCAGCCGCGCATTCCTCCTCGAAAATGTAGCGCTGGATCGGCGTCCAGCCGGTGCCGCCGTACTCCACCGGCCAGCCGGCGGCAATCCAGCCCTTCTTGAACAGGATCTTCTGCCATCCAACGTAGTCATCCTTGCCGAGTCGGCGGTGTTCGAGAACCTTGCGGGAAACGTCGCCCGGGAGATGGGTGCGGACGAACTGGCGCACCTGGGCGCGAAACGCGGTTTCTTCCTCGGAGTAGTTCAGATCCATCGGAAACGTCCTGGTCGCAACTGCAAAGGCCCGACCGGATCAACGACATATGGCCGGTCAAGTGCAGAGTACTGATGAGAGCGCCACAGGATAAGGGAAGCCCCCCGTTCAGGCAATCATGCTGGCCGCAGGCAGTGGCCGCGCACTATAATGAAGTTACAAAATCTAGCGCCTGCCCGGGCTGCGCGACCCCGGTCGCGGTCCGGCATCCGAGGAGACCCGCCATGAACATGCCCGACGAGAAAGCCCTCCGGCACCTGAACGATTCGCTCAACCTGGAACCGCTGTGGATGCCGTTCACGGCCAACCGCCAGTTCAAGGCGGCGCCGCGCCTGCTGGTGGCCGCCAAGGACATGCACTATCTGACCCAGGATGGCCGCAAGGTGCTAGACGGCATCGCCGGTCTGTGGGCGGTGAATGCCGGCCACTGCCGCCAGAAAATCGTGGACGCAATCAAGAAACAAGCGGAAACCATCGACTACGCCACCGGCTTCCAGTTGCATCATCCGGCCGCGTTCCAGGCGGCGGAAAAACTGGTTTCGATCACGCCTAAAGGCCTGGACCACGTGTTCTTCACCAATTCCGGATCGGAAGCCGTGGACACGGCGCTTAAAATTGCGCTGGCCTATCACCGCGTGCGCGGCGAAGGCACCCGCCGCGTATTGATCGGACGCGAGCGCGGCTATCACGGCGTGGGATTCGGCGGCATCTCGGTTGGCGGCATGGTTGGAAACCGCAAGACGTTCGGCAACTTGCTGCCCTCAGTCGATCACCTGCGCCACACCCATGACCTGGCGCGCAACGCCTTCTCGCGCGGACAGCCAGAGCACGGCGCCGAGTTCGCGGACGAACTCGAACGCCTGGTACAGCTTCACGACGCTTCAAACATCGCCGCGGTGATCGTCGAGCCGGTCGCGGGCTCGACCGGCGTGCTGGTGCCGCCGAAAGGTTACCTGCAGAAGCTGCGCCAGATCTGCGACAAGTACGGCATCCTGCTGATATTCGATGAAGTCATTACCGGATTCGGCCGCACCGGAAAGGCCTTCGCCGCGCAGACCTTCGGGGTCACGCCGGATCTGATCACCTGCGCCAAAGCGCTCACCAACGCGGCAGTGCCGATGGGCGGCGTGATCGTGAGGAAAGAGATCTACGACACCTTCATGGACAAGGGTGGTGCGGACAGCAACATCGAGTTCTTCCACGGCTACACCTATTCCGGCCACCCGCTGGCCTCGGCCGCAGCGTGCGCATCCCTCGATCTTTTCAAGGAGGAAAAGCTGTTCGAGCGCGCCGCGGAGCTCGCGCCCTATTGGGAAAACGCCGCGCACTCGCTCAAGGGCCTGCCGCACGTGATCGACATCCGCACCATCGGACTGGTGGTCGGCATCGAACTGCAACCCATTGCCGACAAGCCCGGCGCGCGCGCGTTTGAGGCTTTTCTGCGCGCCTACAACAAGAACGTGCTGATCCGCACCACCGGCGACACGATTGCGATGTCGCCGCCGTTCATCATCGAGAAGGCGCAGATCGACCAGCTCTTCGATACCGTCCGCGACGTTCTCACGACGCTTCCCTAAGGGCGGTTAACACGAAGGACACTAAGGAAAGGCAGAGAGAAACACGAAGACAAGCGAAATAGAAGGTTGCGGATGAAAGGTGTCTGGTAACTGCGAATTCAAGGAAGTCAGGCTGACCGTTACGCGCACGCAATGTTCCAATGACAGGATTGCAGTTGTCACGCCATGAATTATTTTCTTACGTCTTCCTTCTTCCTCTGTGACTCCTTCGTGTCCTCTCGTGGCTAACCGAGTTTAAAGGTTTCATGAAATGAGATTCGTCATAGCCCAGATGCAGCACGAGACCAACACCTTTTCCCCGGTGCCGACACCGTGGGAGGAGTTCGGGCCCAAGGGTCCGTACCTAGGCCGCGATGCATTCGAAGCGATGAAGGGCAAGGGCATGGCCATGGCGGCGTTCCTGGACCTGGCCGCAAAGGCCGGCGCGGAGATCGTCACTCCGATCGCTGCGTGGGCAAATCCGAGCGGGCCGGTGGACGGCAGTGCGTATGACCGCATCTGCGAGGCGATCTGCGGCGCAGTCGCCAAAGGCTGCGACGCGGTGTTTCTGGACCTGCATGGCGCCATGGTGGTGGCGGAGCGCACCGACGACGGCGAAGGCACGCTGCTGGAAAAGCTGCGTGCCATCGCGCCGCGCACGCCCATCGCGGTATCGCTGGACCTTCACGCCAACGTCAGCGAACGCATGGTACGCAACTGCGACGTCATTACCGGGTACAAGACCTATCCGCACGTGGACCAGTACGATTCCGGGCAGCTCGCCGGCTCCATCCTGCTGCGCATGATGAAGGGCGAGGTCAAACCGGTAATGGCGTGGGGCAACGCGCCGATCCTGGCACAGACGCTGCGCCAGAACACCGCCGAAGGCGCCATGAAGGACTTTGTCGATGCCGCCCGTGCGGCGGAAAGCAAAGGCCTGCTGGCCGCCACTGCATTCGGCGGCTTTCAGATGGCCGACATTCACGACGCCGGCATCAGCGTGGTCACCATTGCGGACGCGGGCAAGACTGCAGCCGTGAGCGCGTGCAACGCGATTCTCGACGTCGCCTGGGCACAGAAGGAAGACTTCATCTACCGCGGACAGCCGCTCGAGCAGTCGATCGCTCAGGCCAAACGCATGGGCGACCAGTCGGGCGGGCCGATCCTGCTGCTGGACCACGCCGACAACTGTGCCTCCGGCTCGACGCAGGACACGATGTACGTGCTGCGGGAGGCGCTGCGCCAGGGCCTGACCGGCATCGCGGTGGCACCGATACGCGATCCGGAAGCGGTCGCGAGAATGATCGAGGCCGGCAAGGGTGCGCGGGTCACGCTTCCGGTGGGCGGCAAGATGGACATGCCTTCGATCCGGCGCAAGGGCGAGCCTATGACGCTGAGCGGGGTAATCCGCACGATTACGGACGGTGAGTACACCATCACCGGGCCGCAATTCACTGGAATGCGCTGCTTCATGGGCCGTACCGTGGTGCTCGACACCGGAACGGCACTGATCGTCATCTCCGAGCGCAATCAGGAACCCTGGGACCGCGGCGTGTTCGAGAGCGTCGGCATTGACCCTGCGCGCCAGCGCTATCTGCTGCTGAAGTCGCGGATGTACTTTCGGCCGGTGTTCCTGCCGCTCGCGAAGGGAATGGTGTTCTGTGACGCCCCGGGCGTGTCATCCTCGGACTGGACCGAGTTCGAATACCGCAAGCTGCGGCGGCCGATCTATCCGCTGGACCAGCATTTCGCCAACGGCCGTCAAGTGGCGGCGTAAGAACACAATTAAAGATAGGATTTCAGCGCAAAGACGCAAAGAACGCCAAGGAAAACCCAAGGTCGAGAAAACACTATCCGGGAAAGTCTGCGACTGGCGATGCAATGCAGCTATCATCGTTCAGACGAATTACTGTTTCTTTGCGTCCTTTGCGTCTTTGCGGTGAAAAGCTTTCGAATTGAAGCTTAAGGAAGGGAAGAGCAATATGAACAAGCCACTCAATCAGGCGTCGGTCCTGAAGGAAATCCATCACTTCATCGGCGGCAGGGAAATTGCTGGAAGCAGCGGCCGCTTCGGCGACGTGTTCAATCCGGCGCTCGGCCGGGCCGCGGCGCGGGCGCCGTTCGCCAGCGAGTCCGAAGTTGGCGCGGCTGTCGAAGCTGCCCACAAAGCCTTTCCGGCCTGGGCCGCCACCCCGCCGCTGCGCCGTGCGCGGATCATGTTCAAGTTCAAAGACCTGCTGGATCAACACGCCGATGCGCTGGCGGCGATCGTCACCAGTGAGCACGGCAAGGTTCTGTCCGATGCCAAAGGCGAAGTCACCCGCGGCATTGAAGTCGTGGAGTTCGCGTGCGGCATTCCGCAACTGCTCAAGGGCGAATATACCGAGCAGGTCGGCACCGGCGTGGA
>CAWBMN010000009.1:0-198958 GCA_963789945.1 uncultured beta proteobacterium | reverse complement strand
CGATTATTACCGGCCAATTCTCTGAATCACACTTCTGAGAAAACTGTAGCCGAGAAGCGGTATTCTCTTCCAGTTGGGATTTTCTTTTCAGGGGGAGGAGCTCCGCTTCCGGCTCAGATCTTGGCAGGTCAACGCCAGGGCAGAGCTCCAATGAGCTACGATTCTCTTTATCCCACTTTCCGTCCCGCCGCACAAGCTCGAAACCGATTGGGCCGCAAGCTGTGCCGAGGCCATTCTGCGGCGATGCCCCGTTTGTGAGCGCGATTCGATCATCGGTCACGGACGCCGCCGCAAGCAGGCGCACGATGAGCATCACGACTGGATTGGCATCCGTCGCGGTCGCTGCCCCGGTTGCGGAAAGACCTTCACCTTCCTGCCGTGGCTTTCGCTCCCTTACACGCGCTACAGCCTGCTGGCTCGTTGTCAGGCATGGCGGCGGCGTGTTGTGGAGCACTGCTCCTGGGAAGAGGCAACGCCTACGCTCAAAGACCCTAATCAGGTGCCCGATCCCTCCACGCTCCGCCGCTGGGCCCACGGCCTCGATTCCTCCCAGCCAGCGGCTTCCTTTCTGCGCCAAACGCTCACCCGTGTCGCTCATTGGCTGGCACTGGCCGATCAGGCGAGTCACGAAGCTTTGTCTTGGCTAACTCCGGTTCTGCAAATCCTCTGGCCCCTGCGTCTCTAAGAAAATGTTTCCACCCACCATCGTTCCCTGGAAAGGCTGGCGGCCTTCTCCTACGCTCGTCTCCGGAGGCAAAACAGCACCGTGGACGAGGATGTCGAAAAACTCAAACAGCGCCTGCCGCTGCTCGATTATCTGCGGCAGCAGCATTGGACCGCCCGGCCTGTCGGTCACGGCTCCGAGTTCGTCGGACTCTGTCCGCTGCACCCGGAAACCCGGCCTTCGTTCTATGTCAACGCCAGCAAAAATCTCTTTTACTGTCACGGCTGCGGCCAGGGCGGCGACCTCCTTCGCTTTGTCCAGTTGTCCCGCCATCTGTCCTTCCGCCAAAGCCTCGCTTACCTCCAGCAGCAAAGCGCTCCTCCAGCCGACCCTGCCGCCGTGCTGGAGCAAGCCGCCACTTTCTATCAACAGCAACTCGATCGCTACCCCGAGGCGCTGCACTATCTTAAGCAACGCGGACTGCACGATCCCGCCTCGATCCAAGACCTGCGGATCGGCTACGCCCCCGGCGCGAGCTTGCGCCGTCATCTCACAGCTCAAGGCTATTCTTTCGATCTCCTGCGGCGTCTCGGCCTGCTCAACCCGCAGGGCTGCGACGCCTTTTACCGGCGCGTCGTCTTCCCGTGTTGCCAAGCAGGACGCATCGTCAACCTCTACGGCCGCAGTATCGATGCCGCCTTCGCTCATCGATTTCTCCCGGGCTCCAAGGGTGGCTTGTATGCCTGGGAGCAGGTTCGGCCATGCCCCGAGGTGATTCTCGTCGAGGGGCTGTTCGACTATGCCGTGTTGTGGCAGGCGGGTTTTCGCCACGTCACCTGCTCGTTGGGCACTCATCTCAACGCCAACCAGTTTCGACAGCTGTGCGACGGTCCGCGCACCGTTTATCTCACCTTCGATGCCGATGCCAACGGCAGCGGCCAACAAGCCTCGCGAGCGGCTAGCACCATCGTCTGCAGGCCCATGGCATCGCCACTCGCCGCGTCCTCCTGCCCGATGGCCACGATCCGAACTCCTTCTTCGTCCAGGGCGGTGATGCGCGACAGTTCCAGTCTCTCCTGGAGGCCGCTCAGCCATGAAGTTCCACGTGATTTACCAGCAGACCTCCCACTAGCGCACAAAGTCCGGTTCGTGTCGTCGAGCAAACCACCGGCCGGGAGGTCGGCTGGATCAATCGTTACCTGGACCGCGAATACGTCCGCCGCCTGGCGGACACGACCCTGCGCACTCTACGCTCACAACCTGCTGCACTTTGTCCGCTGGTGGGAGAGTGTTCATCACACCGGCGACGTTAGGGAAGGTGACCTGACCGAGTCCACGCTCCTGGATTATGTGCGCTTCCAGTCCAGCCAACAACCTCGGCCTTTCCCTTCCACCATCAATGACCGCGTCGCCGTCGCCGATCGCGCCCTCCGCAACGAGTTCCCCGATGCTCCCTGTCAGATCGCCCGCGGCTTTCATCAAGCTTTCTTGCGGCGAAGACCGATGGGCCTTGGCCGGCCGCGGGTGGCGATGAGCCGGTTGCGAGTGAAGGTGCCTAAACGCAACATCGTGCCGCTCTCGGTGGATGAAGTGGCGCGCTTCTGGTCCAGTTTCCGCACTTCGCGTGACTTGGCCATCGTGGGCTTGATGCTCCTGCAAGGGCTGCGGTCCGCCGAAGTATTGGCTTTGAATCGGGACGACGCGTTGCTTTCCGAAGCCCAGCTTCGCGTTCGCGGCAAAGGCAACAAACTTCGTCTCCTCCCGCTGGCGCCAGAAACCGATCCAACTGCTCGATCACTATCTGCGACTGGAACGACCCAATCCCTGCTCCGCCGCGCTATTCGTCTCACTCAAAGGCCGCGCGCGCGGAGCCCGCATGACCCCGGCGGGATTACGTTCCTTATTCCGCTACCATCGCCAGACCACCGGCATCCAGCTGGCTAACCCCCATCGGTTTCGACACACCTTTGCCTCGGACATGATCCGCGCCGGTATCAGCCTGCCCGCGCTCATGCAGCTGATGGGTCACGCCGACATCCAGACCACGCTGCGTCTATGTGCAGGTCACTCCCCAAGACGTCTACCTTCAGTATGCGCGCGCCGTGGCGCAGCACATTCGCCCCCTTCCGGTGACTTCCTCATGAACCGCGCGCGACGCCGCCCTCCGCTCCAACATCGTCTGGCTCCCTGTCTTCGACCGCGCTGTCGATTCCCTCGGCGCTGCACTCAGTCCCGAGACCACTCGTCACTACCGCGGGACTGCCCGCAACTTCCTGAACTATCTCGGCGCCGATCATCCCGAGGTCAGTTCGCCTGGACCAATTGCGCCGTGAGCCCCACATCCTCGGCTGGATGTCTCGCCTGCGCTCGCAAATGCCGCCGCTCGCGACTGCATCCTATATCCACCGGCTCATCGCTCTGCGCTCCATCTTCAACGAACTGGCGTGGACCGAACAGCTTTCTGAACTCGCTCATCTGATCCGCCGCGAGGACATTCCGCGCCTCCCGCAAAGACTTCCACGTCCGCTCACCGCAGAGCAGGATCAACTTCTGCAGCAGGAGTTCCTCCGCCGCAATGATCTGGGTGGCAATACCTTTCTGCTGATTCGCCACACCGGCATGCGCATCGGCGAGTGCGCCGATTTGTCCTTCGACTGCCTTCGCTCCACCGGCCCGGATCAATGGGCGATTCATGTGCCGCTCGGCAAACTCAAAACGGAACGGATGGTCCCCGTGGATTCCTTTGTGTGTGAACTCGTCCAACGCCTCCGATTCTTTCGTTCCCTTGATCCGCTGCCTGCCGATGGACGGCTCCTGGCCCGTCCGCGCACCAAAGAAACGCTCGTTCGTCGCTTTCGTGATTACTTGCATCAGGTCTGCCATTCGCTCGGCCTCTCCACACGCATCGTCCCGCACCAGCTTCGCCATACCTATGCCACTGAGATGCTTCGAGCCGGTGTCAGCTTTCCGGCCCTGATGAAATTACTCGGCCACACCTCTCCCGAGATGACGATGCAATATCTCGATGTGGCCTTGAATGATCTCCAGCGGGAATTCCAACTGGCTCGTTCAAAACCTCGGCATCTTGTTCCGCAGCCGAAGGTGCCGTTCGCCCCTCGTCGAGCCGGCCTCGACGGGGTGATCGATTCTTTGCTCGCTGCTCAACATGTGCTGGAGATGTTCCGCCGCGCGCTGCCAAACGACACTTCTCGCCGTCGCCTCGACCGGCTCTCCAATCGGCTCACCAAAATCGTCATCGAAGCGCGCAAACTCACCACGCCCTGAAAATGGGCAGAGATTGGCCGGTTAAGTCGCGTAACCGGAAACTAGCCGACTCCCCGGAATAGAAGTCTGGATCTCTAAATCTTCAACTCATGCGAGAAGCTAACTTCAGTACTTGCTTCCTCGGGGCGCCGATTTTACAAAAAGGTTCTCCCTAGCCACCCCTCCTCGGACTACTGACCAAAGTCCCTCATTAACTCCCTCTCGTTCCTACTTTATCCTACAAAGTGGTGTCACTTCTGGTGTCAGTTGGGATTGTAAAAGAGGGATATTCCCTGCGCAGGTGTGCGGAGAGAAAGAGAAGGACTCGCTTTGAAACCCTGAATCTGTCTTGGGTCTTGCGAGTCCGTGCACAGGTGCGGATACTGTTGCAGACTTCGCCTTTTTCCCATTCGTAATCGGCAGGTCACCAGTTCAACTCTGGTCGTCGGCTCCATATTTCAAACAATTTACAAGTGCATCTGAATCATTCTTGCCGAGGGCAGAGAGGTTCCCCTTCACGCCATTGGCCGCCTGCGGGAAAACCGCTTCAGGGAGAGATTCAAGCCAGATTGACCGTCACAGTATCTCCTGCTACTACATAATTTTCTAGCTTAAATCTAAACAATCGAATGAAATTACCAGACAAAATCTCCATCAGGTGATACGCATTCAAGTTGGTAGAATCTTGTCAAAGAAAACTCTGGCGGCTGGCTTCGCTTCGGGTGAGGCCGAATTCCCCAGCGAAAGGCGAGGCTACCTCATCGAGCCGGACTCCATTGCGGCCTCTTCACTTCAACTCTTGAAGTATTCAGTTAGGTAATGTCGTCTCGCCGACTCTGATGTGGGTTCCCCCTCTGAATACGAAATCCCGTCAACAGGTCCCGCTTCTCAAAACCAGTTCGGCTCCACACATCGTGCCACGCTACCTTCTTGTAGGATCCTATAAGGACACTACCCCACCTTCTTCTTTGATTGCAGATCAACTTTTACCGTGCTACTATCCGCACTGGAAGTTTGAAGTTTCTTTTCCTCTTAAACCAAAAAACTGAAACTGATGTGGCGTGGCGAAAACCCCGTGGAGGATTTCGACCGGCTGGTGTCCTTGGCTCTTTGGGATCTCCTTGACCGACAGGTTGATTCAGTCCTAACGAACATGAAGGATCTCAGGGTCTCTTCAGCCAGGCAGCTGCTAGCGCTGGCACTGCAGCAACCAGAAGAGATCCAAATAAAAGTGGTCCGGAACCCGCTCATTCTTTCTTCAACGACATTTCCGCATCCGCCGGAATGAGGTCTAGACTCTTCAAACGATCGATGACCTTCTTGAATCGCCCGTTGCCCACTTCAGACGGCTCTCTAATACGGTGACGCTCGCCTTCCCGACAAGCTAAACCGCCATGGGCAATAGTTGATCTGATTCCCGACCGCTTTGTTCGCGAGCCTCCATTGTAAAGGGCAGAGTTGGAGCCACTCAAAGTGGCTGGGCTTTCAGATTCCCCCTTTGATTTGAAGGGGGCAGCAGCCGCAGGCTGCTGGGGGATGTCCTGTTCAGAACGGACCCGGAAGCACGACAGAGGGACATCCCCCTGCACCCCCTTCAAAAGGGGGAATCCCTCGTTCGTCCTCACGACCCATGAGTTCACCGGCTGAAAACGATCACGCATAAGTCAAACTCTTCGAGTCCCCCAGCAAAGCTGGGGGTTTGCCTAAATGAAATCGCCACGTCAATTTCCTGAGCGCCGTCTTTTTTGAACTGGTAAACTAGTCAAATTTTAGTTTATCGAAGATTAATCTAGTCAGTTTCGGAGGAAACGCCATCCATGAGAGGAAGTTCCATTACTCTCGAAGAATACCCCCTGGAAGAGGCTTTGAGAATTTTTCGGGACTCAGGCTGCACCAGCCTGGAAATGTGGCGGCATCACTTGAAGAGATGCAAAACGGATGAGCTGCGTCAGCGATTCGTCGCCTATGCCAGAGGGCTCGGTATTTCCATGGGGGGGTTAAATGTTGTCGGAGAGGATTACTTTCAACCCTTCGGTTCGGACGCTCAACTCCAGCATACTTTGGACCGCCTGAAAACAGACATGGAGTTTGCTCTGTCTCTTGGAACAACCGATGTCCTGATCTGGGAGGGTCGTGCTCCGGAAGGGACGAGGGAGCCGGAGTGGCTTGAAAATCTGCTGCCCCGCCTGATCGAGCTGTTCCGAGCGGCACTTGCCTTCGCCGAACCCAGAGGAGTAAGGCTCCTGGTGGAGCCACACCCTTTTACAGTTGGAATGAGTGATCGGTTGCTCGTGAAACTTTGTGACACTCTGGACTCGCCTCATTTTGGAATTACGTTTGATTTTTGCCACTACGGCGTTGGCAGACCAACAGATTACGTTGCTGCAGTGTACACTCTTGGGCCGAGAATCCGGAACATTCATTTCTCGGACTCGGACCAGAAGACCTCGGAGTTACACTTTCCTCCAGGTAGTGGGCGAATGAACCTTCCCGGACTCTTGAACGCTTTCAGAGAAATCCAATACGATGGCATGATTGCTCTGGACCTCTACGGTTATCCGATGCCGGTGCAGGCGCTGCCGGCAGCCGTCCAGCGGCTTCGTGAGGCAAGTGAGTTTCTGGGGTTGTTGGGTTGAGCCTTTGCCGTGGCTGCCGGCGCCTTTGTGGAGAATCCGTACCGCGACACGAACTTCGGCGTTGATTCTTTCGACAGGACCAAATTTAGTGCTTAGTTGATAAGTTCGCGCATGTTGTTGTGGCCAGAAGCGGCCACGCTCGCGCAACCTCGATGCGGCCGAAGACAGCACGAACTTCTGCAACTTCTTGCTATCGACTTTTTAGGGAGTCCATGGCCTGCTTGTAACCGGCAAACAACACTGAAACATCGTTGGAGTAAAGAAGGAAACGTGCCCCCCGCCGCTGCGTCTCTCGCAGCAATTCCATGTTCCCGAACTGCACTCCCGCCGCGATCCCAGCTCGCTCGCAGGCTCGAACGATTCTATCAACCGCATTCCAGAATAGCGGATTCTGAAAGTCTTCGGCGATGCCCATCGAGATTGAAAGATCATAGGGCCCAATCATCAGCGCATCCACGTCCTCAATGCAGGCGATTTCCTCAACGCTTTCCAATCCGTCTGTGCTTTCAATCTGGAGAACCACCAGGGTCTCATGGTTCGCCGATGCCATTTCCTGAACTGCATTGGTCCAGCGATAGTCCGTCACGATGCTGCGCAGGCCGAAGCCTCGCCTCCCTGCCGGCAAATACTTCATGAAACGGACCGCAGACTGGGCTTCCTCGGAAGAATGGACTCGTGGAATCACCAGCCCCATCGCTCCCACGTCCAGAGCGCGGGTGATCAGGTGAGATTCATTTTGCGGAACTCTTACCAGAGGAATAATGCCAACGGCACGGGCCGCCCGGCAAAGGCCCTGAATCTGGCTATAACTGGCCGGGGAGTGTTCCGTATCCACAAAAAAGAACTCCACGCCGGCAGCCTCTAACAGGACCGCAAACTCGGGATCGAGACAGTCGGTCAAGGACGTGCCAAAGACGGGAAGACCTTTCTTTAACTTTTCCTTCACAGTGTTGGGCTGCATAGCGTCTCCTGATAGATGGTCTTGAGAAACACTGAATGGCTAGCACTTGGTTGCATAACTTCGCACCATGTTGTTGTAACCGGAGCGGCGACCCCGGCCGGCCTCAACGCGGCCGGCTACGGCACGAGCTTTCTCGGAAATCAAATCTGTGCGCGAGTCTAGGCGCCCACGGCAACCGGTAGGGTTGTCAAACCGGTAATCCTGCGGGCCTCTTCGGGTGAAGCGCTATCGCGGCCCAGATCTCTGGCGATTCGCACGATCTTGTCCACCAGTTCCGCATTCGACTTTGCCAAAGTGCCCTTGAGATCGAGATAAGGGTTATCCTCCATGCCCACGCGCACGTGCCCGCCCAAAAGAATCGCCTGTGTCAACACCTGCCACTGTGTGGGAGGGTCCATCACGCTGACACTGTAGTTGAAGTCTACCGGTTTGTGATGATGCATGTATTGCATCGCTTCCACTGTAGGTGGAGTCCAGCAACCTCCAGGCCAGCCAAGGAAAAACGTTGTCCATACGGGCGTATCAAGCAACCCCATGTCGATGAGCCGGCGGGCGTTCCAAATGGCGCCATAGTGGAACGACTCCACTTCCGGCTTGACCCCATATTGGCGCGTAAAGCGGCAATATTTCTCCAACTCTTCACGGTCATGGATGCCATAAAGTTCCACGGGCGGGTAAGCGGGATCCGGCTGGAAACACTCATCGTGAGCGTTGAAGCAGATCGACATCATGTCGGGTCTCTGTTTCATCAGCTCAACGCGTTGCGGAAAGCGTCCATTCGCAATGCCATATTGGATGACGGGATTACAACGCCGTGTAATGAGGTCGTTCAAATGTTGCCAGCCTGGCAGATCTAGATCAGATAGCTTGGTGCCATCTGGCCGGATCTTCTCGTCCAGGTTGTAGGGACCATGGAGGTGACAAATGGCAGCGCCCGAATTCACCCCGCGCACGTACTCGTCGGCCAGAGCCTCGATGCCTTGCGGATTATATGGATTCCTCGGATAGGACATGGTGGAATCGCAGGTTATCGTAATCACTAATTTTTCCATGTTAATTTCTCCTCGCGGGATACGAATGCTCGTCTTAGACTACTCTTTCACGACCACGACCACGCGGCCCAAGGGCTGGCGCCGCATGCATTCAAAGGCGGCGTTAATTTCCTGAAGCGGGAATCGAGCTGCGACATAGGGTTTCACCACTCCGGTTCGCAAGAGTTGCAATGCCTCTACCAAGTCCTGGCGCGTACCATTCCGTGAACCGATGATTTCGAGTTCGCGTTGAGCGATCTCGATCGTATCGACGCTAGGGAACTCTGGCTCTTCCCCAATCACCACAATACGGCCACCCCGCGTGACATAGCGTGCACAATCCTTCATCGACTGAGAGCTCCCGACACAGTTGAAGGCGTACTGAACCCCGTCAGCTCCGCTGAAGTCCCGAATCGCTCCTTCCCTGTGCTGATCCTGGGCGCTGAGTGCCAGACTCGCTCCCATCTCTCGGGCAAGCCGGAGCTTTTCGGAGGTGCATGTCCAGAGCCACGACCCGCACACCACCAGCCCGCAGAAGCTGAATGAGGATTTGTCCCACTCCTCCAGCTCCGTACACGAGCGCGGTAGTGCCCACCATCGCGTTGCTTCGCTTCACCGCGTGAAGACCGGTCACGACAGCATCGGCGACCAGTCCGCCAGCATCGAAGGGAACCTCCGGCGGAAGACAAAAAAGATTGGCTGCAGGCGCCTTAAAGTACTCAGCGAAAGCCCCGTCGCAGAGCACGCCGAGAATCCCTTTCAGATCCGTACACTGCTGGTGACGGCCAATTTGGCAGAAATGACAACGGTCACAGGTGAAGAACAGGTGGGGGACTACGCGATCACCATGACGAAGATGGGTCACCTCACTACCCACTTCAGCAATCACTCCCGACGGCTCATGGCCCAGAATATGGGGTAGGTTAGGAACGTAACCGAGCCCCGCGAGAATGTGCAGATCTGTGCCACAAATCCCGCTGGTACGAGTTTCCACGAGAGCCTCGTGGGGCCCGATCCGTGGGATAGGAACATCTTCGAGAACCAACGGCGCCTGGACATCATGCATCACAGCAGCCTTCATCGCTTGATACCTCGCTGTTCGCTCTGTGCCACGCGTCCTGAGATTGTGTTCATCTCTCAATGGACGCGATTGTAGCCGGGGCGATAATATTGGTCAAGGCTTACCCCGAACTCGCATGTCCCTTCACCAGCCTCATCCTGGCCAGTTCTCTGCCTTAAGCGTTGATCTTTACCGGACTGCCTGGAGCCTCAAAATCACTCCCCAACACAGCTCCCACCGGTCTGCCAGTTTTCAAGCCGTGATTTGGCCAAGTGACGGAATGGTAGTTTATACAGTCCACGAAAACCTAGACTTCGCTATCTTGAGTGGGAATCAAACGATGTTGTCTTCAGAAGCTTCTGAAACAGAATAAACAATGTATTATTATTAATATACATAATAAATCTAAAGTTTTAGTTCGCAATGGAATCTTGGGGTGAGAATAGAAGCTTGAACCTCAGGATCTACCTGAGATTAAGGACTGAGTTTTTGGCGAGGGAAATGACAAAATCAGGATAAATTCCTAGCTGCAGAATTGCCAGAGTTGTGAAGCACAGCACGAACGCCACGCTAGGCGAGACCGAAACCGGGACATACTCGTCAGCAGATTCCTTCATGTACATGATGACGATAATTCGGAGGTAATAGTAAACCGAAATCGCACTATTGATGACACCGATGATGGTAAGCCAGATCAAGTGGGATTCGATGGCTGCCCGGAAAATGAAGAAACTTTCCCGCAAATCCAGCTGTTAGGGGAATTCCAGCCAGCGAAAGTAGGAAAACCGAAAGGCATATCGCGAGCAAGGGTTGCTTGAAACCGATTCCTGCATAGTCTTCAATGCTGATCTTTCGCTCGTTCTCCCTCCCAATCAAAGCGACGATGGTAAATGCCCCAATGTTCATCAAAGCATAGGCCAGCGTGTAAAAAAGGACTGCCGCGATTCCATCCCCTCTCGATGCGAACGCCACCAAGATGTAGCCCGCATGAGCGATCGATGAGTACGCCAGCATTCGTTTGATGTTACTTTGAACGATGGCGACAAAGTTTCCGATGGTCATCGTCAAGACTGCTGAGATCCAAGCAACCGTAAGCCACTTGCGGTAGGTGGTTGGAAAGGCCACCCAAAAAACTCTGATGAGGATGGCAAAGCCAGCAGCCTTGGGACCTACAGACATGAAGGCCGTGATCGGAGTTGGAGCTCCTTCGTAGACGTCAGGAGTCCAGACATGAAAAGGAGCCATCGCGACCTTGAAACCGAATCCTACAAACATCAAACCAGCCGCCAAGGAAATGAGGCTCAGATTGGCCGTGCCGCTGAGAACTTTCGCGCCGATCATCTCCAGGTTGGTTGTTCGAGTTGCGCCGTATGCCATCGCAATACCGTAGAGAAAAAACGCGGAGGAGAAGGATCCCAACAGGAAATACTTAAGAGCGGATTCATTGGATCTGGTGATCGGTCCGCCTGATTCCGAGCAGGATATAGCAAGAAATCGACAGAGTCTCCAAGCCGAGAAAGACCATGATGAGTTCATTGGAAGCCGCCATGAGGTTCATTCCGACAATGGCGAACAGGACAAGTGCGTAGTACTCCGCCTAAGTTGAGATTCTGCCTCTTCAAGTAGTCCAAAGAAGCCAGGATGGTCAGTCCGCTAATCAGGAGAAAGGTAAACCGAAAAAAAAGACTGAATCTGTCGACGATGATCATGCCCGAAAAGACTGTTACGATATCGTTGCCGTCATGTTCACCGTGGCCACGGCAGTCGCCAGGATTCCCAACAACCCAACAATTCCAAGCGAAGCTTTCTTCGCTTTGCTGACAAAAGGATCGGCGAGAAGAATAGCAATCCCAAACAGAGAAAGGATGATGTCAGGAAGAATTTGCTGAATATCGAAAGTGAAGCTTTCACTCACGGTTGCTTAGCCTATCTTTCTTATAGCCAATTGATGGTTCGCTCTTGAGCACGACCGCAGTCGAATTGAAATGGTCTAACAGCTGGTTCACGGAGGCATCCATCTTTCGCAGGAATGACTCCGAGTAAACTCCCATCCAGAAAATGATCACAACGATCGGCACCAAGATAAACTTCTCTCTGAAGACCCAGGTCAGCGAGCTCGCTGTTCTTTTCGATTCCTAACCTCTCCGAAAACCACTCGCTGGTACATCCAGAGCATGTAGACCGCGGACAAGATAATGCCAGTGGTGGCGAAGACTGCGAGGGTGACGTTCGCCCTGAAAGAACCCAGCAGAATCAGGAATTCTCCGACGAAACCGTTCAGCATAGGCAGTCCGATCGAAGACAAAGTGACGATCATGAAGAAGGTCGAAAAAACCGGCAGTGGAGTGGCCAAGCCTCCAAAGTCCTCGATCAGTCGCGTATGTCTGCGGTCATAAATCATTCCGACCAACAGGAACAGTGCTCCGGTCGAGATCCCATGGTTTAGCATCTGATACATTGCGCCTTCCAGTCCCTGCAGGATTGAAGGCAAAGATTCCGAGAACGACAAATCCCAGATGGCTCACCGAAGAGTAAGCCACGAGTTTCTTGAGGTCCGGCTGAACCATCGCGACCAGGGCGCCATAAATAATTCCGACAATGGCCAGGACAGAGATGAGAGGTGCCAACTCCAACGTGGCTTCAGGAAACAATGGCAGGCAGAATCGAACGATTCCGTAAGTTCCCATTTTCAGAAGACGCCCGCCAGAATGACCGAGCCGGCTGTCGGCGCTTCGACGTGAGCATCGGGCAGCCAGGTATGAAACGGGAAAAGAGGAACCTTGATGGCAAAAGCAAAGAAGAAAGCCAGAAACAGCCAGTATTGCTGTGTGCCAGTTGAGCATCAGTTTGTCCGGTCTGAAGGTTCGAAAGGATCGCGGAGAAATCAAAGGTCGTCGCCACCGTTCAGGAAATACAGAGCGATGATGGCCACCAGCATCAGAACAGATCCCACCATGGTGTAGAGGAAAAATTTGATGGCCGCATAGATTCGCGCTCTGCCTCCCCAAACTCCGATCAAGAAGTACATGGGAACCAGCATGACTTCCCAAAAGACGTAGAACAGGAAGAAATCCAGAGCGACGAAGACGCCCAATCATGCCGGTTTCCAGCAGCAGCATGAAAATGAAATACTCCTTGACTCTGTGTCTGGATGGAATTCCAGGAAGACAGGATGGCTAACGGAGTGAGAAAATGTGGTCAGTAACACCAGAAACAGGCTGATGCCATCAATGCCAACGTGATAGTGATTCCGAAACTCGGAATCCAGGGAGCGACCTGCTCAAACTGCATTCCCGGGTTTGCGATGATCGAAATTGAAGAAACAGCGAGATCAAGGAAAGAAGAAACGTCAGAGCGAGATATCGATCAGCGCCAGCGTTTCGAATTGCTTCTGGTGTCTGGCTTTGTTAGCAGACTAGGAGAAAGAATCGCTCCCAGCGAGGGGAAGAAAAGTGATGATGGTTAAGTATGGCCAGTTGCTGCAAAATGACCCCTGACTCTGTAGGAATTGGTTTCAGGAACGGACAACAATGCGAAGCAAGAACACCACGATGACCACCCCAAACAAGAATCCAAGCCGCGTAGGATCGCGTATGATCCCGATTGCAGTCTTCTCAGGAGTCCGAACCGCTGCCTCGCACGACATTCGCCGGCGCCATTGACGGTGCCATCGATGATATGACGTCCACAAACTTCCAGAGCAGATAGGTGGAAATGCAATCTTGATCGGGTTGCACAATCAGAGGCGTCATAGATCTCATCCACCCAGTACTTGTTGAGCAGCGTGGTATAGAGGGCCCGGAAGCGGTTCATCAGCCGTTCCGGTAACGCCGGATTCTCCAGGTAGAAGCTCCGCGCCAGCAGCAACCCCACCAGCGCAATTCCCACCGACACCCCCATCAGCAGCCATTCCATCGCCTCGCTCCCGTGCAGCCCTCTTCCACTTCACCGGATGCTCAAACACCGGCTCCAGAAATTGCTCCAAACACGTTCGGCACATCTCCCAGATATTGCCCGATCACGTGCGGAATCCCCAACCAGCCCGCCACCACCGACCCCACCGCCAGCATCTGCAGCGGCACCGTCATGCTCCCCGGCGATTCGTGCACATGATGCTCCACCTCAGCGCGTCATCCGCGACTTCCCGTAAAACGTCAGAAACATCATCCGAAACATGTAAAACGACGTCATCCCCGCCGCCACCGCTCCCACCAGCCACAACAGCCAGTGTCCGCGCTCGCTCGCAAACGCCTGCCACAAGATCTCGTCCTTGCTGAAAAATCCTGCCAGCGGCGGAAATCCGGCAATCGCCACCGTCCCCACCAGCATCGTCCACCACGTCGTCCGGATCTTGTCCTTCAAGCCGCCCATCTTCCGAATGTCCTGCTCTCCTCCCAGCGCATGAATCACACTGCCTGATCCCAGAAACAGCAGCGCCTTGAAAAAGGCATGCGTCATCAGGTGAAAGATGCCGGCCGTGAAGGCTCCCACCCCGCAGCCCAGAAACATGTAGCCCAACTGGCTGACCGTCGAATAGGCCAGCACCCGCTTGATGTCGTTCTGCACCAGTCCGATCGAGGCCGCAAAGATGGCCGTCAGCGCGCCCACGACCGCGACCAGCTCACATGGCCGTCGGTGCCAGCACAAACAGGGCATTGCAACGGGCCACCATGTAGACCCCGGCCGTCACCATCGTCGCCGCATGGATCAGGGCACTGACCGGCGTCGGGCCTTCCATCGCATCCGGCAGCCAGACGTACAGCGGCAACTGCGCCGATTTCCCCGTCGCCCCGATAAACAGCAGAAGGCAGATGGCCGTCAGCACCGCATCTCCCACTCGCAGATCGTCCCTCCGGCCGCTCTCGCTTTCACCGCTTCAAACACCGTTGAAAATCCAGCGATCCAAACGTCGTGAAAATCAAAAACATCCCCAGCATGAATCCGAAATCACCCACCCGGTTGACGATGAATGCTTTCTTCCCGGCATCGCCGGCACTCTTCTTGTGAAAGTAAAACCCGATCAGCAGATACGAACAGAGTCCCACGCCTTCCCAACCCACAAACATCAAGACAAAATTGTTGGCCAGAACCAGCGTCAACATGGAGAACATGAACAGGTTCAGGTAGGCAAAGAACCGGTAGTATCCCCCTTCATGTGCCATGTAGCCTGTCGGAGTAGATGTGGATCAGAAATCCGATCCCTGTGACCACCAGGATCATGATCGCCGGTGAGTTGGTCGAACATGAAACCGAAATTAGCCACGAAGCTTCCTGACTGGATCCAGCGAAAATAATTGAAGCTCAGATGGTGCACTCTCGACCGGAGGCATCTGAAGCAGTTGGGCGAAGGCCAGCAAGGCGAGGAAGAAAGACGCCGCCGTCGATCGCACAAGCGATCAATGCCGACGGCTCGTCTCGAAAGTCGTCTTCCCAAGGAGACCGTTAACGGATAGCCCCACCAAGGGAAGCAAGAGGAATAGCGAGAAGTAATTTGGAGAGCGGCATGAGGATCTGTCGGAGTCAATCAGGACAGCAGACCGAGGTCATTACCACTTCATCAGATCAGCTTCATCCACATTCAATGTCTAACGATTGCGAAAAAAAGCCACAATGATGCCCAGCCCGACCGCGGCTTCAGCCGCGGCCACGGCCATCACAAAAAAGACGAACACCTGCCCATCGAGCAATGAAAAGAACCGAGCAAACGCGACAAACGAGAGATTGACGGCATTCAGCATCAACTCGAGACACATGAAAATCGTGATGATGTTCCGTTTGATCAAGAACTCCAAAGACGCCGATTGCAAAAAGAACTGCGCTCAGAAGCAGATAGTAGCTGAGCGGAATCATCGAGGATTAGAGCTCCTTCTTGGCCATGACAATGGCTCCGACAATGGCCACCAAAAGAAGAATGGAAGTGACTTCAAAAGGGAGCGCATATTGGGTGTAGAGAAGCTTGCCAATTGCTTGAGTATTGCCGGTCAGGTTTACGGCATGTCGAAATCAGGAATCCCTCTTCAGAGAGAGATTCAAACACCTTCAATCCAACCATCCCCACCAGAAGCACTGCCAGCGGAATACCCAGGTATTTCAGAAAAGTGCAACTCTGTCTGGAATTCTTGTCCTCAGCCTTGGCGTTCAACAGCATGATGACAAAAACAAACAGGACCATGATGGCACCGGTGTAGACGACAATTTGCATGACTGCAATAAACTCGGCATGCATCTGAATGTAGATTCCAGCCAAGCCAATAAAAGTGAGAACCAGAGAGAGCGCAGAGTAAATGGGGTGGCGCTGCAAGAGAATGTTGGCTGCCGACAGCAACGCAGACAACGAGAGAAATGAGAAAATTATAAGTTCCATATAGCTAATATAATAAGATATTACTTTGTTAACTATTAGTTTACTTTATTTGTCTGAGTTCATCCAGGATTTGATCGACCTTTCTCAAAGTCAGATCTTCATGATACTTGTAATTGATCTGCATAGCAGGAGCGTTGCAGCAGGCTCCCAAGACACTCCACTTCAGTCAAGAAAAGAGTCCATCCGGAGTTGTCTCGCCCTCCTTGATCCCGAGCTTCTTCGAGATGTGCTCAAAAATCCCTTCTCCGCCGAGCAGCAAGCACGAGATGTTGGTGCAAACCTGAATATGGTGTCTTTCCGACCGGCTTGCGTCCGAAGCATGCTGTAAAAGGTGATGACTTCGTAGACCTCGATTTCAGGGATTTTCAAGTATTCCGAAACGATTCGAATCGAATCTGGTGTGAGATAGCCAAGCTCCTCTTGGGTAGTCAGAGAATCGGAATCAGCGCTGATCGCTTGACGGGATACTTGCGAGGCGAGAAGATCATATTGTGTAAAAGAGAATCAGAAATCATGAGAGAGAACCATGAGGCAATTCAGACAATTCAGGAAATCCACTCACTAGGGGACGCACGGAAATGCGTCGATCTATGATCCAGAAAGAAATGTTTTTCACAAGCGTTGGACAAAAAAATTTGACCGGAAATCGATCATGAACATGGATACATTGTGACGAAAGAATCCACTGATCTATTTGAGGAGCGTACCGTTATAAAGTTAGTGTGAGTCAAGTCGAAAAGTCTTATTGACTGAGGAGAGCAAAATTCTTACAAACAACCGCACGGTGGACACCTGAAAAACTTGGCAAACATAACTAGCATCAGCATTTTTGTCAAGCTTTTTTCTTGTGGGAAGCTGGGCAGTTGTAATAATATCGCGGACTGATCAAAGAGCTTCCGCAGCGATCTCGCAGCCAACAATCAGCGGGTCAAATCACGCTTCTTCCCTTATGATTACCGGCTTCAATACCGACGTTAAGTGCGGCGATAAGCTGTTCCACGTTCAAACCGAGGACAAAGGCTACTGGAAATCCTCTGATAGAGTCGTTGATCTATGTTAAGGGAGCCATTCTGGATGCCTACCGAACCAACTACAAAGATTTCCTAGCGTTCGCAAACCTTTAGCGAATCGACACTTCAAAAAATCTTGGAGTTTCAACACCGCCAGATTGTATCCTGTATCAAAAAGGGAAAACTTCAGAAGGGGATGGTCCTTCAGGCCTATGTGGAGGGGCAATTTGTTTTTGAGCTTACAGACTTCAAAGGTGCTGCAGCTCCAGCTAACAGTTCTGAAGCTCTGGAACCTGAGGTGGTTCCTGCAAGAAGCCACTCGACTCGGAAGACCGATAGCGCACAGAAACAGTCGACCAAGCTGAAGCGATCTCTGTTACCACGAGTCGCCTTCCGGAGGTTGACTCCGGAGTTGCTTCGCAGCCGGTGACAGCGCGCCCCAATCGTATTGAGCTTGCAATTGATGCCAGCGAGGCTGCAGACTTATTGGCAGAGCAGGGAATCGAGATCTGCGTTGAAGGTTCTAAGGAATTCGTTGGCGGCTCACATGTCGATCTAGGACTGTCTGTTCAGAGTCGTCAAGGTCGTTTGCGGCTTGAGAACGTCCAGGTCATCGTCAAGATCATTGGAACAACGTTTTCGCCGAGATTGTATGCCGGCAAGACAGACAAGAGCGGCAGCCTACGCATGAATTTCAATCTCCCGACCTATTCTGCCGGCAGTGCCGCTCTGATCATTCAAGCCTCAACAGCACTGGGGAATGATGAAATCAAGTATCTGATCAAGAGAAGGTAGCGCTACCTTGCTAATAGAGATTCTCGTGAATGGAGAGACGAAGCAAATTTCTGAGGGTCTAACGATTGAGCAGTTGGTGAATTCCTTGGAGCTAGCTTCCCAGCGCTTAGCCGTCGAATACAATCGAAGGATTCTCAAAAAGGACAACTGGCATCATCAGTTGATTTCAGCAGGGGACCGAATTGAGATTGTCCACTTCGTTGGCGGTGGCGTAGAATAATAGATCATGATGGCCTGCACTCTTCCTCTTGCGTTAGAACTTTTCTCCCTGTGGTCAGCGCCGGAAGTGATGACTCCTACGCAATTCAGCAATAAAGTGCACCAATCTAAAGTAATAGTTGAGTTGATGTCGTTATGGCGACATCGAGCGTAGGTTAGAATAGCGCTCGGCACAGACGTGAGGTTGATCTCAAACTAGTCTCCAGTTCACGATCTAATCCTTTTCATCACGATTCTCACCATCGAATCCATCTCCGAAATCCGCAGAAGGCGGCAGGCGAAGAAGAGACTCAGAACACCAATCCCAATCGTACAGCTCAAGATCGAGACCCTCCATATTAGCGAATCAGCCCAATGGAATGCGATCAAGCCACTGATGTGTGTAGTAGCAAATGACGCCCATGATCACCGAAGCCGTCAGTGTTTTGAGAAAGCTCACCGACAAGCTGAATGGGCCGAAGAGAGCCTGTATATTTCTGGAGCCACCAAAGCAGAAGCAAGAAATTGAGAATGGAAGTTAACGAAGTACCTAAGGCTAGTCCGCGGTAACCGAGTGGACCGACCAAACTCAGGTTCAGTACGATGTTTGAACCGACTGCCGCGGCACTGATAATAACCGGAACTCTGGAGTGTCCTAGCGCATAGAAGACAGGAACCAAGAGCTTAACTGCCGAGTAGGCAAACAACCCTATCGAATAGAATATGAGTGCATTAGCTGTGGAACGGGTATCGGCGGCGTTAAAGCGCCCGTGTTGATAGATCAGGGAAATAATGGGAGTGCTCAGAAATATGAGTCCGACTGAAGCCGGGATATTGAGCAAGAAGACCATGCGCAATGAAGACGATAAAGTTTCACGCAATTCTTCTGTTTCTCTTCTCGAGACATGGCTCGAGAAAGTGGGAAGAGCAGCTGTTGCGATGGCGACACCAAAAATACCGATTGGAAAATGCATGAGTCGAAATGCATAGTTCAACCAGGAAACAGCTCCTTCCCCCTGGCTCGTGGCTAACCAAGTGTTAACGAAAATATTGATCTGGTTTGCTGCTAATCCCAGAGTACCTGGACCCATTAGAATTAGGATCTTTTGCACTCCGGGGTGACTAAGGTCAAACTTAAAGTAATACTTGAAACCCTGTCTCAAGAGCGGCGGAATCTGGATCACGAGTTGAAGTAGCCCTCCAACTAGGGTTCCAATCGCCATTCCCAAGATTGGCTCAAGACCCCGTTGCGGTAACCAGAAGTGCAAGAGCAGTGCCGTGAGTATGGAGCCGACATTGAACAATGCAGGTGCTAGCGCGGGAATGAAGAATCGACCGTGTGAGTTGAGTATCCCCATTGTAATTGCGGCCACTGCGACCAGGGGCAAGAACGGGAACATGATCTGAGTCATGAGGACAGTCAATTCAAGCTTTCCGGGCACAGAACTGAAATGGCCGGCAAATTTGTCCACGAGCCAATTCGAAGCTAGAATCCCCAGGAGTGTCATCAGGCTGAGGAGAACCAGAAGGAGATTGGTAACCATAGAGGCCAATCTCCAGGCTTCGTCGCGTCCCTTCTTTTGTAGATAGTCGGTGAAGGTTGGGACAAAGGCCGAGCTCATCGCTCCCTCGGCGAAAAGATCGCGTAGCAGATTTGGAATTCGGAAGGCAACGTAAAAGGCGTCCGTGGCAGTCCGAGAAAAAAGATGGGCAATGAGCTGTTCTCGTACCAAGCCGAAGACGCGGCTCAACATGGTCGCCAAGCTGATCAGACCGGCTGACTTGGCAAGCTGACTGGCGTTTGAGGACATGTGATATTGAGGGTGTGCGGGGCGAGAGCGAGGACGAGTTATTGTTGGCCTAAAATCTTCTCGACTTTTTGTTGAAGATGCCTTAGAGATTTGTTGATTTCAGGTAGCTTAGAGAACAGAACTGAACATTTTAGCCATAACTTGTTGTCGATGGCTGGATAGCCCGAAACAACAGCGCTGGATTCAACGTCGGACGGTATTCCAGACTGAGCTGTCGCAACGACATTGTCGCCAATTCTGCAATGGCCTGCTACGCCTACCTGTCCAGTCAGAATAACATTCTTACCCACGTGGGTGCTTCCTGCCAAACCTACTTGTGAGCATAAGAGAGAATTTTCTCCCACATGCGATCCATGGCCGACTTGAACGAGATTGTCAATTTTGGCCCCACGGCAAATACGAGTTTCGCCGATGGCGGCTCGATCGATAGTCGAATTGGCTTGAACCTCGACATCATCTTCCAGAACAACCTTTCCTGACTGTCTGATCTTGTAGTAGCTGGCATCTTCCTTCTTGGCGAAGCCAAAGCCATCCGCCCCAATGACAACTCCATTCTGCAGAACAACGTTGTTGCCAATTTCGCAATATTCACGAATCGATGCATGAGAATGCGCTACCACGTTCGCGCCGATCTTAACGCCTCGATAGATAACGACGTGGGGAAGCAAGGTTACATTGTCGCCGATCACAACCTCATCATCGATGAAGACGTAGGCCCCGATGGAAGGTTGCTTTCCGATTCGAGCGGAACGCGAAATCAGAGCTGTGGGATGAATCTCCCGCTTCACTTCCGGAGTGGAGTAGAACAACTCAATTGACTTGGCAAATGCGAGGTACGGATTATCGGTTCTCAGCGTGCTGATTGATACGGCAGGCGCATCCTTGGAGAGAATAATTGCTGAGGCTTTGGTCGCTTTGAGTTTGCCCTTGTACTTTGGGTTCGAAAGGAAGGTTAACTGGCCGGGACCTGCTTCGTCCATCCCGAGGACACCACTGATCTCAAGTGATCCGTCGCCTTCAAGCTCACAGTTCAGCGCCTGGGCAATGTCAGAGAGTTTCACGTTTGGAGATTTCGTTCGATCCGGGACTCGAGAGATCCTGACGGGAATACATCTTCTAGAATGCCTGGAAAGTCATGCTATATTAGGTCGTGAAAACGTGTCAAGAAATTCGGCTGATTCTTGCCCAAATGCAACGAACCTCGGCAAAGAGCAAACATGCCGGAGGCAAGCCTTCACGAAATTCTCCTGATCAGAGAAATTACTCGAACTCCTTGGATTCAGGAACTGCTCCAAATAGCTTTGCCGGCACTACCGTGTGGGCTCCCCCAAATTTTTGTGAACCGCGACTCGATCCTTTTCGTGCCTGATCTGCCAATCCAGCTATCGGGTGTTTCGAGTCTGTTTGAACATATTTTTCATTGGATTAAATATGTAATATTAAATTGAAAAATCATTATCATGTTACACCTGCTGATACGCTTTCAGAGCCCAACATATTCGCGTCGCGTTCCGAGTCCGTATGCTCAGCGGCTGGCTAGCACAGCCTAAGCAAACGCAGGACAAGTTAACTAATGCAAAGTGAAAAATCAAGTTATATTAATTATATTAAGCTTGAAAAAGGACTTGCTGAAAACACAATCCTGTCCTATCAAATGGACCTGGATAAGTTTTCAGCCTTCTTGGGCCAGAGAAAATTAGCAATTGTGGATGCGGAGCGCTCAGTCGTCATTGACTTCCTCAATTTGCTCCATCAGCGAGGGCTTGACAGTCGGTCCATTGCGCGAGTGTTAGTAACTCTTAGGAATTTCTTTCAATTCCTGGTCTTCGAGAAAGCTTTGAACAAGAATCCGTGTCAAGATATCGAATCACCAAAGATTTGGAAATCACTCCCAAAGATATTGTCCTTAGAAGAATTGGATTTGCTACTTTGTCAGCCGAATTTATCAACTGTGCTTGGGGTACGTGATAAAGCAATGCTTGAGGTCCTTTACGCCACCGGCTTGCGGGTATCGGAACTGATCTCGCTCCGTCTGAGTGAACTATCCCTGGATCTAGGATACCTCACCTGTATCGGGAAGGGTAGCAAGATGAGGGTTGTCCCCTTAGGACGATCTGCTCTTCAGCACTTAGAATCCTACTTAAGGTCAGCCAGGATACAGCTTCTGAAAGGGAAGACCTCAGATTTTGTGTTTGTCAACCGTCGCGGCAGTAGGCTGACGCGACAAGGATTTTGGAAGATCATCCGTGACTACGGAAGGAAGGCGGGAATCAAGATCTTGCTTAAGCCACATCTTCTGCGTCATTCCTTTGCGACTCATCTGCTGCAACGCGGCGCCGACCTGAGGTCGGTGCAATTGATGTTGGGTCATGCGGATATCTCAACGACGCAGATCTACACCCATATCGTCAAAGAACGTCTCAAGAACCTCTATCTCCAGCATCACCCTCGAGCTTGAGTCTCCACTCACGCTGAAACATCTGAAGAGAGCATCGAGAATCTACGTAGAATGAGCCATTGAGCGGAGTTTCTCCCGACTCTCAGCCAGTGGGATCTGAATCGAGAAAACGGTTCCTTTGCCAGGTTCGCTTTCGAGGGAGATCGTCCCAGAATGTCCGTCAATAATGGCTTTGGTGATGGACATCCCCAACCCAAATCCGCCAGGCTTACCATGAGTAAAAAATGGATCAAAGACTCGTTTCCGGATGTCTTCTGGTATGCCAGCTCCGCTGTCAGCTACCATAATGAGCGCATGCGATTGACTCGACCTAGTCGTAATTCTAAGTTCTCCACGGCCTTTCAGAGCTTCTTTGGCGTTGGCTGCGATGTTGAGAATGGCTCGACGAAGCTTGTCGCGGTCCATCCTGGCAACCGAATCGCACTGGAGGTCCTGGCTGAGCTGGATATGAGTATCGTTGAGCAGGGCACCAATCTCGATGGCGCATTCACGAATAAACTGATCACAATGCTGATTCTCTAAAACCATTGGTGTCTTTTGACTACGAGCAAATTGAAGAATCTCCTCTAGCATTTTCTCCATACGCTCCACCTCGAAGTCGATAAAATCAAGGCACTCTTCCTTCTTCTGATGGGACAATTCGAAGTCCTTGAGGACAGAAGCAAATCCTTTGATCACCGTTATTGGAGTGCGGCAATCATGAACGATGGCGTTAACCATTTGACCCACAGCCGCCATTCTTTCTGACTTGATTCGTTCCTCTTGATTGAGTCGAATCTGATCCATCATGTAGTTAAAGTTAGTGGCCAGACCTTCCAACTCATCCCCGGAATGGACCTCGATACGGTGGGACAAATCACCTCCTGCAGCCCGCAGGGAACCTGTCATTAGTTTCGAGATGGGTGCGCCAATCCGCTCTGCCAAAATGAGTGCGCCCAGCAGGCCGAAGAACAATGCAATCAGCCCGATTTGCAATATCTGACTGCGCATTTCGGCCAAACTCTGATTCATGTGATTCGGAGAGATCCCGATCCGAACCGTACCCCACCGTCCGGGTGATTCGGACGTCTTGACAGGTACAGAGATGTCAAATGCCCTTTGCAGCACGCCCAAAGTGCTGCTTCGAACTTCAATCTCGCGAATCAAAGGAGACTCTGCTTTCATTGACTCAATGGCTTCTCGACTTGGATCTGTGGACAGGACTAGAGTCGGATCCTCCGTGTGTACCACGGTCAGCCCTTCCTTGTTGTAGACGATGAGATAAAGCAAATCATTCTCCCTCTTCGCGATAGGAGCGTTCTGCTGTACGCTTTTAGAATCGTAGAACTTGAGATGATTCAAGTTCGTGGCTCCAAAGAACTGGGCGATGGCGATTCCGTGCTGCTGCGTTTCCTCCCGAATCAAACGTCGCGTGTTCCGGTTCACTAATACCATCACCAGCAAGATGATTAAACCGACAAGGAGTCCAGTTAGCAACATCAATTGAGTTCGCAATTTCAGTCGGGGATGATACGGAATCCACATACGCCGCGACCTCCTCAGCTTTCTCTAACGATACCCAAATCCAAAGATTTAGTGAAAGTGAGGGATTGTAGCAGGGCACTCCAGGAAAAGCAATCAAGACAAATTGACAAAATCGACAATAAGGAGGAAACAAGAAAAGGTCGACGCGCCGACAAGAACGCTTAAAAATATACAACATTACGTCTGATAATTATAGACATCCTGAAACATAATTTACATAATACTTTTCCATTCAAGTTTATATAGAGTCTATTATGTTTATAAATATAACCGCGTTAATTTTCAATCTTGATACGGTACTGGGCTACAAGACTTGGAAGGACCTCAACAAACTTGACAGCGATTGGAATTTATGGCCCTTAGTGCATTGTACGGTTGCCCCCACGGGGCCGCTGGGGGAGGGGCTAGAACGTTCCTCTCACTCCCACTCAGCTGTTAAATTGGAGCCACTGCTTTCCGAAGGATTGCATTGTATATATGAACTAAAAGTTAATATAATAATATTTAAATCATATATTTAATTAATGATACATTATTTGTACTAATTTCAGTCAGCAGGCCATAGTCGAGCTGTCCTGCTTTACTCTCTGCAGGAGATTTTGCAGTCTTAGGTTCTGGTTTCCTGGTGGAGTTTGTCCTTTGCTTTTAAGCGATTATGTGATAGTTTCGCGCCTCTGTAAGGATTTTGAGTCGATGATGCTTGCTCGAATGTCGCCGTGACGACATTTTTTGAGATGTGAGACATGGGACTTCTTCGCGGTGATGCAGTTGTTCTTCAGACCTATCCTCTTTCGGAGACCGATCGAATTGTCGTTGCTTACACCAGAAAATATGGAAAATTGCGGGGTGTGGCGCGAGGAGCACGGCGGATGCGAAGTCCGTTTTTAGGTCGATTAGAGCCGTTTCATTGGATCGAGTTTTGTGGCTATGAGAAGGAAAACCAAGAACTGATCAAGATAGACAAAGCTGATCTCATTCGTGCCTTCGGCTTTCAACTACCTGACTACCGATGTTTCCTTCAACTTAATGTCCTGGCGGAATTGCTTCTCAAGACAATTCCTGAGCGTGAACCTAACGAGCCTCTGTTTAGATTACTTTTGCTCGTATTGGAGGAAATCCGGAACCCCAACCGTTCTGATTTGGCGCAATTGTATTTTGAGATCTGGCACCTTAAGCTGGCTGGACTCTTCCCGGCATCCAGCTCTTGCGTACAGTGTGGCTTAAGCTTGGAGGGAGTAGCTCAGGTTTTTTATGTTTCCCCGTTTCATGGCTTTTTTTGCTCCAGTTGTAAACACGGTTCCAGCCACTCGCTTTCTTCTGGAAGCTATCGCTTGCTTTGCACGATCCTGCGGAAACCTCTTGGACAAATTACTTCGAGTGAGCTGTGCTTAGAGAAACCATCGTTGGATGGACTGTCCGGAATGATCGAGGTTCTCTTGCAAACGAATTTTGAAAGAAGTCTAAACTGTCTCCAGCTGGCTCATAGTGAGTCTTGAGTCTCATGCTATTTCAAGAACTTTTTCTTCAACTCTTGTCATTTTGGTCTCAAAAAAATTGTGTGATTCAAATGCCCTATGATGTGGAGAAGGGCGCTGGAACAATGAATCCAGAGACTTTCTTTCGAGTCTTGGGACCTGAGCCATATTCCGTGGCCTACGTTGAACCCAGCCGGAGACCTGCCGATGGCCGCTATGGTGAAAACCCAAACCGAGTACAGAAGCACTATCAGCTTCAAGTGATTCTGAAACCCTCGCCGAGCGATATTCAAAATGTCTACCTGGAGAGCCTTGAGCGAATTGGCATTCACCTGCGCGAACACGACATTCGATTTGAAGAAGACAACTGGGAATCTCCCACTTTGGGAGCTTGGGGGGCAGGCTGGCAGGTACTCCTAGACGGTCTCGAAATTACGCAGTTCACCTACTTCCAACAGGCTGGTGGTCTGGATTTACAACCGGTTTCCGTCGAGTTGACCTACGGTCTGGAGAGAATCGCCATGTTCCTGAACAATGCCGAGAGCTGTTTTGACTTGTCCTGGAGTTCGTGGGCAACCTACGGAAAGATTCGACATCGCGACGAGGTTGAGTTCTCTCGGTACAACTTTGAAGAGGCCGATGTCGATCTTCATTTCAAATTGTTTGGGCAATTTGAAACAGAAGCTCAGCGGTTAGTTCAGAAGGGTCTGGTGCTCCCTGCCTACGACTATTGTCTGAAATGTTCTCATACATTCAACGTTCTCGATGCCAGAGGTGCCATAAGTGTCTCGGAAAGAGCCAACCTGATTCAGAGAGTGCGCAATCTGGCTTGTCAGATTGCGAAGTGTTACCTGACTCCAAATCCTCTTCGAGGATGATGCCCCCCGTCTACACTCAACATTAACTGACTGGAATCGGTATGTTATTTATGTATTACGTTAAATTAACAATATTAGGAGTTTATAGTAATTGAGCTTAGATTTCATGCTGGAAATTGGCTGTGAAGAAATTCCAGCTCGCTACATCAATCCTAGCCTCGAACAACTGGAACGACTCTTTTCCCAGAGACTATCGGAGCGCAGCTCTCATTTGGACAACTCCAGACCTTTGCGACGCCGCGACGGTTAATCGTTGCAATGGATCAGTTGATAGATCAGCAACCCGACCGCACAGAGTTTGTCCTTGGACCACCCGCCTCGGTTGCTTTCACTCCTGAAAAGACTCCGACGCGAGCTGCAGAAGGGTTTGCCAGGAAGTACGATCTCTCCCTGAGCGACTTGAAATGCGTCGAAACAGAAAAGGGTCAGTACCTCGGTTTTAGCAAAACGACGCTCGGAAAAGCGACTGCCGAAATCCTTCCGCAAATAATTCTGTCGATCATTTCGGACTGGAGTTTCCCAAAAGAATGAAGTGGGAAGAGACCCAGTTTTTGTTCGTGCGCCCCATCCGATGGATTCTTTGCCTGCTTGGACGGTGAGATTCTTCCTGTAGGTTTGGCAGGTGTCGATGCTTCGAAGAGAACCTTTGGACATCGAATCTTATCGGAAATTCAGTTGTAGAAGTGAATAATTTTGAAGACTATAGGAGCAAACTTATTAACTTAAAGGTTCAAATTGATCCAGCCCGCTCGTCACAGCCTTATCAGTTTGCTCGTGAAGCAGCGGCAAACCAGAACAAAGGAAGTCTGGTTCGTGACGAGGTCTTGCTCCAGTCAGTCGTACACCTTAGTCGAATGGCCCTCGGTGATCTGCGGCACATTTGATACTTCTTATTTGAGACTACCCCGCGAAGTCTTGGTCACAGTCATGCGCGAGCACCAGAAGTATTTTTCTCTTGAAGATGACCAGGGTCGGTTACTCCCAAAGTTCTTGGCTGTGGTAGATGCAGACCAGGATCATCATTCGCTCATCACTCAGGGACATGAACGAGTTCTGAAGGCACGATTGGCTGATGCGAGTTTTTTCTGGGACGCTGATCTGAAAGTCTCACTTGAAGATCGTGTTGAGAAGCTAAAGAAAATAGTATTTCAGGAGAAGCTGGGTACGCTCTACGACAAGACCAGACGAGTTGGTGTGCTGGTTGAATATGTCGCGAGATCGGTGAAGAGACCGGATCTGCTTGCGGATGTTGCTCATGCTTCCAGGCTTTGCAAGGTCGATCTGACCACCGAAATGGTTAAAGAGTTTACCGATCTTCAGGGTGTGATGGGCGGGCTTTATGCGAGCGCTCAGGGTATCGGCGAAACGGTCGCGGATGCCATTTACGATCATTATCGCCCGATGACTGTTGAAGACGAATCACCTCGGAATTCAGTGGGCGCAATCTTGTCCCTTAGTGACAAACTCGATTCAGTGCTTGCCGCGTTTTCGATCGGTCTCGTTCCAACTGGGTCAAGGGATCCGCTAGCACTTAGACGACAAACGTTGGGTCTCATTAAAGTACTACTTGATCACAAACTATCACTCTCTCTGAGAAAGATCGCCTCTAAGGCTTACGCGAATCTCAAGCGAAAGCGCCTAGCGGAGCAAAGCTTCGAGCAGACACTTGGCGGAATTTGAGAAGTTCTGCAAAGATCGCTTGAAGTTTATCTTCAGAGAACTCGGGCTATCGCTACGATGAAATTAATGCAATTGTTGATATTGATTCTGATAATCCACTGGATTGCCTGGAAAGAGTTAGCGCCCTGATCTGCCATGAGGAGTAGTCCGGATTTTTACTCTTTGGCAGTGAGTTTCAAGCGGATCAAGAATATCATCCTCAAGGCCGGGATCGACATTGGTGGACCATTTTCCGTGGATCCTGAAAGGTTCCAGCTGGACGAAGAACGCGAACTACATGCAAAAATTCAATCCGCTGTTGCCCGAAATCAGCCGCGCCAGAAAGCATCGGGCTTATCAGAGGATCTTTGAACTCATGGCCGCGTTACGCCCGCAGGTAGATCTGCTTCTTTGACAAAGTCCTGGTAATGGCTGACGACGCTGCTCTACAGGCGAACAGGTTGGGGCTCTTGGGAACTCTGTTGGTGATTTTCAGAAATACCGCCGACATCTCCGAAATCGTTGTCAGTTGACTTTCGTGTCGTTCGTAGACAGAACAAGAACATCGGCCTGCTTAAGTAGAATTCGAACACACAACAGCGCTGTTCGAAAAAGTGAGCACAATCCACTCAAAGAAAAGGAGAACGACTCAGGATGGCTAAGAAGTTTGTTTATTTCTTCGGAAATGGGAGAGCGGAAGGTCAAGCGGAAATGAAAGGCCTGCTAGGCGGGAAGGGTGCAAATTTGGCCGAGATGACGAACATTGGCTTGCCGGTCCCGCCAGGATTTACCATCTCGACCGAGGTTTGCACTTATTACTACGACAACAAGAAGAAGTACCCGAAGGAACTCAAGAAGGAAGTTCAGCAATCGCTCCAAAAGATGGAAAAGGCTGTCGGGATGCAATTTGGCGATTCCTCCGATCCTCTGCTGGTCTCGGTACGTTCGGGGGCGCGTGCCTCCATGCCTGGTATGATGGATACCATCTTAAATTTGGGATTGAATGACACCACAATTCAAGGCTTGATCCGGAAGACGGGAAATGAACGCTTTGCCTGGGACTCTTACCGTCGCTTTGTTCAAATGTACGGCGATGTTGTCCTGGGATTGAAGCCTCAGCATAAGGACGAAATAGATCCGTTCGAACACATCATCGAAACGGTCAAGAAAGACCGTGGAGTCCAACTGGACACCGAGCTCACGACAGCTGATCTGCAGGATTTGGTAGCTCGGTTTCAAACAAGCCATCAAATTGAAATTGAACATCGAGTTTCCCAGGTGATCCCGAAGAACAATTGTGGGGAGCCATTGGGGCCGTATTTGGTTCCTGGATGAATGAGAGAGCTATCGCCTATCGAAAGATGAATGACATCCCTGCCAGTTGGGGAACAGCCGTCAACATCCAGGCAATGGTTTTTGGAAACATGGGTTCGGATTCGGGATCCGGAGTGGCTTTTACTCGTGATGCAGCCAGCGGTAAGAATATCTTCTACGGCGAGTATCTCATCGATGCCCAAGGTGAGGACGTGGTCTCCGGAGCTCGCACGCCTCAGCCAATCGCCGAGCTGGCCAAAGAAAACCCCAAGATCTACGGTCAGCTTGAAAAGGTGCGGAAGACCTTGGAAAAGCACTACCGCGACATGCTGGACATTGAATTTACGATCCAGCAAGGCAAGCTCTATATGCTGCAGTGTCGCGTGGGGAAACGGACCGCGTTTGCCGCCATCAAGATCGCGGTGGATATGGTTGACGAAAAACTGATCTCCCAGAAGGAAGCTCTGCTCCGGATCGAGCCCGACCAGCTGAACCAACTCCTTCGCCCTATTTTTGATTCCGCACAGAAAAAGAAAGCCATCGAGGCCGGTCAATCTCCTGGCCAAAGGTCTAAATGCCGGTCCTGGTGCGGCTTGTGGCCGCGTCGTGTTCAATGCGCCGGACGCGGAGGAGTGGAAGCGGCGGGGAGAGCGAGTCATTCTGACGCGCATTGAAACCTCGCCCGAAGACATCAAAGGAATGGACGCCTCGGAAGGAATTCTGACCGGCCGTGGTGGGATGACCTCCCATGCGGCCCTCGTGGCGCGACAGATGGGCAAGGTCTGCGTGGCTGGATGCAGCGCTCTTGGCATCGATTATGTCAAGAGAGAGATTCGAGTCAACGGCAAGGTGGTGAAGGAGGGCGACTACATTTCCATTGACGGGACAACTGGAGAGGTTATCGCTGGCGAAGTTCAGACTCGACCTTCCGAGGTTTTACAAGTGCTCATCGACAGGACACTTAATCCGAAAGAGGCACCCGTCTATCAGGAGTACCACAAGATCATGAAGTGGGCCGACAAATATCGCCGGCTCAAAATTCGAACCAACGCCGATCAGCCGGATCAGGCCGGCTCAGCAGTTGCCTTTGGTGCTGAAGGCATCGGCTTGTGTCGTACCGA
The DNA here is from genome assembly GCA_963789945.1 of uncultured beta proteobacterium. Taxonomy (GTDB): domain Bacteria; phylum Pseudomonadota; class Gammaproteobacteria; order Burkholderiales; family JACQAP01; genus JACQAP01. The sequence goes on along the minus strand of CAWBMN010000009.1, from coordinate 168,735 downwards.
ACACATGTTTTTTGGTGAAGGAAAGATTGGTCCGATGCGCGAGATGATTCTTGCGGATACCGTCGAAGAACGAAAGAAGGCGCTGGAGAAGTTGCTTCCCTTGCAGCGACACGATTTTGAGGGAATCTTTGAGGCCATGGACGGCAGACCCGTGACGATCCGAACCATCGATCCGCCATTACACGAGTTTGTTCCACATGACGAAGCGGCCCAGCGCGAATTGGCCTCCCAGATGGGCATCTCTTACGAAAAGGTCCGCCAGAGAGTAGAATCTCTTCACGAGTTTAATCCAATGCTCGGGTTTCGGGGTTGCCGACTGGGCATCGTCTATCCTGAGATCACCGAAATGCAGTCTCGAGCTATCTTCGAAGCAGCCGCCAACGTTCGGCGTCGGGGAATCAAGGTCGAGCCAGAAGTGATGATTCCTTTGGTGGGGAATTTCAAGGAATTGGAACATCAAGCGGCCATTGTTCGATCGGTGGCGGAAGACGTGATGCGGAGGGAAGAAAGTCAAATTCAACTATCTTGTCGGAACCATGATCGAGGTTCCGCGAGGTGCTCTGACAGCGGCTGAAATCGCGAAAACGGCTGAATTCTTCAGTTTTGGGACCAATGACTTGACTCAGACGACATTGGGCGTCAGCCGGGATGATGCCGCCCGATTCCTGGTGCCTTATGTTCAAATGGAAATCTATGGCAAAGACCCGTTCGAAGCGCTGGACCGCGATGGAGTGGGTCAGTTGATGAAGATCGCCGTCACTGATGGGCGATCAACTCGGCCCAAATTGAAGGTTGGGATTTGCGGCGAGCACGGCGGAGAGCCTTCGAGCGTGGAATTCTGCCACAGCATTGGTCTGGACTATGTCAGCTGCTCGCCATTTCGTGTGCCCATTGCACGTCTGGCGGCTGCGCGCGCTGCCCTCAGAACGGGTTCTGAGATCCGCCAAGAAAGGTTTCAAGAAGCTTGGCAACAAGAAGAACCGAAAGCCCAAGAAATAAGAACAGGCAAGCGCCCGGTGCAGTTTTGCAGCAATGTCTCGTTTCACAGAGTCGTCTGTCCTGCTTGCTACGACCAAAGGCTGGAATCGTATTTTCGCAGCATCGTTTCCGCCGCATCCTAACTGGTCTCGGCCTCATTGATGCCGAATCTGAGCGGCTCTGCGATCAGGCCTGACTCTGCACGCATGAGGCGGCTTAGTTGTCTTCTGCAGAAGAATGATGGCCGTAGAGACTTGCGGTACCTCAATCCGTTCGATAATATCCGCGGTGTGTTTCTTGAAGACGGTCATGTTTTCGAGGAGAAAGAGGCCGGACTTGCCGCCAACAACAATGTCTGGATCGCCGTCTTTGTCGATATCAATGACATTAATATTCATTCCAGTCCCTGTCATCGAATTGTAAGTGATGACGTGTTTGGTGAAGCTACCGTCCTTGGGGTTGATGTCGTACCAGTAGAGCCCTAAGGGTTCGAACGAGCCGGGATCCTTTTCTTCGTGGCCTCGCAGTCTTTTCCCTGTCACCAGGTCAAGACGCCCGTCTCCATTGATATCGGCCAACACCAACGTGTGAGCCTGAGACCAGTTGTCTTCCACTGTGTGTCGCACCCAGGAACGTTTTCCGCCTTCAACCTTTTGCTCCAACCAAAACAATCCGTAGTTATGCGCCATTCCAAAGATGATGTCATTCTTGCCATCTCCATTTACATCGTATGCCAGCATGCGAATTCCACCTAGACCTTGGATGTCGTACTCGGGATGCCATTCCCAGGAACCCTTCCTGGGATCGGCCGGAGCGCGATACCAACCCACCGGCGTAATGATATCCTTGCGGCCGTCGCCATCCAGATCTCCCAGTCCGGCGCCGTGCTGATCGCCGTCAGGCCCGACGGCATGGCGGATGAACGTTCCCTTGTCCTGCTCAATCCAGGAGACCTCGCGGTGTCTGGGGTGTTAAGGATCCACATAGTGGTCGGGGATAATGTCAGGGTCGCCGTCTCCGTCAACGTCTTCGAATATCAACCCTTCCGTCTGAGTCGAATCAGCAATCTTGTGCTTGGTCCAGAGGTCGGAGCCACCATGGTTGTTTTCATACCAATAGATGCCGTCTTCCATCCAACCGGCCGACACGATGTCCGTCCATCCATCCCCGTTCACATCGTAGGCATATTCACCACAGTTGTTGACGAACTCCCCGTGAGGAGCGGCCTCTCGCAGAGGGTGCTTGATGAACTTGGGTCCTTCGTACCAATTGGCTCCGGCCGTGATATCCAGGACGCCGTCATTGTTGACATCGAATACGGCAGCGCCTTCCGAAAATGGCCCGTACCAGTTGGGGGAAGGCCCGTCGATCTTCTGAGACAAGAAGACCGGCGATCGCGAGTCAGCTCGCAAAGAAGAGTCCGGTTGAAGTCAAAACTAGAAGGATAAGAATGGTCTTTTGCATTGATGTCTCCTCGGTGAATCTCCTCTTGGGAGGGAGTGCAGCTTTGAGAAGGCTGCATGCTTTTAGCCTTCAGGTGTGGGTCGTTCGGTTTGCCATAACCCACCTCCACGTCTCGGGCGGATGGGACTCGTTTCATCTCTCGTGGCGCCGCAGGGTGGCATGAAAAACTCCTTTGAAAACCTCTCAGCCGTCAGCTCGCGGTACCCCACCAAGGGCGCAAAAACAGAGCGGCAGAGGGCCTGAGCCTTTTCCAAATCAGGAGCAAAGGGGAAGATCAGGTCAAGAAACTGCCTCGCATAGCAGGCTGGACTGAGTAACTTCGGCTCTATCCGGGCGGCTCGATGATTATTGAATTTCGAGTGTTTTGCAACCGGAAACTGACGAATAACTTTGGATTTTAGCTTCGAATCTGATTTATGATGCGTTGTGGTTTTAGGCATTTCGGGTCAAGTTTATCTCAACCCAAAGGAGCTGTTCTCAGCATGAATTCAAAAATCAAGATCGGTCTGGTGGGGGCCAAATTTGCAGCGCGATTCCATTTCGAAGGGTACCAGCGTGTTTATGGAGTTCCCATAGAGGTGGTCGGGTTGACATCCAAGTCGAAAGAAAGCCGGGATGCGTTCGCAGCCAAACACAGCGTGAAACCGTTTGACTCGCTCGCGGAGATGTTAAAGGAAGTCGATGTAGTCGATATCTGTGCTCCCGGGTATGTGCACGAGTCAGCAGCTGTGGAATCATTCAAGGCTGGGAAAGACGTCATCGTGGAAAAGCCCTTCACAGGCTACTATGGATCTGGAAGTCAAGACTTCAAAGGGAATCAATTTTCCAAAGAGATCATGCTGAAGGAGGCTGTCGCCAGCTCGCGACGAATTCTTGAGGCGGCGGACCGCAGCGGCAAAAAGCTGATGTACGCTGAGGACTGGGTGTATGCGCCGGTCATTCAACGTGAGCGCGAAATCCTGGTGGCTACCAAAGGACAGATTTTATGGATGCTCGGGGAAGAATCGCACAGCGGTTCGCATTCCCCCAGTTACGGCATCTGGAGCCAGTCAGGAGGGGGCTCGATTGTTGGTAAAGGATGTCATCCGTTGACAGCAGCCATGTATCTTAAGCAGGAAGAGGGTCTGGCGACTCGAGGCACGCCGATTCGGCCCAAAACGGTCAGCGCGCGTGTCCATGAAGTAACACGCAGCCCGCAGTATCGGAATCTTGGGTATCTTCGGACTGACTATGATGATGTTGAAGACTACAGCCAGGTACATATGGTTTTTGATGACGGCATGATTGCGGATATCTTTTCTACTGAAATTGTCATGGGCGGCGTCCATAACTGGGTGGAGGTGATGGCTAACAATCATCGGACTCGCTGTAACATCAACCCGATCGACGCGATTACCACCTATAATCCGAAGGAGGAGCAACTCAAGGACGTCTACATCGTCGAGAAGATTGGGACGAAACAGGGCTGGAGCCATCCAGCGCCCGACGAGGATTGGATGGACGGATACCCTCAGGAGCTACAGGATTTCATGGAATGCGTCTATCACAACCGCGAGCCCAAATGCGGTGCGACTCTTGCGCACGACACAGTCGGAGTGATGTATGCCGCCTATCTGTCAGCCGAGCGACATGGCGCCGAGGTTGAGATTCCTCGATGAATTCGTCGCTGAACCTTGCCTAGCGGGCTCGTGTGCAAACCCTCGGCTTTGCGTGGGACCTATTGACTTCTGAGTCAAGCAGGGTATTCCGACTTCAAAGGGGTAGGGCATGAGCTGGACGGCAATTTACCAATAAGACATCCCCCGCCGCCCAAGGGCTGTCGCCCCCTTTCGAAGGGCAAATTGCGATGCTAGCCACTTGAGTTGGCTCATAACGACCAAGCCCTCAGCTTCCAGCCCGTACGGGAAAGCATACGGCGACAGAAGGGCTCGCCGTGGCTACCCAGGCAAACGAAAGATTCGCAAGAATACCCCATCTGGAAGACAACCTCATGCCAATTTTCATTCTTCGAGCTAGCATATGTTGCGTGGCTATTTGGATGTTTTTCATCGACCTCCGTAGCTGGCCAGACGCAGCCCCATCGCCGAAAGCTAACCACTGACATCAAGGAGATTGTTCTTGAGAACCGTCTTCTTTCACGAAAGTTTGCAGTCGATAAAGGTTGGCTCAGAACTTCGCATTTTGCCAATCTGCTTACGGGCGAGAGCATCGTGGTCAGCTCGCCTGAATTTGAAATCCAATTTGAAAATGAGCCCGTTTTAAATAGTGATGACTTCGTGGCCGAGTACTACACCCACGTGCTTCTGGCCGGCGAAGTGAAACGGACGCTTTTCACGCTGACGGACAAGCGGCAGCGACTCCAGTTAGAGCTGGAATATACTCTTGGCCCCAATGATTTCTTCGTGCGCAAACGAGTACGACTCTATCCATTGCAAAAGAGCCTGCCTCGTCTTCTTTCTATCTCCGTGGAAGCGCTCAAGGTTGGAAACCTGCACAATTCCTGGCCTTCTTCCTCTCCAGTGGGTCAAAAGCAAACACCACCCCCCCGGAACCGACTTGCTCCCCTCGAGTTATCCGGACAACCTGTCTTCCTTAACGACAGCTTCTTTTGGGGAATGGAATATCCTTCCGGACACAATCGTGTTCTCGATGGAGTCGTACGTTGTACCCAGTATCCAGGGAATCGTATCTCATCATCCGGATTTGAATCTCATTCTGTGGTTGCAGGTGTCAGCCCACGAGGCGAGGTTACAGAGTGGTTTCTGCGATACGTTGACACGTTTCGTTTACCTGCCCGACCCTTTACGATTTTGAGAATTCGAAGCGATCGCGGCAGTGATGCCTCCCTTACAGAGCTTTTGGAGCACAAGATGGAAGCCATACCCAGAAGTCCTGGACGACTGGATCGGATCCTTGTGGATGCCCTCGTTCTCGACGCTGGATGGTGGCGCGAAAATTCCTCTCTGCCGATTGATACCTCGCAATTTCCTCAAGGTCTGGGAGTGCTGAGCGAGGCCCTGAGATCAAGAGGAGTTGGATTGGGGCTCTATTTTCCCTTGTCGAGTTCAGGGTTTGTCAGGGAGAGCTCTCAAACCAAGGATGCTGGCGCCGCTCAGGATAGTCCAAGGAGTAAGCGTGAACCACCCGCGATGGCCTGTCTTGCTGACTCCAAGTACAAAGAGGCGCTCAAAAATCGTTTGCGCGAGTTGCATCAAGGGAAGCCGTTACGCTTTATTAGGCACGATCTGAACATGACCGCGTGCCAGTCTCCCCCCGATGAACATGGAGTGGAAACGAGTGTTTCGAACGAGGCCGCGACAGATGCTTTGATCGAGCTGCTACGGTTTGAGCGGTCGTTGAACTCTGACCTCTACGTCAGTCTTGTGGGAACGGAATCGCCAAGCCCCTGGTGGCTCCAATACGCTAATGATGTGGGTCCAGGAGACCTCGGCCGAGGTTACTTCCGCATGGACCTCTCGCCACGACCGCGGGACTGGGAGATTCAACGCGAGGCTATGTTCCTCCAAGAGTATCTCAGAGGCGAGCTTTTTCAGCTCCCTCTGTCGTGCTTGGCAACAAGCAGTTTGAAGCAGTCCATTCAAGGTGCTATTGGACCAAAGGAGCCAGAAGAGTCCTGGGCAGATGCCGTTGCAGAATACTTGGGTCGGGGTCAAGACCTAACCGAGTTCAGTTTCGATCCTGAACAACTGAACACTAGAACTTGGGAAATTCTGCGACACGGACTGGAGTGGAAGGCCAGTCGGCAAGCTGTTTTCCATCGTGGGTCGCCTGTTGGTGGCGCTCCAGAGAAGGGAGAACCTTATGGATATTTGCATTGGAATGCGAATCAAGCGATTGCCGTGTTACACAACCCGTCGCATTCTCCACTCGATACAAGTTTTCGTCTACCCAAATCCTTGAGAGGTTCGTTGCGAATACTCGAGACGTATCCCCGCTGTCGTGTGGAGAGCCAGCTTCTGAAGGCGGGTGACATTGTGAACACCTCGTTAGAGGGTTTGGAAACCCGTGTTCTCGAAGTCAATTCCGAAGGAACCTGGAGTATTCCTCTACCTCAGGACGCAGACTTTATCTTCTCTTCGGACACTTCCGGCGCTGGCGACGAGAAGCAGATTACCCTGAAAGTATTTCCGGAAACTCCCGAAGTCCGGTTTTCTCAGCCCCAATCTGTGATCGGATTACAGCTCGCCGACCGCTCGATCTCACTGGACTCCTCTGGCAAGGCCCAGCTACCAGACGATCCCAAAATGACAAATATCAGCGAGACTCTAAAGTCATTCACCGAGAAAAAAGCGGAGGTTGGAGTCTATGCAAAGCGTGGTGTCCAATTGACATTGCCCGGATGGCTTGGAGCCAAATCCAGTCTGTCTATTTGGCTTCTGCAACCTGAAGAACAACGAGGTAATTTTCCACTCTATGTTACTCTGGATCGAAAGCAAGTTAATCTGGGCGACAAGGAAAGTTTTACTCCTGCTGCAGAGACTCGAACCTGGAACTTCTACTCGTTGCCACTGAAATTTGACCGTCAGGTACTACTGGATTGGGCAATCAAAGATGTCAAAGACGTCTCCCTGTATTTGTGGTGGGAAATTGCAGCTCCCAGACCTGCATTGGAATTCAGCTATCGTCTGGCTTCTGGAAAGGCCAAAGACATGCTTCCACCCCTCCTGTCATCTCCACGGGCGAATGATTACATCGTTCGTATTCCTCTCGAAACTGTCAAGGCTCAACCGTCCGCTGATACGCCGTGATCCGACCAAAGGCCGCTCACTCCTACTTCTTTCAGGGTATTAATTTCAAGAGTCTACTGAGTATCGCGCTCATGATCGGTTTCACCGCGGCGGCCGTGAATGGACTGGCGGACGTCAACGTGAATCGGGTCCGATCCTATGATTGGCTGGAGTTTCTGCAGAATCTGTCACTCTATGCGTCATGTTCTTTAATGGGACTGATCTTTGCCGAAAAGACATCACTAGAAAGTTTTTTGGTGCGGCGCGGAGGCAACTGGATACAGAAGGGACTAACGCTCTTTTTCTTCGGGTTGATTCCAGGCGGTGTGATCGGGGCCACGTATCATCATCTCTTCTTTCAATACCGTTTCAGTCCTCGGGTCCCAGTTCGAGTAAGAGCCATCCAGACGCATTATGATTCGTTCATTGTCTCCCTCCGGGCGGGAATCACTGAGGAACTCGTCTTTAGATTCCTTCTAATGACAGCTTTCTTCTACATATTAAGAAGGGTCTTCTTTCCTCTAGTTGACCAAGGCTTCAATACGGCTCGATGGATTCCTTTTCTGTTTTCTCTTCTCTTGTCCTCCCTGTTGTTCGGGTTTGTGCACGGGCCTTATGGATTCATGATTGCGTTTCTAGCTGGACTGATCCTCGGAATCGTCTACTTTCGAGCGGGATTGGAAAGTGCTATTCTGGCACACGTCGTGGCCGACCTGGTTTTTTTCAACATGACATACTTTTGACCACGTGAGAGCATCGTGTTCGATATCCCGCATTGTTCTCGGACTCGCCCGTCAAATTTGACCCTGAGTTAGTGGATGTGCTACGTTTACCAGCCAGTTTGGAGGCTGGTTCAACGTTCTCCCTCAGTACTCCTGCCAATGCCTGGACCCCTGAGCTATAAGATTGAGTTCTCGAGAAAATCGAGTTGTTGCGACAGTGTGTTGAGCTTCAACGGCAAGCTTGGGGCTTTTCGGATGAAGATCTGTTGCCAGTCAGGATGCTGGTTGTTTGCAACAAAATTGGCGGACAAGTTTTTGGCGCCTTGGACTCTAACGACAAGGTCCTTGGGTTCCTCAATGCTTTTCCTGGATTTCGCGACGGACAGGTCTACCTGCATTCCCAAATGATGGGGGTACTTCCGGAGTATCAGAACCTAGGTATTGGAAAGCAGCTCAAGCTGGCGCAACGCCAAGAGGCCCTGAAGCGAGGCATCTCTCGAATCGAATGGACGTTCGATCCATTCGCATTTCGCAACGCCCATTTCAACATCGAGAGTCTCGGGGCTATTTGCCGTCGCTTCCATGTGAATGCCTATGGTGTGACCAGCAGTCAGTTTCAGGCAGGGTTGCCCACAGACAGACTGGTTGCAGAGTGGCATGTTGACAGCACCCGGGTCAAAGCCCGAATTTCCTCCCGCAGTTTCAAAAGGCGGGAATCAGAGTTTGTGTCTGTGGAAATGCCACTAGATGCGGGAAAGCTAAGGTCTGAAGATCCAGAGTCGGCACTAAGACTTCAACTCGACGTTCGCCAGCAGCTACTTAATCTGATGGCTGAAGGATACTGTGTCACTCGATTTGAGATTGATCCGACCCGGCAGAAGGCTCGCTATTCCCTGGAATCTTATAGTAACCAAATCTTAGGTCTATGATTTTTCGTGGTCGGTGGGTTGTTCCAATCAGTTCTCCCTACATCGAGAATGGCGCCGTTGTGATTCAGCAGGACAAGATCGCGGACCTCGGACCTGCACGGGTGATCGAAAAGAAATACGCCACTCACAAGATTCGAGATTTTCCCAATGCGGTGATCATGCCTGGGTTTGTAAATGTCCATACCCACTTGGAACTAACGGTGCTACGGGGATACCTCGAAAACCTTCCCTTTTGGGACTGGATACAGAAGCTCACTCGAACCAAGTATCAAGTCTTAAACTACGATGACATCTCGCTTTCCGCACTGCTTGGGGCTGTTGAAGCTGTCCGAGCTGGAATCACCACAGTGGCAGACCCCATGGACCTCGGAGCAACCCTCGATGCCGTGTTAACGAGTGGGCTGAGAGGTGTCGTTTATCAAGAGTGTTTCTCACCAAAGCCAGAGGAAGCCGAACAGGTGTTGTTTACCCTGAAGAAGAAGCTCCGAGAACTCGAGGACCGAATCAAGAATTGGCCCATAGAGGGTCCCCTTTCAGATATGGCATCTCATCCCAGATTTTCCGACCCTGAAGACTGGGAGCAACGACGAGGACGCGTGAGGTTGGGCCTTTCGCCACACTCTCCCTACACGGTGAGTGGCCCGCTCTTTCGGAAGGTCAAGGAATATTCTGACGCCGCGCAGCTACCTCTCTGCATTCACGTCGCCGAATCGGCTGCGGAAAGCGACCTCTTGGAGAGAGGAACTGGTCCCATTATGCAATCGTACCGGGCGAGAGGTATCGAATGGACTCCGCCCCATTGCAGCCCGATCGAGTATCTGGATCGACTTGGTGTGATTCAGGATTCAACTCTTCTCGTTCATTGTGTGCGACTGGGGAAGTCTGACTTCGACATCCTCAAATCCCGGAACGCCAGCGTTGCTCACTGCTCAAAGTCCAATTGGAAGCTAGGTCACGGCTATATGAATCTCAGAGCCATGTGCCAGCAAAATGTTCGACTTGGACTGGGAAGTGATAGTGTTGCCAGCAATAACAGCATGGACCTCTTTGAGGAAATGCGTTTCTCTATGTTCAATCCATCATGGTACATGTGCCATCCCGACCACTCCTGGATGGAAACGCCGACAGAGCCCCTTGCCGCCGAGGAGGCTTTGCGCCTGGCCACTTTGGGAGGTGCTGACGCCCTGGGCATGTCCGGCAAGATTGGATCCATAGAAATCGGGAAACAGGCAGATCTGATTGCTGTTGATCTCTCTCAACCTCATGTCCTGCCGGTCTTTTCCCCGACTACAGCACTTGTCTGTTCGGCCAGAGCATCGGATGTCATCATGACCATGGTTGGCGGAGAAATCGTGTTTGATGACGGCGCAGTGAGCGGATTAAATGAGAGGTTGCTATCGCAGAGAGTTGAGACAATCAGAGAAAAAATACTGAATGCGCCCGGCCAGGATTAAGTTCTATTTTCTGATTCACCTCATGGTTTTGCTGTGGTGCGGTAACTTCATTGCTCTAAAGGTTTGTTTGCATGTCATGCCGGCACTAGGGGTAAGTGCGTTCCGAGTTTCAAGCGCCGCTCTGATCTTGATCTTCGTCTACTCTTATTCGCGGCGTCAGCAGGGGTTCTCTCCTCTTCGCAGACAGCACTTCAGTTTCTTCTTTAAGTTGGCCTTGACCGGGCTAGTGATCAACCAAACCTTGTTTGTTCTCGGGTTGAGCTATACCACAGTTGCTCACTCGGCTTTGATCGTTACTTTTGGGCCTCTCTTTACTTTGATTTTTGCCTGGTTGCGCGGACAGGAACTGCTTACCTTCAAGAAGATTGTCGGCATGTTTCTTTCTGTCCTAGGAATTATTCTTTTGAATTTCAACCGCGACTTTACCCTTCAAACGCAAAATCTCTTAGGTGATTTCTTTACTCTGATGGGTTCAATGGCGTTTGCGTACTTCACGGTTCTTAGCAAGAACGCCGCTTCAATCTACGGTCCTGTTCCCGCAACTTGTTTCACTTACTTTGCCGGTGCGTGCATGTTTTTGCCTATTGGGCTGCCACTTATTATTAAGGTCGATTGGCTTCATCTAGCCTGGGGGTCTTACCTAGCATTCTTCTATGTGGCCGCGTTGTCCTCGGTGGTCGCCCAGCTGATCTTTTACTATGCTTTACGTAGAATGACCGCCTCCCGTTTAGCAGCATTGACCTACTTACAGCCAGTAGTGACAACGATCTCTTCAGTACTGCTGCTTTCGGAAAAGCTATCCCTCAATTTCATTGTTACAGACGAATCTTGGTTGTCTCTGGCGGCGGCTCCGCGACGGCCGGCTTCACGTCGTAGCCAAGCAAGCCAGCGGACCCGGCCAGTGCCGCCACACCCTTCACGAATTCCCGACGGTCCCAACTGCCGCTGCGTGGGCTTTCCAATTCGGTGTCGTGATCGACTGCAAGCTTGTCGTTCGTCATATCGACCTCCTATGCCTTCAGTTCCTTCTTCAATTCATTCAGGAACCGCCAATCCGACCCTCTGGCGACAATCTGCTGCGGCGTGGACTTGATCAGTCCCGCCTCGTGCAAGCGTAGAGCATGGAATCGCAGGGAGTCCTCGGCACTCGATTCGCGCCAGCGGTTGTAGGGCAGACTCTTGAGCACTTCCAATCCGATCTCGTAGCGCGGCTCATAGCCCTTCGCAACGAGAAGGCGTGCTGCTCTCTCCGGTTCCTGTGCGCAGATGTCGGCTGCCTTCAAAAAGGCGCGCAAGGCCCGTTTGGTGGCGTTGGGATACTCGTGAGCGAAGCCGCGACGCGCCGCGACGATGCAGCAGAAGTACTGCGACCAGGGCCGGTCCAGTGTCGTGTTGACGATGACGTGTCCTATCTTCTTCGCGCGCAGTTCCTGAGGCTGCGGGGGAAATCCGAGGAACGCGTCGACCTTGCCTTCCACGAACATGCGCATCGACCCGGCGCGCGTCTTCGTGGTAATCCACTCGATGTCGGTTCGGGGATCCATGCCTACGTAGGCCATGATGCTGGAAATGAAGATATGATCGTCATCCCCGATCGCGCTGACGGCGACGGGGTGGCCCTTCAGATCTAGGACCGACTGGATGCGCTGATTTCCGAACAATTCGTAACAGCCGGCATGGACCCCGGCAATCAATACAACGGGTTCGCCCGCATCGATCTGGAGGATCAGGCCTGGAACGGTCTGCATCGTAAAATCCGCCCGGCCCGCCGCGAGGACGCTGCTCGCCTGGCCACCGAGGTATTTGACGTACTCCACCTCGGCAAATCCCTCCAAGCGCAACAATTCTTCCGCCAGGTATTGCGGCGCCAAACAGATTGACTCAGATTGAACGACACGAATTTTCGTGGTCTCCGGAGGCGGCTCGGCCGCGGCCGTGCGTGGAAGTCCGAGCAAAGTTGCGGCGCCAAGCATCGAGGTGCCCGCCAGGAACTCTCTGCGGCTGAACTCCGTGCAGCGTTGGCTCGTTCATGGTGATGCCTCCTCGGTTAGTCGCTTGTCGCTCAAAGCGGCGAGGTTTGAGGTTTGAGGTGCGAGGCTCTAGCTAGGCCATTTACCCTTCACCCTTCACTCATTCACCCTTCACCGTGCTCACGCCTTGAGTTCTTTCTTCAATTCATTGAAAAACCGCCAGTCGGTGCCCTGGGCGATGAGTCTTCTGCGGACTCGACTTGATCATTCCCACTTCGTGCAGGCGCAATGCGTAGAAACGCATCGCGTCTTCGGGGTCGTATTCCCGCCACTTGTCGTACGGGATCTCCTTCATGTCTGTAGTGCATACTCGTAGCTGTACCCCTTTTCGGCAATCAACCTGGCGGCCTTTTCGGGTTTGCTCTGCACACAGATTGGCCGCCTTCAGAATTGCACGCAGCGCCCGCTTGGTCGCCACCGGGTGCTTGCGAACGAACTCAGCATGTCCGGCAACCGTGCAGCAGAAGTACTGCGACCAGGGACGGTCTGTCCCGCTGCTCACGACCACGTGGCCGATTTTCTTCGCCCGCATCTCCTGCGGAACCGGCGGAAAGCCCATCAATGCGTCGATTTTCTTCTCCGCCAGGAGCTTTATCGATTCCTCCTGCGGCCGCAGTAACGAAATTGATGTCCCGGTCGGGATTCAGGCCCACATAAGAGGCCATGCTGGCAAGGAAAATATGGTGGGGCGATCCCAGCTCGGGTATTGCGACCGTTTTCCCCTTGAGGTCGCTGACGGCACGCACGCGATCGGTTCCGAACAGTTCGTAGCAACCGACATGGACGCCGGCGAGGAGCACGAGCGGGTGTCCCGCGTCCACCTGCATGATGAACGGCGCGACAAACGCCATGCTGATGTCGATCTCACCGGCACCGAACGCTTTGTACATCGCTCCCGACCCGACCTTGACGTATTGAACGTCGGTAAAGCCCTCGCCACGCAGGAGTTCCTCGGCGACGTACTGAGGCGCGACACAGATACCAGGAATCTGGGCCAACCGGATCCTCGTCGTCTCGGGTGGCGGTTCGGCGGCGGCTGGCCTCGGGATCGTACGCCGAGCAGACCGGCCGAACCCGCTAGCGCGGTCACACCCTTCACGAATTTCCGACGATCCCATGGTTTGCGCATCCATGGTTTCGAAAGCAATAGCTTCGATCGGCTAGCAAAGCGATCGTGACGATTCATAACGGTGTTCTCCTCCGGAGAAAGCATGCAGCCGCCGGAAACGCAATCGCCGAGCGATGCCAGCAAGCGATTTCGCATGCGAAAGGAATTTGTTAGATGGACCAAAAACATTGGGAATTACGCTGCCGCAATTCGCGCGCGGGCCCCTGCCGGGTTGAGAATCGCCGGCGGCAAGGTTTGCCGAGACGGATCCCGCGCTGACATAGCGGGCGACCCATGCTGACCTCCTCCCCGAGGCGGAAGTTACGAGCGTATGGACCCTACAGTACTCCCGGATCACCCGGGTCGCAACGCGCCGCGTGACGCTGAATCCAGATTGGCGCAGCCCTGCCGCCGCGCGTTCGAGTTCTGGCACCCAGGCGTAGGTATCCCTGGCCCGCTGTGCAACGTTCGCCAGCGAGCCCCGTTTCAGCAATTCACGATTTTGTCCTATTTCGAAGCTACGCTCTCGCGTTCGCGGGCGATTGCCTTGGCGAGCTGGTACACCGCCATCGCGTAGTTCTTGCTGCGGTTGTAACGAGTGATGACATAGAAGTTGTTAAGGGACAGCCAGTATTCCTGGCCCTGCTCCAATGTCGAGGGTGAAGAGCCCGGCCTGGAGATCGGGCGGAAGTTCTTCGATAGCTTCCACGCCCTTCGGCTGCATCTCCTGCAAGGTCAGTTGCGGCTTCAGTCCGGCTTCCAGCACTTCCATTGAACTGTGTTCCGCCGACCCTCGCCGGCACCGTGACCGGCTGGCCCCAGACCCAGCCGAAATGATGCAGATAGTGGGCCACGCTGCCGATCACATCGGCCGTGCTGTCCCACAGATTGATCTTGCCGTCGCCGTCGAAATCCACCGCGAACCTGCGGTAGCTGGTGGGAATGAACTGCGGCATGCCCATCGCGCCGGCAAATGATCCCTTGATTCCGAGCGGGTCGAGCGCGTTTTCCCGCGCGAGCAGCAGGAACTGCTCCATCTCGCCGCGGAAGAAGGTCGCGCGTTCGGTCATCTCGAAGCCCAGGGTATAGAGCGCATCAACCACCCGGAACGACCCCAGCCGCCGCCCATAGATGGTCTCGACGCCGATGATCGAGACGATGATCTCCTCGGGCACGCCATAAATATCGCGTGCGCGCACCAGCAGATCGGCGTGCTGCTGCCAGAATTCGAGGCCGCCGCTGATGCGGGTCGGCGTGACAAAAATGTTTCTGAACTCGTGCCATGGTTTCGCCGTCGACGGAGCGCTGATCGCTTTGACCACGCCGTCGTGCAACTTCAACTGCGCGAACACCTGGCGCAGCGCCGCCTCCTCGAACTGATGCTGCTCGCACCATCTTGCCGATGAATTCTTCGACGTCCGGCTTGAGTTGGACCTTGCCCGGCGCCTGCGCAAGCGTGGGAATCGCCGCACCGGCGAGTACCGTCGCAATCGCAATCAGCAACTGCGCTGTCCGCATTGCCCTATTTCACCACCTGGTTGATTGCCACCGCGACTCCATTCGCGCCCGGGCTAACCGTGGCGCTCGCGCCTTCCAGATCACCTGCCGCCGGCTTGGCGCTGCCCGACTTCGACACCCGCGCGCCAACGATGACCTCGTTGAAAGCCGACAATTTCATCTCCGGCATCATCGCCATCGAATCGTCGAGCAGAAAATTGTACGGCAGATCCTTCACCTGCACTTTCACGATCGCCAGCGGCATGCGCGGTCCCTGCGCGGCGCGCGCGTACACGAACACGGTATCCTCCGGCGCCGCCCGCGCCCGCAACGCTGCGTCGAGCGTGACGGTGCCGCTGACTCGCCCCGGCGCGGGTCTGCGCCGCAACGGACTTCTTTCCTGTTGACAGCGCCCGTGCCTCGGCGATCCCTGCACTGAGCGCCTGCGCCAATTCGGCGCTCACACCCGGGCGCTTCAGCAGCGCTTCCCAGTGGCGGATTGCCGCCTTGTAGTCCTTGCGCTCGAATGCCGCGCTGCCGGAGAGCGCCAGAATCTTCTCGTTGCGCGGATCGAGCTTGAGCGCGCGCTCGAGCAGTTTGGTCGGTTCACCCGCGAGCGTACGCCCGTTCCTGAGTGCCAGCGCTTCGGCCAGGTCCGCGAGCAGATCCGCATTGTCGGGATCGAGGGCCACCGCCTTGCGGAGCGCATCGGTCGCTTCATCGAAGCGCTCCATCGCCCGGTACGCGCGCCCGAGCATCATCCAGCCTTCGGCGTCGTTCGGGTTCTCGCGCATGCGCGCCGACAGTTTCTCGGTCATTTCCTGGAAGTGCCCGGCGGTCACAGAGGACACATCGCCTGCCGCATGCGGCGTGACGTTCAAGGCCCTCGAGTGTGCCGAACTGCAGATACAGCAGCACGGCGGCCACCGGAATCAGCACGCCGACCGCGATCGGCGCGCCGCGCCCACGACCGCGCCGGTGACGCCTTCCGCAGGCCTTGCCGCTTCTTCGAGCACACGGCGCTCGAGATCGGCTTTCGCCTGGTCGAATTGTTCGGCGCCCAGCACGCCGGACTTCAGATCGTTTTCGAGTTCGGCAAACTGGTCGCGATAGATCTCGAAATTGGCCTTCTCACGCGCGACGCCGGTTCCTGGCACCCGCCTCTGAGCAGCGGTCGCAGCACGATCGCGACCGCCAGCAGCAGCAGGACGGCCGCGCTGACGATGAAAGCTGTCATCGGGTTCCGCCCTGCCGCCGCGCACGCAGCAGCGCTTCGGCGTGGGCTCGTTGTTCGGGCGTCAGTTCGCTTTCGTGAGGCGTTCGCGCCGGCGCCGCAGGTAAAAACCCAGCGCCAGGCCGCCGCCGGCCAGCAGCACGAATGGCCCGGCCCAAAGCAGCGCCGTGGTGGGCTTGAGCGGAGGCCGGTACAGCACGAAGTCGCCGTAGCGCGCCACCATGTAATCGCGGATCTCGGCATCGCTCTTGCCCGCCTGCATCTGGCTGCGCACCTGGTTCTTGAGATCGATCGCAAGGTCGGCGTGGGAATCCGCCAGTGACTGGTTCTGGCACACCAGACAGCGCAACTCAGCCGTCAGACGCATCACCCGTTGCTCCAGCGCCGGGATCTGGCGCCGCCGGCGCCGCCTCTTTGGCGTATGCCGGCAGCGCCAGTACCAACAGCAGCAGTGCAGTCATGCGCCTCATCCCTGCAACTTCCTCACCAGCGGCAGGATTTTTTGCTCGAGCACCTTCGGCGTCACCGGTCCGATCTGCTTGAAGCGGATAACGCCGTCCTTGTCGATAACATAGGTTTCCGGGACGCCATAAACACCGTAGTCGATGCCCACGCGTCCATCCGCGTCCATTGCCGACAACGTGTACGGATTACCGTGCTTGTTGAGCCACGCCAACGCGTTGTCGCGACCGTCCTTGTAGTTGAGTCCGTAGATCGGCACCAGGTTCTGCCTCGCCAATTCCACCAGCAGCGGATGCTCCTGCAGCAGGCGACACACCAGGAGGCCCAGACGTTGAAAATCCACACCTTGCCCTTGAGATCGTCGGGAGCCAGTGTCCTGGCCGGGATCCTGCAACTGCGCCAGCTTGAACGGCGGCGCCGGCTTGTCGATCAGCGGCGAAGGTACTTCGCGCGGGTCCAGCTTCAGGCCGACCGCGAGGAAAACCGAAAGAACCAGAAAGATTCCGAGGGGAAGAAAGAAAACGCTTCATCCAGAAACGGCGAAGGTGAACGGTGAAGCGTGAACGGTAGACCCGATCATTCACGCTATTGCCGCTCCGGCAGCCGCAGACAGCCTCGCGCTCCGCCTTGCGCGCCAGCCGGTAACGACGGTCGGTGATCGCCAGAATTCCGCCAAATGCCATCAGGAATGCACCGCCCCAAATCCAGTCCACGAACGGTTTGTGGTAGATGCGCACCAACCAGGCATCGGCGCCGACCGGTTCGCCGAGCGAAACATACAGATCACCGGTAAACCCGGCATCGATCGCCGCCTCGGTCATCGCCATCTGCTGCACGTGATAAAAGCGCTTCTCCGGAAACATGGTGCGCACGTCGCTTGCCGTTCTTCTGGACCGAAACCAGGCCGCGAGTGGCCTCGTAATTCGGCCCGGGCACCTGCACCAAACCGTCGAGGCGGAACGTATACCCGCCGACTTCCACGGTGTCCCCGGCCTGCATGCGCACGTCCTTCTCGACTTCGTACCCCTTCACCAGCGTGACCCCGGCTATGAATACCGCCACGCCCGCGTGGGCCAGCAACATTCCGTAATAGCCGCGCGGCAGGCCCCTCAATTGCGCGCCCGTTCCGAGTCCGTTGGCGGCGCGCAGTTGCAACACGCGCTGCCAGAGATTGACCACGCCCGAGACCGCCACCCACAACGCCAGCAGCAGGCCGAACGCAATCATCGGCGTCCACTTGCCCATGGTGAAAGGAAGAAGCAATGCAGTGACCAGCGCAACCGCGAATGCCCATCTGAGACGATGCGCAAGATCGGGCAGTTCGGCCTGCTTCCATTTCGCCAGCGGGCCCACGCCCATCAGGAAGATCGCCGGCGCCATCAGAGGAACGAACACGGAATCGAAGTAAGGCGGGCCGACCGAAATCTTGCCCAATCCGAGGGCATCGAGGAACAGCGGATAAAGCGTTCCCAGCAGCACCGACGCGGCCGCCACGATCAAGCAGCAGGTTGTTGGCCAGCAGCGCCGACTCGCGTGAAACGAAATCGAACTTGCCGCCGAGACCGACTTTGGGTGCCCGCCAGGCAAACAGCGTCAGCGACGCGCCGATCACCACCACGAGAAAACCGAGGATGAAAATGCCGCGTGCCGGATCGGTGGCAAAGGCATGCACCGAAGTCAGCACGCCCGAACGCACCAGGAACGTGCCCAGCAACGACAGCGAGAACGTCACG
Organism: uncultured beta proteobacterium; assembly: GCA_963789945.1. Classification (GTDB taxonomy): domain Bacteria; phylum Pseudomonadota; class Gammaproteobacteria; order Burkholderiales; family JACQAP01; genus JACQAP01. Next base: position 150,376 of record CAWBMN010000009.1, on the reverse strand, counting down.
ATCGCCAGCAGCACGGTCCAGACCTTGAAGCCGCCGCGCTTCTCGGTGACGGCAAGCGAGTGAATCAGTGCCGTTCCCAACAGCCACGGCATGAAGGACGCGTTCTCCACCGGGTCCCAGAACCACCAGCCACCCCAGCCGAGTTCGTAGTACGCCCACCAGCTCCCCAATGCGATGCCGATGGTGAGAAACACCCAGGCCATGGTGGTCCAGGGACGCGACCACCTCGCCCAGGTCGCGTCGAGCTGGCCCCCAAGCAGCGCAGCGACCGCAAAGGCAAAGGCAACCGAAAAGCCGACGTAACCCATGTACAGCATCGGCGGGTGAATGACCATTCCGGGATCCTGCAGCAACGGATTCAGGTCACGCCCGTCGGGCGCGGCAGGCAGCAGGCGCTCGAACGGGTTCGACGTGAACAGCATGAACAGCAGGAAGCCGACCGAAATCAGCGCCATCACGCCGAGAATGCGCGACACCATTTCGAGGGGCAGATGGCGGCTGAACAGCGTCACCGCCAGCATCCACCCCGTGAGCATCAGCACCCACAGCAGCAACGAGCCTTCGTGACTACCCCAGGTCGCGGCGAAACGGTAAAACCACGGCAGGCTGGAATTGGAATTATTGACGACGTTTAGAACCGAAAAATCGTTGTTGACGAACGAATAGGCCAGGCATCCGAACGCGATGGCGACAAATACAAACTGGCCCTGCGCAGCCGGGCGGGCCACGCTCATCCATGCCACATCACCGCGCGCAGCGCCGGCGATCGGCAACACGCCCTGCACCAGGGCAATGCAGAGCGCGATGATGAGTGCGAATTGTCCGAGTTCTGGAATCATGACAAGGTGGCTCGTGGCTCGTGGATCGTGGCTCGGGAAAAGGAACGCCGGAGACTTTGACTAAAGTATCCTTCTCCCAGCACCCAGCACTCAGCACTCAGCACTGTTTTCATTTTTTCTCCACCAGCGTCTTCTTCGATTCCTGCATCGCCTTGTGCGCGCGCTCGACTGCGTCGGCCGCTTCGGGCGGCATGTAATTCTCGTCGTGCTTTGCCAGCACCTCGGCAGCGTTGAACACGCCGTCCGCGCCAAGCTTGCCCTGCGCCACCACGCCCTTACCCTCGCGAAACAGGTCGGGAAGGATACCGGAGTAGACCACCGGGACGCTCTTCGCGGTATCCGTGACCACGAAGCGCACCGTCACGCCGTCGGGCTGGCGCTGCAAGCTGCCCTGCTCCACCAGCCCGCCGATTCGAAAGCTCCTGCCTTGCGGGACTTCGTGGGCGGCCACCTGGGTAGGCGTGAAGAAGAACACCAGATTGCTCTGGAATGCCTGAAGTATCAGCGCCAGCGCGATTCCCAGTGCAGCAAGGCCGGCAGCGATCAATGCAATGCGCTTGTGGCGGGGCTTCATGAACTATTTGTCGGAAGCGGGTCCTGCAATACGACCGGCGCGGGCCCGCAGAGTTCGGCCACGGCGGACCAATACCGCCATTTCCGCAGCGATGACTACGGCGGTCACCAGGTACGAACCCCAGACGTACAGGGCATATCCGCCCATGGCGAAGAATTCGGAAACACTACCCCACTGCATACATTTTCCCTCTAAATCAAATCCGAACCGGACATCTCACCACGAAGGCACGAAGAACTCGAAGAAACACGAAGAAGAACAGGAATCCCTAAACTAATACAGGATACGAAGGCGGTGCACTGTTCGTGATCCTCTCCTGCCAACTTCGACCATGTTGGAACATCCGCCAATTCGAGCTTTTTTACACACGTTTGCTTTGTTACTCTCGTCTTCGTGACCTTCGTGCCTTCGTGGTAAGCATTTTGATTTCTTTGTCCCGGGATGCCGATTACCGATGCCCAAGTTCGCGGACCCAGGCGGAATTGCGTTCGCGCTCCAGGATCACGATTCGCACCCGCATCAGCGCTGCCGCAATCGAATAGGCCCAGAACGCGAAAACCATTACCAGCATGCCGATCAGCATAGTGCTCGCCATGCTCGGCGCCCGGGTGATGCTCACCGACGCGCCCTGGTGCAGCGTATTCCACCACTGTACCGAGAAATAGATGATCGGAATGTTGACCACGCCCACCAACGCCAACACCGCGGAGGCCTTGTCGGCGCGGCGCGGATCATCGATCGCCGCGGCCAGCGACATGTAACCGATATACAGGAACAGCAGGATCAGTTCCGAAGTCAGCCTGGCATCCCAGACCCACCAGGTACCCCAGGTGGGCCTGCCCCATAAAGAGCCTGTCCACAGCGCGATGAAGGTCATTAACGCGCCGGTCGGCGCCAGCGCGTGGGCCATCATCGACGACAGGCGGGTATTGAACGCCAGCCCGATCCCGGCCCAGAACGCCATCACCACATAGATGAACATCGACATCCATGCCGCCGGCACGTGGATGAAGATTATCCGGTAGGCCTCGCCCTGCTGGAAATCGGCAGGCGCGACGAAAAAACCGATGTAAAGCCCGGCCATCCCCAGAACGGCTGCCGGCACCATGAACCATGGCACCATCTTCCCGGCCAGCGGGTAGAAAGTCTGCGGAGACGAATACTTGAACCAGTTGATCGCCACGTCCCTATTCCAGAGAGATCTTCAAGGCAACCGCGGTCGCCCACGGCGCGAATACCAACGCAATCATCAGCATTGCCCCGAGCAGCGACAGGTGCCCGGCCGCGCCCGTCCCGGTCGCGGTGGCCGCCACCGCGCCGGCCCCGAATATCAGCACCGGCACATACAGCGGCAGCACCAGCAGGGAAGTCAGGGCCGCGCCGCCGCGCACGCCCAGAGTCAATGCGGCGCCCACCGCACCGATCAGCGACAACACCGGCGTGCCGATCAGCAGCGACAATAGCAGCGTCGCCAACGCATCGGCAGGCAGATCGAACTGCACACCCAGCGCCGGCGCGATCAGCACCAGCGGCAGGCCGGTCGTCAGCCAGTGCGCCGCAACTTTTGCCATCACCAGCACCACCAGCGGCTGCGGCGTCAGTACCAGTTGCTCGAGCGTGCCGTCGGCGTAGTCCGTACCGAACATGCGCGCCAGCGACAGCATCGCGGCCAGCAGCGCCGCGACCCAGACCACCCCCGGGGCGATCTCGCGCAGCGTGTCCGGCTCGGGTCCCGACGCCCAGCGGAAACAGGCTGACTACGATGACGAAGAAGAAAAATGTAGTCAGCACGTCGCTACGATGGCGCAACGCGATCAACAGGTCACGCGCCACCACCGCCCGGCAGCCTGCGATCAAGTGCCCCCTCAATTAATTCGCTCCCAGCTCGAGGGTGCGCATCGTTGTACCCGGAAGCGCGACTTCCTGGTGGGTGGTAAACATCACCATGCCGCCACGATTCAACTGCTTCGTAATGGTCCTCGCCAGCCGCTCCACCGATGCCGCGTCCAGCGCAGTGAAGGGCTCATCCAGGATCCAGAGCGGCTTCTCCGCGGAGAACGACAGGCGCGTGAGCGCCACCCGTCTCTTCTGTCCCTGCGACAGCAGCTTTACCGGCAGGTCGGCGATCGCGGCCAGGGCCTGTTCGGTCAGCGCCGCACGCAACGCCGGTTCATCGACTCCCACACCCGTCAGCACCAGCGCATACCGCAGATTCTCAATCGGCGAGAGATCGTCCTTCAGGCCGTTGGAGTGGCCGAGGAACACCAGATCACGCAGATAGTCCTCGCCCAGGGCGTGGATGTTGCCGTCGTTCCACGACACGCCTGCCCGACTCGGGCGGCGACAGCCCGGCAACGATTCTCAGCAGACTGGTCTTGCCGGACCCGTTTTCTCCCCGGACGCGCAGCGCCTGATGCGCTTCGAGCCGGAAGGACAGGTCGCGGAAAAGGCGTCGGTTGCCACGGACGCACTCGATCTGGCTGGCTTCGAGCATGGAATTGCGGAACTTCCGCGGTTTGCGGGCGCGCCATTATAGCTGGTGAATCTGGTGATTGAGGTATTCAGTGATTGAGTGATTGAGCAATTGAGTAATTCAGGAATTTTCACCAATCACTCAATCACCCAATCACCGAATCGCCGCATCACAGACGCGACGCATGCTTTCGCCGCCGGGCGCTCCCGGATTCACCCACTCGAACCTGATATCCGCTTCCGGCGTGCGATAGACCTCGGTGATCTCGCCGCCGGCCATGTTGTCGCGATAAAGCGTGGTTTCGACGTTGGCGCGGCCGCCGACATTGCATCGGTAGCGAGTCAGACGCGTTGCTGACAAATACGGCTTGACCGGCCGCCGGGTTACTTGCACATCTGGAAAGTCCCAGAGCAGCACCACCTCAACCATGTCGCCTTCGCGCTTCAAGCTGTCACGGTCGTAGTAGATCGAGGACTCATAGTCCGAGGAGATTTCGACCCAATCCGCCGCCTCGAGGGCGATCGGGCTCAGGACAAGCAGGAACGCGAAAACCTTTGCGATTGACATGGACTCCGGGCGAGGCTTGTTATCGTGGGGTAACAATGCGTTTGCACTCTTGTAGTCGAGTGAAATAGCACACCGTCGGCTTCCCAATCTGCATACAGAGAATATCCGATTCTGGTGCCTGGACATTACACTGCCGGAAACTCCCAAGATCCAGTCACGCCCTGCCTAAAAGCACCGCCTTGGATAGTGTCTGGCAACGCAGGAACGACGTACGGAATCATCGTTTTGTGCAAATTGGGCCTTCACTGACCTTTTGCGCCTTCGCTCTTGCCGAGCTTTCGACAGGCTGGTTTGTCACTTATTTGACACTTCACTTTTCCATTTGGAAACAGAGTGCTTTCCAACCACTATCCTGGTGCCATTTTTTCGACAGCCCCGAATGGCATGGCCATTGCGCATGTAGAGGGTGCGCCGGGGAAATCCGGAGAAATTGAGGGGCACTGCCGCCTATAGGCAGGTGTCTTTGGATTGTCCCCGAGCGCACCTTGCTTTCCCGACCATATTCTTGGGAGGATCCAATGAAACGCGCACGCATCAATACCGCTGCTCTAGTGATTCTCAGACAATGCCGGTCCGCGTATGAATATCCGGGGCAACTCGTGCTGGCCGACATCGCAAGGCTGAAGAAGGCAATCTGCCGAGCCTACTACGCCGCGATGCGCGGTGTTTGATCGAGCGCAACTCACAAATCAGTGCGATCCGACCGTCCCTGGCGAAGCGAGGGACCGCTCTACGGGCGTCCCACGAAGCAGTGCTTCGTGGTAGTTCCGGCCGGCCTTTGGCCTTAACCTGATCACTAACGAATGATCACGTTAGCCTTCACTGAAACTCGGCAAGCTCGTTTTCGAACCAGTGGGTTCAAGTCTACATCCGCGTCGCCAATTGAAAATGCCGCACAAGCGCGCGATTTTTCGCCACACCAGTAGGTTGAGGGTGGGATTGTGTCCGGCTCGCCTTAGGGCGATCCGGCCATCCCTCGCGCAACGAGGGACCGCCCTACGGGCGTCCCAAAACGCAGTGCGTTTTGGTCGAACCAGTGGGTTCAAGTTTACATCCGCGTCGCCAATTGAAAATGCCGCACAAGCGATCAATTGCTCGACACGCCAGAATATTGAGGGTGGGATTGTGACCGGATCGCCTTATGGCGATCCAGTCATCCCTCGGCTGCTTGCCGAGGGACCGCCCTACGGGCGTCCCACGAAGCAGTGCTTCGTGGTCGAACCAGTGGGTTCAAATCTACATCCTCGTCGCCAATTGAAAATGCCGCACAAGGCGGCATTTTCAATTGGCGGAGAGGGTGGGATTCGAACCCACGTGACGGATTTTGTCCGTCCATCTGATTTCGAGTCAGCGCCGTTATGGCCACTTCGGTACCTCTCCGAACTTCAATCCCTTTCGATACTCCAAGTGCTCCGGATCATGATATTTTAACAGCGATGCAGCTCTTTGCGAATACACGCGCGCCTTTTACCGGCCACGGAAGCGAAAGAAAATCACGGCGTACTCGCGCCGCCAGCCGTCATCCGCGCACAAGCTCGTGGGCGCGGTGCTGCTGCTCATGCTGCCTTTCTGCGACCCGGGCATGCTGATCGAACGGCCCGTGCTTCCCTTCGGCGTAACCGATGAACTGGTGGTGCTGGTACGCAACGGCCCCGACACGCGCTTCCTCGGCGTTGACGGCAAGTTCAGCGGCATGGAGCAGGACATGCTCGAGATGTTCGCAAAGGATCTCGGCGTGCGCCTGCGTGTCGTCGAAAGATCGAATTTCGCGGACATCGTTCCTGCACTTCGCCGCAACATCGCGCATATTGCCGCAGCCGGCCTGAGCGTAACCGATGAACGCCGCAGCCGGCTCATCTTCGGGCCGGCCTATCTGTCGGTGCAAAAGGTGGTCGCCTACAACACCGAAGACAGACGACCGCGCAGCGTGCGCGATCTCGTCGGAAAACACGGTGCGGTTGTCGCCGGGTCGAGCAGCGCGGATCAGCTCAGGATCGAGCGCGCCAGTGTTCCGGAATTACTTTGGGATGAAGTGCCCGTGGCCGACAGCATGACCTTGCTCGACCAGTTGTCGGACGGCGAATACGATTTCGTGATGACCGATTCGCACATCGTCGAACTGGCACAGAATCTCTCGCCCAACATCGGCAAGGCCTTCACCTTGGGCGGGCCCGAGACGCTGGCCTGGGCGCTTCCGAATGACGCCGACCCGCTGCTGGTCAACCAGGTGCAGGATTTCTTCAATCGTATCAATGCCAACGGCTCGTTGCGCATCCTGCTGGACCGGTACTACGGACACATCGAACGCCTGAATCAGGGTGATGTTCTCGCATTCCTCGAACGCCGCACCTCGGTGTTGCCGCAATACCGCGATGTCTTTCACGAGGCACAGGAACTGACCGGAATCGACTGGCGGCTCCTGGCCGCGCTGGGCTTCCAGGAATCGCACTGGAATCCGCTCGCCACCAGTCCCACGGGCGTGCGCGGCCTGATGATGCTTACCTCCGGAACCGCCGACCGCATGGGAGTAACCAACCGTCTCGACGCCCGACAGAACATTATCGCCGGTGCGCGCTATCTGAAGATGCTCAAGGACGCGCTTCCCGGGCGCATCGGCGAACCCGACCGCACCTGGATGGCGCTGGCCTCATACAACGTGGGCTTTGGACACGTGGAAGACGCCCGCATTCTGGCGCAGCGGCGCGGATTGAATCCGGACTTGTGGTTCGACCTTCGCAAGACGCTGCCGCTGCTGGCACGCTCCGACTACTACACCACTGTCAAGCGCGGTTTCGCCCGCGGCGGCGAGCCGGTGATTCTCACCGAGAACATCCGCAACTACTTCGACATTCTGCTGCGTTACGAGGAGCCGTACCGGCCGCTGTTCTCGTCGTACACTGCCGAAGCGCGCGCCGAGCCCTGATTCGCTCAGGTGGGCCGGAGGATGGCCAGGCCGCCCATGTACGGGCACAGTGCCTCGGGAATGGTGATGCTGCCATCCCTGTTCTGATAGTTCTCCAGTATCGCGACCAGCGTTCGCCCTACCGCAAGTCCCGATCCGTTCAGGGTGTGGACGAACTCGTTCCTGCCCTTCTCGCCTTTGAAGCGCGCCTGCATGCGCCGCGCCTGGAACGCCTCGAAATTGCTGCAGGATGAGATCTCGCGATATGCGTTTTGCCCCGGAAGCCAGACCTCGATGTCATATGTTTTTGCGGCCGCGAATCCCATGTCGCCGGTACAAAGCGCCACGGTGCGAAACGGCAAGTCCAGGCGTCTGAGAATGGTCTCCGCATGCGTGGTCAGTTCCTCCAGTCCCTGATACGACTGTTCCGGATGGACGATCTGCACCAGTTCGACCTTGTCGAACTGGTGCTGCCGGATCATGCCGCGGGTGTCCTTGCCGTAGGAGCCGGCCTCGGACCGGAAACACGGCGAGTGACAAACGAATTTCAGCGGCAACTTCTCCGCCGCGCACGATTTCGTCGCGCACGATGTTGGTCACCGGCACTTCGGCAGTCGGGATCAGGTAGAACTTGCTGCCGTCGGCGTGCGGTACCGCGAAAAGGTCCTCCTCGAACTTGGGCAACTGCCCGGTGCCGCGCATGCTGTCCGCGTTCACCAGGTAAGGCACGTACACCTCCATGTAGCCGTGCTCGCCGGTGTGGATGTCGAGCATGAAATGAGCAATCGCCCGATGCAATCGCGCCAGCGGCCCCTTCATCAGCGTGAAGCGCGCGCCGCTGATCTTCGCCGCGGCGTCGAAATCCAGCATTCCCAGACCGGCACCGACGTCCACGTGGTCCTTCACCGGAAAATCGAAACGGCGCGGCTCGCCTTCCCGCCGCACTTCCACGTTGTCCTCCGAGGACTTTCCCACCGGCACGCTCATGTGCGGAAGGTTGGGAATACCGAGCAGCATGTCGGTGAGTTTCGCCTGGATCGCGTCCAGATCCGCCTCGATGCTTTTCAACTCGTCGCCGACGGCGGCCATTTCCGCCATCAGTGCAGACGTATCTTCGCCCTTGCGCTTGAGATCGCCGATCAGCTTCGAAGACGCGTTGCGTTTGGCCTGCAATTCCTGCGTGCGCACCTGCGCATGCTTGCGCTGTTCTTCAAGGGCACGGAATTCTGCAATGTCAATCGTGACGCCGCGCGTTGCAAGCCTTGTCGCGACTCCATCCAGGTCACTTCGAATCAATTGAACATCCAGCATCGTCTTCCTTCGCGTACCTTTCCTTTTTCCTTTGCGCCCTTTGCGTCAACGCGTTCAGTTTTTTTTCTTTGCCTTCTCGTCCAATTCACGCAGGTGCGCGAGCTTTTCGGCAAGCTTGCCTTCCAGACCCCGTGTCGTAGGCTGGTAGAAACTGACTCCTTCAAGGCCATCCGGCAGGTAGTTCTCGCCAGCCGCATACGCTTCCGGCTCGTCGTGCGCGTAGCGGTAAGTCCGGCCATAACCGAGTTCCTTCATGAGCTTCGTTGGAGCATTGCGCAGGTGTTCCGGCACCGGGCGGGACTTGTCGGACTGGACGTGCGCGCGCGCCGAATTATACGCAACGTAAGCGGCGTTCGATTTCGGCGCGCAGGCGAGATAGATCGTTGCTTCGGCCAGCGCCAGTTCGCCTTCCGGGGTGCCCAGCCGCTCGTAGGTCTCGCAGGCATCCAGTGCCAACCGCAGCGCCCGCGGATCGGCGAGCCCGATGTCCTCGACCGCCATGCGTACCAGCCTGCGTCCGAGATAGAGCGGGTCCGCGCCGCCATCGAGCATGCGCGTGAGCCAGTAAAGCGCCGCATCCGGCGAGGAGCCGCGCACGGACTTGTGCAGCGCGGAGATCTGGTCGTAGAAGGCGTCACCGCCTTTGTCGAAGCGGCGCAGGTTCTGCGCCAGCGTGTCCTGCACGAAGGCGTCGTCCAGTGCAGAGATATTCCGCGAAACGGCGGCATTGCCCAGCGCTTCGATCATGTTCAGCAGCCGGCGCGCATCGCCGTCGGCCGCCCCGATGATGATTTCCTGCGCCTTTCCGGAAAATGCGACGCCCGGATAGACCTTCTGAACCGCGCGGGAGAACAGCACCGCCAGTTCGTCCTCGCCGAGCGGTTTGAGCACATATACCGCTGCCCGCGACAACAGCGCGCTGTTGACTTCGAAGGACGGGTTTTCTGTGGTGGCGCCGATGAAGGTCACCAGGCCGCGTTCGACGAAAGGCAGGAAGGCATCCTGCTGCGCCTTGTTGAAGCGATGCACCTCATCGACAAACAGGATGGTTGCGCGCCCGGATTGCTGCAGGACGCTCTCGGCCCGGGCGACGGCGTCCCGGATGTCCTTCACGCCCGAGAGCACCGCCGACAGGGCCAGAAATTCGGCGTCGAATGCTCTTGCCATCAGCCGGGCCAGCGTGGTCTTGCCTACTCCCGGCGGACCCCACAGGATCATCGAGTGCAGCTTGCCGGATTCGTAGGCGACCCTTAGCGGCTTGCCAGGCCCCAGCAGATGCGTTTGCCCAACCACCTCATCGAGCGTCTGCGGGCGCATCAGGTCGGCGAGCGGCGCCGCCGGCTGCCTGGCTTCGAAGAGATCAGTCATACCCACCTCTCCCCGGCCCTCTCCGCCCTTTAAAGGGCGGAGAGGGAGTCAGATCGTGGCTCATTAGAATATTTTTCCGGACTATTCGACGGACCCGCTCAGTTCACAGAGCCAACGAGGACAAACGCTCTTTCACCACTGGCAAGAATGCGAACCACAACAAAGTCACGGATCTCCAACCAGGCACATTGTCTCTCAACTCCCTCTCCGCCCGCTGGCGGGGGAGAGGGCCGGGGTGAGGTGGGTGGTTTCTATTCTGTTACGACGTCGGCGCCGTCGGGGATGGTGAAGGTATAGGTATCGGCGGGTGTGACAGGATTGCGCTCGAGCCTGGACAGCAGGATGGTGGTCTTTTGTCCGAAATGGTCAAAGAGCTCCATGACTTCGAGCGTGTTCTTGTTGAAGCCCATCCGCACTTTGTCGAACAGGCTGTCCTCGTCGTAAGGTCTGACTTCCAGCCAGTCCAGTTTGCCCTTCTTCCCGAGCGCGTTGAGCGAGAAATAATTCTCGATATCATCCGCGCCGGCGAGCAGAGCCGCCGGGCTGCTGCCGAGGGCCTTGTCGAGTTTGCGCTGGGTGACCTGATTCAGGTCCTTGTCGTATATCCACAGCGTCTCGCCATCACCCACGATCAGTTGCTCGTAAGGCTTGCTGTAAGTCCAGCGGAATTTGCCGGGACGCTGAAACTGTACGGTGCCACTCGACTTCTGGGAGATCTGGCCGCTGGAGTCCGCCACGGTCTGGGTGAAGACCGCGCGCGCCGAGCGAGTCTGCTGGATGAACTCACGCATTTTTTCGATCGGACCGGCGTGTACCGGAAAGGCGAGCAGCCCGCCGAGGAAAAGCACGAATGCAGAAAATCCGCGCCTCATCAGAATTGCCTCGTACGCTGCAGATCCGAGATCTCGCCGCCGGTCAGCGTCAACACCGTGGTAAACGGATTCGAAACGGTCGGGTAGTAGTAATAGCGCTTGAGTTCGAGGTTACTGAAGGTATGGACGCCCGGTCCGCGCGCCCGGTTCCCGGCACGATTGTCGATCCGCCTCGCGTTGCTGACCACGCTGACGCCCACGCTCCCGTCATAGGTCTGGAAGTCGGGCGGTCCTGCGCGCTGCAGCAATTCGCCTTCGCTCATGCCTCTGCGCAGCATGATGTACACGCCGAAATCCATACCGCGCGTTGCCGGCTGCGGCGCCGGCGCCTCCGGAGCGATGCTGATCTGGATTGGCGGTAGTGCGGGCGGCTGCGACGCTTGCTCCGCCGCGGTGGTGGCAGGGACTTGCCCGGCCCTCGAGGGACCTGACGATGTCATGTCGACCCGCGTCGCGCGCGCGTTTGCAGGCGGTGTATCACCGTAGTGCACCTTACCGTACCTGTCCACCCATTTGTACACTTCGGCAATTGCGGCGGGTGCCAATGCCAGCGATGCGATCAGTATCAGAATTATTCGCATGACCTTCTCCTTCGCCTCTCGCCTCACGCTTCCGTTCTCGACGGCGCCAACACCTCACGGTTGCCGTTGGGCTGCATAGTGGAAACCATTCCCGCACGTTCCATCTGCTCGATCAGGCGTGCCGCCCGGTTATAGCCGATGCGCAGATGCCGCTGCACCAGTGAAATGGACGCCCGCCGCGATTTGACCACTATATCCACCGCCTGGTCGTAAAGCGGATCGGCTTCGCCCTCCGCCTCGCCCGTCGCTACGCCATCTTCCGCGTCGGCCTCGCCACCTTCGAGAACGTCGTCAATGTACTGCGGTTGACCACGGGACTTGAGGTACTCCACCACTTTGTGCACTTCCTGATCGGCGACGAACGCGCCGTGCACCCGCTGCGGATAGCCGGTACCCGGCGGCAGGTACAGCATGTCTCCTTGTCCGAGAAGCTGTTCCGCGCCCATCTGGTCAAGGATGGTTCGCGAGTCGACCTTGCTCGAGACCTGGAAAGCGACCCGGGTCGGAATATTCGCCTTGATCAATCCGGTGATGACGTCCACCGACGGCCGCTGGGTCGCGAGAATGAGATGCACGCCGGCTGCACGGGCCTTCTGCGCCAGTCGCGCTATCAGTTCCTCGACTTTCTTGCCCACCACCATCATCAGGTCGGCGAGCTCGTCTATGACTACGACGATCAGCGGCAGTTCCGTCAGCGGTTCGGGATTCTCCGGCGTGATCGTGAACGGATTGGTCAGCGGCTTGCCGGCCTTCTCGCCTTCCCTGACCTTCTGGTTGAATCCGGACAGATTGCGCACGCCCAGCGTGGACATCAGCTTGTAGCGGCGGTCCATTTCGCCCACGCACCAGTTGAGCGCGTGCGCCGCCTGCTTCATGTCGGTGACCACCGGCGCAAGCAGGTGCGGAATGCCTTCGTACACCGACAGCTCGAGCATCTTCGGGTCCACCAGGATCAGCCGCACCTCTTTCGCCGGCGCCTTGTAGACCAGGGACAGGATCATGGCGTTGAGCGCCACCGACTTGCCCGAGCCCGTGGTGCCCGCTACCAGCAGGTGCGGCATTCTGCCGAGGTCCGCGACGATCGGATTGCCGGCGATGTCCTTGCCCAGCGCCAGGGTAATCGCCGATCCCATCTCGGCGTACACCTTGGAACTGAGGATCTCGGAGAGCCGCACCACCTGCCGTTTCGGGTTCGGGATCTCCAGACCCATGCAGGACTTGCCGGGAATGGTCTCGACCACCCGCACGCTCACCACCGATAGCGCGCGCGCCAGGTCCTTCACCAGGTTAATGATCTGGCTGCCCTTCACGCCCACCGCCGGCTCGATCTCGTAGCGCGTGATCACCGGGCCGGGCTGCGCGGCCACCACGTTTACCTCGATGCCGAAGTCGCCGAGCTTCTTCTCGATCAGCCTCGAGGTGTATTCCAGCGTCTCTGCGGACAGCATTTCCACGTCGGCAACAGGCTCGTCCAGCAGATGCAGCGGCGGCAAAGGGGAGTCCGGGAGGTCTTCGAACAATGGCTTCTGCTTTTCCTTGATGACGCGGTCGGACTTGGCGATCACTGTCCGGGGCGGCTCGATGCGGACCGGCTCGTGTTCCTCGAAGCGCTTGCGTTCGACTTCCACCAGTTCCTCGCGCTCGACCACAGCCTGCTCGCCCGCTTTCATGTCCTGGCGGGTCTGCCATCTCTCCACCAGGAAAGTGTAGGCATCCTCGATTGCCGCGCCGAGCTTCTCGATGAAAGCAACCCAGGACATGCCGGTGCACAAAGACAAGCCCACCCCGCCCAGCACCAGCAGCAACAGGGTACTTCCGGTAAAGCCGAACCCCTTCGAGAACAATCCGCTCACCAGTTCGCCAAGTACACCTCCCGGCGCGTGCGGCAGCGACACTTTCAGGGTGTAGAGGCGTAGCGATTCGAGCGCGCTGCTGGCGGTGATCAGGAGCAGAAAGCCGCCGCACGCGACGGCCACCGATCGGCGGTCCATTTCCGGTGCGTCGAGGCGGCGATAACCCCAGACCACGGCGGCGAGCAGAAAGAAAACCCACCACCACGCCGACAGCCCGAAGACATAAAGCAGGATGTCGGCCATCCATGCGCCGGCCTTGCCGCCCGCATTGGCGACCTCTGCGCCGGAGGCCTGGTGCGACCAGCCCGGATCGGACTTGCTGTAGGTAAAAAGGATGAGGACCAGGTACAGCGCCGCGCCGACCAGGAGCAGCCACCAGGACTCCCGCAACAGGGCGGCGATCTTCGGAGGCAGCGGCTTGCGCGGCCGCTTTTGGGCTGCGGATTTGGACGCCGAGAGTGTTCGCAAGCAAATTACCTTTTCAGTTTCAAAGAATTATATCCCAGGGTCGCACGCTCAACGAACCCGATTTTGCGCGCATGGACACAAACTTCGCACGGCTGCTAGAGTCTTGCTTTTTTTGCACTAACCCTGATCTAACGCTGTCATGGCCCAAACAACAAAGCATTCCCGGTTGCTCATACTCGGTTCCGGTCCGGCCGGCTACACAGCCGCCATCTACGCTGCCCGAGCCAACCTCAAGCCGGTCCTGGTCACCGGTCTCGCGCAGGGCGGGCAACTCATGACCACCACCGACGTTGACAACTGGCCCGCCGACGTCATGGGCGTGCAGGGCCCGGAGTTGATGGAGCGCTTCCAGAAGCACGCGGAGCGCTTCAACACCGAAATTATCTTCGACCACATCCATTCGGTGAAGTTGGGCCAGCGGCCGCTCCAGTTGACCGGCGACCAGGCCACTTATACCTGCGATGCGCTGATCATCGCCACCGGCGCTTCAGCCAAGTACCTGGGTCTGCCCTCGGAGCAGGCTTATATGGGCAAGGGCGTATCGGCGTGCGCGACCTGCGACGGCTTCTTCTACAAGGGCCAGGACGTGGCCGTGATCGGCGGCGGCAACACCGCCGTCGAGGAAGCGCTGTACCTTTCAAACATCGCCAAGTCCGTGACGGTGGTTCACCGTCGCGACAAATTCCGCGCCGAGGCGATCCTTGTCGACCGACTGATGGAGAAGGCCAGGTCCGGCAACGTCAAGGTCGAGTGGAACCACACGCTGGATGAAGTGCTCGGCGACAAGAAAGGCGTCAGCGGCGTGCGCATCAAGCCCACGCGCGGCGACAAGGCCAGGGAGTTGCCGTTGCACGGCGTTTTCATTGCGATCGGCCATACCCCGAACACGCAGATCTTCCAGGGCCAGGTCGAAATGGTGAACGGCTACATCGTCACCAGGGGCGGCAATGAGGGCAATGCCACCGCCACCAGCATTCCCGGCGTGTTTGCCGCCGGCGACGTTCAGGACCATGTCTATCGCCAGGCCGTCACCAGCGCCGGCAGCGGCTGCATGGCCGCGCTCGACGCCGAGAAGTATCTCGAAGAACTGGGCCACTAAAGGCCATTAGCCACAGAGGACACAGAGAGCGCAGAGGAAAAACAAGAAAAGAGAATTGGAGTTACAAGCCAAGAGGCTATTCGTAAGACGTTACCGCCAACTCTTACTGTGATGGATGATCAGCCAATGAAAGGTTCTAGCCCCCCGCATTTCTTTGCTCTTGCCTTTCCTCTGTGTTCTCTGTGACCTCTGTGGCAAAAATGGGCTTTGAAATCAAATGGCCAAGCGACCCGTCACACCGGAACCACCGACCGAGGAACCCGCGGACGACGAGGCGTTGTTGCGCGAGGCGCTGAAGGACGTCGCTCCGCTTCCCGACCCCGGCAAAGCCACGCTGCGCGGCCCGCCTCCCAAGCCGATCCCTGTGCAGAAACTGCGCGACGACCAGCAGGTCCTGCAGGAAAGCCTTTCAGACCAGATTCCGTTCGAGGTCGGACTCGAAACCGGCGACGAGTTGGTGTTCCTGCGCGACGGGCTGTCGAACATGGTCCTGCGCAAGCTGCGGCGCGGCCATTGGGTAACGCAGGACGAACTGGATCTGCACGGGCTGCGCAGCGAGGAAGCGCGTCAATTGATGGTGGCATTCCTCAATGAAGCTCTGGCCAGAGGCCTGCGCTGTGTGCGTATCGTTCACGGCAAGGGCCTGCGTTCGGAAAATCGCGAACCGGTGCTGAAACGAAAAGTGGGCAACTGGCTGGCGCAGCGCGACGAAGTGCTGGCCTTCGTCCAGGCCCGCCCCGAGGACGGAGGCAGTGGCGCTGTGGTTGTGTTGTTGAAGGTGAAGGGAAGAAAAAGGGGCGAGGGACGAGGGGCGAGAGACGAGGGGTGACGGATGAGGCGACAGGCGTAACGCGTCAAGCGGAACAGTCATCAAATTAACTGAGCCGTCCGAGGGCGGCTCAACAGTTCAATTCATCGTGCGTGACTCAGCGGTGTTACTCCTCGCTCCTCGTCCCTCGCCCCTCTTCCCTTACCGCCTCACACCGCCGCTTCGTCGGTCTCCCCGGTACGGATGCGGATGACCTGTTCGACCGTGGTGACGAAAATCTTGCCGTCCCCGATCTTTCCGGTCCGGGCCGATTTGACGATCGCTTCGATCGCCTGGTCCGTGAGCTTGTCCGGCACCACCACCTCGACCTTCACCTTGGGCAGGAAGTCCACCACGTACTCGGCCCCCCGATAGAGTTCGGTATGACCCTTCTGCCGGCCGAAACCCTTGACCTCGGTCACCGTCAGCCCGGTGACCCCGATCGCCGACAGCGCTTCGCGCACTTCGTCCAGCTTGAATGGCTTGACCACCGCTTCGATTTTCTTCATGACCACTCCCCTGTAAATCCGGACCCGGGCGCCGCGCCGGCTCATGGACGGCAAGTATAGACTTCAATTGAGGAATTCGGGAAGGCTCCGGCCCTCCATCACAGTCCGCCCCGGTACTTGTTGGTGATCGGGAAACGCCAGTCTTTGCCGAAGCCGCGCGGCGTGATGCGGATGCCGATCGGCGCCTGGCGGCGCTTGTATTCGCTGAGGTGCACCAGTTTGACCACGCGTTCGACGTCCGCGCGCTTGAAGCCCCCGGCAATGATTTCGGCAATGCTCATGTCCTGCTCGACGTAGCGCTCAACGATCGCGTCGAGCACATCGTAGGGCGGCAGGCTGTCCTGGTCCACCTGGCCGGGCCGCAATTCCGCGCTTGGTGCCCTGTTGATCACGCGCTCCGGAATGACCGGGGACAGCGTATTGCGATAGCGCGACAAGCGGTAAACATACTTCTTGGTGAGGTCCTTGAGCACCGCGAAACCCCCGGCCATGTCGCCGTAGAGCGTGGCATAGCCGGTACTCATCTCGCTCTTGTTGCCGGTCGTGAGTACGATCGAACCAAACTTATTCGACAATGCCATCAGCAGCGTGCCGCGGATGCGCGACTGAAGGTTCTCCTCGGTGGTGTCGAACGGGCGATCGCCGAACGACGGCTCGAGCGCTTTCATATAGTCGTCGAACACCGGCTTGATGGCGATTTCACTGTAGCGCACGCCCAACGCCTTGACCATCGCCCGCGAATCCTCGACGCTCATGTCCGCGGTGAACTGTGAAGGCATCATCACGGCGTGCACCTTGTCCGGGCCGAGCGCTTGCGCCGCGATGCACAGCGTGAGCGCCGAGTCGATTCCGCCGGAAAGCCCCAGCAGCGCGCCGGGAAAGCCGTTCTTGCCGAGGTAATCGTGCACGCCCAGGCACAGCGCCTTGTAGATGCTTTCGTCTATCGAGGATTCCGGCACGATTTCGCCCGGAACCGGGTGGGCGTCTACGATGTCAACGAAAGCGAGATGTTCCTCGAACGCCGGCAACTGGTGGGTAAGCTTGCCCTGCCCGTCCATGACGAAAGACGCGCCGTCGAAAACCAGTTCGTCCTGTCCGCCAACCAGGTTGCAGAACACGACCGGCATTCCGGTTTCGGCACTGCGTTCGCGCACCACTTCGTAGCGGGTCTTGAGCTTGTTGATGTGAAATGGCGAGGCGTTGAGGACCAGCAGCACCTGCGCGCCGGCCGCGCGCGCCAGTTTCGGCGCCTCCGGCTCCCAGATATCCGCGCATATATTGATGCCGACATTGACGCCATCCGCATTCGGCGACACGCGGGCGATGCTCGCCCCTTCCGCACCCCAGACGTCTTCGCAGATGTTCACCCCCAGGCGCACGCCCTTGATGTCAACCACACAGGGCCTGGCGTCGGATTCGAAATAGCGTTCCTCGTCGAACACCGTGTAGTTGGGCAGATCCTGCTTGTGGTAGGTAGCAACGATGCGCCCATCCTGCAGGACCGAGGCTGCGTTATAGCGCTTGCCATCCACGAGGTGGGGATGACCCACGATCACGCCGATGCCGCGAACTTTGGAGGCCATATCGGCCAGCGTACGCTCGCAGGCGGTGCAGAAATCGTCGCGCAACAGCAGGTCTTCCGGCGGATATCCGCACAGCGAGAGCTCCGGGGTGAGGAGAAGATCGGCGCCGCCCGCTTTGGCGCGGCCGGCATAGTCGAGGATTTTTCGCGCGTTGCCGGAGAGATCTCCGACCGTACAGTTGATCTGGCCAATCGCGATGCGCATGGCTGCTACTATATCATCGGGTTATTGGCAAAATGAAAGCGCGCAACGGCGTCCACATCCTCGATTCGCTCGCGACGCTCGCCGCTCCAGAGTGGGACGCGCTGGCCGAGGGGCATCCCCTGCTCTCTCACGCTTTTCTGCATGCGCTGCACGAGACCGGGTGCGCCGGTGCCGACGCCGGCTGGGCGCCGTGCTATCTCACGTTGTGGAGGAATGGCGCGCTCGCAGGCGCGATGCCGCTGTACCTGAAATCGCATTCCTACGGCGAGTATGTCTTCGACTGGGCGTGGGCCGACGCCTACCAGCGCCACGGACTGGACTACTATCCGAAGCTCCTGTGCGCGGTGCCGTTCACACCGGTCACCGGCCCTCGATTGCTGGCGCAGGCCGACTCCGACCGGGAGCTGCTCGCCAATGCCGCGCTGGCGTTTGCGCGCGACAGCGGACTGTCATCGCTGCACTGCCTGTTCCCGCGCGCGGCGGAAGCCACTATTCTGGAGTCGGCCGGGATGATGTTGCGCGCCACCGTGCAGTTCCACTGGAGCAACCAGGGTTTCGCCGACTTCGACGATTTCCTGTCGCGCATGAATCACGAGAAGCGCAAGAAAATCAGGCAGGAGCGGCGCCGCGTGCGCGATGCCGGAATCAGCTTTCGCTGGATTCGCGGCGCCGAGGCCGGCGAAGAAGACTGGCGTTTCTTCGTCGAGTGCTACAACCGCACTTACCGCAGCCACCACTCGACGCCCTACCTGAACCTCGAGTTCTTCCTGCGACTGGCGGCAACCATGCCCGGGAACCTGCTTCTGATAATTGGTTACCGCAATGCCCGCCCGGTATCGGCCGCGTTCAACATCTTCAGCCCGGCGGCGCTGTACGGCCGTTACTGGGGCGCAACGGAGTTCCATTCCGGCCTGCACTTCGAAACCTGCTATTACCAGGCGATCGAGTTCTGCATCGCCAACGGAATCGCGGTGTTCGAGGGCGGCGCGCAGGGCGAGCACAAGCTCGCACGCGGATTGCTGCCGGTGCGCACCGTATCGGCGCATTGGCTGGCGCGGCCCGAGTTCGCCGAAGCGGTGACAAAATTCCTGCAAAGGGAAACCCGCGGCATCGAGCACTACGTTGACGAACTGGCCGAGCACAGCCCTTTCAAGCATGCCGACCCGGCTGGCGCTTAGGTCGGCACGGTTTTGGCTACACTAGCGCCACTTCAATCCGGAACCGCCATGTCCGATTTGCGCACGACTGCCCGCCGCATTGGCCGCAAGGCGCTGGGATTCACATTCCTGGGTCTGGGTGCGGCCATCCCTTTGGCTCCCGCGCATTGCGCGCCGGTTGAACTCGAGGTCATCGAACACACTCCCGGAAACGGCGCCGAAGTCCGGCGCGGCTGGTTCGCGACCATCCGCTACACCGGATGGGTATACGACGAACAGGCCGAGGACAAGAAGGGCGCGAAATTCATCGATTCCGACGACAAAGGCCGGCCGGTCACGTTCGTCTACGGTTACAAGCGCGCGCTAGCCGGAATGGAGAAGGGGATGGAAGGCATGAAGGTTGGTGCACGCCGCACGCTCATTATCCCGCCCAAACTCGGTTTCGCCGGTTCCAGACAGCACCCGCCGGACGGCATGCCGCGCGACGCCGCGCTGGTCATCGAACTGGAGCTGCTGGACGTCGTGCCGCAGGCCAACGTCAACAGGCCGGACGATTAGCCCGTGCAAAGAATCAACAGGAGACCATAGAAAATGATCGGCGATCCAGTCATGCTCACCATCCGGCGCAACATCCAGCGGCCGTCGAAAGCGCTGCTGAAATCATTCGACGGCATGCCCACGGGGTTCGTGACCGATGCCTACAACGGCAAGGGTTGCCTGGATTTCGAGATCAAGCCGCTCATGCCGGCGATGGCGTTCCACGGACCGGCGATAACGGCGTACTGCGGGCCGATGGACAACCTGGCGGCCATGGCCATACTCGATTTCGCGAAAAAGGGCGACGTGATCGTGATCGCCACCAGCGGCGACGATACCGCCGCGACCATCGGCGATCTGTGGGCTTTCTGGGCGAAGAAAATCGGCGTTGCGGCGATCGTGTGCGACGGCCTGGTGCGTGACGTGGCCGGCCTGCTCAAGGTCGGCATCCCGGTATTCGCCCGCGGCATCAAACCGAATTCGGCATTCAAGCACGGGCCCGGCGAAGTCAACATGGACGTCACCTGCGGCGGCGTCGCGATCGGCCCCGGGGACATCATCGTCGGCGACCGCGACGGCGTGGTAGCCGTGCCGCTTGGCGCAGGCGGAACAAGTCGCCGCGCAGCTCGAACTGGTCAAGAAGAAAGAGTCGGAAGCCGAAGCCAGGGTCAAGGGCGGCGAGAAACTCAAGTTCTGGGATCCCGCCGCACTCGGCGACCGTGTGAGATACATAGACTAGCAGCCACCCTTCACCTCTCCCCCTCCCTGAGGGAGGCGGAGAGCGAGTGAAAGTCCGAACGACCTGAATTAATATTTGCGGGCGATACGGCATGGGGAACTGTCACAAAGTTATTGCATGTATGAATTTCAACGACCTCAGCAAATTGATGAAACACATATACCCTGAAAACCCCGGCCTCCCTCAGATCAACACCCTCTCCGCCTGGACCTTTCCTCCCTCTCCACAAGTGGAGAGGGGCGGGGTGAGGTGGGGGAGAGGGCGGGGGTGAGGTGGGCATGGTCTTCGACTATTACAATCGCCTCTCTGCGAAAAAGCAGAGTGTCTACAGGCAGAGCGACGCGATCACCGCGATCCGGCTGCCGGATCCGCAGCCGTTGCGCCCGGCAGCGCAATCGCTTGTCGCCGCGCTGAAGTCCGAAGACCGCGGAACCGTGCAGTCGCTGTCGCAGCAGATTGCCGACGGCATCATCGCCCAGCTCAAAGTGCCGCCGCTGCGCATCCAGGTGCTGGCGGTGCGCCCGAGCGACGACTGGGGCGAGTTGCACGGCTTGTACCTTCCCGAAGAGGACGGCAAGACTGCCAGAATCCAGCTATGGATGCGCACCGCCAAGCAAAAGCGCGTGGTGGCATACAAGAGCTTTCTGCGCACGCTGTTGCACGAGCTCTGTCATCATCTTGACTACGAGCTTTACCAGTTTCCCGAAACGTTCCACACCGAGGGCTTCTACAGTCGCGAATCCAGCCTGCTGCACCAGCTTGCACCGGCGGCGGACGAGCCTGAAAAGGCAGCTTGAGAAATGGCATACCTCGGCGTCCTGGCGGCACTCGTGATCGGCGGCATCGCGCTGTTGGTCTGGTACAAGCTGTACCAGAAATTCGTCGAGAGCGACCGCCTGGATTCGCCGTCCTCGAGAAAATCGCGTGGCGGCGACAACAAGTCGCTGGAAGCTTTCATCGCCGCCTACCGCAGTGGTGCAGTCGCACCCGATGGTGGTATCGCAACGGCGCAAGTCCCAGCGGCGACGCCGGATGCCCCTGCGGTGACAGTGCCGGTAAGGCGCGATCAATTTCTCGGCGGGGCGGTGAAACTGGCCTATTTCCTATGCAAGTCCGGTCTCAAGGATCACCATGTATTCGCCCACGTGCAACTGGCCACGCTTTCGGCAACCACGGTGAGCGACGCAGGGCTCGCGCGGGCAAGCATTGACCTGCTGGTCTGCAATGCGGAAATGTCCGCCGTGGCGGCCATCGACCTGATCGGCCCCGAGGGGCACGCAACGGATACGCTCAAAGTGGACTATCTGCGGTCACTCGGCATCCGCTATCTGCGCTTGTCCGCGAAGACGCTGCCCAAACCGGACGAAATCCGCGCGCTGCTGTACCGGATGTAAAAAAGGCCGCGATCGGCGCGGCCTTTTTATTTCGTTGATGCAAGCCCGTATCAGTCCCTGGTGCCTTCCGGCTGCGGGTTCTGGGGCAGATTCTCCTGATCCTAGCGCACCACCGCTTCTTCGCTCTGCTTTGCCCTGGCCGCAGCTTTTTCATCGACAGCGGCGCTTTCGTCTACCGGACAGAACTGGTCGAGCGCCTCGTTGTGGCACCAGTGGGCGTTGAAGCCGTCGTTCTTCTTCACGCACTCGAAAATGAACTTGCCCATCTCGTCGGTCCATGGGCAGTTCTGGCGCTTGAGAAAGAAGCGTTCGCGTGCGTTCGTGGCACCGTCGGCATATACCAGGCCGCTACAGGCAGCGGCAAGAATCAGGGTCAGTATTTTAATTGCAACTCCTTGTTTCATAATGGTTCCTTGAGAAATTGGGAGCGGGCGCGCAAGCATCCTTGGAGTGGAAACGCCATCCCCAGCGGAGGCCGTGAATGAAGCTGAACACGGTTTGCGCGACGGCTTGAACGCACTGATTCTAGGGCAAATCAGTGGGTCGAGGTTGGTTAACCGACGATCACTTCGCGGGCGACGGCGCGCGCCTCCAGTTCCAGTTCGAGCCCTGTCACCGGCGGCCGGCCGTGGTGCCAGCGCACGCCGCGCTGCATCGCCCCGGTTGCCTTGGCCGCCAGCGCAGCCATCGCTCCAGGGATCTCTTCCGCGGCATACAACTCCACGTGCGTCGCGTTGTGCCAGTCGAACCCGAGTTCCGCCAGCCTGCCGGTCACGACCGCGATCACGTGGGCAAGTTTGCGCTGCATTCCTTCTGCAGAAACGTCACCCAACGCTATGACACTGGTGCCCGGTCCGCGTTCGGTCATTCCCGACATCGTGAACGTAGCGGCGCCACGGTCCGCGGCAACCGTATAGGAAAAGGCATGGAGCGAGGGCTCCCGCGGTGGATTCAGCGCCGGCGAAACGTTGGTACGCGAGATCGGATTCTGGCCCTCGTAGAGCAGGTCCCACGCTGTCAGACGGACAACATATGGCGCATTGAACTCGGAAAACTCCACGGCGCTCAACTGGCGTGGCAACCGTAATTGCATGCCGCACAGCGCATGCATCGGCCGGCCCAGCGACTTGAGGTGGGCTTCCACCAGCGCGTAACCCTGCTCCAGTGGCAACCAGCGGGCGAGCACGCATGCACTACTGCGTATCCCGGTTCCGCGACTGCGCCGCCCGCGAATACCGGACCGCCGGGCAGAAAACGGTAACCGCTGCCCGGACGGGAAATCATCGCCGGCGCTTGCGCACGCGCAGCGGAAATCGCCAGCAGCGGGCTGGCTGCCAGCACGGTCAGGAAGCTGCGTCGTGACTGCATCGATTCGACGATCATCCCCGCCCTCCTCGTTTGCGCTGTGAGCGTATGACCACCCGGCGTGCGGCCGGCTTTTTCCGCTTGCGCGGCTGCGCAGATTTTCTCGCAGCTCTTTTGACTTTCTTCAGCATGCGTTCGGCGGTGAACAGGTCCTGATCGAGGATGCCCGCCGCCCTTGCAATCGCAATCCGGGCCTCAGCCTTGCCCACATCCGGGTTGAGGCGGATCAACTCGCTGATTGCCTCCGCGATTGCCTTGCGCGCATTGTCCTTCAGATGCGCATCCTTGGCCCGATCCAGCGCTTTCATCAGCGCGTCGATGACCGGCTTGGCGAGCGCTTCGAAAGGCACGGCTTACCCGGCGGCAAACTTGAAGTCGAGAATCAGGTAACGGCGGCCGAACAGATCCTTGGTCACACTTTGTTTCTCGCCGTTGAATTCGGCCTCGATGGTGTAGCGCCCGCCTGCGGGCGGATTGATATAGAAGAAAGGGCCTTCGGATACGGCCTCCAGGATCGCGTCGCCCTTGATATCGCGCAACGTGACTTTCACTCCGGTGACGCCGTCCACCTCTCCGTGGACCTCGAAAATAAGCTGGATCGGATACTTGGGCGCGACCTTGACCATTGCCTTGCGCCGCGGCTCATCCACGCCACCGCTCAAATAAGTGCTGCCTCCCTGCTTGTGCACCTTGGGCGGCTCGACTTCGTCCGCGTGCAGCGGCAGTGCGCCCAGCACAAGCAGCAATCCCGCCACAACGTAGTGGACCTTCTTCATCTCCTGACCCTTCTTCAACTCGCTGTTTGTCCGAGAATAGCACAGGCTCGGATCGCCAATCCTGCATCTAAGAACCGATAACTCCGTTAACACGAAGGACACGAAGGAAACACGAAGGGCACGAAGGAAAATCGGAAGAAACGTGGGGACACGAATCGAACTCCCTGATGGGCAATACCGTGTCGCGTCTGAAGCTTCGGCGTTGGTCGCGTAGGCCAGTTGCGGCATACCAAAAGTTCACGAAATCTTCTTTTTCGTTTCTCCTTCGTGTTCCTTTCTTGTATTTCCTTCGTGTCCTTCGTGTTCAACGTTCTAATAGCCGGTCGGCGGACCGGTTGGTGTCATTCCGCATCGGGCTGATTCTGCGGCATCGCCTTCCTGAAAGGCTCGAGCTTGAGGCACTCGTCGTTGATGCGCCGGATGGTCGGAAACAGGGTCAGGTCCACCTTGAAGCGGTTGGCGTTTGCCACCTGCGGCACCAGCGTAATGTCCGCGAAGCCCGGGGCGTCCCCGTGGCAGAACTTCCCAGTCTCCTTTTCCGTAGCGAGCCGTTTCTCGAGTGCCGTGAAGCCGACCGTCACCCAATGCCGGTACCAGGCATTCTTCTGTTCCTCGGTCAGCTTGAGCGTATCGGTCAGATAGGCAAGCACGCGCGTATTGTTCAGCGGATGAATTTCGCACGCGCTGATCAATGCCAGCGAACGCACGCGGTTCCGTCCGGGGGAATCCTTCGGCAACAATCGCGGCTCGGGGAACTTCTCTTCCAGGTACTGGATGATCGCCAGGGACTGATATAGCAATTGACCGTCGTCCTCCAGCACCGGCACCAGGTTCTGCGGACTGATCGCAGAGAACTCCCGGTCGTACTGTTTGCCCTTCGCCAGATGCACGCTCACCTGGTCGTAATCGAGCCCTTTCATGTTGAGCGCGATGCGCACCCGGTACGACGCCGAACTCCTGAAGTATCCGTAAAGTTTCATTCCTCCCCCCTTGATTCTCTGCCGCGTTGCATGCGGATCGTCCTCAGCGAACCGCATTCAGTTCGCGATGGCGCGCCAGCGCACCGGCGGCGATGCACATCTCTTCCGAGTCATTAAACACCGGCACGCGCGCGTCTTCCATTCTCGCAAACCACTGCGCCTTTTGCTTCAGCGTCCCCATCATCGAATGCAGGATCGGCAGCTTCGCGCCCCTTGCAAAGGCCGGCCAGCGCTTCGACCACCGCACCGCCGTCCACCATGAACGGAATCACGTGAATAATCAGGATGGCGTCGAAGTACCCCCGGCCGGACTCGAGGGCGGCGGCAAGCGTGGCCGAAAACCGGTCCTCTCTCGCGTCCGCCAGCAGGTCGAGCGGATTTGCCACCGATGCTTCCGGCGGCAGAAAACCACGCAGCTTGTCCGCCATCACCGGCGGCAGTTCAGGCAGCGCCAGTCCCTCGTCCATGGCCTGATCGGCTGCGAGCACGCCGGGTCCGCCGGAATTCGACAGCAGCAGTACGCGCCTGCCGATGCCCTGCGGAAAGGCGCCGAAGGCCTTGCCCGCGAGCATCAGGCGCCGCAGGCTTTTTACCCGGACGATGCCGTTCTTGTTGCAGAAGTCCTCGGTTGCCTGCTCGTCGGCAGGCCGCGAGCCGGTGTGGCGAAATGCCGCTTCCCGCCCGGGTGCGGTGCGGCCGCCGATCAGCGCCACTACCGGCTTGATTTTCGCGACTTCGCGCGCGACCTGGGCAAAACGCGCCGCATCACCGAAGGATTCGAGATAGAGCAGGATCGCCTTGCACTTGTCTTCGCGGCCGAGCTGGTCGAGGTACTCGATGACGCCGAGGTGCATGCTGTTGCCCACGGATACGACCGCTCCCAGCGGAATGTTGAGCGCGTGGCTCGCCGCGATCGCCTCTTCGATGATCGCGCCCGATTGCGAAATCATCGCCACGCCACCGCCCCTGGGCATGTCCGCGAAGAAAGTCGCGGCGAAGGGCGCCTTCGGATCGAGCAGGTTGATCACACCGGCGCAATTCGGACCGCCGATCGTCAGTCCCTTCCGAAGCGCGAGCGTGCGAAGCTCTTCGTCGCGTTTTCGGCCCGCTTCGCCCGCTTCGACGAAACCGCCGGGAAGCACGAGTATGTTCCTGTGCCCGGTCTGCGCGGCCTCGTTGACCACTTCGAGAATGCTGTCCGGCTTCACCAGCACGGTAACCAGGTCCACCGGCTTGTCGAGGTCCTTCAGCGAAGCCTTCGCGGCCAGCCCGAGAATTTCACCGCCCTTCGGATTCACCGGAACAATGCGCCCCTTGTAGCCGGAGGCCAGCAGGTTGCGCAGCACGGCGCCGCCGGAACTGGTCGGCCGCTCGCCCGCGCCTACCACCGCGATGCTCGCCGGATTCAGGAAATGCTTGATGGCATCCAATTTATCTTATCCGAAACGACAAAATTCCTCATAATCCAAATCTCACCACGAAGGCACGAAGACACGAAGAAAAGCAGATACATTTCCGTGGTTCATGCTTGGATGCATGGCAAGGGGTTGGAATGGTCCGATATCCACTGATGCAACCAGACTCGAACAGAAGCATCTGTTCCCGGTTTTCTTCGTGTCTTCGTGTCTTCGTGGTAAGAACTTCGACTTTCTGGTCATAATTCAAGAATCGAACCATGAGTCTACCGTCGAGCGGTTGCTTTCCATCCAGGCGACGGGCGGCGTCGCGGGCGGACATCTTGTCGATGTTCACCATCCGGTCCATCTGCGCGACGGCATCGAGGCCGAGATGAACACGGGCCAGCACTTCGGTGGTCCGCCGCGGCGCCCGGGCGACGAACTTCCTGTGCGCAACCAGCGCGCCGTCGCTCGCCTCGCCAAGCAACTTGAAAGGCTCCTCGAGCATGCGCATGCCGGCTCCCAGGTTAAGGTAGTTGGGGCGGAAAAAGGGCATGACGAACCAGCGTTGCGCGGCGAGATTCTGCTCAAGGTGCGCGACCCAGGCCTCGCGCTTTCCCGGAACGAGTTCGTATCCTTCGTTCTCCAGCCGGTACTTCTCCATGATCTTGCGCGAGCCGATCGCCAGTCCGGAGTCGGGCGCCGTGCCGCGAATCACTTTGACCATCCTTTGCGCAACCTCCGGTTTCTTCAAGTCGGCTACGCCGG
The DNA here is from genome assembly GCA_963789945.1 of uncultured beta proteobacterium. Classification (GTDB taxonomy): domain Bacteria; phylum Pseudomonadota; class Gammaproteobacteria; order Burkholderiales; family JACQAP01; genus JACQAP01. The sequence goes on along the minus strand of CAWBMN010000009.1, from coordinate 123,252 downwards.
AAACCTGCGCGGCCGGCACGTAAGAGGGCACGGCCCAGTAGAGCTGCGCATCCCGGTAGAGCGTGGCCAGTTGCACGGAATCCTTGCCGTATTGCTCCCAGTACACGGCGTGCCCGCTGGGCAGCCACGCCGCTACCAGGATATCGATTTCACCTTTGGCGAGGACGGGAAACATTTCGCCGTGGCTCCCGGTCCTGACTTCGACCCGGTGACCCAGGCGTTCCAGCACTTCCTGCACAACCGCTGCAGTGACGGCGTAGAAGGAAATGTTGATCTGGCCCATGACGATCGGGCTGTCGTCCGCTCGCGCCGCCGCGGCATTCATCATCAGCGCGGTCACAACTGCCACGATCCAGCGTCGCAACTGCATTACCCCATCCTTTCAAGTGACGCAGGCGGCGTTTTCTCGGCGCGCAGCCGGTGCGCGATCTGGCAGAAGCGTGTCGCGCCCGCCGAATCCGCCGGCCTTGGTCACCAGCCAGAGCGGCACACCGTCCACGCGGACGCGCGCATACGGAATGCCCGGCATCAGATCGCCGAGCACCTGCAGCGCCGGATCGCCGGTTGCCGTGAGGATCGCGATCGCAGTATCGCCACCGGTGGCGACCAGTGCCTGCGCATGTGTGCGCCGGACAGCGTCGATTGCATTCCCTGCCATGTCCGCCGCCACCTGTTGCGCGTCGCCTTCCTCTCCGGCGTCGTCGGTGGTTGCCTTCAATACCAGATTGCGCGCCGCCGGAAAATCCTTGCTCGAAAGCCGTCCATTGGGTGCGCGCAGCATCCGGGTTCCCGGTTCCTGCATCAGCGACTCGACCTGCTCGGCGCTTTGTACTGCGCGCGAACCGACCGCGAAGACGATGGTGCCGGTAAGTCTTCTCCGGGGCCGCTTGCGAACCCGTCGCACCGAAACAGGCGCGAGCCAGCGGCTTGGTGATTCCCGCCGAACCCGCCAGCAACAGTTCGCAAAGCTGACCTTTCACCGCGCTTACCGTGGCCGCCAGATCCGCGTCGGTGGCGCCATCAGCGATCCAGATCCGGATATTCGATCTGACTGCCGAAATGCATCCGCGGCTGCGCTATCGCGACGCCCATTCCCGGTCGGGCTTCAGCAAAGACCTGCTGCAGCGGCGCGAGCGGTGGTGGCGACAGCGCGTCCCTGGCAAATGCCGTTTCGCCAGCGGCACGCCGTTGACGTGTACCACGCCGCCTTTCACTGTGCGCCCCTGCGCCGGAAACGCCGGTGCGATGACTGCCGCGCGCCGGCCGCTGATCTCCAACAATGCCAGGGTCTCGGCCACCACGTTGCCGCGCAGAGTGGAATCGACTTTCTTGACGATGACGTCGAAATCCCCTGGACCGAGGCGACCCACGATCTCGCGCACCCGGTTTGCCGCTTCGCGTCGCCGGTAAATGGCGGCTGTCGGTATTGACCGAGACCACGCGCGCCCGGGCGATCGTCGCCGGATCGCATTGCATCGGTGCCGCCACGACCCAGGTTTCCGACGCCGACTTCCGCAAAAGGCCCGGCGCTGTCCATCGCCCCGGTCAGGTCGTCGGCAACAATCAGTACCCGGAGGGTTTGAACCATTCAAATCTCACGACCGACACAAATGGGAAAACCGGAAACCAAATTCGCACCACGAAGACACGAAGAACACGAAGACTCACGAAGAAGAACGGAATGGGTGCTGCTCCGTTTGTGTGGCTTTTGCATTCTTCGGACAAGGACGGATCACCTCTCTGGACGTCGAAATGCCGCACGACTAAAGCATGAAGACCTTAGACAAGCAATTGACTGACCTGCTTCTCTTCGTGCTCCTTCGTGTTCTTCGTGTCTTCGTGGTGCGCTTCAGGGTCTGATTTTCTCCGCGTTCTTGGGATTCGACGACATATCGCCATCAGACCGCGATCTTGTCGGCCATCTTGCGCGCGTAGGCGATTGCGGCCTTCATGTTGACGTTGCTCGCCTTGCCGGTCCAGGCGATGTCGTGCGCAGTGCCGTGATCCACCGAGGTTCGGCGGATCGGCAGGCCAAGGCTCACGTTCACCGTGGTGTCGAAGGCGATCAGCTTGGTGGGGATATGCCCCTGGTCGTGGTACTGCGCCACCACCAGGTCGAATTCGCCCTTGAGCGCGCGGTAGAACACCGTGTCCCCCGAAATGGGTCCCTTGACGTCGATACCTTCTTTCTTTGCCACTTCGACGGCGGGCTGGATGCGGTCGATCTCCTCGCGGCCGAAAATGCCGCCCTCGCCGCAATGCGGGTTCAGCCCGGCCACTGCGATGCGCGGATTGGCGACGCCGAGTTCGCGAAAATGCTGATGCCCGGCACGGATGGTTGCGACCACCCGGTCGATGGTCGGCTTTTCCGCCGCATTCTTGAGGGAGGTGTGGGTGGTAACGTGAACCGCGTTCAATTTGTCCCCGGCAAGAAGCATGAACGAGGATTTCGCGCCGGTTAGCTTCGCGAGCAGTTCGGTGTGTCCATCGAAGTGATGTCCCGCCGCATGCATGGCCGCTTTGTTGAGCGGTGCGGTCACGATCACGGAAATCCTGCCGTCCAGCGCCAGTTTTACCGCTGCTTCGACATAACGATAGGCCGCCTCGCCGCCGGCCGCGCCGACCTGGCCGTCGCGAATCTTGTCCTGGTCTTTGGTCGTGCACGTTGGCAACCGGCACTTCGCCGTTATTCGCGTCCAGGCCGTTGACAAACTTGAGACCTGTGCCTAGCAGCTTGTCTGCGCGCCGGAGGATGTCCATGTTGCCCACAACGGCTGATAGCGCGCGCGTCTTCGGATCCATCTCGGCCAGCGTCTTGACGATGATTTCCGGCCCGATGCCCGACGGGTCGCCCATGGTGATGCCGATCCTGGAACTCATGCTTTCCTTGTGTTTCTTCAGGTTGAGAGGGCGAGATTATAGAGCGCTGCGCGTGCCAATCCCTAGGGCACTTCCTGGTCTTCTGGAGCCAGCGCGGCGCGCACATCCCTCGCCGTCGCCAGTTCCCCGCCAACGCTACCGATGCGCTGTGCTGCCTCCTCCACCCATTGCAGATTGCTCTTGTCCGAGCCCAGCGGTGCATCTTCGAGGCCCACGCGCACGTTTCCGCCTTCCATCACCGCACGCGCAATCAACGGGAGCACGTCAACGTCCAGCCCCGCAATCATCCAGTTCGCACCGGGCGCCACCTGGTCGAGCAGATTGAGATAAGCCGTGACGCCATAGTCCTCAGGCGGGAAGCCGAACGTGAAGCCGCGCGAGAACATGAAACGGTAGATCGGGCGCGGGCAACTGCTGCGCCAATGCAGCGTCGCGCCGAGACGCAGAAAACCGGGTTCGTAAATCGCGAAGGCCGGATGAAAGCCGTAGCGCATCGCCAGATTCAGCCCATGACGGATGTGTTCCTCGGAATTGAGGTAAACGAAGCCGGTCTGGTCCTCGCGCAGTTCGTCGTAATGCGCAATGTTGGCCGATCCCGGGTCCACCGCAGCCCACTCGATCAGCCTGCGGCGCGCGAGTTCTTCGACATGGGCAAAGCGCTGCTGAGGCGTCTGTTCGCGAGCCTGGCCCTTGAGCCCGTTGGTCGGGATGGTCGGATAGACGATCGCGTCCACCTTGGTGCGTATGCCTTCGATGATGCGGGCGTACACGTCGGGATCCTCGGTCTGCCGCCCGCTCGCCTCGTCATAGGCGTGCAGGTGCACAATGGCGGCACCGGCCTTCACGCAGGCGATGCCCTGCTCGACGATGTCCTTCACTGCAACTGGAATGCCGGGCTGGCGGTCCCTGGTCCAAGGCCCGTTGAGCGCCACTTCCAGCCAGGTCCTTTGCGCAACTGCGTTCAAATTGCTGATCGTGCCCGCCGGAAAGGCTCAAACCACCGTGACGACCAACTCGCCCAGGCCTTCCACGCCGCCGACCATCCGATCGCCGCGCTTTACCGCGCCGACTCCCGCAGGCGTGCCGGTAAAAATCAGGTCGCCGGGCTTGAGCAGGTAATACTCGGAAAGAAACGCAATGGTGTCGGGCACGTTCCAGATCATGTCGGCCAGATCCGCCTGCTGGCGCATTTCGCCGTTGACCTTGAGCCAGATGCTTCCGGTCGAATGATGGCCGTGGCTGGCAACGGGATGGATAGGCGTGATCGGGGCCGACTCATCGAAAGCCTTGCCGAAGTCCCAGGGCCGTCCCATGTCACGCGCCTTGAACTGCAGGTCGCGCCGGGTCATGTCGAGGCCGACCGCGTAGCCATAGACGTGGTCCAGCGCCTTTGCCGCGGCGATGTTGCGACCCTCACGCTGGATCGCCACCACCAGTTCGATCTCGTGGTGAAGATTCTCGGTACCCGGCGGGTAGTGCATCTGCCCGCCACCGGGCACCACCGCATCCGCAGGCTTCATGAAGAAAAACGGCGGCTCCTTTTCCGGGTCCTTGCCCATCTCGCGCGCATGCGCGGCGTAGTTGCGGCCGACGCAGTAAATGCGGTGCACCGGAAACTTTTCCTTGCGGCCAATGACAGGCACGGAGGCGACCGGACCGATGTCGAACAGCAGTTGGTTTTCGCTCATGGTCAGAGCAACTCCTCGCGGAACAGCCCGAGCGCACGCTGCACCGGCCGGTCCGAATAGCTGAACAGCACGGCCTCGTCTTCCGCGTACAACGCATAGGCGTGCCAGGAGGGCACGACAAAAGTGTCGCGTGCCGTGAACTCGAAGGTGTTACCGCCAATCACGACCCGGCCGTTGCCTTCGATCACCGAGAACACGGTGCCATCGGTGCTGCGGTAAGGCCGGCCGCTGAAGCCGCTGGGCAGCAACTGGATGAATGAACTCATGCTCGGCATCGCCGGTCCGCCGCTTGCGGGATTGACGAACTCCATCTTGTGCCCGTGGCAGGCGTGCGGCTTGTCCACCCGGGCCAGTTGCCGCAGGCTCTCGCGCGAGCGCGCAAATGGATACGCAAATACCGGCGATGACGAGCCCTGCAACCGGTATTCGATCGGCAGGAGATTGTTGCCGTAGCGCAGCCAGGCATCGCCCTCCGGCCGCACCACTTCCTGCTCATCGCGCGGATAGTCCTCGGCAAACCCGGCATCGAGAAAGCGCACCAGCGGGATATCGAGACCATCCAGCCACACCACCGGCTCGTCGGCCGGATTGCCATGATCGTGCCATGTCCACGACGGGGTAATGATGAAATCCCCGGGATGCATGGTGACGCGCTCGCCGTCCACCGCGGTATACGCGCCGGAACCCTCCACGATCAGCCGCAACGCCGTCTGGGTATGACGATGACTGGGCGCCACTTCGCCGGGAAGGATGAGCTGCCAGCCGGCATAAAGCGTATGGGTGACGGAAGATTGGCCCGGCAGGCCGGGGTTCTCCAGAATGAGCACACGCCGCACCGCTTCCCTGGCGGTGATCAGGCCACCGGATTCCATCAGCCACGGGCGCACTTCCCCGTACTTCCACAGCGCCGGCACGCATGGCGAGGCCGGCTGTTTCGGCACCAGCGCGCTCATCGACTCCCACAGTGGCGTCAGATGCGCCTGCCCGATGCGCCGGTAGTACGCCTCCCGCTCTGCGCGGGCGTCCTTCATCGGCTGTCCCATTGCTTTCTCCTAATTTCTTTTCACCGCCAAGGCGCCAAGAACGCCAAGAGAAACCTGAGCAAAACTATTCGCCAGATCGAACAACGACCACATGGAGATACTTACACCCTATCCGATCCGGATGTTCCTGACTTCATTCCTTGCGCTCAATGCGTTGACAGTATCCATTTTCGTCTTCTTGGCCCTCTTGGCGTCTTGGCGGTTCACGCCTTTCAAATCTTCGGCAAAGACAAACCGAAATCCTTTTCCACCAGTTCGGTCACGCGGCCGACGAAATCGGCGCGCATCTCGTCGTTGGTGCGGCTTTTCAACCCCCAATGCCGGTACATCTCGTTGTTCTTCGACTTGCTGGCGCCGAAGAATCCCGGCGTGATCGGGAAGTAGCGGTTGATCGCATCCTGTACCGCCCTGCCTTCGCCGCTACGGATCAGCTCCATGCAGAAATCCTTGCCGAACTTGGCGTGGAATTTCTCCTCCGGCATGGTAATGCGCGCCAGGTTGCGCAGCGGATGAAAGCTGCAATGGAGCAGATCCTCCACCTGCAGGATCTCGGCAAAGTCCGCGATCGCCTTGATCACGCAGAATTCCGGCCAGGTCCTGAGCTTGAAATTGAAGATGGTCAGCGGTTTCTTCACTTTCGGATCGAGCATTTCCGCGGCAACGCCGATTTCCTCCGCTAGCCCCTTGAACCGCACATGGTGATGGTACTCCTCCATCGCCACCCTGCAGGTCAGCCACTTGGCGTAAGGCGTCGGCGCCAGCGCAATGGCGGGCTCGTCGAACACCTGGGCGCCATAGAGCTCGTTGACTGCGTGGCTGATGACGATCTTCCTTACTGCGGTTCTGTATTCGTCCGGCTGGTGCGCCAGTTCGGCTGCGGTCTTCACTTCGAAGGTGGCTGTGGCTGTCATTGGGTGCCCCTCAAACGAGCGGTTCGGTATTGAAATATTCCAGGTCGGTGCCCAGATCGGTCAGTTTCCCGGCAAACCCGCCGTCCATCGCCTTCGCGAGTTCATCCAGGTTCCACGAAATTCCCTCGTTCATCAGCACTCGTGCCAGCGGCCGCGGCTGCGAGAACAGAAACAACTCGCGGCCGCGCACGCCGAACAACTGCCCGGTGATGTCGTGCGCGTGCGAGCACAGCAAGGCGGTGACGCGCGCAACGTAGTGCGCCGGGATCCTGAGCGCCCTTTCCTTGTACGCCACCTGCGCTTCGTTGGCAGGTTGGATGGTTGCCGTCACCCGGGTCGCCGCGAACGGCGCGATCGCGTTGCACGTGACTTTAGCGCGCGCCATGTCCATCGCCACCACGCGTGTCAGTCCGACCAGGCCGGCCTTGGCCGACGCATAGGCCGACTGGCCGAAGTTCCCGAACAGTCCGGCGCTGGAGACGATGTTGACGATGCGTCCCGGCGCCCGGCCGTTTTTCTGCTGCTCGCGCATCAACGGTGTAGCCGCCGACAGCAGCGCGAACGGCGCGGTCAGGTTGTTGGCGATCACCTGTTCCCAGTTGTCGCGTCCGGCCTTGAAAATGAAGGCGTCGCGCAGGATCGCCGCATTGTTTACCACGATATCCAGTGCGCCGAATTTCTCCGCCGCGAGTTTCACCGCCTGGTCCGCGGCGCCGTTTGCGGCCATGTCCCGGGTGAATGCCGCCGCATTGCCGCCAAGTTTCGCGGTGATGCTTTCTGCGACGGAAGAATCGGGCTCACCCCCGGAAATCGACACCCCGCTGTCGGCGACCACCACCGCCGCACCGAGGCGATGCAACTCTTCCACGATTGCCAGCCCAATGCCCCGCGCGCCCCCGGTGACGATCGCGACCCGGCCCGCCAGTGCCTGTCCCGTGTTCATCTCGCCACCGCGGCCTTCGGCGTTTCAGCTGCCGCCGGGAAAAACGCGTCCGCGTGAATGTCGCGCTGACCGACCCCGCGCGCCATTACCAACGCGGTCGCCGCGTCCACCATCGGCGGCGGGCCGGCGAAGTAGGCCTTGAATCCGGCAAGGCCCGCGAAATCCGCCGCCACCGCGTCGCTCACGAGTCCGTACCTGCGCGGCAGCAGCGTGCCGGAAGACGACGCTGCACCGGGTTCGGAAAGAACGATGTGCGGCCTGAAATTGCCATGGCGCACCTGCAACCCGGCCAGTTCGCGCTCGAAATAGACGTCGCGCTCGGCGCGCGCCCCGAAATATAGATGCACCGGTTGGGCGAATCCCGAAGCGAGCGCGGTCTCGACGATGGACTTGACCGGCGCCAGGCCGCTGCCGCCGGCGATGCACAGCATCGGCCCGGCATGCTGCGCCCGCAGATACGAAGTGCCCATCGGCCCGGACACCTTGACCATGTCACCGATTTTGAGCGCCGTGGCGATGCGATGGCTGACCGACCCGCCGGGCATAACCCGCACATGGAACTCGAGCCCGGGCTGGTCCGGACGATTCGCCATCGAGTAGTCGCGGCTGATTCCCGGCGCCACCGGCAGCTCGAGCTGCGCATACTGGCCGGCGGAAAAAGTGAACGGCCCGCCTGCGACGATCTCCAGTCTCCAGCCTGAGAATGTCGTGGGTCAGGTTGGTGATCCCGGCGACCTTGCAGCGCATCACCCTTGACGGGTGCACCACGAAATCCTCGGAATCCAGGCGCCGCACCACCACGTCGCTCCACATCTGCGAGCGGCAAGCAAGCACGATGCCGCGGCCGCGTTCGTCCGCGGAGAGTGCGTGTTCGGAATATTCCAGCTCGAGGATGTCCCCGGATACCAGCTCGCATTTGCAGGTGCCGCAATTGCCGGCCTGGCAGCTGTAGGCAAAGCCAATGCCGTGGGCCAGCAGCGCGGCGAGCACGGTATCGCCTTCCTCGGCGGACGCGGACTGGTTCAGATCGGCGACAGTAACGGTAAGGGACATCGAAGTCATTTGGCGATCGCGGACGCAATGGGCTACTATCCTGCAAGTATGGGAACCAAACTGTTTGATGTCAAACAATCGGTGCGTCCGCCCAAAGGGAGAAAACCGGCGGGCACCGGGCGCAAGGCCGCCAGCATGGGCATGCTGCCCGGCCTGATCGGCTACCAGTTGCGGCTCGCGCAGCGCGCGATCTTCGCCGATTTCGTCGAGACCGTGGACGGCGCGGAAATTTCCCCCGGCCTGTTCGGTGTCCTGGTGATCATTGACGCCAATCCGGGACTCACCCAGCAGGCGCTGGCCGATGCCGCGCACCTTGATCGCTCGACCGTCGTGACCGTGCTGGACAAACTGGAAGACCGCGGCTTGGTGGAGCGCCACGCCGCCGATCGCCGCAGCAACGGGCTGTTCCTGACCCGCGACGGCACCAGCCTGCTGCGCCGGCTGAAGCGCAAGGTTGCCCAGCACGAACGCCGCGTGGTGCAGAACCTCAGCGCCAAAGAGCGCAAGCAACTGGTCGCGCTCCTGCAGCGCATCCTGCCGGAGAAAAGGCAAGGATGAAGGATGAGGGCGGAAGGATGAAGTGTCGATGCTGAGTGCTCAGCTACGCGGTGCTCAGGGAGACGTCACCCCCCTGACAGCCGTTTTTCCTGTTGTTATCTGACGCATTTCTTTGCGCCTTTCTTTTTTCTTTGCGTTCTTTGCGTCGAACGCTTTTCTTGCCGGCCATTGGCCGGCTGGCGTCAATCCGAATCGGAAACCCGGCCGCGCTGGCGCTTTACCGCCGCACGCACGCGCTTGCCTTCCACTCTTCTGCGCCTTGAAGCCGCAGTCGGCTTGGTTGGGATCCGTGATTTGGGCCGATGAGCGGCGGCGCGCACCAGGTCATCGAGGCGCCCCAGTGCGTCGCGGCGGTTGGCCTCCTGGCTGCGGAATCGCTGGGCGTCGATCACGAGTATGTCCTGATCGCTGACCCGCCTTCCTGCCAGTTTGCGCAGCCGATTCTTGACCTCTTCGGTCAGTGACCTGCTGGAGCCGATATGGAAACGCAACTCGACCGCGGTGGCGACCTTGTTCACGTTCTGGCCGCCGGGGCCGGACGCGCGAACGAACCGCAGCTCTACTTCACTCTCGGCAATCCGGGGAACTCTACTGTCCGAAGTCATCGATTCGTGCCCGCAATCAAATCCGAAATGGCGTTTCAAGCTGCAAAATCAAGCGTTTCTATGTCGCAATGCACCAGCCGGAAACGCCCGTCCAGCGCGGATTTCAGGGGTTCAAAAATCCGTTCGGCCCTTGCAATTGAGTAGGAGGAGGAATACATTTGCTCCGGGTTTCCCCGCCGTACACGGTTCGAAACAAGCAGTTAACCAGCGAATGCGTAACGGGGGCGATCTGATTCCCTGCGTTGTACCCAATCCTAGAAGTTGAAACCAAGACAATCGGGAGAGAGTTATGAAACGATGGACATATTCCGGGGTCGCAAAGGCCCTGTCCGCGGCGGCATTTATCGGGTTCGCTTCCCAGGCCATGGCAGCAGATGTCACCTGGGACCGCCTGATGAACGCCGACAAGGACCCGAACAACTGGATCATGTATCACCAGTCGTTCAAGGGCTGGCACTATAGCGGCCTCGATCAAATCAACGCCAGCAACGTCAAGAACCTGAAGGTGGCCTGGCTGCACAGCCCGGCTGCTTCCAAGCGCGGCATTCAATCCTTCCCCCTCGCAGTAGACGGCGTCCTGTATTACACCAGCGCGTCCGGCCAGGTGTGGGCCCTCGACGGCTCCGACGGATCGGTAATCTGGCGCTATCAGGCCAAGATCGACACCGAGCGTGCGGAAGGCACTTTCTACAACCCGTACAACCGCGGTCTGGCCGTTGCCTACGGCAAAGTCTACATCGGCACCACCGATGGCCGCATGATCGCGCTCGACTCCAAGACCGGCAAGGTGGTCTGGGACAACATGATCATGAGCGTCGAGAAAGGCAACAAGGGCTTCACCGGTGCTCCTGTAGTGGTGAAGGACAAGGTCATCATCGGTTCCAACGGTGGTGAGCTGTCCGGCTGCTGCGGCCCGATCTTCGCGGTCAACGCGCAGACCGGCGAAGTCGCCTGGCAATTCGACACCATCGGCGGCGACGAACGTTCCCGCGCTTCCTGGGGCAACGATTCCTGGAAGATTGGCGGCGGCGGTGGCTGGATGACCGGTTCTTACGATGCCAAGACCAACACGGTCTGGTGGGGCACCGCCAACCCGGCGCCCGACTACGACTGGGCCGGCGAGAACTGGAGAACCGAAGGTGCGCGTCCGGGTGAAAACCTGTACAGCTCCTCGGTCGTCGTTCTGGATGCCGACTCCGGCGAGCTTAAGTCGTACTTCTCGGAAATGCCGCACGACGCCTGGGACTTCGACAGCGCGCCGGGCGAGTTCATGACCTTCGAGAAGGGCGGCAAGCGTTACATGCTGCATCCGAACAAGGGTGGGATCATCTTCGTTTACAACGCCGATCAGGTTGGCGGTGGCAACGAGCTGAAAGTGGAAAACGCCTACATGGTCGGTGAGACCTACAACTTCATCAAGGGCGTGGATCCGAAGACCGGCCAACTGATCGGCCGTCGTGAACTGCCGGAAGGCAAGCACACCAACGTGTGCCCGGCGATTGACGGAGCTATCAGCTGGAATACCGGGTCCTACAATCCCGGTACCGGCCTGCTCTACAAGGTCGTCCAGGAGTGGTGCTTCGACATCGAAGTTGTGAAGGCCGATCGGCCGGCAGATTTCTCCGGTCAGGCGTACTTCGGCGCTTCGTGGACCGCAACGCACCCGCAGGGCAAGCAGGCTTACGGCCATGTAACCGGCCGCGACCCGCTGTCCGGCAAGATCAAGTGGCGCGTCGAGTTCAAGTATCCGCCGCTCGCATCGCTGCTGTCCACCAAGGGCAATCTGGTGTTCGTGCCCGGCGCCGATGGGAACTTCCACGCCCTCGATGCCCGCACCGGCAAGGAACTGTGGAGGCATAACAACGGCATCGGCCACCACGGTGGCGTGATCTCCTACACGGCCAAGGGCAAGCAGTACGTTGCCGTTGTCGCCGGCTGGGGCAGCCACGTGTCGGGCAACTACGGCCCGCTGTTCGGCCATCCGTTCACCGAGATGCCGACCGACACCGGTCAGCTGATCGTGTTCGGCCTGTAAACCAACAAGAATACTCAGTCGTTCATTGCGGGCGGGGGAGCAATCCCCCGCCCATTTAATTTGTCTGGATCTGAAACGGAGAGCCTCAGGTGAGAGCCTTACGCAACAGAGAAACAGTTTGCGCGCTCGCAGTCATCGCCGGCCTGGTTTCGGCACCTGCCACAGCGAACGATCCGGTCGACGCGGCCGCGGCCGCGGTCGGTGAGAAGTATCAAGTGAACGTCAAGAAGCTGTTCGCGACGAAATGCAGCTGGTGTCATCAGGGCTACGGCATGAAGCAGGCCGACGGCCCGAAGCTCGCCGGCACGCAAAGACGATCGAACAACTCGCGAAGCAGATAATCGAGGGCAAATCGCCGATGCCCGGTTTCAGGAACCAGCTCAGCGAAAAGGAAGTCCAGGCGCTCGCCGAATACATCAAGACGTTGCCGGCGAACTGATTGCGCCGCTCGTTGCAAGCGATTCGAATGCAACAAAACGAAGGGCGGTTTCACCGCCCTTTTTCATGCCTGATCAGTCCGCGCGCCGCAGTTCCAGGCGTGCGCCGAAGCCTCCATACTTGCCATTGCCGCGCAGTTGATTGCCGCCCGATCCAAGTTGCGTGCCGACCGAGAATTCGACGCCGCCCGTACCGGAGGCGGCAAACCTGAATGTCTTGCCGTCGAACGAAGTCTTGGTCAGTGCAACCGGTTCTTCACCGAAGTTCTCGAGATTGGTAAATGCGATCGTGCCGGATCCGTCTGCCGCGATCTCCATCGTCGCCAGTCCGCTGGTCATGCCGATGTACCACGGCCCCTTCCAAATGCCCTGCAACGAAGCCTGTTGATCCGCAGCCGCGGCACCAGCCCAGGTGTGTGCCGCCAGAACGATCGCCGCAAGCCATATCCTGTTCATTGGTCCCTCCAGACCCGACGTTCCGCCAGTGCGGTCATTCTAGCAATTCCGGGCCAGCGCCCGTTAAGGTGCCACCGTGCGAGCCCCTATAATGCGAAAAGGCGCATTCAACCTCCGACACGATGAACTTCTGCAGCAACTGCGGTGCTCGCGTAGAGCGCCGCGTGCCTCCAGGCGACAACCTCCCCCGCTTCGTATGCCCCGGTTGCGGAACCATCCATTACGAGAACCCGAAGATCGTGGTGGGCTGCATCCCCGAATGGGAAGACGGCATTCTGCTGTGTCGCCGCGCCATCGAACCGCGCCACGGATTGTGGACGGTCCCGGCGGGCTTCATGGAAAACGGGGAAACCACCGCGCAGGGCGCGGACGCGAGACCCTCGAAGAGGCCAGAGCGCGCGTGGAAATGCTGGGCCTGTACGCGCTGTTCAACATACCCCACATCAACCAGGTGTACATGCTGTTCCGTGCCCGGCTTCTCGACCTCGATTTCCACGCCGGTGAGGAAACGCTGGAAGCACGGCTGTTCACCGAAAGCGAAATCCCCTGGGACACAATCGCTTTCGCCACGGTGCGGCGCACGCTGCAGACACTACTTCAACGACCGCCGCGCGGGCGAATTCCAGTTCCACATGGGAACCATCGAGCCGATGGCGAAGAGCAAGGCGGAAGGATGAAGGATGAAGGATGAAGGAGTGACAGGCTTCGGACCGCTTCGTTGTGCGAAACGGACGTGCTCAATACTCAATAGTTCCGGTTCTTTCGTGTCACGGGGTTCATAGAGAAACTGGTTTTCCTTTGCGCCCTCTGCGTTCCTTGGCGTCCTTTGCGTCAACGCTCTTATCGCCGGCCCGTGGCCGGCTAGGGTTCAAGCTGCGCGAAGAGCATCGACGATGTTCAGCCGTGCGGCGCGCAGCGCCGGCAGGAAACCGCCAAGCAATCCCATCACCAGCGCGAACGTCAGCGACTTTGCGACGATCCCGGCGTTGAGCGTAAAGGTGAACGCGAGTTCGGCAAAGGACTGCCAGTTCATGGTCGAAATGGTGAGGAACTGCATGAACGACGCAAACACCAGCCCCACGGCGCCGCCGACCAGACCGAGCAGCAACGCTTCCACGAGGAAAACCGCAAGAACGCTGCGGCTGCGGAATCCCAGTGCCCGCAGCGTGCCGATTTCCGCCGTGCGGTTTGCCACCGACGCGTACATGGTGATCATGGCGCCGATGGTCGCGCCGATCGAGAAAATCACCGACAGCGTGAGTCCGAGATAGCCGATGAAATTGGCGAGCATCCGCGATTGCTCCGCATAGAAAACCGTTTCGCGCTTGGCCTCGACCGTAAGCCGCGGGTCTGATTCCAGCCGCGCTTTCAGCGCATCGAAACCGCCCGCGTCCTGGAGACGCACGATCACCGAAGAGAACACCGGGCGCCGAAATGCCTGCATCAACTGGTCGGCGTCGCCCCAGATCTCGGAATCGAATCCGCTCCTGCCGGCATCGAACACGCCGACCACGCTCCAGTCACGCATCGCGAATCGCAATTGCTCGCCCGCGCCCGCCCCCTTGAAACGCTCCGCAATGCTGCGCCCGGCCACGATCTCGGACGTCCCGGCCGGAACATCCTGCCCTCGATGATGCGAACCTGCGGCCGCAATGCCTGGCCCCTGAGTCCGACGCCACGAACGATGACGTTGGACGGTTTGTCGGAATCGCGCTTGGGCAGCGTGACCAGCACCACGGTTTCCTTCGACACCAACGGTAAACCGTCCGAGCCGTACGCCACCTCCGGCTGGCTCTCCACCACCCCCGCCTGCGCACGATCCACGCCGCTTTGCACCTCGGTGCCGGCGGAGCGCCGGGTCACCACCACGTTGTCCCACGACCCGGTCTGCACCAGCGTTTTCCTCAGTCCTTCCTGCAGCATCAGCACGGTAGCGAACACGAATACCACCAGCGCCATGCCGCCGGCAGTGAGCATGGTGGTCAGCTTGCGCGCCATCAGGTTCTTCGCTGTGTACGAAAACGGTATCGCCATGAACTCGATCTGACCACAGAGACACAGAGGATCACCGAGCAGACGCCCTCCAGAAACCATGGTTAGAGGGAACCGATACCCTCACAGGATCATGCATTTCCGAACGCGGTTCTCCAACCTGTTCACCCGCATCTTGGTCAGTGCGCCTTGCGCTGTGGGCTCGGTGTTCTCTGGGCCAATTCATCTTACCCGATGTTGCGAAGGCCATCGACGATGCGCACGCTGGCGGCGCGGTAGCTGGGCAGAAGTGCCGCGACTGCACCGACCACTACAGCCGCCATCATCTGCATCTCCACGGTCTGCCGGGAAACGCTGAACACCGGGAACAGTGTGCCCACTTTCCCGGCAAACCACTCCGCCACGGGGAAGGTGGCCGATAACAGCCGCGGCGGCACCCACCAGCGCTATGGACAGCGACTCGCCGAAGATCAAGTCACCACCCGCGCCGGACCGAAGCCGAGGGCCTTCATGGTGGCGTACTCCGACATGCGTTCGCGTGCCGTCATAGCCATGGTATTGGCCATGACCGCCATGATGATGAAGATCACCAGGAACGACACGATTTGAATGGCGATGACGATGGCCTCGGTCATGGCCACGAATCCGAGCTGGAAGGCCTTCTCGGTCTCGGTCAGGGTTTCGGCCAGCGAATTCCTGAAGGTCCGGTCGATCTCCGTGCCGATTTCGGCGGCACGGTCGGCCTGGTCGATGCCCACGACGTAGACGCCGACCGTGTTGCTGCGGCGAGGCACAGTCTTCTTCAGGGTTTCGTTGAGATAGTCCCAATGGAAGAGAAATTGCGAAGTGTCAGTTGCCGGTTCCGCACCGTCGTAAATTGCCCTCACCACGAATTCCCAGGTGCCGGGGAAAATAGTACCGCGCAACTGCACCACATCGCCGACCTTGAAACCGTGAATGTCCGCGAGCTTCCTTCCCACCACGCACCCCTTGCGGTCGAGCAGGAACGCCTTCATCTGCTCCGGCGGCATCAGATACTCCGGATAAAGATCGAGGTACGACTTCGCATCCACCGCAAACTGCGGAAAGAAATTCTTCTCCGATACGTAAATGCCGCCGAACCAGTTGGCGTGGCTGACGCTGACCACGCCGCCGACCTGGCGGATTCTGTCCTGGTAAGCGATCGGCAGCGGAAAAACCAGCGAAATCGAGTTGCGCGTAATGAGCCGCGTACTCGACGCACTCTCGGCGCCGGCGAACCACGCTTCCACCACGGTGCGCAGCAGCCCGAAAGCCAGTATGGCGACGAAAATCCCCAGCACGGTCAGTCCGCTGCGCAGCTTGTGCCGCAGCGCGTTGCGCAGGATCAGTTTCAGGAAATACATAAATCCGATCTCGCCGCCAAGATGCCAAGAACGCCAAGAAGACTTAAATGCAATCCGGGGGGAAAAATTTGCATGCTCTTGTGACGCGTGACGAGCTTTGCGACTCCAGGTTCTACACTCTCAATCCCGGTTTTCCTTGGCGCTCTTGGCGTCTTGGCGGTTATCCGGTCGTTTCGCCGTCGGTGAGTTCGCCCTTGTCGAGATGCCGCACGATGCGCGCATGCTCGGCGGCGCGCTGGTCGTGCGTGACCATTACGATGGTCTTTCCCAATTCGCGGTTCAGGCGGTCGAGCAGGTCGAGAATGTCGGCCGCGGAGACGCGATCCAGGTCCCCGGTCGGTTCGTCCGCAACGATCAGCAGCGGATCGCTGATGATCGCGCGCGCGATCGCGACGCGTTGCTGCTGGCCGCCGGAGAGTTCGGAGGGATAGTGATCCATCCGGTCGGTGAGTCCGACCATGTCGAGGGCGAGCTCGACGCGCTCACGCCTCTGGCGGCGTGACAGGCGGGTCAGCAGCAGCGGCAGCTCGATGTTTTCGAATGCCGTCAGGACCGGCATCAGATTGTAGAACTGAAAGACGAACCCGATGTGGCTGGCCCGCCAGTCGGCGAGATCCGCTTCCGAAAGCGTGGAAATGTCGAGGCCGGCGACCCTCAGCTCGCCGCGGTCGGGCTTGTCGATCCCCGCAATCAGGTTCAGCAAGGTGCTCTTGCCGGAACCGGAAGGGCCCATCAGCGCAATGAACTCGCCTTCGGCGATGTCAAAGCTGAGGTCGCTGAGCACCGGTATGATCTGGCCGCCGCGCCGGTAGGATTTGGCGAGATGGCGGATCTCGACGATCGTTGCCGTCATTCACTTGCCCGCAGGCTTCACCGCCGCACCATCGTGCAGTTTCGGGCCCGGCCGCAGCACCACTTTTTCCCCGGGTTGAGGTCCTTTCCTGATTTCGACCAGATCGCCCATCTTCGCACCGGTTTCGACCGGCACTTCGGCAACCTTGTCGTCCCTGACCACGAAGACGACGTTGCGGCCTGCACGCGTCGTCAGCGCAGCAACGTTGAGCGCCGCACGCGGCGCGCGATCGGCATCGCTGATCTCCTGCGTCAGGAATGCAACCTTCGCGCTCATCTCCGGAAGAACGCGTGCATCCGCTTCCAGAAAACGGATCTTGGTCATCACCGTGGCTTTCGCACGATCCACCGTCGGCACCGTCCGGGCGACAACGCCGCGGAATCGCATGTCCGGGAGCGCATCCAGCTGAATCTCGACCGGCTGGCCGATGTGTACCCTGGACAGGTTCGACTCGGACACATCTGCCTCGACTTCGAGCGTGCTCATGTCGGCCATTGTCACCACCGCCCCTTTGGCGTCCAGTGCCGAGGAGAAAGGCGTGACCACGTCACCAACGTTGGCGGCTTTGGTCAGCACCACACCGTCGAACGGCGCGCGTATCAGCGTCTGCTCGACGGCGACATCGGTACCGCGCAGATTGGCCTGCGCAGCGGCGATGCCCGCCTGCAGGCTGGCGATGTTGGCCCTTGCCTTGTCCTGGCGCGCCACTGCGATATCGTGCGAGGCGCGTGAAACGAAACCTTGCGCGAGCAGTTCCTCCGAGCGCTTGAGCGCGGTTTCCGCATCCCTTAGCTCGGCGAGGCCCTGCTCCAGATTGGCTTTCGCTACCTGGAGGTTTGCCGCGGCCTGCGCGCGCGTGGCCTTGACGTCGAGATTTTCCAGCCGGGCGATGATATCGCCTTCCTTCACGCGACTGCCTTCCTCGACGCCCAGCCACACCAGACGGCCGGTTGCTTTCGATGCCACCGCGGCCTTGCGCTGTGCGACCACGTAGCCGGTCGCATTCAATTCGGTGTAGGCCTGCGAAGGATACGACATCGTTACCGACGCCGTTTCGACCGCGACCGGGGCGCGCAGCAGCCGGTTGTACGCGAACAGCGCCACGATCGCAGCCACTACCACGACCAGAGCCGGGACCATCAGCCGCCGCAGCCGGCCGCGCGGGCGCATCGCGACTGTTCCTGCGCCGCCGCGATCTATCTTCAGTCTGGAAATGTCCGGACCGCTCAAGTACGTTCACCAGGAGGAAAAAGGTGGTGCCATTATGACGGAAAGCCTTGCCATTCGACCGGGCGTTCCTCCGTACGTGCCGTTGCGAGATAAAAAAAGGGCAGCGCGGAGGCGCTGCCCTTTTCCTGCAACTGCCAGCGAGCGGTCTTGCCTACCAGCTTACTTCGCGGTCCGGCGTCGACGAGATCTTGTGGATGCTCAAGTCGGCTCCGATGAACTCTTCCTCCGCGTCGAGGCGAATCCCCATTGCGGCCTTTATGCCGCCATAGACAATCAGCGCCCCGGCCACCGCGACGCCGATGCCAAGCAGGCTGCCGATCAACTGCGACATGAAGCTCACCCCGCCCAGTCCGCCGAATGCCTGCAGCCCGAATATGCCGGCCGCGATGCCGCCCCAGGCGCCGCACAATCCGTGCAGCGGCCAGACGCCGAGCACGTCGTCGATCTTCCAGCGATTTTGCGTCACTGTGAACATGACTACGAACAGCACGCCGGCCACCGCACCGGTCGCCAGCGCCCCGATCGGATGCATAAGATCCGAGCCGGCGCAGATCGCCACCAGGCCGGCAAGCGGGCCGTTGTGAACGAAACCCGGGTCGTTGCGTCCGGCAAACAGCGCGCCGATGGTGCCGCCGGCCATCGCCATCAGCGAATTCACTGCAACCAGTCCACTGATCTTGTCGATGGTCTGTGCAGACATGACGTTGAATCCAAACCAGCCCACGGTAAGCACCCACGCACCGAGTGCGAGAAAGGGGATGCTCGACGGCGGGTGCGCGGAGACGCCGCCTTCGCGATTGTAGCGGCCGCGGCGGGCGCCGAGGAGGACGACCGCAACCAGCCCGACCCAGCCGCCTACGGCATGGACCACGATCGAACCGGCGAAGTCGTGAAAGGGCGATCCGAAGGTGGCCTCCAGCCACGCCTGCACGCCGTAGTTTCCGTTCCAGGAGATGCCTTCGAAGAAGGGATAGATGAATCCGACCAGCAGGAAAGTCGCCGCCAGTTGCGCATTGAACTTGGCACGTTCGGCGATGCCCCCCGAGACGATTGCCGGGATGGCGGCAGCGAAAGTCAGCAGGAAGAAGAACTTGACCAGTTGATAGCCGCTGTCGGCCGCGAGCTTGTCCGCGGCCGCGAAGAAGTTCACGCCGTAGGCGAGCGAATAGCCGATGAAGAAATACGCCACCGTGGATACGGAGAAATCCGCCAGGATCTTCACCAGTGCATTCACCTGGTTCTTCTTGCGCACGGTGCCGACTTCCAGAAACGCGAACCCGGCGTGCATCGCCAACACCATCACCGCGCCGAGCAAAATGAACAGCGCGTCACTGCTGATTTTCAGGGCTTCCATGTTCTCCTCCCGTTTTCTTGTAGGTGAAATCGGACCATTTGAAGCAACCGTCATTCCCACAGATTAACTGTCTGTACGATAACGACTTTAAATCCACAATCGAGCGCCGACAAGGTTTTTTGGAGCCAGTATGGTGCGTCCGGTGAGAAAAGAGGCACCATTGCAGTGCGGCCTTATTTCCTGCGGCGCTCCCCGGCCGGCACGTCAGCTTAAGGGGATGGTCTTGTATTGGAGGCCGCAAACAGGCGGTTTATAGTGCAACGCAGCCGCGATAACCTCGTCAGCAGCGGCGAAATTGCCCCCTGACAACCCACGTCCACTTCCATGAAAACGGCATGACGCCGACTTCCAGCCTGCACAAAGCCGACCAGGCCCGGCAACAGAACGACACCAGGCTCACGCTCGAGCAATTGCTCGCAGAACTGGTCGCAGACAAGCTGGTTACGCAGGACACGGCAGACAAACTGCTCGCACTGCGTCGCAACTTCCGCGGCAGCGACGTTCACCCGCTCGTGCTCCTCGCCGACCAGAAGTGGAAGGATCCGCGCAATCCCAAGAAACTGCTGAATCTGGAAGTGCTGACCGAGTGGCTGGCCGGCAAAGTGGGATTGCCGTACCTCCATATCGATCCGTTCAAGATCGACTTCGCCGCCGTCACCAAGGTGATGTCGAACGCCTATGCCACCCGCTTCCGCATCCTTCCCGTCGGCGTCACCTCGACCGAGGCGGTGATCGCGACCTGCGAACCGTATGTACGCGAGTGGGAAACGGAGCTTGCCCGCATCCTGAGGCTGGATATCAAGAGGGTTGTGGCCAACCCGGTCGACATCAACAGCTACCTCATCGAGTTCTACAACCTGGCCCGGTCGGTCAAGGGCGCGGGCCAGCAGCACGGCACATCGCTTTCGGACATCACCAACTTCGAGCAGCTTGTGCAACTGGGCGTGAGCGGCAAGCTCGACGCCAACGACCAGCACATCGTGCGCCTGGTCGACTGGCTGCTTCAGTATGCGTTCGATCAGCGCGCCAGCGACATCCACGTCGAGCCGCGCCGCGACCTGGCCAACGTGCGCTTCCGCATCGACGGCGTGCTGCATCAGGTGTATCAGATTCCCACGCCCATCGTTGCCGCGATGACGAGCCGCATCAAGATCCTCGGGCGCATGGACGTGGTGGAAAAACGCCGGCCACAGGACGGCCGCATCAAGACCCGCACGGCGGATGGCGAAGAGCTGGAACTGCGCCTGTCCACCATGCCCACGGCCTTCGGCGAGAAGCTCGTGATGCGAATCTTCAACCCCGACGTGCTGGTGAAGAACTTCAAGGACCTGGGCTTCTCCGACGAGGATCGCGAGCGCTGGAGCCAGGTCACCTCGCGTCCTCACGGCATCGTGCTGGTGACCGGGCCCACCGGCTCCGGCAAGACCACCACGCTGTATTCGACGCTCAAGCAGGTCGCCGCGCCGGAGGTCAACGTCTGCACCATCGAGGACCCGATCGAGATGGTCGAGCCACAATTCAACCAGATGCAGGTGCAGCACGGCATCGGACTCGACTTCGCCGCCGGAGTGCGCACGCTCATGCGCCAGGATCCGGACATCATCATGGTCGGCGAGATCCGCGACATGGAGACCGCGGAAATGGCGATCCAGGCGGCGCTCACCGGCCATCTGGTGTTTTCCACGCTGCACACCAACGACGCGCCCTCGGCGCTCACCCGACTGCTCGACATCGGCGTGCCGCCCTACCTGCTTCACACCACCATCCTGGCGGTGATGGCGCAACGACTGGTGCGCACGCTCTGTCCTCTCTGCCGGGAAGCCGGCACCATCGACGACAGCACCTGGAGCATGCTGATCGCGCCGTGGCAATCGGAAAAACCGAAGCAGATATACAACGCCAAGGGCTGCCTCGAGTGCCGGATGACGGGATACACCGGCCGGATTGGCATCTACGAAATCCTGCTGATGACGGCGGGACAGCGGCCGCTTATCACCGCGGAAACCGATGCTTCGCTGATACGCGAACAGGCGTACCGCGACGGCATGAAACCGCTGCGCATCGCCGGCGCGCTGAAAATCGCCGCAGGCGTGACCACGGTGGATGAAGTGCTCAAGGTAACGCCACCGATTGCGGATGACCGCAGAAAGAAGCCGTGATGCCACGTCATCTGCTCCAAGGACCGTTCACTCGGTCGGAGCAAAGTCTTTTGGTGGCCGGCGCAGAGGGAGTGAAATCGCGTAGTTCGTCGTCATTAGTTGACCGTCGTCCACCAACGATCCGTACTCCATTACCATGAAGGACACGCTCAAAGCCGGCCTCACCCACACCTTCCGGTACAGGGTTCCCGAGACCAAGACGGTCCCGCACCTGTATC
This sequence comes from uncultured beta proteobacterium, assembly GCA_963789945.1. Taxonomy (GTDB): domain Bacteria; phylum Pseudomonadota; class Gammaproteobacteria; order Burkholderiales; family JACQAP01; genus JACQAP01. Next base: position 101,452 of record CAWBMN010000009.1, on the reverse strand, counting down.
CGGAATCGGACATGTTCCGCGACATGCCGGCGGTGCTCGCCACCGGGTTCATGGTCGGGCTTGATGGAATGGGCATGCATAGAGGCCCTTCGTCCGCATCTGGACTGGCCAACCGAACAGACGCTGGGAACGCACGTGAGCTTTTCCCACGAGGCGGCCACCCCGCCGGGCCTGACGGTGACGATCAACGTGCTGCTGGAGAAAATCGAAGGCAGGAAGCTCGTGTTCCACGTCGAAGCGCATGACGGCATCGACAGGATATCCGCGGGCCGGCACGAGCGCTTCGTGATCGACGCCGCCCGTTTCAATGCGAAAGTGCGGGATAAGACCGCCCGTGTTGCGCCGGAATCCTGAGGCCTGCCTGCGCGCGTCCAGCATCAGTCGATTCGTGCGCCGGACCCGGGCATTCGCCCCAGCAGCAGTCATGAATCAACTGGTTGAATCCCTGCGGGAGCTTACCGCTCCCTCACCGTATGGGTACGCGGTTCGCGGGGCTGGTGCTGGCGTACTTTCTCGCTGCGCGCATCGGGCTCGAGTACGCGGTCACCAATCCGGTCGTTTCCACTGTCTGGCCCGCTTCCGGCCTCGCGCTGTCAGGCGGCCTGGCCTGGCCCGAATTCATCCACACCTTTCGCGTACGCTAGCGGGCCAGTGCGCGCATCGCGCGGTCGAGCCCGCCGAGCGTAAGCGGGAACATCCGCTCGGCCATCAATTGCCGCACCATGCCGATCGATTCGTAGTAGCCCCAGCGCTCTTCCGTTGTGGGGTTGAGCCACACCGCATGATGGTAGACGTCCAGCATGCGTTTGAGCCACACCGCCCCCGGTTCGTCGTTGTTGTGTTCGATGCTGCCGCCCGGGTAGGCGATCTCGTACGGGCTCATGGTCGCATCGCCCACGAAAATCAGCTTGTAGTCGTGGGAGTACTTGTGCAGCACGTCGAAAACCGGCGTTCGTTCGCTGTTGCGCCTGCGATTGTTGCGCCATGCCGATTCATAGAGGAAGTTGTGGAAGTAGAAGTACTCCAGGTGCTTGAATTCGGCGCGCGCGGCCGAGAACAGTTCCTCGCACACTTTTACGTGGTCTTCCATCGAGCCGCCCACGTCCAGGAACAACAGCACCTTTACCGAGTTGTGCCGCTCCGGCACCATCTTGATGTCGAGCCAGCCGGCGTTCCTCGCGGTCGAGCGGATGGTGTCGTCCAGGTCCAGTTCCTCGGCCGCCCCCTCGCGGGCGAACTTGCGCAGGCGCTTTAGCGCGACCTTGATGTTGCGCGTGCCCAGTTCCACCGAGTCGTCAAGATTGCGGTACTCGCGCTGATCCCACACCTTCACTGCGCGGCGGTTGCGCGACTCGTCCTGCCCGATGCGGATGCCTTCCGGGTTATAGCCGTAAGCGCCGAACGGCGAGGTGCCACCCGTGCCGATCCACTTCGAGCCGCCCTGGTGGCGGCCCTTCTGCTCCTGGAGGCGCTTCTTCAGCGTCTCCATCAGCTTCTCCCAGCCGCCGAGCGACTCGATCAGTTTCTTTTCTTCCTCGGAGAGCAGCAGTTCCGCCTGCCGGCGCAGCCATTCTTCCGGTAATTGCGCCAGCAATACCTCGGGCGCCGATGTAATGCCCTTGAAGTAGGCGCCGAAAACGCGGTCGAACTTGTCGTAGTTCGACTCGTCCTTCACCAGGCAGGCACGAGACAGATAGTAGAGCTCATCCAGGCTGCCGGATATCACGTGTTTCGACAGGGCTTCCATCAGCACCAGGTATTCCTTCACCGAGGCCGGCACCCCGCCTTCTCTCAGCTTCAGAAAGAAATCAGTGAGCAAGGCATACCTCTTTCAACACGAAGGATCAGGAAGGAAGAACAGTGAGACGCACGATGGAAACCTAAACAGAAGACCTCAGGAAATATTGAAGGTTGAACACAATTGCGCAACGTACCAACCCGAATTTCCTCCGCGACTCTTACCGGATTGCGAACCATATCTCAGAGTTCCTTCGTGTTCCTTCGCCCGACCTTCGTGATCCTTCGTGTTAACCGCATTTCGCGTTAACGCGCACGGCGAGACATGAAGACCAGCCGCTCGAAGAGGTGCACGTCCTGCTCGTTCTTGAGCAGCGCGCCTGCGAGTGGCGGAATGATTTTGGCCTGGTCCTGGCCGTGCAGCGTCTCGGGAGAGATGTCCTCGGCCATCAGCAGTTTCAGCCAGTCGAGCAGCTCGGACGTGGACGGCTTTTTCTTCAAACCCGGCACTTCACGGATCTCGAAGAACACCTCCAGCGCCTCACGCAGCAGCGACTTTTTGAGGTTCGGAAAGTGAACGTCAACGATGCGCTCCATGATTTCCTTGTCCGGAAACTTGATGTAGTGGAAGAAGCAGCGGCGCAGGAAGGCGTCCGGCAGTTCCTTCTCGTTGTTGCTGGTGATGATGATTGCCGGCCGGTGCCTGGCCTTGACCAGTTTCTGGGTTTCGTAGACGTAGAACTCCATGCGATCAAGCTCGCGCAACAGGTCGTTGGGAAATTCGATGTCCGCCTTGTCCACCTCGTCAATCAGCAGCACCGCGGGGCGGTCCGACTCGAAGGCATCCCACAACGGTCCCCTGACGATGTAATTGGCAATGTCGTGCACGCGCCCGTCGCCCAGTTGGGAATCGCGCAGCCGGGACACCGCGTCGTATTCGTACAACCCTTGTTGCGCCTTTGATGTGGATTTGACGTGCCACTGGTACAGCGGCCGCTGCAGCGCCTTTGCCACCTCGATCGCCAGCATGGTCTTGCCGGTGCCCGGCTCGCCCTTGATCAGCAGCGGGCGCTCCAGCGTGACGGCGGCGTTCACCGCCATCATCAGGTCCTCGGTGGCGACGTAGGTCTCGGTTCCCTTGAATTTCATCGCTGATCTCGCTTTCCGGCGGTTCGTCCTTCGGATTATAGCCGCGCGCGGGCGCCGCTCCTGCGGGCGGCTATAATTGCCACTCCCGACAACCCATTCCAAGAATAGTCCCGGGAGGACCCATGCCGCAGTTCAACGCCAACCTCTCCATGATGTTCAACGAGGTGCCTTTTCTGGAGCGCTTCGGCGCCGCCGCGAGGGCCGGATTCCGCGGGGTGGAGTTCCTGTTTCCCTACGAATTTCCGGCCGCGCAGATCAGGGAGCAACTCGACAAGCACAAGCTGCAAATGGTCCTGTTCAACATGCCGCCCGGCGACTGGGCCGCCGGGAGATCGGGGCATGGCCTGCGATCCGGCCAAGGTCGGTCAGTTCCAGGAAAACGTCGGCAAGGCGGTCGAGTACGCCAGGGCGCTTGGATGCGAACAGATCCACTGCATGGCCGGGCTCAAGCCGCGTGGCGTCAACGAAGAGACCATGCGCGAGACCTACATCGCCAACCTGCAGTTCGCGGGCAGGGAACTGGCAAAGCACAACATGAAACTGCTGATCGAGGCCATCAACACCCGCGACATCCCCGGCTTCTACCTGAACTACTCGCGCCAGGCGTTCGACATCATGCATTACGCGAGCGTGCCGAACCTGCTACTTCCAGTACGACATCTACCACATGCAAATCATGGAGGGCGATCTGGCGCCGACGGTCGAGAAAAACCTGGCGAAGATCGCGCCACATGCAGATCGCCGACACCCCGGGGCGCCACGAGCCGGGCACCGGCGAGATCAACTATCCGTTCCTGTTCGAGTTCTTCGACCGGATCGGCTACAAGGGCTGGATCGGCTGTGAATACCGGCCGGCGGGCAACACCGAAGACGGCCTCGGCTGGCTCAAGCCTTATCTATAAAATCTACACCCAACACAGAGGCACAGAGGACACGGAGAACACAGAGAAACTCAATAAGGGGACAACTGGGCGAAAATTGCCGGCATCGTGACCATAGATATGCTCCAGCGTCTATTTCCTGACTTGCTCCTCTCTGTGTCCTCTGCGTCCTCTGTGCCTCTGTGTTGAGATTTTGATTTAGATCCAAGGAGAAAAAAATGAGCAATGTTGGATTCATCGGTCTGGGCATCATGGGCAAGCCCATGGCGGCCAATCTCATGAAGGGCGGGCACACGCTGTACCTCTACAGCCGCAGCGGTGTGACGCCGGAGCTGACCGCGGCGGGCGGCAAGGCCTGCGCGATCTGCGAAGGAAGTGGCGCAGAAGGCCGAGATCATCATCATCATGGTCCCGGACACGCCCGACGTGGAAAAGGCGCTGTTCGGCAGGGACGGCGTCGCCGAAGGCCTGTTCGCCGGCAAGGTCGTGGTGGACATGAGCTCGATTTCACCGATCGAGACCAAGGTCTTCGCGGAGCGTATCCGCAAGGCCGGCGCGGAGTACATGGACGCCCCGGTGTCCGGAGGCGAAGTCGGCGCAAAGAACGCTGCGCTCACGATCATGGTCGGCGGCAATGAAACCGTTTTCGCCAAGGTCAAGCCGCTGTTCGAGTTGATGGGCAAGAACATCACGCTGGTCGGCGACGTCGGCGCCGGCCAGATCTGCAAGGTCTGCAACCAGATCATCGTTGCGCTCAACATCGAAGCGGTCGCCGAAGCGCTGCTGCTCGCCTCCAAGGCCGGCGTGGATCCAGGCAAGGTGCGCCAGGCGCTGATGGGTGGATTCGCATCCTCTCGGGTGCTGGAAGTGCACGGCGAGCGCATGATCAAGCGCACGTTCGATCCGGGATTCCGCATCGAGCTGCACCAGAAGGACCTGAACCTGGCGCTCTCCTCCGCGCGCGCGCTCAAGATGAGCCTGCCCAACACCGCCACCGCGCAGGAACTGTTCAGCGCCTGCCAGGCGCAGGGCGGCGGCAAGTGGGATCACTCCGCGATGGTCAAGGCCCTCGAAGCTCTCGCCAATCACGCCGTCGCGAAATAATCAAATTCCGTTAGCCACAGAGGACACAGAGGACACAGAGAAAAGAGAGGGACGAAACGAAATTGGGTCACGAGGATGAATGTTCGCGAAAATGCGCCGTCCAACTTTCACTCGATGGTTCGCCTGCGCGAGATGAAACGTTTCAACCTTCGCGTTCCTTTGCTCTAGCGTTTCCTCTGTGTTCTCTGTGACCTCTGTGGCTAAATAGGTTCTTAATGATTAACGACCCTCGCGCACTGCTTAGAGCGATGTTCGATGCGGCGATCGCGGCGGCGCTGCCGGACAAGTCGCTGCCGGCGTATCTGCCGAAGCCGCCGAAAGGCCGCACCATCGTGGTCGGTTGCGGCAAGGCAGCGGCGAGCATGGCCACGGCGGTGGAGGATCACTGGAGGGGAGAGATCTCCGGGCTGGTCGTCACCCGTTACGGCCACCACGCGCCCACGCGGAAAATCGAAGTGGTCGAAGCCGCGCATCCCGTGCCCGACCTGGCGGGACGCGAAGCCGCCGAACGCATCCTGAAGATGGTGCAGGGACTCGCCGCCGACGACCTGGTGCTATTCCTGGTTTCCGGCGGCGGCTCCGCCCTGCTCGCCCTGCCTGCGCCGGGGCTGACCCTCACCGACAAGCAGGCGATCAACAAGGCGCTCCTCAAGAGCGGCGCCAACATCGCCGAGATGAACTGCGTGCGCAAGCATCTGTCCGCGGTCAAGGGCGGGCGGCTTGCCGCCGCCTGCGCGCCCGCGAAAGTGGTGACGCTGGCGATCTCCGACATTCCGGGAGACGATCCGGCGGTCATCGCCTCCGGTCCCACCGTGGCCGATCCGACCACGTTTGCCGACGCGCTCGCCATCCTCGACAAATACCGGATAACGGAACCGCTGACGGTAGTGAACCACCTGCGCGCCGCCGGGGAAGAAACGCCGAAGCCCGGCGACCCGCGCCTTGCAAGAACCGAACTGCACATGATCGCGACACCGCAGATGTCGCTCGAAGCGGCGGCGAAGGTCGCGCGCAAGGCTGGCGTCACGCCGGTGATCCTGGGCGACGCGATCGAAGGCGAGTCGCGCGAAGTCGCACTGGTGCACGCCGGCATCGCCCGGCAGGTCAGGCGCCATGGGCAACCGGCCAAGGCGCCGTGCGTGCTGCTCAGCGGCGGTGAGACCACCGTGACCGTGCGTGGACACGGCCGTGGCGGCCGCAACGCCGAATTCCTGCTCGCACTGGCGGTTGCCCTCAACGCAGAGTCGGGTATAAGCGCACTCGCAGGCGATACCGACGGCGTGGACGGCACCGAAGACAACGCCGGCGCGCTTCTCACGCCCGATTCGCTCGCGCGTGCCGGCGCAGCGCAATCTGGACGCCAAGGCGATGCTCGCGGATAATGACGGCTACCGTTTCTTCTCCGGACTCGGCGATCTGGTCATCACCGGTCCGACGCTGACCAACGTCAACGACTTTCGCGCAATCTTGGTGTTGTGATCACTTCTGCGGAATACATGGACGACCCTCTCGGCCGCATAAGTGTTCGCCCGTCAGGCACCCGCGAGTGTTCGCGTCACGGATTAGACTGAGTCCAGCATGGGCAAGCCCGAATTGCTCCCGTCCGAAACGCTGCAACCGCAGATCTCCAAGGCGGAACTGATCCAGCAACTCTCCGCGAGTCCTCGCGCCCGATGCACTGCTGCATCAGCACGAGGATCTCAAGCCCTTCGAGTGCGACGGCCTCACCGCCTACCAGCGCATGCCGCTCCTGGTGGCGCTGCCCGACACCGAGGAACAGGTACGTGCGATTCTGCGCATCTGCCACGCAGGCCGGGTGCCGGTGGTATTCCGCGGCGCCGGAACCGGTCTGTCGGGCGGCGCCCTTCCCTACGAACACGGACTGCTGCTGGTCATGTCGAAGATGAAGCAAATCCTGGAGATCGACGCGCGGGCGCGGACCGCGCGCGTTCAGCCGGGCGTGCGCAACGCTGCGATCTCCGAAGCGACTGCACCCCTCGGCCTTTACTACGCTCCCGATCCCTCCAGCCAGATCGCCTGCTCGATCGGCGGCAACGTCGCCGAGAATTCGGGAGGCGTGCACTGCCTGAAGTACGGGCTCACGGTTCACAACATCCTCAAGGTACGGTTCGTCACCATCGAGGGAGAATTGCTCGAGATCGGCTCTGACGGCCTCGATTCACCGGGATACGACCTGCTGGCGCTGATCACCGGGTCGGAAGGCCTGCTCGGCGTGGTCACCGAGATCACTGTCAAGCTGCTGCCGAAACCCGAGAAGGCGCAGGTGGTGCTGGCAGCGTTCGACGACATCGCCAAGGCTGCCCAGGCGGTAGCGGACGTCATCGCCGCCGGGATCATCCCCGCCGGCCTGGAGATGATGGACAGGAAGGCCACCGCCGCGGTGGAGCAATTCGTCCATGCCGGCTACCCGCTCGACGCCGCCGCCATCCTGCTGTGCGAATCCGACGGCACCGAAGAGGAAGTCACAGCGGAGATCGCCCGCGTCACCGAGGTGATGCGCAAAGCTGGCGCGACCAGTATCCGCACATCGCGCGATGAAACCGAACGGCTGAAACTGTGGGCCGGGCGCAAGGCCGCCTTCCCGGCGGTGGGCCGCATCCTGCCCGATTACTACTGCATGGACGGCACCATCCCGCGCAAGCATCTGGCCCATGTGCTCAAGCGCATCGACGAGCTGTCCGGAAAGTTCAACCTGCAGTGCGCCAACGTGTTCCATGCCGGCGACGGCAACCTGCATCCGTTGATCATGTTCGATGCCAACGACGACGACCAGATGCGGCGCGCCGAGGCCTACGGAGCGGCGATTCTGGAGTTGTGCGTCGAGGTCGGCGGCACCATCACCGGCGAGCACGGCGTGGGCATCGAGAAGATCAACCAGATGTGCCTGCAGTTCAAGACCCGCGAACTGGAAACCTTCCACGCGGTGAAGCACGCATTCGACGAGCACGGTCTGCTCAATCCCGGCAAGGCCGTGCCCACGCTGCAGCGCTGCGCCGAGTTCGGTGCCATGCACGTGCACCGCGGCAAGGAGAAGTTCCCCGACCTGCCACGATTCTGACTACGAAGTGCAAACGCGTTCAACGCAAAGGACGCAAAGGTACGCAAGGGAAAAGCGAAAGAATGAGATGAGAATGGACAGGATGTCGGGTTGGTTTCTTGCTCAACTTTTCTGCCGGCGATGACGTGAGTGCCTTCGGCAATTGAACCGCATGCTTTCGTACTTCTGACGACGCACTTCTGACAACCTTTTCGTCTTTGATCTTCCCTTCGCGTACCTTTGCGTACCCCTCAAGGGGGTATAGAAAAGAATCCTTTGCGTTGAAAAGCCTTTCATGCAGGAAGTAATCCAACAGTTTTCGGAAACCATCCGCAAGGCAGCCGCCGAGCACGCGCACGTGCGCATCCGCGGCAGCGGAGCCAAGGACTTCTACGGCCTGGCGCTGATCGGCGACGTGCTCGACACACGCCCGTGCACCGGCATCGTCGAATACGAGCCCACCGAACTGGTGTTCACGGCGCGCGCCGGCACGCCGCTGCGGGAGGTGGAAGCCGCGCTGGCGAAGAAACGGGCAGATGCTCCCGTTCGAACCGCCACACTTCGGCACCGCAGCCACCCTCGGCGGCAGCGTGGCCTGCGGATTCTCCGGGCCGCGCCGCGCTTCGGCCGGATCGGCGCGCGACTTCGTGCTCGGCGTGCGCATGTTGAACGGCCTGGGTGAAGACCTGCGTTTCGGCGGGCAGGTGATGAAGAACGTCGCCGGCTACGACCTGTCGAGGCTGATGACCGGCTCCTTCGGCACCCTGGGATTGATCACCGAGGTTTCGCTCAAAGTGCTGCCGGCGCCGGAACACGAAAGCACGCTGCGTCTGGAGATGGATGAGACCGCCGCGCTCGACTCGATGAGCCGATGGGCCGGGAAGCCGCTGCCGTTGTCGGCAACCTGCCACGTGGATGGCGCGCTTTACCTGCGCCTGTCCGGCGCGGGCATCGCGGTCGAAGCGGCGCAGAAGAAAGTCGGCGGCGAGCCCGTTGCCGACGGCGCCGCGTTCTGGAAATCGATCCGCGAGCAGACGCACCCGTTCTTCGTTGCGTGCCGCGGCACTGTGGCGCCTGTCCATCAAACCCACCAGCCGCGCCGCTCGGCCTGGGCCCGCAACTGATCGAATGGAACGGTGGCCTGCGCTGGATCGCCGCAAATCTCAGTCCGTCACATGCATTCGAGGCCGCGCAACGGGCCGGCGGCCACGCAACCTTGTTCCGCGGTGGCGACAAGCGCCTGGGCATTCAGCGTTTGCCGGCGAATCTGCTTGAGATCCACAAGAAGCTCAAGCGCACCTTCGACCCCGAAGGTATCCTCTGCCCCGGCCGCATCCACGCTGATTTCTAAGGGTCTACACCTAACACAGAGACACAGAGGTCACAGAGTGCACAGAGAAAGAAGATCGCAGTTCGGAAATGGGAGAAAAGCGGCAGCTGGAACATGCATCCTGCGATTCGACCTCCTCATCGGACATATCAGCAGATACTGAGCCTCCTGTCCGCAACTCGCCCGTATGGTTTATCTCTGTGTCCTCCGTGTCCTCTGTGCCTCTGTGTTGAGAATTTGACCTAGTTGAGATGAAAACAAATCTGGCGGAATTCATCAAGAACACCCCGGAAGGACGGGAGGCGGACAGCATCCTGCGCGCCTGCGTGCACTGCGGATTCTGCACCGCGACCTGTCCAACCTATCAGTTGCTCGGCGACGAGCTCGACGGCCCGCGCGGCCGTATCTACCTGATCAAGGAACTGCTGGAAGGCAACGCCTGCACCTCCAAGACGCAACTGCACCTGGATCGTTGCCTCACCTGTCGCGCCTGCGAGACCACCTGCCCCTCCGGCGTGCAGTACGGCCGGCTGGTGGATATCGGCCGCAACATCGTCGACAAGCGCGTAGGCCGGCCGTTCATCGAATCGCTCAAGCGCGCCGCGCTGCGCACCGTGATCCCGAACCCGGCGCTATTCGGTCCGTTGTTCAAGGTCGGACAGTTGCTGCGGCCGCTGTTGCCCGAGGCGCTCAAGCGCAAAGTGCCGAAGGCCGTTGCGCACAACACGGCCTGGCCCGAGCCGCGCCATGCCCGCAGGATGCTGGTGCTGGACGGTTGCGTGCAACCCTCGCTGGCGCCAGGCATCAATCCGGCGACGGCACGTGTACTCGACCGGCTGGAAATTTCGCTGCTGAAGGCCGAAGCGGCGGGCTGTTGCGGCGCCGTCACCTTCCATTTGAACCGCCAGGAGGAGGCGCTCGACTACATGCGCCGGAACATCGACGCCTGGTGGCCGCATATCGAAGCCGGCGCGGAGGCAGTCGTCATGACAGCGAGCGGCTGCGGCACGATGGTCAAGGAATACGGCCACCTCCTCGCCCGCGACCCGGCTTACGCGGAGAAGGCAAAACGCATTTCTGACCTGACCAGGGACATCAGCGAAGTCATCTATCGCCGAGCGTGAAGAAGCTCGAAAAAGTTCTTGGGTTTTCTCCTCGCCCCTTATGGGCGCACTCGTATCCAGCGAAGTCGCCCCCTCTCCCGCTGCGAGCGCGGACGAAGCCGCGCGTAGCCTTCCACTCCCCCTGCTCGCTTGCAGCACGGCCTCCAGATTCGCGACAAGGTGGAAGCGTCTCGCTGACCGTCGCAGGCTTCGAACTGACTGCGGTACCGGATTCGCATCTGTGTTGCGGCTCGGCGGGGACTTACTCGATCCTCCAGCCGGAGTTGTCGCAGAAACTGTTGAAGAACAAGGTCAACGCGCTGGAGTCGGGAAAGCCGGCACTGCTTGCGACCGCCAATATCGGGTGCCTGACCCATATTCAGAGCGGCACCGCCCTGCCGGTCAGGCATTGGATCGAACTGCTGGACGAGAGACTGAAGGACTGCAGGCAAGAGCTCTACGCCGCGGAGCGGCCTGGTTGCGGCGGAAACTAACCGTCGGTAGGCCGGCTCACCAGGCGCCGGCGAATTGAACCCGCCAATGCCGCCGCCGCAAGAAAAATGACCGAGTAGCCGAGCAGGAATGCGGCCCAAAGAAAGAACAGCGGGCCGAGACGCAGAAAGATCAATTCGTAACCTAGCTGGCCGAAAAGCGCTCCGAGGTAAAGCGCCCACAGCGGCCGCGGCGTGATCGCACCAGCCACCGAACCGCCAACAATCAGCGCGCCGACATAGAACAGGCCATCGGCGTCCCAAGGCTCCACATATCCGGTAAGCCAAGGGGACAGCGCCCAAACAAGGGCGCCGGCCGCAGCAGAAACCAGTACTGTCGTCCACGCGCGCGCATTCAAGGATCTCGCCGACATGGTCTCCCCAAGTCAAGACTACAAGATCGCATGCGCGATCGCGTAGTCAATGGGCCGCTCCGGCGGTTCAAGCCCCGGCTGTCAGTTCCTGGGCGACCCGGCAGCCTCTATTGCCTGATCCACGCATGCCCTGATTCTCGCCGCACCACGACCGCCGAACTCCATCTCGCATTCCCTTATCAGCGAGTCGTGCTCCGTTGGGTAATTCGCAAGCGCAGCCTCTGCCTCGATATCCTTTTCGACGCACAGCTTTACCATCGACCAGCCCAATTCCCGTCCGCGCACGCAGCGCGCGACGATGTGCTTGACGTTGTCCGGGTACCGCAACACCGCTGCGCGAGCAGCCTGGTTGTCCTCAATGCAAATCTGGATCGCCACAGCGCCAAACTCGGCATTGGCGAAGTTGCAATTGTTGACGATATCGTCGTACTCGTCTGCCCGGTCAGCAGAGGAGAACGTCAACAACAGGGCTGCGAAAACAATCGATCTCATGGGCATTGACCATATGACGGAACGGACCGCAGAATGCCATTGTGCTCCAACAAACGGAAAAGCAGCGAAAAAAAGCGACAGATTCTACTGTCGAGCCCAAACTCCGCCACTGTCCCAATCATCTCGGACCGTCTATCGCCTGTATGACGCGACCGAAAAATTCGTCCGCATGATCCGGATCGATCCAGCGTACCACCAGCACCATGCGGCGCTCGGGCTCGATCCACGTGAAGTTGCCGCCCGCGCCGATCGCAAAGTAGCTCGATGCAGGCACACTGGGAAACACGCGGCCGTCGTGGTTGAGCCAGACCAGATAGCCGTAGAACGGCGCGATCGCGCACGGTGTGCGCATGCGCTCGATCCATTCCGCTGAAATCACCTGACGGCCGTTCGCCCTGCCGTCGTCCAGCATCATCTGTCCGATCCGCGCCTGGTCGTGGCTGCCGATCGACACACCGCCGCCCCAATGCGTGCCGCCGGGGACCGACTGAACCCTGCGCCCGTTGAGGTCGATCCATGCGTTGTCGTACCCAACCCAGCGCCAGTTGTCGCTGGCGCCGATGGGTTGCATGACGGCTTCGCGAAAGATCTCCGGCAGCGGACGCCCGAACAGGTGCAGCAAGGCGAGCGACAACTGATTGATGCGCACGTCGTTGTATTCCCAGAACGTGCCCGGGGTCTGCAACGGCCGCGCATCGCCTTTCCTTCCCGCGGCGGCGGCGCCCTGAAACGACACGGTACGGTAGCGGTCCGCCTGATCCGGGACGCCGAAGACCGATGCCTTCCCACTCGCTGGTCTGTTGCAGCAGATGCGCCCAGGTCACCTGCGCGTTCCTGCCTGAATCGAACCCGATGCCGGGTACGCGCGCGCGAACGGGTTCATTCACCTCAGGCAATAATCCGCGGTCGTGGGCGACACCCGCCAGAATTGCGAGGTAGGTTTTCGCAATACTGAAAGTCAGGTCCGGGCGATCCGGCTCACCCCAGGAGGTCAGGGTTTTGCCGTTCAGGACGATGGTGCCCGACACCGGGCCGCGTGCATGCACCGGGCCGAGCAGCTTGTTCCAGGGCGGCGGATCGTCGTGATGAATTCCCCATTTGCCGGTGATCTCGCGCGTCCACGGGGTTTCGTGGTCGATCGCGAATTGCACCGCCTGTTCAAGCTTCCTGTTTTGCATGAAAGATACGTGTTGGCAAAGTGCCGGTGGATTGTGCTCCACTTCCGTATAAAGACGACACCAAATGCCGGATGACGCGTTCGGAGAAGTGATCGGACGGAAAATCTGATACCTTCCTGCTACGCCACAATGGCGGCATCACAATCAAAGGAGAACAATCATGGCAAAGGGACAGCAACGCAGCAACAAGGAAAAGAAGAAACCGAAGCAGGCGAAGAAACCGGTTACGCCCACAATGCCGGGACGACTCCCCACGAAGTAATCGTCGCGGAAGCGTAACGGCCCCGGGTCCCGGAACCCTGCGCTAAGCGATACGCGCGCGGGCCGTCGTGCGGCCGGAGGGTTCAGCGCGAGGTGAGCTTGTTCGTGGATATTGGAAGGACTTGCGCGCATTGGCATCGTCGTGCAGCTCGGCGTAGCCGCCGTTGGCGTAGACCAGTGGCGCGCGTGCGCTCTGCTCTAAGGCGACGACTTCGCCGACGAAGATCAGGTGGTCGCCGCCGGGAAAGCGGTGGACATTGCGGCAGGTGAAGCTCGCCGCAGTGCCGTCGAGCAAGGGCATGTCCGCAAGTCGTCTTGCGCCAGGCCACGCCGGCGAACTTGTCGCCGCCGGTCATCGCGAAGCGCTCGGACAGTGAAATCTGGTGCGCGCCCAGCACGTTCACCACGAAATGTGACGACTGCACGAACGCCTCGAAGCTCGCGGCGCGCAGCGACAGGCTCCAGAGCACCAACGGCGGCGACCAACGACACGGTATTGAAGGAATTCACGGTGATGCCCACCGGGTCTCCACCAGCCGTGCGCGTGGTCACCACTGTGACGCCGGTGACGAATGCACCGAGCGCGCGGCGCAGCAGCGCCGGATCGATAGGCGCCTGGCTCATGGACGGACCGGCCGGATGCACCTCATGCCGCCCTGGCTTTCGCCGGTTCGACGGCCTCGATCGTCGGCCAGATGTGGCGCATGAACTGCTCCAGTTCCCAGATCACTTCGTCCTTGGGTTGCTGCGCGTAATGCCAGATGAGCGTCAGGTACTCGCTCGGGCACTTGGCGAATTCCTCCTGGAACTGCGCCCGCGCCTGCTCCAGCGTGCCGCCGAGGAACAGGCCGGATTCCTTCATGTTCTGCACCCAATCGACGTTGGCGGGCAGTTGCGGGAAGAACGGCGAATAGAAGTTCTTGTAGATGTCGAGGTCGTACTGCGTGAGCTTCCGGTTGAAGTCCTCGGTGCTCTTTGCGATGTGCGGCCAGCGCACCGTGTTCTGGCGCTCGCCGAACTGGAAGCTGCGTCCATGCTTTGCGGCTTCCTCCTGGTAGACGCGTGCGTACTTCGCCACGCCGTCGCCCTTGGAAAAGTGCACTACAGTGAAACCATTGCGCGCGCAGTAGCGCACCGAAGGCTCGCTGCGGCTCACCGCCACGAAGATCGGCGGATGCGGGTCCTGGTACGGCGCGGGGACGACGCTGAAGCGGCGCAGCACGCCATTGGCATCCACCTCCCCTTCGCTGCCGGCCACGCGCGCGATCTTGTGCGCCGGGTAACCGACGATGCCGGTTTCCTGCGGGAAGGGAGCCTGGTAGTACTTGCCCTCGAGGCGCACCGAATCCTCCTTCCAGCACTGCAGCACCATGTTCACCCGCTCCTCGAAGATCTGGCGGTTGCGCTCGTCGTCGCTGCTGCCGTCCGAAAGCGTCGCCCGGGTTTCGGTGAACTGCCCCAGCGTGTTGGTCCAGCGCGACTGGTAGCCGCGCGCAAAGCCGACGAAATAGCGGCCCTTGGTAATGTGGTCCAGGATCGCGGTTTCCTCTGCCACCCGGATCGGATCCTGCGTGGCCATCACGTAGCCGAGCGCGCCGATGTTGATCTTCTTGAACTGCGAGGCCCACCACGCATTGAGGATTCCCGGGTTGGGCCCGACTTCGTAACCCTCGGAGTGCAGATGGTGCTCGATGGTGCTGGCGCCCCAGACCCCAAGATCTTCCGCCGCGCGGATGATGTCGATCCAGTCGTGCAGCGCGCGGTGGTACGCGTCGCGGTTGCGCCCAAGCGGACGGCGCCGCTTGCGGTCTTCCTCGTCGGCGGCGGGGATCATGGGGTAAAGCTGGAGTATGACTTTCGGCGGAGCCATGTTTTTTTCCTCGCGTTCTTTCCTCGGGTGTCCGTTGCAGGTTCGCAGCAGTCTAGGTCGGCGCCAACGTCGCGCTCCAATAGTGGTTGGCTATGACGGTCATTGTGCCGGACGATGCCCTACCCCGCCGGCCCCCGGCGGGGCGGGCAGGGCCGGGGCCGCCCGAATCTGCGCCTCGAGCATGGCGATGAACCGCTCGGAGGCGGCGCTCGGCGTGCGTCGCGGAGAACGCAATTCGTAGATCTCGGTGGATAGTGCCGGCTCCTCGATCGGACTGATGGTGAAACGCGGCGAGTCGAACTCGTTTATCAACGCAATGGTCGGCAGGATCGTGGACCAGTCCGAATGTGCCACGAACTGCAGCGTGGCGCTCTGCCCGTCGATCTCCAGCGTGGTCGCCGGCCGGAAGTCGCCTCGGTTGATGTGATGGTCCAGCGTGTGCCGCAGGAAGTGATTGGGCGAAGGCAGCACCAGCTTCAGATCGGCAATATCGGCCAGCCGGCACGGGGCGAACGGCATGCGCCCGCTGTTGCGCGCCGAGACCAGCACGAGCCGGTCTGTCACCAGCAGGCGCAGCGACAATCCGAGGGTCGCTGCCGGGCGGTTGCATATCGCGAAATCGACCTTGTCGGACAACACCCAGTCCGCCAGCGTGCCGCTCAACCCCTCCACGATGCGCACCGCGACGTTCGGATAGGTTGCGGTATAGCGCGCCAGCACCGGCGCCAGCGGTCCGTGGCAGATCGAGGGCATGATGCCGGCTGCGATCGACCCCGCCACCTCGCCGCTGAATGCCTGCATTTCCTCGCCGACCGACTCCAGCCGCCGCAGCAGGTCCTGGCAGATGCCGTAGAAATGCCGCCCCGCCGGAGTCGGGTTCACGCCCTGAGCGGAGCGCTCGAACAATTTCACTTTCAGCTCGTCCTCGATCTGCTGGATGTGGACCGTGAGCGCCGGCTGCGCGATGTGTTCGCGCTCCGCGGCGCGGGTGATGCTCCCGGCCTCGTAAACGGCGACGAAGAAGCGGATTTTGCGGATGTCTACCATCAGCCGCCCAGGTAGGTGTTGACCAACTTGTCGTCGGCGAGGAAATTCGCCCACTCGCCCTTGTGCACCTCGTGCACCACGCGCCCGACCGACAGGACATAGGCGCGATCGGCCACTTCGGCGGCAAGCGCCACGCTCTGCTCCACCAGCAATATCCCCATGCCGCGCGCGCGCAGCGCGCCGACGGTCCCCATGATCTGTTTGACCACCAGCGGCGACAGCCCGGTGGAGGGCTCGTCCAGGATCAAAAGCTGCGGCTGCAACAGCAGCGCGCGCCCGAGCGCGACCATCTGCTGCTCCCCGCCGCTCATCAGCTCGACCGGATCGTCGAGACGCTCACGCAGGAACGGGAACAGCGCCAGCACGTCATCGACGCCGAAGCGTTTCTCGCCTTGCTGCGGCGTCCGTGCGCCCAGGCTGCCCAGCGTGAGATGCTGGCGCGCGGTCATCGTGCCGAACAGGTGGCGGCCTTCGAGCACCACGCCGATGCCGCGCCGCACCCGCTTGTGCGCGGCAAGCCGGGTGACGTCCGTTCCCGCATGCACGATGCGCCCGGCGCGCGCCGGTATCAGCCCGCACAACGCTGCCACCAGCGTGCTCTTGCCCGCGCCATTGGCCCCGATCACCGCAACGGTTTCGTTGGCCGCCACACGCAGCGACACCTCCGTCAGTACGGAGACCTCGCCGTAGCCGGCTCCCAGGTTTTCGACCTCCATCATTGTCGCATTGTCCGATGAGCTAAATGCCGAGGTAGGCCTGGCGAACGCGTTCGTCCTGCTTGATCTGTGCCATTGCGCCCGAGGCAATGATCGAACCGAAGCACAGCACGTGCACCCGGGTTGCCACGTCCACCAGCTGCATGTCGTGCGAGACCAGCAGGATGGTGATGCCTTCCCGGTTCAGTCTCTGCAGCAGTTCGCGCAACTGGCCAATCTCCGTGCTGTTCAGTCCGGAAGACGGTTCATCGAGCATCAGCAGCCGCGGCCGGCTGACGTAGCCGCGGGCCAGCTCGACCACGCGCTGCATGCCCGCCGTCACCTGCCCCGCCGGCCGCTCCATCACCGCGCTCAGGCCGAAGCGTTCACCCGCCTCCGCCGCCTGCGCTTGCATCAGCTCCATCTCCGCGCGCGAGCGGCCTGAGCGCACCATGTTGCCCACCACGCCCGACGCGAGGTGGCGATAGCAGCCGATCATCAGGTTCTCCCGCACGGTGAGCTTTCCGAACACCTTCGGGGTCTGGAAGGTACGGATGAGCCCGGCACGGGTGCGGGTCTGCACCGGGTCGCGCGTGATGTCGCGCCCGTCGAAGCGCACCGTGCCGCGCTGCGGCGGCAGGAAACCGGAAATGATGTTGAACAGCGTGCTTTTTCCCGCGCCGTTGGGTCCGATCAATCCGGTGAGCGACCCGGCCGGCACGCCGAAATCCACGCCGCGCAGCACGTGCAGGCCTCCGAAACTGTGCGAGACCTCCGCCACCTGCAGGAAGGTGTCTGCGGTTTCAACCAGCATGGTCATTTCGCCTTCCGCGCACGCCACCAGTTGCGTATCGCGCCGCCGAAACCCTCGGGAAGCAGGATCACGGCGGCGATCAGCGCCGCGGCGAACACGAAGGCGTGAATGTCCCCCAGCCGGCTCAGCCACTGCGGGAGAACCGTGATGAACAGCGCGCCGAGCACCGGTCCCCACACGGTGTACACCCCGCCCAGCACCGCAAGCAGCAGGAAGCTGATCGCACGGTCGATTGCGAAACTGTCCACGCTGACGAAGGTCACGTAGTGGGCGAACAGGCTGCCCGCCACCGAGCCAAGCGCTGCGCTCAGCACGAACATCTGCACCTTCAGCTTGTGGATGTCCATGCCGAGCACGGCAGCAGCTTCGGGCGAATCGCGCATCGCCCGCAGCGCAAGGCCGTTGCGCGAATGCAGCAGGTTGTGGTGCAGCACCAGCAGCAGCAAAGCAATCGGCCAGACCAGGAAATAGAAGCGACGCGGCGTGTCGAACGCGAACCCGAAGGGCGCGATCCGCGGGATGCCGCCGATGCCCAGCGTGCCGCCGGTGATCCAGTCCCACTCCAGGAACAACACCTGCCCGATGATGCCCAGTGCGAGCGTGGCGAGTGCAAGGAAATAGCCGGAAAGCCGCAGGATCGGCCAGCCGACCAGCGCAGCAATCCCGGTGCTCAATGCGATTCCCGCTGCTACGCCTACAGGGCTGGGCAGCCCCTTGTGGAGGCAGAACCACGCGGTGCAGTAGGCGCCGACGCCGTAGAAGACGCTTTGCGCCAGGCTGACGATGCCGCACTGGCCGAGCAGGAACGCGACCCCGAGACCGGCGATGGAGTACAGGCCCGCGAATACAAGCAGATCGACAACGTGGCGCGTGGCGACGAACGGCAGTGCCGCCCACACCAGAAAGGCGATGCCCCAGACCAGCGCGCGCCTCGATGGCGACATTCAGCCCCCTCTGCGCAGCCGCCGGCCCAGCAACCCGTTGGGCATGGCGATCATGATTACGATCAGGATGGCCATCGCGATCACGTCCTTGTAGCCGGAAGAGACCGTGACGATCGCAAGCGATTCGAGAAGCCCAAGCGTAACGCCGCCGGCGATCGCGCCCATCGGATTCGCCAGTCCACCGAGAATCGCTGCCGCAAACCCCTTCAGCGTGAGCAGCAGGCCCATGTCGAAATACACCGTCACCAGCGGCCCGACCAGAACACCGGCGAGTCCGCCGACCAGTCCGCCGAGCACGAAGGTGAGCGTACGCATCAGCGGCACGTTGATGCCAGTGATGAGCGCGCCTTCGGCATCCAAAGCGGCGGCCATCATAGACAGGCCCAGCGCGGTCCTCGCGAAGAACAGCCGCAGCGCGCCCATCACTGCGAGGCTGATCGCGATCAGCCACATTGCATGCGTGCGGATGGCGGCATCACCGATCAATGACGATGCCTTCGCCGCCGAGACCGGGCAGCGGATGCGAATCCCGGCCGACGGCGTACAGCACCAGTGCGGAAACCGCGAATGCAACACCCAGCGTGAGCAGCAGGTAGCTGTCCTCCGAGCCGCCCCGCCGGCGCAACGGGCGGATCAACAGCACCTCCATCAGCCAGCCCGCGATCCCGCCGACCGCGACCGCGGCGGCAAATGCCAGCGCCATCGGCCAGCCGAAGCGTTCGAGCAGAAGCACGGCGGTGATCCCGCCGATCAGCGCGAAGTCGCCCTGCATGGCGTTGATAATGCGCGTGCCGCGGAAAATGGACGCCAACCCCAGTCCCACCAGTCCGTAGACGAAACCGTTGGTCAGACCGGAAAGGACCGACTGGAGCAGAAGGCTCAGGCTCATTGCAATGTGCGGTCATTTAGTGTCCTGTTCCGCTAATTCGTGTCTGAAAACCCGGCGAGAATCGGCGCCATGCTGTGTTACGAGTCCTCGCCGTGGTGCCCGCCACTGTCGAGGCCTCGCGCCTTGCTTACCCGACTTGTGGGTTTTCCGATCAATGACGGATTGCCGTCAAATAGGCTTTGGCATTAGATTCCAAGCTGCGAGAGTTATCCCACGAATTAGCGGAACAGGACACTAGCTGCCGGTCGAAGCGCACAGGTCCGGCGCAGTCTGATACGGCGAACCGGTCCCGCTGCGGAACCCGCCGGCCGCCGTTACTTGCCGGCCTTGAAGGGAAGCCGCGTGTAACGCCCCTTGAGCAGCTTCGAATAGGTATAACTGTCCAGTTCGATACCGGTCATGTCCACGGCCGCGAAGTTGTACTGCGCGACCACGCCGCGGTAGCGGTTGGCGCGGATCGCGGCGGCGATGGCCTCGCCTCCCGCATCCGGGCCGGCCTTCTCGAGGGCCTGCGCCAGGACGTGTGTCGCATCCCATCCCGCCGCGTCGTAGGTCTTGGGCAGCGTGCCCTTCTCCTTGTGGAAATAGGTCCACGAATTCCTTCTGATGCGGCAGCGGGTCCTCGGCGACGATGAACTCCGCGAAAGTAATGTCGTCGGCGAATTCGCCCATGCCCTTCACATATTCGTAAGAAGACGAGCCCACGGCGGAAACGATCGGCTGAGTGATGCGCATCTGACGTGCGTTGCGGAACGGCACCGGCGAGGTCGCAATCATGCCCACCACATCCGGCTCGGCGGCGCGAACCTTGGCCGCCTGCGTGCTCACGTCGGTCGCGCCTACCTCGAATTTCTCCGCGGCAACGATCTCGATGCCGTAGTCCTTGTTGAGGTTCTGGATATTGGTCAACACCAACTGGCCGTAGCCGGAGTCATGCAGCACGCCAAGCTTCCTGGCCTTCAGGCCCTTGGCTATGTATTCCAGCATGGCGCGCGCATTGAGCACCTGCGGAGGCAACATGTGGAACAGCGACTTGTAGGTCGATTCGATCGCCGGGCCGAGGCCGGTCATGCACAACTGCGGCATTTGCATGCCGTTGGTAACGGTGGCCACCGCGCCGGTGCTCGCGGTCAGCGAAGGGCCGAGCAGCGCGACGACCTTCTCGCCGTGGATCAGTGCTTCGGCCTTGCTCTTGGCGATGTCTGGCTTCGAGCCGTCGTCCTCGATGATGATTTGCAGCGGACGGCCGTGGATGCCGCCGCGCTCGTTGATGCGCTTTTCCGCGAGCAGTATGCCGTTGCGCTCCGGACCGCCGAGCCCCGCGCCCGGTCCGGTCAGCGACAGCACCGCACCAACCTTGATCGGCTCGCCGGCCGGCTGTTGCGCTGCCGCGATGCCGGACGCCAGCGCCGGCAGCAGCAAGAGCCGGAAGAATATCTGCACGAAAATCCGCATCATGGGTGAAGCCTCCTCGAATTGTTGGAATTTTGCCTCGCGCGCACCCGCTTCGTGGTCTTCGCGACCCTCCACACCCTGGTCGGTAGTATGCCGCAAGCCTGAGGCATTTTGCGCCTGAGTGACACACCGCCATGGCCCGGGAACATTCATCAATCGCGCGCGGAACGCGCTCTCCCGAAATTTACCGGGTCTCGAGGTATGCCGGATCGGTGTCCCAAAACCCCCGGGCACCGAAGCGTGCCAGCAGCGGACCGCAGCCAGGGCCCGCCAGCGCCGCGACCTTGGTGAGCGCATCGGCGATGATGCAACTCGGTGCCGCGACCATCACTGCCCCGCTCCCGTTCCAGGCCCGGTGCGTGCGCGGATCGAATATGCTGCCAAGCGGTTGCGCAAGGCGCCCGGCGTGCACGGCATGCCGGGCGGACGTGGCGATCGCGCCGCAGCGCAGTTCGGCAACCCGCACCAGCCCATCGCGGCGGCGCAGATGGATCGGCTGAGCGATCGG
This sequence comes from uncultured beta proteobacterium, assembly GCA_963789945.1. Classification (GTDB taxonomy): domain Bacteria; phylum Pseudomonadota; class Gammaproteobacteria; order Burkholderiales; family JACQAP01; genus JACQAP01. Next base: position 80,072 of record CAWBMN010000009.1, on the reverse strand, counting down.
ACCGAAGCGGCGCAGGTCGCCGCCTGCGTTCACCACCCCCTGGGTGCAACCCCCCGCCCTTAATTCATGAATCGCCCGGTCGACCGCGAACCCCTTCGCGATGCCACCCAGGTCGAGCAGCATCGGGCGCGCCAGGAAAACCGCGCAATCGGGCATCAGGACGATATGCCGCCAGTTGCCGCACTGTAGCGACGCATCCGCCGAGCCGGGGAGCAGGCCCTCGCGCACCAGCAGCGGCGCAACGGTGATGTCGAACAAGCCGTCGCTGGCTTCGGCAATGCGCAATGCGCGACGCAGCACGGCCCAGGTCCAGGGATGTACCGTCTGCGGTGTACGCCCCGCCTCACGATTCAGCCGCGACAGTTCGCTTTCCGGGTCATGGAAACTCATCAGGCGTTCGATGCTCTCGATGGCAGCCAGTGCGGCATCGACCGCCTGCTGCACGGCGGTGCCATCGGGGCCCGAGGCGCAAACATGAACCAGCGTCCCCATCGCTGGACGCATGCGCGACGATTCAGCGCAGGACGGACTGGTGGAGGAAAAGAAGTCGCTTGATACCATCGGTCACATGGCGAGCCGACAGGGTCCCGCCGCTGATGTTGGCGATATCGCTGTCGATCCGCAGCGGACTCTCCACCGTCTTGCCGACGAACTGGTCACGCCAATTCAAATAGCGCACCTGGGAGCCGTAGGCTTCCAGGTACTCGATGATCTGGAACTGGCGTACGCTGCCGTCGGCGTTGATGCCCAGCGCGTAAGTGATCAGTTCGTGCTTGCCGATCACCTGGTCGATGAAGAACCATCCGATCATCTTGCCCTTGGACAATGCCTGCCAGACCTGCTGCTGCGCGGTGCGCCCCTGCACCCCCGAGAGCTTGTCGATCTCCTGCATCTGCTCCGGCGTGAGCTGCACCGGCTTCGCGACGTACTCGTCCGCCAGCGGGAAGATCAGAGCCCTCGCCTGTTCCACGCTCATGTACTTGGCGGCCATGCACTGCGGCGCAGCCGCGTAAATCGCTGCCGGCACCAGCCAGCGGATATCCAGACTCATGCGCGGTTCTCCGCCTGTTCGGGTGGCGTTTCGCTGGCCCGGGTCTGCATTCGGCCCGAAACGATGTGCCAGGCCAGCAGCGCCGGCACGGCAAGACCCAGGATCCAGTGTGCGGCGCTGATCAGCGGCCGGGTGTTCTCGTCGCCGGAGTAGTAAAGCAGATACCCCGTAACCGTCAGCAACAGCATGACGGCGACCAGTCCGATACCCAGCACGATGTTGCGGCGGATTGACCATGCGCGCCGAATGTGCACCGGCAGCAACGAACCGTAGATGATCAGCCCCGCCATGGCCGCCGCGCCATGCAGTCGCAGCATCCAGGGCTCCAGTGGATGGATCTGCGGGCCGTATTCACCAGGCACGGCGAGGAAATAATGCAGCACCAGCCAGATGATCCCGCTCACGGCGAGCGCGGCGGTCGCACCATAGACGGCCCCCTGGTGCCAAGGGCCGAGACGGATGGAATCGGCGCGCCGTGAAGCGAAAGTCGTCGTAATGACTGCGCGTCCAGGGCGGGCATCGCTGTTCATGCCGGGTGAGCCGCCGGTCGTATTTTCGGACATACTTTTTTTCTCTCGACAACCGGCGCGATTGCAATTCCGGAACCCGATAACGCGGGAACACCTCGAAGCGCGGCATAGTATTGCACAACGCTCGGGAAGGGGTCATGAACGCGCCGGTCCGGCCGGACCTGGGTGTGCGGCGGGCCTGACGCGGTTAATGCCGATCAGCTCTTCAACCGGTAACCCGTCCTGAATATCCACACCACCCCGGCGAGACAGAGCACGAAGAACACCAGCGTCATGGCAAGGCTCACGCCCACGCCGACATCCGAGCTGCCGTAGAAGCTCCAGCGGAAGCCGCTGATCAGGTAAACGATCGGGTTGAACAGGCTCACCGTGCGCCACGCGGGCGGCAGAATGTCGATCGAATAGAAGGCCCCGCCCAGAAAGGTCAGCGGGGTGATGACCAGCATCGGGATGAACTGCAACTGATCGAAGCCCTTTGCCCAAATGCCGATGATGAAGCCGAACAGGCAGAACGTCGCCGCGGTCAGCACCAGGAAAGCGACCATCCATAACGGATGCTCGATGCGGATCGGCACGAAAAGCGTCGCTGTCGCCAGGATGACCAGGCCGAGGACGATCGACTTGGTTGCTGCCGCGCCGACATAGGCGAGCACGATCTCGAGAGCCGACACCGGCGCCGACAGAACTTCGTAAATGGTGCCGGTGAACCGTCGGCAGGTAGATGCCGAACGAGGCGTTGTTGAGGCTCTCGGTGAACAGCAACAGCATGATCAGCCCCGGCACGATGAAGGAGCCGTAGGGCACGCCGCCCACTTCGCTCATTCGCGAACCGATCGCCGCGCCGAACACCACGAAATAGAGCGAAGTGGTGATCACCGGCGTCATCAGGCTCTGCCACAAGGTTCGCTTGAAGCGCGCCAGTTCGAAGCGGTAGATCGCCAGCACGCCATGGCGGTTGAATGACGGGAATCTTGCTGCCGCACTCATGCGCGTTCCTGTACCAGGCTCACGAAAATGTCTTCCAGCGAGCTCTGTTCGGTCTGCAGGTCCTTGAAGCCGACGCCGAGTTCGCTCAGGCGGCGCAGCAGACCGGGGATGCCGGTACCTTCCTCGGCCGCGTCGAAGTTGTACTCCAGCACGGTGCCTTCCGTCTTCAGCACCAGAGCCCATGCGGCCAGTTCCTGCGGGAATCGCCGTCATCGTTTCCAGCAGATGCAGGGTAAGGCGCTTTTTGCCCAGTTTCTTCATGAGCCGGGTCTTCTCCTCGACCAGGATCAGCTCGCCCTTGCTGATCACTCCGATGCGGTCGGCCATTTCCTCGGCCTCGTCAATATAGTGGGTCGTGAGGATAATGGTCACGCCGCTCTCGCGCAGCCGCCGCACCAGCGCCCACATGTCGCGGCGCAGCTCCACGTCCACGCCCGCCGTCGGCTCGTCGAGGAACAGGATTTCCGGCTCGTGCGCGAGCGCCTTGGCGATCAGCACGCGGCGCTTCATCCCGCCGGACAGGGTCATGATCTTGTCGTTTCGCTTCTCCCACAGCGACAGATCGCGCAGTACCTTTTCCAGATGCGCCGGGTTGGGCGCGCTCCCGAACAGACCCCGGCTGAAGCTGACCGTGTTCCATACCGTCTCGAACATGTCGGTATGCAGTTCCTGGGGCACCAGACCGATCATCGCGCGGGACTCGCGGTAGTCGCGCATGATGTCGCGGCCGTCTACCAGCACGGCGCCGGTGGTCGGCGTGACGATCCCGCAGACGATGCTGATCAGCGTGGTCTTGCCGGCGCCGTTCGGGCCCAGCAACGCAAAGATCTCGCCCTTGCGGATTTCCAGGTCGACTCCTCTTGAGCGCCTGAAGTCCGGAAGCGTAAGTCTTGGTCAGGTTCGAGATGGAAACAATGGACTGCATCGGCGCGAGTTTATCGCAGTGCCGAATAGTGTGATCTCCGGTTGCGCCTGAAGAGTCGCGGTGTCGTGCCGGTGAACCGCTTGAAGGTCTTGCTCATGTGGCTCTGGTCGGAAAATCCCGTCGAGTCGGCAATGACGGCCAGGCCCTGGTCGCTGTCGAGCAGCAGCGCCTTCACCTTCTCGACGCGCGCCCGGATCAGATAGCGATGCAGAGTCACTCCGGTCGATGCCCTGAAGGTTCGCGACAGATGGAACATGCTCATTCCGACGGCGGCGGCAATATCCTTGAGCCTGATTTCCCCTGAAAAATTGGTGTTGATGTACTCGATCGAACGGCGCACTGCTCGCGGCGGGTATCGCATTGGAACGACCCGCGGCGCATCCACACCTTCGGAGCGGGCTTCCATTCGAAGCTTGAATCGAGCATCGCTTCCCACTCCCTGTTCAGTTGCGCGAGCAGAAGTTCTGACACGCGATTACAAGGACGCAATGATGCGTGAAGTGCCCGGTCATGACGTCTTCTCTCCGGCCGCGGCTTCCGAGATCGCCTTCAAGTCCGCCAGGCCTTTCGCGAACTGGCCGCCGACCATCTTGTCCATATCGAAGAACAGGTGCATGGCCTTGGCGACGAAGTTCTTGCGGCCGTTCATGCTCCAGGTCACCGCGGTCCCGCCGCCCTCGGGCCGGAAGGTGAACTCCCCGGTATTGGTGGCGGTGAAGGGTTTCATGAACTCGAGCTTGAGCCGGATGTATTCGCTCGCGCGGCTCTCGACGATGGTCAGACGGCCCTCGCCGACCTGGTTGTTTCCGGCCCAGTGGTAACTCGCGCCGATTCCGGCCGGCGGGCCGTCATAAGCCAGTTTCGCGGCCGGGTCGAGTTTTCCCCATGGATTCCAGGCCTCCCATTTGCGCAGTTCGTTGACTTGTGCAAACACCTTCGCGGCGGGGGCGGCGACCGTGGCGCTGCGGCTGACGCGGAACTCGTCGGGCTGCATCGCCACGACAATGACGAATACGACGATGGCAGCCGCAATTGCAAGAAGGATGATCTTGAGCATGATGTGTTCTCTCCGATGAACTGAAATCTGTCGTGTCCCCATGCGGGCGGGCGCAGGGTTCCTCCGGCGTTACAGATCGACCATGGTCCTGAAACCGCCGTAGATCATGCGCTTGCTGTCGAAGGGCATGGCCTTCGGGTCCATCGTGGCTGCAAGGCGGGGATCTTTCATGACTTTTGCGTTCACCTGGTCGCGATGCTTCCGGGACTTGTAGACGATCCAGGAAAACCAGACGACTTCGCCCGGCTTGAGCTTCACGCTCTGCGGGAACGAGGTGAGTTTGCCCGGCTTGACGTCGTCGGCGACGCACTCGACGTAGTCGAGCGCGCCGTACTCCTTCCAGATCCGTCCGCACTTGCGGGCAAGACGGCGATAGGCCCCGACTTTTTTCTTCGGTACCGGCAATATGAATCCGTCGACATAGCGCATGTGCCTCTCCAGTTTGCGATTCAGGCTTTTGATTGCTGTTCGAACATCTCGATCGGCCGCACTTCGATGCCCCAGCCCACCTGTTCGCCCAGAAGCGCAGCCGGGTGCTTCGACGCCACGCGCACCGCGTCCTCGAGGTCTTGCGCTTCGATGATGAAGAAGCCGCCGACCTGTTCCTTGGTTTCGGCGAACGGGCCGTCGGTCACCATCGGCGTGCCGTTGCGAGGCCGGATGATTGCACCCTGGCGCACCTCGCCGAGCGAGGCTTGCATCAGAACGCGGCCGCTATTGCGCAACACCGTGTCATGGGCCGGGCACTGGCTCACCAGGGCCTTAACGTCATCCGGCGACAGGGCATCGAATTTCTGCTCGTCGTAATAGGCCAGGCAAAGGTATTTCACGCATGCTTCCTTTCGCAATGGATTCCTTGAATAGTCGTTCGGGCCGGTCCGGAATTCGACAATCGGCGTCGATCCGGTTTTGTTCAGCCGCCGGAAAGGGCCTGGACGATCACCACTTCGTCGCGCGCATCGAGCGGATGCGCAAGGTCATGCACCTGATCGCCGTTGACGAAGATGCGGATGTGGCGACGTATCCCGTCCTGCTCGTCGATCATGCGAAAGCGGATGCCGGGATACTGGCGATCCAGATCGGCGAGGACCGCTGAGAGTGTTGCGCCGGCGGCCTCGGTTTCGCCGGACTCGGTGTACGAGCGCAGCGCGCCGGGGATGAGCACCTTCATCCGCGCAAGATCCGGCTAAGGCAGCGCGGCCGCTTCGACCGCGTAGATCTCCGGCAGATGCCGCGCGATGCAGGTCCAGCCCTTGCCTTCGTCGCGGCTCATCCAGAGTTCGCCGCTGGTGGTGCCGAAGTACAGGCCAACGGGATCCAGCGCATCCGCGCACATCGCCTGGCGCTTCACCGTCCACCACGCCTGGCTCTCGGGCAGGCCGGCGTCGAGACGCTTCCAGGTTTTCCCGCCGTTGCGCGTCGCATAGACCGCCGGTTTGCCGTCCGGGCTGGTGCGCGGCCAGACGGTCTGGCCGTCCATCGGGAACACCCACGCGCTATCGGCGTCGCGCGGATGTACCACCATCGGGAAACCGATGTCGCCGACCCGCTTCGGCATGGTCTTGCCGATACGCACCCATTCGTTGGACGGCCGGTCGATCCGGTAGATGCCGCAGTGGTTCTGCTGGTACAGGCGGTCCGGGTTGTCCGGGCACAGCCTCACGCAGTGCGGGTCGTGAACCGTGGTGTCGGCCACATCGAACCCCTCGACCACTTCGAGCCCCTTGATCAGCGGCGCGAACGTCCTGCCGCCATCGGTCGATTCGTGAACACCGCCACCCGACATGGCGAAGTAGAGATGCGCGGGATCGCGCGGATCGACGATGATCGAGTGCAGCTTCGGTCCGTCCGGCGTGCCGTCCTGCACCGTACCCATCCACTTCCGATACTGCGGATCGTCATTGATCATGGAGAACGGACTCCAGGTCACTCCGCCGTCCCCGGAGCGGAACAGCCCCTGCGGCGAAGTGCCCGCATACCAGACACCGGGCTGGCTGGCATGGCCCGGCGTCAGCCAGAACGTATGATCCACCGCGCGTCCCTGTTCGCCGGTCGGTGCCTTGGCGAAGGCCGGCGGCTGAGCGGCTTCCTTCCAGGTGCGGCCGAAGTCGGTGGAGCGGAACACGGTCGGGCCGAGGTGGCCGGTCTTTGCCGCCGCCAGCAGCGTCCGCCCGTCGCGCGGATCGAGCACGAGATGGTTGAGGACGTGGCCGAGAAAATGCGGGCCGTCGGCGCGCCAGGTCTTGCGTGCGCGCATCCGCGTGATACAGCCACGCGCCTTTGCGCGTGGCGACCATGACCAACACGCGCCGCGGTTTCTGCTGCGCGCGCGCGCCGGGACGTTTCATTCTTGCCTTCGTGCTGCTGTCGTTGCGCGCCATCATTCTCTCCTTTGGGTTTTGCCGGACCGTGGCTGCGATCCGGCCCGCACCGTTTCCCGGATCGGCCGCACCGGCCGTACTTCGATACAGCCCACTCGGGCCGGCGGGATTTCCGAGGCCAGCCGGATGGCTTCGTCCAGGTTCTTTGCCTCGACCATGTAGAAGCCTGCGAGCTGCTCCTTGGTTTCGGCGAAGGGGCCGTCGGTGACCGACAACCTGCCGTTGCGCATGCGCACCGTGGTGGCGGTCTGCACCGATTCGAGCGCCTCCGAGGCGACGCAGTGGCCGCTGTTCCGTATCGCGGTGTCGAAGTCCACGCACTCTTCGTCAGGCAGCTCGTTCAGGCGTTTCTCGTCGAGATAGACCAGGCAGAGATATTTCATGAGGCACTCCGTGCGCAATTTGGGCGATTGGGCGATTATGCGATTCGGGCTGAGGGATTTCTATCGAATCCGAGCGCTTCCACGGTCTGCGCATCTTCGGCCACCGGCCGGATCTCGACGCAGCCGCGTGATGCGCCCGGAATCTTCGCGGCAATGCGGATTGCCTCGTTCAAGTCGCGGGCCTCGATCAGGTAGTAGCCGCCGAGCTGTTCCTTGGTTTCCACCCAGGGGCCGTCGGTGGCCGAGACCTTGCCGTTGCGAACCCGGATGGTGGTGGCCGCCGCGGGCGGCAGCAACCGGTTGCAGCCAACGAAGTGGCCGCTCTTGCGGATCGCCTCGGTGAATTCGCCGTACTCGCGAAAATGCGCATCCGCTTCAGCCTCGGGCATCTGCTCCATGACTTTCTCCGCGCAGATCAGACAAAGATACTTCATCGTGTTCTCCGTCGATGCGCTCAGGTGGCGAGCTTGCGCATGGCCTCGCCCATCTCCTCCGGCGTGACGTCGCGCAGATGCGTGGCGACCGACCAGTGGTGGCCGAAGGGATCCTCGAGCTTGCCATAGCGGTCGCCCCAGAACATGTCGGCGACCGGCATGGTGATTTTCGCGCCGGCCGCGACCGCGCGGGCGACGAAGGCGTCGACATCCGCGACAAAAACATGAATGGTCACCGGCGAGCCCTTCAGCGTTTTCGGCCCGACGATGCACCAGCCCGGATTTTCGTCCACCAGCATTACCGGCGAGCCCGCGATGCGGATCATCGCGTGCATCAGTTTGCCGTCCGGTCCCGGCAGCCGCAACACTTCCTCGGCGGAAAAGGCTTTCTTGTAGAACTCGATGGCAGCGGCCGCGCCGGCGCAAACCAGATGTGGCGTGATCGAGTGCATTCCGGCCGGGATGGCTTTCGTCTGGGTCATGATCGTGAGCTCCTTTTTTCGTTGGGGGAATATTTCGCGATTGATTACGGCTGCGCGTAAGCCTGTTGCAGCCGCGCGATGTCGAGCTTTTTCATCTGCAGCAGGGCCTTCATGACCCTGTCGGAAGCGGTTGCGTCGGGCTTCTGCAGCATCCGGCGCAGGATCGCCGGAACGATCTGCCAGGACAGGCCGTATCGGTCCTTGAGCCAGCCGCACTGCTGCGCAGTTTCGTCTCCACCTTCGGAAAGCTTCTCCCAGAAATAGTCCACTTCCTTTTGGGTCTCGCAATCCACCTGAAGGGAAATCGCTTCATTGAACTTGAACAACGGGCCGCCGTTGAGCGCGGTGAAGCTTTGGCCATCGAGCTCGAAATCTACGGTCATGACCGAGCCAGCCGGCCTGCCGTGGATCTCGAAGCCTTCCTGTCCATAGCGGGTAATATTTCCGATCTTGCTTTTAGGGAAGATGGAGGTGTAAAACCTTGCCGCCTCTTCGGCCTGGTTGTCGAACCAGAGGCATGGAATGATCTTGTTCATGGGATTCCCTTCTTTTTCCCCTTCGCCACATCTACTTGCTGCCCATGCCGATTTCGCGGAAGCGCTCGAGCACGGGGCTTTCGCCGAAGTCTTCCAGCTCGAAAAGCTGGCGCACTTCGATTTCGCCCTCGCCGCTATTGATGGCGGGATTTGGAAAGCGCCGGGTCCATTCGACCGCTTCTTCCCGCGACTTCGCCTGGATGAGCGTGTAGCCGGCGACCAGTTCCTTGGTCTCGGCGAACGGCCCATCGACAAATGCGCGCTTGTCGCCGGAATACTTGATGCGCCAACCCTTTGCGCTCGGCTGAAGGCCGGAGCCATCGAGCAGCATGCCGGCGTTCTGCAGTTCCTCGTGATATTTCGCCATCGCCGCCATGAGCTTTTCGTCCGGCATGGCGCCGGCCTCGGAATCCCGGGTGGCCTTGACTATGATCATGAATCGCATGTGCATATCTCCATGAATAATTGTGGGGTTTACAGTTCCGGTGGCCGGGGCTTCCGGCTGCTTTCACTCATTAGTCGATCGACGAAGGGCGAAATCGACAACCGCCCCGATCAATTTTTCAGTTCGGCCAGCCGGCGTTCCAGGAACCGGCGCTCAGGCTCGGTCCGGGTCAGGGCGAGTGCCCGCTTGTAGGCATCCCGGGCTTCGGCGTTTCTGCCGAGCCGACGGCACAGATCGGCGCGGGCCGCGTGCGCGAGCCGATAGTCCTCGAGTTCGCCACGCGCGAGAATTGCATCCACTATGGCAAGACCCTTCTCCGGCCCATCGCGCATTGCCAACGCCACGGCGCGATTGAGCTCGATCACGGGTGAGGGTTCCATCTGCAGCAGCAGGTCGTACAAACCGACGATCTGCGCCCAATCCGTGACGCTGGCGTCCGGCGCCTCGGCGTGTACTGCTGCAATTGCAGCCTGAATTGCGTAGGGCCCGAAGCGCTGCGACGACAAGGCCCGTTCCACCAGAGTCACGCCTTCCGCGATCTGCTCCTTGTTCCAGCGCGAGCGGTCCTGGTCCTGGAGCAGAATCAGGTCTCCGGAGGGCAAGGTGCGTGCCGCCCGCCGCGATTCGTTCAGCAGCATCAGACCCAACAGCCCCAGCACTTCGGGCTCCGGCAACAACTCCATCATCAGCTGGCCGAGGCGGATCGCCTCGGCGGACAGGTCGTGACGGGTGAGCGATTCTCCGGACGACGCCGAATAGCCTTCATTGAATACGAGATAGATGACTCGCAGGACTGAATCAAGCCGTTCCTGCAGTGCTGAACGCTCCGGCACCAGGTAGGGAATGCGCGCGTCGCGGATCTTCGACTTCGCGCGCACGATGCGCTGCGCCAGCGTGGGCGCAGGCGTGAGAAAAGCGTGGGCAATTTCCTCGGTGGTCAGCCCGCAGACTTCACGCAGCGTAAGCGCCACCTGCGCATCGGGTGGCAATGCCGGGTGGCAGCAGGTGAAGATCAGGCGCAGGCGATCGTCTTCCAGGCCCTCGTCGTCCATTGCCGCCGACTCGTCGGCAATGGCTTCGACCTGGTCGATGTGGTCTTCGAGGGAATCGAAACGTTCACGGCGACGGATGCCGTCGATAGCCTTGAAGCGGCCCGCAGAAACCAGCCACGCCCTCGGATTGGTGGGCACGCCGTCCCGCGGCCATTGCTCGAGCGCTGCCCGAAAGGCATCGTGCAGTGCCTCTTCAGCAAGGTCAAAATCGCCCAGGAGGCGGATCAGGGTGGCAAAGACGCGGCGCGACTCGGCGCGGTAAACGGCGCCTACCAATTCGCGTGAACGTTCGACGGTATCCGCGCTCATTCGCAACAGATTCGATGGTCCGGATTCTTTCTTTACCCGGGTCGGCCGTTGGCGCTCATGACCGGGCCTTCCACAGCCCCATGATAAAGAATCCTGAGCGCTGAGTCCTGCGCTCTGTGCCGTGCCCGCCGGCGTTACCGTTCAGTGCCTCGACCCGTTGTGCTTCGCCTACGCGACCCCGCGAACTCAATCGGCCTCTCGACTCGTTGCCGTATTGCCCTGATTTGATGTCGGTCAAGGCACCGGGAACTGCGTGAGGAAAGAATGACGATGTCCCTTGAGGGGCATTGCTGAAGTGGGGATCGAGGATACCGTTGAATGCCCCTGGCTCTGAGCAGCCCTGTTGGCAGTTCCGCGAATTCTTTCAGCGCGGCTGAGTTTGACTTGCGCGCGCTGCCGCGCGCAGCGAATTGGAGGTGCAGGATGAAGTTCACGGCAATCAGGCTGATCAAGGACGAGCATCGCTCGATGGCGGCGGTGCTTCGCGCCGCCGAGTACGTGGTGGGCAAGGCCGTCTCGACCGGCAAGCCGCCTGACTTCAACCTGTTGCGCGCGATGCTTTACTACCTGCGCGAGTTTCCGGAGCGGCGCCATCACCCAAACGAGGATCGGGTGCTCTTTGCGCGGATCAAGGCAAAGAACACACGAAGCCGATGCCGCCATAGCCGAACTGGAGGACGAACATCGACGCGGGGACGGGATGCTCCAAGGCTTGACGATCGCACTGGATAACTGGGAGGCGGGCGCAGCCGATGGCCGGCTATTCGCCGGGATGCTCTCAGGCTATGCCAGCTTCTACTGGGCGCATATGGAAAAAGAAGAAACCCGTGTTCTGCCCGTCGCGCAAGACGTACTTTCGAATCAGGACTGGCGCGAGATTCACGCAGTGTTCGAGGCACATGAGGATCCGATGTTCGGCGAAGACATCGCGAATGACTTTCGAAATCTGTTCTCGAGGATAATCCGGCTTGCCCCGCCGCCAGCAGGCACGGCGGAACCGAACGGCTGACCGAATGTCCCTGGCGGGCTTCCATCAGGAACCAATGGCTGAATGGTGACCGCCCGGATGCGTCGTCGAATTCGAAGCGCAACAGCCGAGCCGCCGTGACTGCCGCACTGCGGTCCCTTCAATGCACCTGGGCAAAGCGGACACGCTCATGCGCCACGACGATGGAGTCTGCACCGGATAATATCCAGCCCAGTCCCGAATCACTTCAGCATCGGATGACGATGAATCGACGACTGTTACCGATGGGCCCGCCAGGGTGAGCAGCGCTATCGGCATCGGGTTGCCGCTCCTGATCATCGTGGCGATGACCGTCGTCGGCCTGGAGCTGACTGTCGCCGATTTGCGCCGCGTCCTGCACTTTCCGTTGCATGTTGCGGCCGCGCTGTTGGCCCAGGTGCTGATGCTGCCGCTGCTCGCCGCGGCGCTGATCCTCGCGTTGCATCCGGTACCCGCCGTCGCCGGAGGGCTGATCCTGGCGGCCGCGGCGCCACAGGCGATTTCCTCCAATTACTTCTGCCTGCTGGCGCGGGCCGATATCGCGCTTTCGGTGACCTTGACCGCGGTGTCCAGCGCCCTGGCGGTGATCTCGACCCCGCTCATTGCCGGACTGATGTTCGGATTGCTGCTGGAACAGGAGGCCGGCTTCGCTCTGCCGGTTCTCGCGGTCATGCAGCAGGTGGCGACCGGCCTGCTGCTGCCGGTCGCCACCGGCATGCTGGTGCGCCATTTCGCGCCAGGCTTCGTGGCGCGCAATCGCGTGCGCTTTCAGCGGCTGAGCCTCGCCGCGGTGGGAGTGATGCTGGCGGTCCTGCTGGTGGACCAGGCGCGCACCATTCAGGACAATTTCGTCACCATCGTGCTGGCGGCGTTTCTCTTCATGGCCGGTGCCGCCGCCCTCGGACTAGGCATGGCACGGGCGTTCTCCTGGAACCGGGACGAGAGCGTGACCATGGTCGCCGCATTTCCCTCGCGCAGTCTCAGCATCGCGACACTGATCGCCGTGAATGTCCTCGGGCGGCTGGAGTTTCTTTCCTTTGCAGTGATTTTCTTTCTCGTTCAGGCTGCTCTGCTGGTCCCGGCAATGGTCATGGCTCGCCGCCGCGCCGGTTTATAACCGGCCGCGCTCGCCAACGAACGCGGTTTGCACTTTATCAAGGCGGATCGACGAGACCTGGCGTCGTTTGATTCCTTAATGCGCCCGGTTGGCTCCGGTTCAAGATCACGCCCGCCGGCGCGGCTCGTGCGATCGCGTGCATCGCTCCGATCGACAAACGCACCGGCTTGGGTTCGCCCACGTAGCACTTGACCTGGATCAACATCGTATCTGCGCGAGCCATGCACGATTCACCATGTGAAGGTTTCGATAGCGGCACGTCATCGCAAACAAGGCGTGGACGCATGCAGAGAGGGAGGACTCTTGAACATTCGAATGAACGCACGCACCGCAGTCGCGCTGGTCTTCGCAGTCGTCGCATCCGCACTCACGCTCGACCTTGCGAGGGCGGAAGCTGTTCTGAACATGGGACTGGCCCCCGGCGAGGACCCGCGCGTCATGGTGAACGACAACCAGGCGCTGCTCGACCACTTGCAAAAGTCGCTGCAGATGGAGGTCAAGCCTTTCGTGGCGACCGACTACAACGGTATCATCGAGGCGCTACGCTCGAAGAAGCTGGACGTCGCGCTGCTCGGACCGTTCTCCTACGTGCTGGCAACCACAGTCGCCGACGTCGAAGCCTTTGCACTGCTCGAAACACAGAAGCAGGGAGCCACCTATCGGTCGGTAATCATCGCGCGCAAGGATCACGGAGTGGCGAGCCTCAAGGATCTCGCCGGCAAAACCTTCGCGTTCGTCGATCCCAGCTCCACCTCGGGTCACCTCTTTCCCAAGGCCGCACTGATCAAGGCCGGCTACAACCCGGACACGTTCTTCTCCAGGGTCATCTTTTCCGGCGGGCACGATGCGAGCGCGATTGCGGTGCAAAACGGGAAGGTGGACGCCGCTGCCATTGCCGACGCGCTCCTTGAAACCGCCTATAGCCGCGGCATGCTCAAGCAGGACGAGGTGGCGGTGGTGTGGACCTCCGAGCCCATCCCGGGTGCGCCGATGGTCTATCGGCGCGACCTTCCAGCGGACCTGAAGGCAAAGATCCGCGCGTCCTTTGCGCAGATCCACGACATGCCCTGGGGGCCGAAGTCCACGATCAAGCGTTGGGTGCCGACCGACGATGCGACTTACGACGTCATACGCGAAACTGCGAAGTTGCTCGGCCTCGACCTCAAGAAGATGAAATGATCGAGGTCCGCGGCCTGTCCAAGCGTTACGGGGCGCTCGCCGCGCTGGTCGACGTAAGCCTGCAGGTCGCCGCGGGCGAGATGTTGGTGGTGCTCGGGCCCTCGGGCGCGGGCAAGTCCACTCTACTCCGCTGCATCAATCGCCTCGTAGAGCCGAGCGGCGGCGAGGTGCGCATAGCCGGCGAAGCTGTGCCCGGCACACGTGCCGGCCTGCGTCGCCTGCGGTCGCAAGTCGGCATGATCTTCCAGGATCACAACCTGGTGCCCCGGCTGTCCGTACTCAAGAATGTGCTGTCAGGGCGGCTGTCGCGCATGCCGGAGTGGATGTCGTTGCTGCAGTTGTTCCGCGGCGAGGACGTGCGCATCGCGCTCGACTGCCTCAAGCGCGTCGAGTTGGAAGACCGTGCGTGGAGTCGCGCCGATCGGCTTTCCGGCGGGCAGCAGCAGCGCGTGGGTATCGCCCGTGCCCTGGCTCAGCAGCCCCGGGCCATCCTGGCCGACGAGCCCGTGGCGAGCCTCGATCCGAAGACCGCACGGGTCGTGCTCGGTGATCTCAAGCGCGCATCCCGTGAGCTGGGAATCGCCGTTCTGTGCAACCTGCACCAGGTCGGTTATGCCATGGAATTCGCGGATCGCATCATCGGCGTCCACGCCGGCCGCGTCGTGTACGAGGGCGGTCCGGACGCGCTCGATGCGCAGGCGCTGGCGCGCATCTACCCCGGCCTCGAGGGTATGTCGCAAGCCGAGACCGAGACCGAGGGCATTTCGCCCCCAGTGGCGCAGCTGATGTCATGAAAGGCCCGGGTTTGACCTTCATTCTCGGCCGCCCGTGGCACACAGCGCAGTGGCTGCAGTGGCTGGCAATTCTGGCCGCGGCAGGTGGCGCGCTGGCCTGGAGCGCGCAGGATCTGCAGCTATCCATGAACGAACTGATTAAGGGTTTGCCGTGGATGGCCGACCTCGTCTCACGCATGTTCCCGCCCAACTGGGGCTTCATGCAGCGGCTGATGCGACCGATATTCGAGACCGTCCAGCTGGCCGTCTGGGGAACGCTTTTCGCCATCGTGCTCGCCCTGCCGCTATGCTTCCTCGCGGCGCGCAACCTCACGCCGAGCCCACTGGTGTTCCACGCCATACGCCAGGTATTCAACGCCGCGCGCGGCATCAACGAGATCATCTTCGCGCTCATCTTCGTGGCGGCAGTGGGGTTGGGGCCCTTCGCCGGGGTACTCGCGCTGTCGGTCCACGGCGCAGGCATGCTCGGAAAGTTCTTCGCCGAGGCCATCGAGGAAGCCGATCCCGGTCCGGTGGAAGCGCTGCGCGCGACCGGCGCACGACCGTTGCAGGTGATCGTCTTCGCCGTCCTGCCGCAGGCCCTGCCGGCGTGGATCGCCGCCCGTTCTGTACCGGCTCGAGGTGAACCTGCGCGCAGCCACCATACTCGGGATGGTTGGCGCGGGCGGCATCGGCTTCGAGCTTTACAGCAGCCTCAAACTATTCCAGTACGAAGACACGGCGACCTGCGTCATCGTCATCCTGGTGATGGTGATGACGGCCGACTATGTTTCGTCGCGGCTGCGCGCACGCATCCTGACGCGCTGAAGATCACGCCTTCGCCACTTCGTGCGCGTCACTCTTCCCGACTGCGCAGCATCTCCCGGTGCCCGGCCACGATACGCTCGGCTACCGTCAGGTAATGCTCGTGCTTCGCAAGGTTGTAGGGCGTGAGATTCAGGCCGCGGATCATGCGCCTGACAATCTCGCCGTCTATGACGTCTGCGTCGATGATGTTGACGCACCCCGCATCCTGCTCGAACGCCGAGAGACCCGCCAGCCCGCCGCGGGTGACCCAGGCGAGAATCACCGCGTTGGTTCCTCCATGCCCCACCACCAGCGCAGTGGTCCAGTCTGGACGTTGTAGGAACAATTCGAACGCGGGAACGATACGGTCCTGGAACGCAGCAAAGCTCTCGCCACCCGGAAAGGCCGCGCCGGGCTCGGCAGCACGCTCCAGTCCGTAAGTGAATTCCGCGTCGATGCGCTGGTCGCTGAGATGCTCGATCGATCCGGCCTTGATCTCGCGTAGCGCCTCAATCTCCTCGAGCCGGACAGCGCGTCCCTCGAGCACCAGCTCGGCGGTCTGACGCGTGCGCGTAAGGCCGGTGTGTGCACCCAGGTCGAAGGGCACCTGCTGCCAGCAGTTCCCGCATCTGCCGCGCCTGCTCCACGCCCTCGTCGGTAAGCATCACCTGCGTCGAGAACTCGGTTCGCCCGTCCGGGCGCCGATAGCTCACCTCGCCGTGGCGCATCAAGTAGACCCGCTTGCGGCCGCGGGTCCCCGGGAGTCCTGGCTGCGTCATGTGGCACATCCTCGCCTATTGCAAGCGCATACCTGTTTGCGCTGAATCAAATGAATCCGACGGGCGCTGACGCCAGTATTCGCCTTTCGGGCGCCGCCACGACGCCGTCCGGCGTTCCCGAAGTACGGAGACGAGCCATGGGAAACAAGATCTGGGTCTGCGACGAGGAAGTCAGTGCGCGTTTTCCGGTCTATACACGCGGCAACGTTGGCGAGGTCTATCAGTGATGTGACATCGCCGCTGACTTGGAGTGCGTACGGCCCGCATGTCCTGGAGGCCGGCTGCCGCGACGCGTTCTACGAGATGGGGGTGTTCACCCCGGACGAGTTCAGACCGCCCCCCGAGTGCGACTTCCTTGGCTGCTTCGGCGGCTACGTGTACCTCAACATGTCGGTATCACGCGTGCTGGCGGTTCGCATCCCGGGAATGACCACCGAGGCGATTGACAAGTCGTTGTTCGGGGACTATCCGGACGTGCCTCCGTACCGGGCAGACCCGCGCGACCAGAATGCGGAGCGCTCGGCTGCGGTCAGCGCCTGGCTGATGTCGCTGTTTACCACCGACCCTAAGCTGGTCACCGACCAGGACCGGGTGCGCCTCGATGCGCTGATCGTGAAGCGGCCGGACTTCGCGACATTGTCCGACGCGCAGTTGCTGGAATACTTCCGGTCCCTCAGAGCAGAAGGTCGGCGCTTGCTCAAGAGGCACGTGCTAAACACCTACGGCGCCAACGTGCTGACCGGCATGATCGCGCAAATCTGCCAGGCGGTCGGCGCCGGCGAACTCGTGGCACGGATCACGAGTGCCGTGGGCGACGTGGACTCTGCGGTCCAGACATTCGAGCTGTGGGAGCTGTCGCGCCAGGTGAAGTCCTCGCCCGCGGTCACTGCTGCGTTCGCCCAGGGGGTCGACGGCCTGCTCGACCGGCTGCGCGCCTCCGGCGACCCGGGAGCGAAGCGCTTCCTCGAACAATGGGACGCATTCTTTGACCGGTGGGGCTTTCTCGGCCCGAGCGTCTGGGAATTCCGCTCGCCGACCTACCGCACCCACCCCGAGATCCCGCTGCGGATGCTCGACCGTGCCCGCCGGGCACCGGATTCATCCTCACCGAAAGCGCGCTCTGCAGCACTGATCGCGGAGCGCGAAGCGGCCATCGCCGAAATCGCCCGGCGGCTGGCGGGCAATGCCGAGTTGCAGGGCCAGTTCATGGGAGCGGCCCGCGCCGCCGCGAGCTACCTGGCGGCACGCGAACGCAGCAAGGTACTTGGCACGCGCCTGATGGACGAAGCGCGTACGGCCGTGCGCGAGCTGGGGCAGCGCCTGGTGAAGCGCGGGCATTTGTCGCGATGGGAACATGTGCTGCTGGTCACCAACGACGAGGCCGACGCCTTCGTCGCCAACCCGCCAGCCTATGCGGGATTGATTGCCGAACGCGCGGCGCGGCTCGAGATGCTCGAGTCCAAGGAGCCGCCGTTCGTGTTCGAGGGCGAGCCGCCGCCGCTGTCCGCCTTCAAGGACCGCAACAGCGGCAAAGTCAGGACTGCCACCGCCGGCGCGCAGCTAACCGGCATCGGCGTCTCGCCGGGTTGCTACACTGGCCGCGCGCGCGTCATTACCTCCTTGGTCGTGGACAGCGAGCTCGAGCCGGGAGAGGTGATCGTGGCCGTCACCACCGATGCGTCGTGGGGGCCGCTGTTCCTGGCGGCCGGCGCGGTGGTGGTCGAGACCGGGGCCACGGTCTCGCACGCAGCGATCGTGTCGCGCGAGCTTGGCATTCCCGCCGCAGTGTCGGTGACCGGCGCGACGCGGCGCATCCGGGACGGAAGCACCATCACCGTCGACGGCAACACCGGCACGGTGACCGTGCACTGATCGAACCATGGCGAGGAGGTACGTTGAGCGCAAGCGTGATTCCGGATCGAGCAGAGGTCGTCGCCGTGGACGGGTCGTGCCGGCTGCCGCGCGAGGAACTCGGCGGCAAGGCGTGGGGCATCAACCGCATGCGGGCGCTCGGGCTACCGGTCCCGCCGGCATTCGCGATGACGACCCATGCGTGCCGCGAGTACCACGACACCGGCCGGATCGTCCAAGAGGCACTGTGGGCACAGATCGTCGTGCACTTGAACGGTGCTCGAAGAAGTAACCGCGCGGCGCTTCGGCGGGACGCAGCGGCCGCTGCTCGTGTCCGTGCGCTCGGGCGCGGCGCGCAGCATGCCCGGGATGATGGACACGATCCTCAACCTCGGCATCAACGCCGATGTCGAGGCAGCGCTCGCCGTCGAGAGTTGATGATGCACTCTACGCCGCCGACACACACCGCCGCTTCGTCGAGCAGTACCGCAAGGTCGTGCTCGGCGGCCGCAGCGAGCCCGTTGCCCGCCGATCCCTGGGCCCAGTTGCGCGCCGCAATTGCCGCGGTATTCGAATCGTGGCACTCGCCGCGCGCCGAAGTCTATCGGCGTAACCGCGGCCTGCCGAAGACGGCTGCACCGCGGTGACGATCCAGGCGATGGTGTTCGGCAACCTCGACGAACGTTCAGGCACGGGTGTGCTGTTCAGCCGCAACCCGATCACCGGTGAGCTTCCCGCATGGGGCGAATGGCTGACGCGCGCGTCAGGGCGAGGAAGTCGTGTCGGGTCACCACACGCCGCAGCCGTTGGATGCGCTGCGCGATCAGATGCCCGAAGTGCACGCTGAGTTGATGCGTGCCACGGCGACGCTCGAAGCTGATGCACGGGACATCCAGGACATCGAGTTCACCGTCGAGTCGGGACGGCTGTGGCTGCTGCAATCGCGGGTGGCCAAGCGCTCGCCGCTGGCGGCGGTAAGGGCGGCGGTCGCCTTTGCCGAGGAGGGCCTGATCTCGAAGCCTGAGGCGTTGCACAGGCTCGGTGCAGATCAGGTGCGGCAGATGCCCGCTCTCCAGCTTGCGCAACAGGCGGCCGGGCAAGCTCCGCTGGCGGTCGGCGAGTTTCCGCTTGCCCCGGCGTGGCCACCGGCGTTGTCGTGACCGATCCCGAAGACGCCGAAGCGAGGGCTCGGCGTGGCGAGGACGTGATCCTTGCGCGTGCAAGTACCAGTCCCGAAGACTTGCACGGCATCATCGCCGCACGCGGCCTGATGACTGAGCAAGGCGGCTCGACTTCTCATGCCGCGGTAGTGAGCCGCGAACTCGGCCGCCCCTGCGTCGTGGGCTGCGGGTCGAACACCGTCACCGCGCTCACGGGCCAACGCGTCACCCTCGACGGCGCGAGCGGCCGGGTCTGGGCCGGCAATCTCGCGGTCGAGCAGACCGACGAAGCCTCGATCGGCGATTTGCGCAAGCTCGTTGAATGGGGCCTGCCGCTGATCCCGATCAAGCTGATAAAGGTTGGCGAAGCGCCTGCGGACGCGGTCGATCTCGACACGTTCAGCGAGAATTGGCGCGGCGCGCTCAGGCCCGGCATCACGGTGCGCGGTCGCGTGCTCGAAACCGATGAGGGCATCCAGGTAGTGATGGCGGCGGGGGTGCGCGCGGCTGTCGTGCGTTATCGCCTCCCGGCCCTGCTCGCTTGCCTGCAGTCCGCACCGGCAGAAACGGGCGCGAAGTCGCGATGGGGCAATGCGCCCGTTGCGTCGGACATTTCCGAGCTGTCGCTGCTGCGCCTGGTGGAGCTGAAGGGCCGCGCGGGCCCAGACATTCTTGCCGACTCGCTGTCACTGGCCGTCGATGCGGTGTTGCCCTCCTATATGCCGCTGTGCGAGCGCGGGCTGTGCGTGATTTCCGGCAGCGTATTGCGGCTGACGCCGGCGGGCCGGGACCGCGTGGCGCTGCTGCTCGCCGAAGAGCGTGCGCACGCCGACCCGGCTGCTGTGGTCGCGCTGTATGAGGACTTCTGCGTCTTCAACGCCGAATTGAAACAGGTCATGACCGCGTGGCAACTCAAGAGCGATGGCATATCGAACGACCACGGCGATGCCGACTACGACCGGGCCGTCCTGCGACGCCTTTCGGATCTGCATGTCCGGGTAAATCCACTGCTACAGCGGTTGGCGCAGCTATCGCCACGCATGGCCGCCTATGCGGTTCGCCTTGCCCATGCACACGCACGCGTTGCCGCCGGCGACCATGGCTACGTCGCGAGGATCATTGCCGACAGCTATCACACCGTGTGGTTCGAACTGCACAAGGATCTGATCTCGCTGGCCGGATTGAATCACGAAGCCGAGGCACGGTATGGCCGGGCTTCCTGATTCAGAAAAGGGCTGAAATCATCGCCTGTAGACCGTCGCCGCGCCGTTTGCGCGGCCATCCGGGGTCGGTATGAAACGACGCGGCGATGTCGAAATCGCAGTGCTTGCAGTGAATACGCCCATGTGCACGCTGGCGGCAAGGTCGCGACCGGTCGCGCAGCCGAGCAGATAGCCGGCGTTGAAGGCATCGCCGGCGCCGATCGTGTCGATGACCTCGACCGTTGGCGCGGGGCAGGTGACACGCTCCGTGCCGCGCCATGCCCAGGCGCCGTTGGGTCCGCGTTTCACGACCAGCGTGGCGTCCGTTGGCAGACGATCATGAAACCATTGCATAGCGCTGTCCAGCGACGCGCATCCTGCCATAGCCGTAGCTTCGACTTCGTTGAAAAGTACATGATCGGTCAGTGGCAGCCACGACTCGACCGCGAGCCTGACTGAATCCCATCCCTGCGTTGGCCAGCCGGCGTCGAGCGCGGTGACGAATCCGCGCTGCTTCAGCGTCTCGAAGAGTCGCCGGCCACCGGCGACGAGCAGCGGACTGAGAAAGACACCGCACACGAGAATCAGGTCACCCGGCCCGGCGCGCGGCGGAAGCTGGTCGAGCACGTGCGCGGGTGCGAATTCGGCGAGGTGGCCGGCGGTGGTAAAAAAAGTCCGCTCTCCGCCAGGATGCACGATGCCGACCGTGAGCGTGGCCGGCGCGGACGATCGCGGCCAGCCTGAGGCAAATTGCGCAAACGAATCACGCAGCCACGCGCCAAGGGGATCGTCACCCATGTTGGCGACGATGCGGTACCGTGCGCCCAGTGCGGCGAGCGCCAGTCCCGCATTGCCGGCCTGCCCGCCGATGCGCGTTTCCGAGTGCGGGAGAACGGTCTCAGTGCCGATTTGCGGCCATTGCGCGAGCGGCCCCAGGATCAGATCGACATTTACGTTGCCGGCGACGTAAAGTGTGCCGGCCTGCAGGCGCGCGGTCATGCGGGACGAATCGCCAGGTCGTCGCTTCAACGGACCGGTGCCATGCCGCGGGCCACGAGCAACTGGGCGTGTCCCCTGCCCCGCTGGATCGCAGCCGCCTGAATACGGGCGATGAAGCCCGAGCCGACGAAACCGATTTTCATTTCTCCTCCCAGACAGGCATTGCCATTCCGGTCATGGCGTCACAAAGCCCAACCGGATTATGCCTGCAGGCCCCTTCAGTTGAATCCCGGCCGCCGCACAGGGTCCGGCAATCGCTGACGTCCTTTTGCGGCAAATCGCCTCGGGCGTCATTGACACATATCAAAGGCCCGGCCGCGCGGTCGCGTAAATTCGGATGACGATCCCCGGTACACGGATCGCAGGTAATCCACTAAACTCGCCGCGTCGGCATTGCCGGGGGTTATGCCAAGCGCGGCATTGAATTCATGCATCCATTCGCCGAAGAAGGAGAGAAAAATGCGCAAGACCATTATTGCAGTAGGTTTGGCTGTTGTCCTCGGATCAGGCCTGTCCGCGACCGCGAGCGCCAAGGACAGTTTCACGATCGGACTGAGCAACGGCTGGGTCGGCAGTGAATGGCGTACACAGATGATCGACGAGGCGGAGGCCGCCGCCAAGGCATGGGAGAAGAAGGGGATCAAGGTCAAGACCATAGCCCAGAGTGCCAACGTCGACGTGCCGGGTCAGATCGCGCAGGTCCGCAACTTCATCAACCAGGGCGTGGACGCGATCATCGTGAACCCGAACAGCCCGACTGCTTTGATCCGATCTTCGCGCAGGCGAAGGCCAAGGGCATCCTGGTCATTTCGACCGACGCTGAAGTCTCCTCGAAGGACGCCATCTACGTCGGCATCGACCAGAAAGGCTGGGCGATGCAATCGGCCGAGTGGCTGGCGAAGACGCTGAAGGGCAAGGGCAACGTCGTGGCGATCAACGGCGTGGCGGGGCACCCGGCGAACCAGATGCGCGTCGCCGGATATCGCGAAGTGTTCGCGCAAGTATCCCGGCATCAAGATCCTCAACGAGGTCAACGCCAACTGGGACGAGGCGCAAGGGCAGCAGGCGATGCAGAACCTGCTTGCGACCTACCCGCAGATCAACGGCGTGTGGGTACAGGACGGCATGGCCGCGGGCGCCTGGCGCGCACTGACCGACGCCAAGCGCATGGACGTCGCGGCCACCGGTGAGATCCGCGTCGACTTCCTCAAGACCTGGAAGGAAAAGAACTACAACAGCGGCGCCTCGGTCAATCCGCCGGGCTGCATGGCGAGCGCGTTGAATGTCGCGATCCTGCGCCTGCAGGGACGGCGAGTTCAAGGACGGTATCTTCAAGGGTCAGTACGGCAACGCGATCTATATTCCGATCCCGCTGATCGACAGCTCCAACTTCGAGCAGACCTACCAGAAGTGGAAGGACAAAGCGGGCTATATCTCGGTAAGCACGGTCGTCACGCCGGAGCAGGCCGAAGCAGACTACTTCAAGAAGCAAGTGAACCGCAGTCGCCGCTCGTCACAGGATTCCGCACCGATGCCCGTCCTGGAGGCGAGCGGCATTCGCAAGCAGTTCGGGGGCGTGACCGCGCTGGCCGGCGCGGACTTTTCGCTCGAGCCGGCGAGGTACACGCTCTCATCGGTTCCAACGGCTGCGGCAAGAGCACCCTGTGCAAGATCATCGCCGGCTCCGTGGCCGCCGACGCCGGGCGCCTCGTCCTCGACGGCAAGCCCGGTGGCGTTCGCCGACCCGCGCGAGGCGGCGGCAGCCGGCATCGGCGTGTTCTACCAGGACCTCAGCCTGATTCCCCAGATGACGGTCGCCGAGAACATCTATCTCGGGCGCGAGCCCGTCCGCCGCACGGGTCTGGTCGACCGGCAGGCTCTGCGTGATGGCGACCGCACGGCGCGCTGGCGCAATTCGGCGAGGTGCTTGGCGCGGGAAGTCGATCCCGAGGCGCGAGTGCACAGCGTTGTCGGCGGATCAGAGCCAGATCGTCGAGATCCTCAAGGTCCTCGCCGCCAATCCCGCGTATCATCATCCTCGACGAAGCGACGGCGGCGCTGGATCGCGATCAGGTCGATGCGGTGTTTGCGCGTGTTCGCGCCCTCAAGGCGAAGGGGTGCTCGATCATATTCATCACCCATCGCATGGACGAAGTGTTCGAGATCGCCGACCGCGTCACGGTCATGCGCAACGGCGCTGACCGTGCTAACGCGGCCCTCGCGCGCAAACGACGCGTGACGAGGTGGTCGTCGGCATGGTCGGCGAGGTCGGCGGCCGAGGCGCCGCGCGGAAGGTGCAACGCGCCGCCGACGAGGTGACGCTCGAGGTCGAGTATCTGACTTCGGACAAGCTCGCCGGTGTGTCCTTCCAGCTGCAGGCGAGGCGAAATTCTCGGGCTGGGCGGTTTGCATGGTCAGGGGCAGTCGGATCTGCTGCGCGCACTGTTCGGCGCCGTTCCGGATCCGCAGCGGTACGGTCCGCATCGACGGACAGCCGCTCGAGTTCCCAAGGGCCCGCGGGCCATGATGCGCCGCTCGGTCGCCTACGTGTCTGGCGACCGCGCCCGCCACGGCGTCATGGCGATCCGGCCGATCTTCGAGAACCTGGTGATGTCGCTGCTGGCGCGCGACCGTCGTATCACGGTCGCGCGGCGCGGTTGGAAATGCGAGATCTGCGCCGATCATCGAACGGCTCAAGCTCAAATTCGCCTCGCTCGAGGCTGCCGTCTCGGAACTGAGCGGCGGCAATCAGCAGAAGGTGGTGATCGGGCGCTGGCTCGCGACCCGGCCGCGGTGCTGCTTGCTCGACGACCCGACCAAGGGCATCGACATCCAGACCAAGGAGGACTCTGTATGTGACCTGGACGACCTCTGTGCCAGGGCGTTTCGATCCTGCTGTACTCCTCCGACGACGAGGAACTGCTTGCGGTCGCCGACCGCGTTCTGGTGTTCAACGGCGGGCGCATCGTCGCGGAGCTGAGCGGCGATCAGCGCACGCGCTTGGCTCTCTATCGTGCCGCTTATACCGCGGGTCGCGTCCGATGCGGATGCCTGAGACAAAACGTCCGGCGCCCTGCGTCGACGTCTGTCCACCCAGCGCCATCCCTATCTGATGGCAGTCGTGGTCTTTCTGGTGCTGTGCGCGATCAACGTCGTGCTGCAGCCGTCGTTCCTGCGCTTTGGCGTTGCGGTGTCGAACGTTGCTGCTTTCCTGCCGATGGCTCTGGTCGCTGTCGGGCAGACCTACGTAGTCCTCGCGTCCGACATCGACCTGTCGGCGGGCGCCATCGTATCCTGGTCAACGTCGTGGTCGTGTCGATTATCGAAGGCATGGGTGGCTCCGGCGCCTCGATCGCGATCGGCCTCGCCACCGGTCTCGTTCTGGGCGATCTCGTGCGGCGTGATCAACGGATTCTGTGTCGCGGTCCTGCGCCTCCAGCCGATCGTCACGACGTTTGCCACCGGCATCGTGTTTTCGGGTTTCGCACTGTGGGTTCTGCCGGAAGCGGGCAAACAGGTGCCGCCAGTCGTCTACAAGGCTTACGCGGGCACGCGTGCTCGGGTGTGCCCACGGTGATCTGGATACTGGCGGGCGCGATCGCGTTCGCGGCCGTTGTCGGACGCTCGCGCTTCTATCAGGCGTTGCGGGCGACCGGCGGCAACATTCAGGCCGCCTATCAGACCGGCGTTAGCCGGTCGCGGCGCGTGCGCGTTGCGGCCTATGTGATTTCCGGCCTGTTCGCCTCGCTGGCAGGCCTCGCGCTGGTGGGCGAGACCGCATCCGGCGACCCGCTGATCGGCGGCGCGCTGACGCTGTCCTCGGTGACGGCGGTGGTGCTCGGCGGCACCGCGCTCAGTCTGGCTGCGTAGGAGGCGTGGCCGGCAGCATTCTCGGTGCGTTCATCCTCGGTCTGATCAACAACGTGATCTTCTTCGCGCAACTGCCGTTCGAATGGCAGGGGCTGGTCCAGGGCGTGATCATCCTGCTGGCGTTGGCGGGCGGTGTGATGATGGCCCGCGGCAAGCACGGACTGATGCGATGGACAAGACTCAGGTCGCACTCATCAAGCGGCCGCTGTCGATCGCGGTGATTGCGATCCTGGTGCTGCTCGCCGGCGGCGAGCTGCTGTCGCCCGGGTTCGCCTCACCGCGCCAGATCGTCACGCTGCTCACCATCGCCGCGCTGCTCGGGCGTGGTCGCGGCCGGACAGAATCTCGTCATCCTGGGCGGACGCGAGGGCATCGACCTTTCGGTGGGAGGCGATCATCTCCTTCGCGGCGTTTCTCGCCGGCAACCTCATGCAGCAGAACGACGCGAACATCCTGCATGCGCTGGTGCTCGTGCTCGGCGCTACGCTTCTTGATCGGGCTGGTGATGGCCTGGGCGTCACGTTCCTTCGCATCCCCCCGCTGGTCATGACGCTCGGCATGCTCGGCGTGGTGCAGGGCGGACTCGTGCTGCTCACGCGAGGCGTTCCCTCGGGCCGTGCGGCGCCGTTGCTGGGCAGGATCGTGAGCGATCCGGTGATCTTCGGCCTGCCTGGCATCGTATTCATCTGGATTGCCGTCGGCGTGGTCCTTACCCTGATCTTGCGACGTACCACCTTCGGCTTCAATGTTTATGCGATCGGCGCGAACGAAGTCGGCGGCCGCGCTGGCCGGTGTGCCCGTCGACGCACGCGAGCGTTGCTCTTCGCGCTGAGCGGATTCCTCAGCGGGCTCACCGGCATACTTCTGCTTGGTTACACGGAGTATGTGTTCGTCGGCGCCGGCGACCAGTACATGCTGCCCTCGATCATCGCCGTGGTCATCGGAGGCACCTCGCTGGCGGGCGGCAGCGGCGGATATGTCGGCACCATGGCGGGAGCAGTAGTCCTGATCCTCCTGCAAAGCATCCTCACGACGCTGAGTATCCCGCCATTCGGCCGGCAGATCATCTTCGGCCTCACGCTGCTCGGGCTCATGCTGCTCTACGGACGGCAGCGCCGGCTGAGAGGCTGATCGGGGAAACCGCCAATGGCCGGCCGATCGATACTCGAAACCGAGGCATCCGAAACTCCGGCGCTGGCCGTCAGCAGTTCGAACGCCTGACGCGAGTGCTGCCCGCGCTGGTCGCGCGGCTCGACCATCTGGCGCCTGCACTGGTGGCGACGATCGCCCGCGGCAGTTCCGATCACGCTGCGGCCTTCGCAGGGTATCTGTTCGGTTTGCAGATGAGTTTGCCCACGGCATCGCTTGCCGCCTTCGCATCGCGTCGGTCTACGGGCGCACGCTCCGGCTGGAAAAGGCGCTGGTCATGGCGATTTCGCAGTCCGGCGCCAGTCCGGATCTGTCGTGCTGCGGTCGGCATGCGAAAGCCGCAGGGCGCCTTCACCCTGGGTCTGATCAACCTGGCGGAGTCGGAGCTCGGCCGTGTGGTGGAAGCGCGTATCGAGACGGGTGCCGGCAACGAGCGTGCCGTCGCGGCGAGCAAGAGTTTCATCCTCTCCCTCACCGCCCTGACCCATCTGGTGGCCGCATGGAGCAGGAATGCATCGTTGCTGCGGGCATTGGAGAGTCTGCCCGCGACGCTTGCACAGTGCGAGACTGTCGACTGGGGCGCGGCGATGCGGCTGCTCGACGGACAGGAGGATGTCATTCGTCGTCGGTCGCGGTCCGGCGCTGCCGATCGCACGCGAGTTCGCTCTCAAACTCAAAGAGGTCTGCGGCATCCACGCCGAGGCGACGAGTGCGGCGGAAATACTGCACGGTCCGATCTCGATTGCCTCGCCGTTGCTGCCGGCGATCGTGCTGGCGGGCGACCGGTACGCGCGTCCTACCGTCGAAGCTGCCGTATCAAGATTGCGCGCGGCCGGATCAGCGGTGGTGCTGGTAGCCACCGGTTCGAAGTCGGCGGAGAAAGGAAACGGAATCGTAGAGATCCCGCAGGCGCCGGACCCGCTGCTTGAGCCCGTGGTCGCAGCGCAGGCCGCCTATCCGTTCTTTGCTGCGCTGGCGCGAGCCCGCGGCAAAGACCCGGATCGTCCAGCTCATCTCGGGAAGATCACGCGAACGGTCTGAAGATGTGGTGGCGGCACGCGCATCAGATTGCAAAAAAATATGCGCGCCCGCAGTGGCCCGGCGCAAATCGCCCCTCAGGAGGACGACCGGAACGTCATCGCAGGCGGCGCAGTTCGCCCGTATTCCCGTCGACGCGCAGCATGTCGCCGGTCTTGAACCGTCGCGTCACGCCCGGCAGGCCCGCGATGGCCGGCAATCCGTACTCGCGCGCCACGACCGCGCCGTGCGAGAGCACGCTGCCGACTTCCGTTGCCAACCCCGCCGCACGGCTGAAGTAAGGGGTCCATCCCACGTCCGTGAACGGCGTTACCAGGATCTCGCCGGGCTGCATCGCCGCGGCCTCCTCCACAGTGTGAGCCACGCGCGCCGGCCCGACGGCGACGCCGCGACTGAGCGGCGTGCCCTGCATTACGTCGCCTTCCCGTGCCGCGCCCTGGATATCCGTCAGCGGCACCGGCTTGCCCTGGCATGCGCGCGGGAACTCCACTGCCATTTTGCGCGGATGCAGGCGCCGGCGGTGCTCCGCCCTGCGCACCAGCGCACTGTCCCGACCCTGCACGAGGCGCCCAAGCTCCGCGTGCGTGAAAAAAAACACGAGGTCCACGTCAGGGAACCAGCCCAGGACCACCAGCCTTTGCGCGAAACCCACGTAGCCGCGCTTGAGCTGGCGGGCGTGCCACACGACAATCGACTTGGAGCGCTCGCGCTCCACCACCGCTGCGTGCGTCCTCGGCAACAGCCACAGCAGCAAGTGACGCGCGCCCCACGAAAGTTCGGCCAGCGCCTCCTGCACCTCGCGTGTCCAGCCCTTCTTGATGACGCGCGGTGCCGACACGATGCGCTGCAGGCTCTGCACCAGCGACAGCGGATCTTCCCGCCAGTCGCGCTCGCGGAAATCCATCTCGCGAATGCAGCGATGACCGTGCGCTGTCAGGAACGCTTCGAACGCCCGGCCGGCGCTGCCCGACACCGGGTCCCTCAGCCACTGCAATGCCTCATCGGCCGATGCGCCCTCGAAATGCTCCGCGGCCCCGGGCTCGGCCACGATTAGCGCCCCGAGCGCGTCCAGAGCATCGGCAAGTCCAATCGAACTCTCCGCCGCGTTTGGGGCAGTGGACTTTGCGCCTGCCAGCAGCGCGGCGACCGCCGCGTGCGACTTCGGCGTGGGTGGTCCGCCCTTGCTGAACACCCGCTGGAACACGCCCAGCAGGGCGATCGCCATCATGGAGGTGTGGACGTGGACCGCGGTGGACTCGTCGAGGACTGTGCGTGCCTGCTCGATACTCCGGTAATACTCCACCGGATCCTCAGTCGGCTGAACGCGATGCTTGCCGTTGCCCGCGACAAAGGCATTGAGGCGCTTTCGGCCAGCAGGCACCAGCCGGGCATACCGTAGCGTGTTCATGAGCCGCTTGAGGAACGGCGCATCGGGCGGCAGCTTCGCCGCCGGAAGCACCACGCCGTTCAGCGTGAGATCGGAGCTGTCCTTGTCCATACCGAACATCTGCGATCCGAGCAGATAGAAGTTCGTCATGTTGATGAAGGCATGACCCTGGAAGTTGGCGAGGATCGGCACACTCTCCACCAATGCCTGCGGCAGGCCGGCGCGCCGGTAAAGATCGTTCATCGCCCGGATGTACGAAGGCCCCACCACCGACCAGCTGAGCGGCGGCATGGCCCCGGGCATCCATTCGGCGACGTTGTAGCTGGCGAGCTGCCATGTGGGGTCCACCGCATCGTCGAGCTCGTCCGGCCCGGGAAGGTCGAGCGTGGTAATGGGCCGCGCCTGCAGCCAGTACACCTGATTGTCCGGGCCGACCGCCCACTCGAGGTCGAGCGGATACCCGAGTCCCGCCTCGGCCTTCAGCGCATCACGCAGCAGATTTCCGAATTGGGCCTCGATCACGAGCGTCAAACCCGCCTGCTCCTTGCGCTCGAGCGACGCGCCGTCGCGGGACAGGACGAACTCGTCCGGTGTGCGGTAACCCGCCACGAGCGCCTCGCCGAGGCCCGGGACGGCGTTGATGACGATGCGATCCCGCTGTCCGGTGACCGGATCGGCCGTGAAGATGACGCCGGCGGCGGTCGCGTCCACCATCCGTTGCACCAGGACCGACATGCGAACCTCGCCCTGCGCATGCATTTCGTTGCGGTAGGCCTCGGCACGCGCGCCGTACGCCGATGCAAGGCACCGTTCCACCGCCTCGCGGATCGCCGGCGCGCCGCTCACTCCCAGGATCGTCTCGAACTGTCCCGCGAAGGACCTCTCCGCGCTGTCCTCGTCCAGCGCCGAGGACCGGACCGCCACCGGGCCGCCGAGCCGCGCGATGAATTCGTCCAGTTCCGCCGGCAGGTTACCCGGTGTTGCGCCGATGATTACGAAACCCTCAGGCACCCTCAGCCCCAGCCGGTAAAGCCGCGCAAGTTGGGCAGCCTTCCCCCGACCGGCTCGCCATCAGCCAGGTCGAGCGGAATCAACTTTGGGGGGCTTGTCTTCGGCATGAAAATTTTCTTCGTTTCTGGTGCATCGGTAACGCTGTCCGGATTCGCTGCGGCGATTCCCGGCCGATTCACAGGCCAGCGTCCGATTCGATCGTCTTCCAATATAAAGCCTGAACCGAACGAATCGCGTTGGCATTGACCATTGTCAATGCCTTGCCCGCAACGAACCTGCATCGGCAAACAGGTACAGGCCTGAATCTCCCGGTTTCTCCGTCCCGGCCTGTACTATTTCAGCGTGCGCGGCAGCCAGAGCACCAGATCGGGCCAGAGGATGATCAGCATGAGGCAGATAAGCTGGATCACCATGAATTGGCCCATGCCCCTGTAGATGGTGGACAGGCTCCACTGGGGCATGACGTTTCTCAGGTAATACGCCGACATCGCAACTGGCGGACTGAGGAACGCTGTCTGCAGATTCACCGCGACCAATGCGCCGAACCAGGTGAGCATCTCCAGCTTGCTCAATCCGAAGTTCAGTTTCTCGATCACCGGCAGAAAGATAGGCAGGAACACCAGAATGATCGCCGGCCATTCGAACGGCCACCCGAGCACGAAGATCAAAGCCATCACCAGCAGCAGCTTGCCGGTATCGGGCAACGGCAGCTGCACCAGCGCGTTGGCGATAAGGTCGGTAGCGCCAAGGTTGGTGAAGACTGCACCGAAGACATTGGATGCCACAGCCAGGAGCAGCACCATGCTCGACGTCGTCATGGTCGACATCGCCGCGTTCCTGAACGTCGTGAACGTCAACTTTCGGTAGAGCAGCGCCAGGAGCGTCGCGCCGAATGCGCCGCAGGAAGCGGCCTCGGTTGGCGTCGCGAGGCCGGTGAGGATGGTGCCCAGGGTAAAACCGATCAGCGCTGCGAGAGGCACGATGCCGATTAGAAGCTCCTTTGCCAGTTCAAAGGGATCGGTAACTCTTTCGGATGTCGGCACAGGGGGCCCAAGTTTGGGATTCCAGGCACTGCGGACCAGGCAATAGACGATGTACATGCCGGCCAGCAGGAATCCGGGTCCGAACGCGGAGGAATACAGGATGTTGACCGGGACACCGATGGTCGGACCCATCACCACCAGCATCACGCTGGGCGGGATCAGAATCCCGAGTGTGCCGCCGGCGGCGATAGCACCCGCCGAGAGTTTCGCATCGTAACCGGTGCGCACCATGATCGGTCCGGCCATTATGCCGAGCACGGTCACGGCCGCGCCGACGATCCCGGTGGCCATGGAAAAGACGGCCGCCGTCAGGAGAACGGCGAGGTAGAGCGAGCCGCGCAGCGGTGCCAGCAGATTGCGCAGCGCCAGGAACAGCCGCTCCATCAGGCCGGCCTGTTCCGTCATGTACCCCATGAATACAAACAGCGGCACGGCGGGCAGGATGTCGTCCTTCATCGTGCCCCAGATCTGAAGATAGGCGAGTCCGAACGTCTGCGTCGAGCCCAGGCCGATCGAGCCGAACAACAGGGCGATGAAGAGCAGGGTAAACGCGATGGGAAAGCCGATGAAGATGATGCTGATCATCGCCAGCATCATCAGCAGGCCGAGGATCTCCTGCGCGCTCACCGTTCGCTCCGCCGGCTCATAGCTCGATCTTTTCGCGGTGCACCAGCAGCTCGCCAGTGCGTGCGGCCCAGAACGCCTTCAGGAACTCCGATATCCCCTGCAGGAAAAGCAGCAGCGCCGTCAACGGAACCACACCGCGCAGCGGCCAGATCACCGGTTGCCAGGGGGTCAGGTTCGATCTTTCGCCGATCGACCAGGCATAGATCAAATCGTCGAGCGAGAGATAGAACAGGATCGCCATCGACGGCAGGAAGAACACGGCATAGGCAAAGCAGTCGATCACGCCTTTCTTGCGATTGGAGAAGCGCTCCCAGAACATGTCGGTCCGGACGTGCGCGCCTTTCAGAAGCGCATATGCGGAGCCCAGCATGAAGAGCGCTCCGTAGGACATGATGGTGAGGTCGAGCGCCCAGGCCGTCGGGGAGCCGAGAACGTAGCGCGAGAACACCTCGATCGTGTTGGCCAGAACCAGCGGAACGATCAGTAGCGCGAAGGCATAGCCGGTCCACTCCGTGATCCGGTCAATGGTCCGGATGATGCGCAAATAGACGCGTGAAGGCTGGCTCACGTGGCTCGTGTCCGGCACGACGCTGTCAGCGGAAGGATGAAGGACCGCGGCTGCGAAACAGGGCCCTTCACGAATGCGCGATTACTTCTCTGGCCAGTAGTAGTTGGCGCCCAACTCGTAAGGTGCGTAGACCGCGCGCCTGGCAGGCACGACTTTGGAGGCATACGCGCGCTGCGATGCGTAAACCTTCTTGAAGAAAGGATTCTTCGCCTCTTCGTCCCTGGCGATCTGATCCCATGCCGCGAGCACCTTGGTCAGAATATCGGGCGGCGTGCGCTCGATCTTGACGCCGTGTTTCTCCTTGAGCTCGATCAGCGCTTCGGCGTTCAGCTTGTTCGACAGGGTCTGCGAGCGGAAGGTGGCTTCCCAGGCCGCAGACTGGATGATCTCGCGCAGGTCCTGCGGCAGCTTGTTCCACACGTCGCCGTTGATCAGCAGCTCGAGCACGGTGGCGTTCTCGTGCGTGGACGGCATATAAAAGTACTTCCAGATGGTCTGGAAGCCGATCTTCATGTCTTCGGCCGGACCGACGAATTCGGCGCACTCGATCACGCCGCGCTCGCCGGCGGGGACGATTTCTCCGCCCGGGATGTTGACCGGCGTCATCCCCGATTTGCTGAACACTTCGGCGGTGATCCCGGTCTCGCGGCATTTGCGGCCTTTCAGGTCGTCCCAGTTTTTCACAGGCGTTTTGAACCAGCCCAGCACCTGATTGGCAACGGAGGTTAGCGGAATGGGAATGACGTTGCGCTTGAGCTCCTTCTGATAGAACTCGCGATACAGCTCGATTCCGCCGGCGTCGTGCAGCCAGCCCATGTAGTCGACCATGTCCATGCCGAACGGCCCGCCGGGCGCCGGCCCGAACAGCGTCGCAGCGCGATTCTTGCCGACCCAATAAGCCGGAGCGGTATGGCCGCCGTCGAGGACTCCCTTGTGGACCGCATCGAGGACTTCGAACGGCGGGACGACGGCGCCCGGAGGCAGCACCTCGATCTGAAGTCGGCCGCCGCTCAGCGCCTTGACCCGCTCCGCCCAGAACTTGAAGTTCTCGAAGATCAGGCTCGACGTGGGAAAGGCTGCCTGAAAGCGGAGCTTCGTCGGAGCTTGTGCGAATGCCTGCTGCGCGCCCGCCAACGCGAGAATCAAGGCGGCGATCATTGTGGCGAACGAACGTAGTGGCTGCATTGTGGACCTCCCAAGTCGTGGACGGCGGACCAGCTCAACCTCGAACCACACTGAATGTTCCCCTTCCAAGGGAGGAATCGGGAACTACGACGGATGGATTACGCCCTTGCCCGACGTCTGCGCATCGAACAGCCGGTACGCTTCCTCCGCCTGCTCGAGCTTCCAGCGGTGCGTGAAGAGTCGGTCGACGTCAATGCCGCGATCGGCGATATAGCGGGCGCAGTCGGCCTGGCCGACCGTCGAGAAGGTCCACGAGCCGATCAGCGTCACTTGCCTGCGCAGCAGATCGTTACTCACGTCCAGGGTGACGGTGTCGCCTTCGCCGACGAAGCAGGCCTTGCCCCAGGTGCGTACGCTGCGCACCGCTTGCTGCCGCGCCACAGGGGATGACGAGGCGTCGAGCGTAAGATCGGCGCCAAGGCCGTGGGTCAGATCCCGGATTGCCTGCACCACGTTCTCGGTGTTTTTTGGATTGATCAGAACGTCCGCGCCGAACTCCTTGGCTCGGGCGAGCCGTTCTTCACCCGTGTCCAGCGCGATCACGCGCGCGCCCATGGCGGCCGCGAGAAGCGTGACCGACAGCCCGACCGGCCCCTGGCCGAACACGGCGATGGTGTGATCGCCCTGGAGATCCAGACGGTGCAGCGCGCTCCATGCCGTTCCGGTTCCGCACGAAATTGCGGCGCCAGCATCGAAAGACAACTGGTCGGGCAGAGGCACCAGCGTGCGTGCCGGGCACTTCATGTATCTGGCGTGTGCGCCGTGACCGGTCGCACCGTAGACTTCGGCAACGCCTTCGACGCAGAGCTGCATCCAGCCGGTCTGGCAATGCGGGCATACGCCGCAACCACGGTAGTGATGTTGCATGACGCGCATGCCGACACGCGCCTGGTTCGCGGGAACCCCGGGGCCGACCGCCGCGACCACTCCGCAGGGCTCGTGCCCGGCGATCACCGGGCCGCCGCTGGTCTTGAATCCCAGAGACGCGGCGCCTCCGGACGCGCGGTAGTACTTGAGATCGCTGCCGCACATCCCCGAAGCCTTGATTTCCAGCACCACCTCGCCGGGGCCGGGGGTCGGGTCGGGAAACTCGCGGATTTCGACCTTTCGGTCTCCGGGCAGGACGACCGCTTTCATGAACGTCTCCTCCTCACTTTTGTGAGCATGCTTTTTTTGTGCGCGCCGCCGGTCGTGCAGAAATCCGACGTCAGTCGCGTGACGCGTTTACAGTATACGCTCGCCGAATTTCTTCACCGCCGCTTCGGACAGCGTCAACCCCAGTCCCGGCGCTTCCTTCAGCTTCAGCCACCCGTTGGCGATCCTCGGCGGATCTTCGAACAGTTCCGCCTGCAGCGGATCGCGCTCCGGATCGGTGAACGATTCGACGATGCAACCGGCGGGGCTCGCCGCGACGATATGCGCGTGGATGAAGCAGTCGTGGTGCGGAGCGACCTGCACGTGATTGAACTCGCACAGCGCAGCGAGTTTTCGACCTTCGGTGAAGCCGCCCATCATGGTGCAGTCGAACTGCAGAATCTGGATCGCCTGTTCTTCCAGTAGCGCGCGGCAAGCCGTAGCTGGTCAGTTCGCTTTCGCCGGCGGAAAGTGGAATGCGCGTCTTCTGCGCGAGCAGCTTGAGCTCGCGACGGTCGTCGGCCCAGCGCACCGGCTCTTCCAGCCAGCGCGGCCGCAACGGCTCGAGCAGGCGCGCCCCTTCGATCGCCGTGGGCAGATCCCAGCCGCGGTTGACGTCGACCATCAGGTCCTTGTCATCACCGATGACTTCGCGGACGACGGCCAGCCGCTCGATGTCCTCGGCCAGTCCGGCGCCGCCGGCCTTCGCCTTGAATCCGGTGTGCCCCTGCGACTTCAACATCTGCATCTCGTCGCGCAATTCGGACAGGGTCTTGCCGTCGCGGTAGTAGGCGCAGGTCACGTAGCAGGGCACCTCGCTGCGCCAGCCGCCGAACAACCGGTACAAGGGCAGCTTGGCCACTTTGCCGACGATGTCCCAGGCGGCGATGTCCACCGCCGCGGAGATGCGCACCAGCGCTTCGCGCGACCAGCCTTTTTCGTGTGCCAGGCGCTGCGAGGTCAGCGCGAACAGCTTCTGATACAGGCGCTCCGGGGCCAGCGGATCGGCGCCGACGATCAGCTCGCCGATGCCGGAGCGGAAAACGTGGATCGCCGCCTCGATCGGCGTGTAGCTGGTGGCGAGCCCGATGCCTTCGATCCCTTCATCGGTGCGCATCCGCACCAGGATCTCGTTGGCCCTGGGCACGATGAAATGGCTCACCCAGTGCGGGCGCCCGGTGTCCGGCGCGCGCAGGACATGGACCTCGAGCTGCGCAATTTTCATACGGGTTTTTTCGAGCCCATGGGCCGGAGCGGGAGGAACTTGATGCGCCTGAAGCTCACTTCAAGTCAGCTTACCGATTATGCCAGCCATCATGCGATCGAACAGCGGCGCTTCTTCCGCAACGGCATCAACAACAACGACCATACCGAGGCGGACCAGGCGCCCAAGCTCCGTTCGCGAACACTCCTTGACGGTTTTTCCCTGCTTGTCAACGAACAGGAAGCTGCTCCTGAGCGGACTGATGTAGGACAGCTTGGCCGGCTTGTGTGTGTCGTCCCCGGCTTTGTCGCGAAATTCCACCCAGGTTCCTTCCTTGAGATTTTTTATGAATTCGACTTCGTTCACCTCGCCTTTGGCGCGAGGAGCACCCTCCGCGCGCACGTCCGCGGTTTCCAATTCCTTGACATGGACCTGGCCGGCGCCAAACGGATTCTTGATCGTGAGGATCTTGGTGAAATCCAATGAGTCAGAGTCGGCGCCTTGCGCTTCGACAGCGGCGGGCACCTTGCTTGCGGATGCCGCGATCGGCTGAACCGTTTTCCTGGGCTCCGGCAACGGCTTTCCGGCCGGTGCGGGTTGGGGTTTTGGGACCTGCGCGGGAGCGGCTGGCGCAACAGCCGGATTTGTGGCCGGCACCACGCCGGGTTTTATGACTGGTGCGGTACCAGGTTTCGCAGCAGGCACAGCGCCGGGCCTTGTGACCTGCATAGCAACAGGTTTTGTGGCTGGCACAGCATCGGGTTTTTTGACTGGTGCGGCGCCAGGTTTCGCGGCCGGCACGGCGTCAGGCTTTATGAGCGGCGCGGCAGCGGGTTTGGGGGTCTGCGCGACAGCGGCCGGCGCAGCAGGCTTTCCAGTCGGCGCGGCGACTGGTTTTGCTGCCGGTGCGGCAGCAGGTTTGGGGGTCTGCGCGGCAGCGGCCGGCGCGGCAGGCTTTTCGGTCGGCGCGGCCACTGGTTTTGCTGCCGGTGCGGCAACAGGTTTAGGCGTCTGCGCGACAGGGCCCGGTGCAACAACAGGCGTTGTTGCCGGCGGGGCAGCAGGCTTTGTGGCCGGCGCAGCAACGGGTTTTATAATTGGTGCGGCGCCCGGTTTCGCGGGCGGCACAGCGTCAGGCTTTGTGAGCGGCGCGGCAACAGGTTTGGGGGCTTGCGCGGCAGCGGCTGGGGCAACAGCAGGCGTTGGAGTCGGGGGGGTGGCAGGTTTTGCTGCCGGCGCGGCATCGGGTTTTGCGGCCGGTACGGCTTCGGGCTCTTTGGCCGGTCCGGCATCAAATTGCATGACATGCAAGGCATCCGGACTGGCGGCCGGTGCGACATCGGGTTTTGCGGCCGGTACGGCTTCGGGCTCTTTGGCCGGTGCGGCATCGAATTGCATGACATGCAAGGCATCCGGACTGGTGGCCGGTGCGGCATCGGGTCTTGCGGCCGGACCAGTTTCGGGTTTTATGGGCGGTACGAATTCGAACGACATGACCGGCAAGGCATCTGGACTGGTGGCCGGTGCGGCATCGGGTTTTGCGGCCGGTACGGCTTCGGGCTCTTTGGCCGGTCCGGCATCGAATTGCATGACATGCAAGGCATCTGGAATAGTGGCCGGTGCGGCATCGGGTTTTGCGGCCGGCGCAGTTTCGGGTTTTATGGGCGGTACGAATTCGAACGACATGACCGGCAAGGCATCCGGATTGGTGGCAGGTGCCACATCGGGTTGTGCGGCCGGAACGACATCGAACTGCATGGCTGGCGCGGTATCGAATTCCGCAGAGAGGTTGTCGGCGCCGGCCTCCTGCGCCTCCGCGACTTCGCCTACTCCACCTGCGCTCACCGCTTCGGAATGGAGTTTCTTCAAGTCGGAGAAAAAGCGATCGCGGATGGCGTCTTCAATATCGGCGATCTTCAGGCCGGCCGTGAGACGCTTGAACAGTTCCGGTACTACCGTGGTCAGATCCTGGCGCTCCTCAGGGGTGTGTTTGGCTTCGACACTCCAGATAAGCAAATCCATGGTGGCGACCGCGTTCTTCCAGGCATCGCTGTGCTGGCCGCGCCTGACATGGACTATCAGCAGCGGCTTGACCCATTGGTGCATGAGAAACTCGATCACCGGACGGGGCAAATTGCCGTCCTGGACGCGAGTCTTGACCTCGTACTCTGCCATGGTCTTGGAAGCGGCGAGCCTTTCATTCTGTTCTAGCCGACTCGCGGTCGACCGCGTCTCCTCCTCGACGCGCCGATCCTCTTCCTCGACGAGAATCTGCAATCGCTCGCGCACAACGTCAAAGATCTCGATGTTGTCCTGAAAGTTATTCATCAGTTCCTGGATGATGGCCTCCAGGCGCCCGAACAGCGGGTTGGAGGTGCTGAAGTCGGCCGGCAGGCGCGAAGAAATTTCGCCCAGCGTATCGAGGAGCACCCGGGCGGGATGGTTCTTCTTGGAGAAGAACGCCTTGTCCGCAATCGCGACCTTCAGCATCGGGATCTGCATCCGGCCGATGAGTCCCTTGACTGCAATGGGTATCTTGGGATCATCGAACAACTGATCGAACAACATGGCGACGATATCCAGCGTCATGCTGTCCAACTGATTCATGCCGGTTCCCACACTGCTGGCCTTCAGTTCGCGAAGGACATTCGTCGTGCCCGGCTCGCCAGCGGAGACCACCATTGGGAGGCTGCCATCCGCTACGGCATTGGCGTCACCGTGTTGGACGCGCGTAAGAAGATTCATCAGTTCCGCGCCTTGGAGCACGACCACTGGGGCTCCATCCACTCTCCCTGAACCGGGCATACCAATGGGTGGAGACCCTGGCGTGGCAGCCACGCCAGGCGCGGACGCGCCCGGAACGGACGAAAGCCCAGGTATGGGAGCCACGCCTTGCGCAGACGCGCCGGTTCCTGCGGTGGCGCCCGGTTGAGTCATCGCCTTGACGCTACCGGCAATCAGGTTCTGCAAAACTGAGAAAAAATCCTGCTCGCCACCGGGGCCCCGGTCCACAGCATGGGCGACGGCTCCCTGCGTTTCCTCGGCCGCCCGCGCGGCAGCGGGCGGTGCCTTGCTGCCCTCCTGGCCGCGTGCGACGCGGAACCGGATTTTGGGCAGGATGGAATTCTGCACCAGCAATGCATTCACGGCCTTGTAGACGGAGCGGATGTCGTCGAGCACATGGTCATCGAACAGCGTGAGCAGGACCATCCGCACCTTGACGTTCGAATCGACCTGGCGGCAGGTGAGCTTGTATGCATCGCAGATGGCCTTCGGACTGAAGGGGTTGTCTTCCGCCTCCAGGTTGGCATCGCCGAGCAGCACTCCAACCCGCTGGTCCAGCGCGACGAGTTCCTCGTCGCAGTACTGACGCAGCTTGGTTGCCATGTCGTTGAGCTTGAGCGTCTCGTTGAGATCGTCTTCGCCCACCAGATCGAGCTCGAGGGAATACGAGTCCAGATCGGAGAAACTCTGGCCTGTTTTTCTCACCCGGTTACTGCGTGCCTGGAACTCCCTCAGATACTGCGCCCGGAACTGCTCCGCGATGGTTTTGCGCTGTGCAAGCGCCTTGTTCCTGGTCTCTGAATAGAGCTTTCGCATCTCAGGATCCTGGGTTTCACTCATAAGGGCTGAAAGCGTGTCGTCCACTTTGTCGAGCATGCCGTCCAATGCCTCGCCCAGAAGCTCGCAAACCAGATTGCGGCTCTGCGCGAGTAGGCTGTCGAACGGCATCGCCTGCTTTGTCGTACCAGGTGTATTCGGATCGGTCATTTTTGGCTCGTCTGGATAACGATTGAATTATGCGGCAACTTGGCCCTCGGTGGGGGTGCCCGGTACGGCTACGGGACAAGTTGGCAAGTGAGTGGGCGCGCGAACGCGTCTGCAAATGACGACATTCCGGGTTTGGTCGTTTGCCCGCAGAGCCGGCGCCGGTCCTTCGGGGGTTTCGTATCGCAACGATTTGCATGTGCAACAAGCGGTGCGCGCTCACGCAGTAACCGGCGATTCGCCGCCGTTGTCGAGCCGCTGAGCGGCGAAATTGACAACCCTGACCGCCCGGGTTCAGACTTTTTCGCCAATGCATGACCATGCCAATCGGCAGATCAATTAGGCGTGTTCGCGTAACAGGTGACTGACACGATGAAAGAATCACCAACCGGAGGAGGATTTGCGATGGAAACCAAAGGCGGTCGGCGAGAATTCTTGAAGAAGTCAACGATCCTGTCGGCAGCGGCGGCGGGTTCGGCTGCGGTCCCATTCAAGGCCGCTTACGGTGCGGCGCCGAGTGAGTTAAGTGAATTGACGGCGGTAGCAGCTGTCGCTGCCATGCGGCGGGGTGACATTTCTTCGGAGAATTATGCCCGAGACTTGCTCGACCGCGCTCAAAGCCTTGAAATACTCAATACCTTTCGCACGCTGGATCGGGAGATGGTCCTCGAGGCGGCACGCGCCGCCGACAAGGCCCGTGCG
Organism: uncultured beta proteobacterium; assembly: GCA_963789945.1. Lineage (GTDB taxonomy): Bacteria > Pseudomonadota > Gammaproteobacteria > Burkholderiales > JACQAP01 > JACQAP01. The sequence goes on along the minus strand of CAWBMN010000009.1, from coordinate 39,941 downwards.
GCAGGCACATCGCTCGGTGTTCTGCACGGCCTGCCGATTCCTGTCAAAGACAGCGTCAATACCAAGGATCTCCCCACATCGAATGGCACGCGCGCGTTGCGCGACTTCAGGCCGAAAGACGATGCGGCAGTACTGAAGCCGCTATTCGGGCAAGGTGCAATCCTGATGGGCAAGACCAATATCCACGAACTCTCGTATGGCTGGACCAGCAACAACGGAGTCTATGGGCCGGTTCGCAACCCCTACGACACGAATCGCGTCCCTGGCGGCAGCAGCGGCGGCTCCGCCGCGGCAGTTGCGGCAAGGATTGCGCCACTTGCCATTGCGGAAGACACACTGGGCTCGATCCGGGTCCCGGCAACCATGTGTGGACTCGCAGGGTTGCGTCCAAGCTTTGGCCGCTATCCCGGCGATGGCATCATGCCGCTGTCAAGCAACAAATTCGATCAGGTCGGCCCGGTCGCACGTTCCGTAGCGGATCTTGCGTTATTCGATACAGTCTCAAGTGGCAATGTCGACCCAATCTCTGCCACACCACTCAAGGGCATTCGTATCGGCGTTTCGCCGGCATACTTTCTAAGTGGGCTCGACCCGGAAGTCGAACGCGTGATCGACGACGCGTTCCTCAGACTGAGCGCTGCCGGCGCAACCCTGGTGTGGACGGAAATTCCGGCAATCGCAAAGGAAGCGATGGGAGTTACTGCCACCATCATTCTTTATGAAACGATGCCAAGTATTTCGGCCTTCCTGGAAGAACAAGGCACAGGGATTTCCTTCGAGCAGTTGCTTCAGCAAGCGAGCGAAGGCATGCGCGCAGTATTCAAAGCGATAGTTTTGCCACCCAACCGGCCGCCGCAAGACGTGTACGAAGCCATGCTCGCGAAGCGGGAACAAATAAAAGTGGAAATTCAACGTTACTTTCAACAGCAAGGAATTTCCGCGCTGGCATTTCCTCCTGTAATGATTCCACCACCGATGATCGGAGAAGACTCCGAGGTCACCATATTGGGCCAGAAGGTGCCGCTTTTCGTGGCTATGGCGCGTAACACCTCCCTCGGGAGCTGCGCAAGCATGGCCAGTCTGATTCTCCCTGCCGGAATGACCTACACCGGACTACCGATTGGTATGGAGTTCGCCGCGTTGGGGGGCAAGGACCGTGAATTGCTCGCGCTCGGATTGACGCTCGAGAGAGCACTCGGGCCCATTCCAGGTCCGAAAGTCTAACCAGCAGACCGCTAGTTCGCGTTGTCGTAAGCCATCAGCAGAATACAGCTGTATGGTGGATCGACCCGCGACATTGGAGCAGGCCTATATCACATAGGCCTGACTCTCTCGCTTACTCCAGTACGATCCCAAGTTCCTTGACAAGGCCGCCGTTGATTTCCATTTCCCGTTTGATGAGTGCCGCTGCATCCTGGGGAGAACCTGAGACTGGTTTGGATCCCGTAGCTTCGTAGGTGGCGCGCACATCGGACTCCTGGAGAATCGAGGCAATTTCCTGGTTCAGAAGGATGACGATATGCTGCGGAAGTCCCGCGGGGCCGAGAAGCAACATAGTGGCATCGAAGTGAAATCCGGGGAAACCAGCCTCCGCGAAGGTAGGGACCTCCGGGGCTGCATGGTTCCTTTCGACGCTCGCAACAGCAAGTGCCCGCACTTTACCTGCTTTTAACTGGGGTACTGCTACCGCTGAATAGGCAAACAACGCGTCGACTTGACCACCCAACAGGTCCGGAACCGCAGCGCCCTCGCCCTTATACGGGACAAGGAGAACCTGGATTCCAGCAGCACGAATAAACAATTCCGCCGGTAGATGATTGGCTCCGCCTACGCCGCCGTGGGCTATTTCGATTGCGCCAGGTTTTGCCTTCGCCAGTGCGACAAACTCCTTCAGCGTTTTCGCCGGAACGGATGGATTGACGATAAGAGTTGGTGAGCCGCGGGAGAAAATGCCAATCGCCGTGAAGGAGGTTACGGGATCATACCCAGCGGTCTTGTACAGGTAGGGCCCAATCGGAAACGCTGGTGTAAATGTCGAAAGAAGGGTGTAACCATCCGGGGGTGCAACGGCAACCAAAGCAGTTCCTATAGTAGTACTTGCGCCGGGCTTGGTTTCGACTATGAATCGTTGTCCGAGGCGTTGCGAAAGTTTATCGGCCAGAATACGAGTTCGTACCTCACCGGTGCTTCCGGTACCGGATGGATAGATAATTCGGACGGGCTTCGCAGGATAGTTTTGCTGGGCAGCAACGAACTCAATCCGGGAGGCAAGCAACAGGGCGAGAACGATTGCAAAGACGTATCTCGGTCTTGTTTGCTTCTCTGAGAAAGGTGTGGACATTGCCGTTCCCTCCCGAATTTTTAGCTCAATGCGCCAGCGCAATGTAGTTGTCCCCGATTCTCCAGTGGAGGGACATTTCAGATGTGACGGCGCCGCGCTCGTTGTGCACAGTTCTTGACGACTTGCAGAGTGGTACAGAACCGTACCGAAAGGCGGGCCTGCGGCCCGAAGGTCATACGTCGGAACGGCCAGAACAGCCGGACCGGTTAGTTGTTTAAGCTGACAACGCGGGAAAAGTCTACGCCGATGGTTTGGAGGTGCAAGACTTGGCGAGTGACACGAATACGTTAGCCTGACCCGCAGTGCTGAAGGCTCCTGGCGGTTGCCGCCGTGCGCCCGGGTCGCCAGATACCACTCGTTCGGTCGGAGCCTCTCAATTCAGAGCGCTGGCGAGCTTTCTGCGGTACTCCGACACCAGTTCGGGCTGCTTTTCGGCAAGGTTGAAGATGGCGAGGATCTGCTTTCGCGCCTGGCCGTCTTTCCAGTTCCGGTCGCGGCGCACGATTTCGAGCAGCTCGTCGAGCGCCTCGCGATAACGTTTCGTGCCGGCGTACAAGCCTGCCAATGCAAAGCGCGTCTCGTGATCGGCAAGATTCGCCGCGAGCTTCGCTTTCAGCTCCGCCTCGCTGGCCGAACCGGCCGAGCGGGCAAACGCCAGCGCAGCGCGCAGGGTCGCAATGCGGTCATCGAAGTCGAGTGTTCGGCTGCACGGCCGCAAGCATGGCTTCGGCTTCGTCCACGCGCTTCAGCTCGATGAGCAACCCGGCGAGGTCGAGGCGGGCAGTATCGTTCGTCGGATCGAGATCGATCGCCTTGAGCAGCGCACCCACCGCGCCGGCGAGATTCCCCGCCTCGCGCAACTCCGCGGCCCGCACGCGTTCAATCTCGGAGGGCGTGGGGATAAGTTCATCGATAAAGGCGCGAACCTGGGACTCCGGAACCGCACCGAGGAAGTGCGAGACCGCCTTCCCATCCTTGAACGCCATCACATCAGGGATCGAACGTATCCCGTACGCGGCCGCAATCTCCTGGTTCTCGTCGGAGTTCACTTTCGCGAGCTTGAACTTTCCGTCGTACTCGGATGCGAGCTTTTCGAGAATCGGTTTCAGGACGCGGCAGGGACCGCACCAGGGCGCCCAGAAATCGACCACCACCGGTGTGGACTTCGAGGCCTCGATGACCTCGCTCTCGAAAGTATCGTTCGTGACATCAATGGCGTGCGCAGACATGCTCTATTCCTTGCGAAACAACAGATGTAAAGGTGGGGCCGCGGGCGGGATTATCAAGGCGTTCCCCATTGCGGCCGCAAAGATCTGCGCGAAGGAGAACTCGAATTGGACGCGTCGGGACTCCGCCATCAACTACGGACCTGCCCTCCGAAACCTGCGTTCGAGAATCGGGCTTCGCAAGCGCATGTTCAAACGTTTCTCTGCCCCCAGTCGCTCAGAGCTTTCAGGATGGGGCCCAGACTTTTGCCCTTTCTGGTGAGGTGATACTCGAGCCGGGGCGGGTGCTCGCTATAGAGTTTTCGCGAGATGAGCCCGCGTTCTTCCATGTCCTTCAGGCGCGCCGACAGCGTATTGGGCGCGACCCCCGCAAGCGAGTCCTGGAAGTCCTGAAACCGCCGCGGCCCCTTCAGGAACAAGTCCCGCAGGATCAAGGGAGTCCAGCGCTCACCGATCATGTCCAGTGTTCGGGCGACGGGGCATTTGTCCTGACAGTAAGACCGGGCCATAAGCGCAAGAATATCCTATTCACTTCCTTTCAGCAAGGTACTATTATAAACATAGTGACTGGCTTAAGTGTAGTAACTATGGAAGGTGCGCGCCGGAGCCAGCCAAGAACCGATCCCCGCCTGACCGGGGAGCAGAAAGGACGAGTGAAACCATGAACGCGCCTTACCCCCCCACCCTGTTGACGACCGCAGCCCGCCACCCTTATCCCGTGCCGGTCCAGCCATCCACTATCCAGCCCGAAAGCGTTCGCTTCTCGAGCGATGCGCTCAACTGGCCTCATCTGAACATCGGACGCCGCGAGATCGAGCCCGGATCGCTTGAACTTCCCGCCGGCGCCAGCCAGCACCTGATCTTTGTGAGCCTGACGAAGGGTCACTGCATCCGCAGCAGCGAGGACGAACTGACCGAGTCCGATTTCGATGCGGGGCATGTTTCGATACAACCAGCCCTCAGGCCGGTCAGATGGGAGTCGGACATGCCCCTGTCCTTCGAGGTGATGTGCCTGGAGCCGGCCTTCCTGCACAAGGTCGCGGAAGAGATCTTCGACATTCCCGCCTCGGAGCTGCAACTCAAAGCCGTCAACAAGCAGCGCGACCCGTTAATAACCGACGTGGCCGACATGCTGTCGCGCGAAGCGCTCAACGGCGACTCCGCAAGCAGCCTGCTCGCCGAGTCGGCGGCAACGCAGCTCGCGGTGCATCTGGTCCGCCATTACACCGAGCGGCCGCTGCAAGAGAGACTGCGGAGGCCGGCACGGCCCCATCGCGCGGTTGTGCGCGCCTCGGAGTACATTCACGACAACTATGCGCGCGGCCTGAGACTTGCCGATATCGCGGAAGCGGCGCACCTGAGCCCCTTCCACCTGATACGCCTGTTCAGACAGTCCACCGGCAAGACCCCGCACCAGTACCTGATCCAGGTCCGCGTGAACATGGCGCGCTCCCTGCTATCAGCCGGAGCCGGCTCCGGATCGCTCGCCGACGTCGCGGCGGCAGTTGGATTCGTCGACCAGAGCCACCTTACCCGGCACTTCAAGCGCGTGCTGGGTCTGACGCCCAAGCAATTGAGACAGTAGGACGCCAGGCTTTACGCCAGATCAGGATCTCTCACATTCCGGTTTCATGAGCCCGCAGGGTCTGAACCACTGAATCCCGAAAATTACGACTATCGGGGTTGACTGGACCCCTCGATGGCCTCGCGCTCGCCAAACTCGCACTGACCCAACCAAGCCCAACCCTCGTGTTTTTTTGCCGTTGGTGGCCGTGGTCTGTCTGGGGATAGAATTGAAACCATCATGTCCACAGCCTCGATCCAGTCGCTGAAATCATTCCCCCGGATCGGAGAGCTTTCCGGGTCGATGATCGAAGCGCTGAACAGCGAGTGCTTCTGTATCAGCCTCGATAGCGATGCGTTGCGCCGAGCGCTTGAATCGGAACTGGGCCAACCGGGCTTGGCCGACCTGATTCAGGCACGCTGCCCGACCCTGTTCTCTGCGCGACCGGTGTTCGTGTCCAGTGCCCAGGTGCAGCGCATGGCGCAGGTGGTTCGTGCCGTCGAATCGGTCGTTACGCTGCCTGCTTACCGTGAAGAAGTGCTCGCCAACGCGCCGGCCATTGCCCGCCACAATCCCGGTGGGGCCAGGGGCGTCTTCTTTGGCTACGACTTCCACGCCACCGAAGGCAACCTCGGACTGATCGAGATCAACACCAACGCGGGCGGTGCGATGCTCAATGCCGTGCTTGCGCGCGCACAACGCGCGTGCTGCCCCGAGATCGAACGCATGGTTCCCACGCCGGCGACAGCCGATGCGCTGGAAGAACGCATCGTCGCGATGTTTGCCAATGAGTGGCAGTTGAGCGGACACAATCGCCCCCTGCGCAGCGTCGCCATCGTAGATGTCGCCCCGGAGAGCCAGTATTTGTATCCGGAATTCCTGCTGTTCCAGCATTTGTTCCAGCGCCACGGATTGCGCACCGTCATCGCCGATCCTTCGACCCTGACGCTTCGCGACGGTGTGCTCGCGGCATGGCAGCACCGAGGTCGACATAGTCTACAACCGCCTGACCGATTTTTCGCTGGACATGCCCGCCAGCGCGGCTTTACGCGAGGCCTACCTGCAGAATTCGGTAGTGCTCACCCCGCACCCACAGGCGCATGCTCTGTATGCCGACAAGCGCAATCTGGCGCTGCTCAGCGATGCGACGCGCCTGCAATCTCTTTGTGTGCCGCAGGCCACTCAGGCCGTCCTGCTAGACAACATCCCGCACACCGAAGTGATGCACGCCGGTAATGCCGATCACCTGTGGAGCGAGCGTCGCAGGCTGTTCTTCAAGCCCACCGCAGGCTTCGGCAGCCGTGCCGCCTACCGCGGCGAAAAAGTCACCAAACGCGTCTGGCAGGAAATTCTTGCCGGCGACTATGTGGCCCAGGCCATGGTCACCCCGGGGGAACGGACCATTTCGGATGAGAACCCGGCGCAGGTACTCAAGCTCGACCTGCGCAACTACTCCTACGAAGGCGAGGTGCAGTGGGTCGCGGCCCGTCTATACCAGGGTCAGACCACCAACTTCCGCACTCCCGGCGGTGGCTTCGCGCCGGTGTATAGCTGGACGGATACATGAGACGAAAGCGTTACCCCATGAGCTCGAAGCAAACGCACCAGGACCTCCGCTATCGAACACCGGTTGAGTTCGAGCCGACCCAGCAGGCGTGAAGCATGCAGTTGCATGCATAACATGGTCAAAGGAACGCCGCGACCAGCATCGTCAGCCCTGACAAAAACAGCACAGTTTCCATTAGCAGATAAAAGCGCTCCGGCGGAATGCGCAGCACTAGATATTTCGCCGCCCAGGAGCCTGCCATGAGCGAGCTGCCGATGATCAGGCCTTGCGTAATGATCTCGTCGGTAAGCGCCCCAAAGCTACGGAAGGCGATAGCTTTGCTTACGTACATGCCCAGGGAGGCCAGAGCCTCAGTGCCAAGGAAAGCGCCTTTGGTCAGCCCGTAAGCGAGAAAGAACGGCGTGTTGACCGGCCCGGTAGACACCACAATTCCAGTGGCGTAGCCGATCGCCGCCCCCGCGAGCGCAAGGTGACCGAGTCCGACGCGCAGGCCTCGCTCGACCATCCAGCGCCGCGCGGGAATCATCAGGATGAAGAAAGTGCCAAGTACTCCGTCCGCCAGCCGCGGCGGGATCGCGAGCAGCGTGCGCGCGCCAAGCGCGGCTGCTGGAATCGCAGTCAACGAGTACGCGGCAACTGCGCGCCAGTCGAGTTCGCGCCACCACACCAGGACTCGGGCAAGGTTCGACATCAATGCCGTGACCGCCATGATTGGCACCGCGGCACGAGGCCCATACATAAGTACCAGCACGGGCATGAGCATGACCGACGAGCCAAACCCGATCACCCCGCCGATTGTGCCGGCAACGAAACCCAACGCTAGCAAGAGTAGAAGGGACATTTTCTCCCCAGCTCCGCGGCATCCAACGAGATGCCCCCTACTTACTGCACCGGTCAATAAGGATTAGTGAGTGGCCAGAGTGGCACAAAACAGGTGCGCTCATGTGCGCTATAGTGGCCCGAACCAAATTTAAGCCCTCGGCAGGCCTGTCCTAGTATGATTCACTGGCCAACAACGAGGAAAAGAAAATGAACCGTCAACGAAGAGTTTTCCTTAGTCGTATCACGTTGCTCGCAATGGCCGGCACGTTATCTGGCGGATTCGTCCCGGCCCGCCACAGTCATGCGGCCACCGCGGCCGTAACGGGTGATGTCAAGGCGCTAATTTTCGATGTGTTCGGCACGCTGGTCGACTGGCGCACCGGGGTGGCCCGCGAGTCCCGGACGCTTCTCGAGCCGCTTGGCCATAAGCTCGACTGGATTGTGTTCGCCGATGCCTGGCGCGCGGAATATCAACCAGGCATGGAAGAAGTACGTTCGGGTCGCATCCCGTTCTCGCGCCTGGACATCATCCATCGTCGCATGCTTGACCGCATCCGGCCACGATTCGGCCTGGAAAATGTCGACGAGGCAGTGCTGCGCGAGCTGAATATGGCCTGGCACAAGCTCGACGCCTGGCCGGACGTGACCGCCGGGCTGAAACGCCTACGCAGCCGCTACCTGTTGGCGCCCTGCTCCAACGGCAACATTTCCCTGATGGTCGACCTTGCCCGGCGCAATGATTTTCCGTGGGACGCAATCCTCGGCGCCGAGATCGCGGGCGACTACAAACCGAAGCTGCGCGTGTATCAGGCAGCCGCAGAGGCGCTTGGCATTCAGCACCACGAATGCATGATGGTCGCTGCGCACAGTGGCGACCTCAAGGCCGCGGCGCAGGCCGGATTGCGCACCGCGCATGTCTCGCAGCCCGACGAATTCGGCCCCGGCACTGGCGAACTGGGGCCGAAAGTCCCGGTCGACGTGTCGGCGCGCAACTTCACCGAACTCGCCGACAAGCTGCTGGCGTGATTGCGTCACCCACCCGTTGAACCCGGGACAGCTCAGGTCTTGAAGTAGCAAACTGACACTTCAAGACCTGACGCTTGCCTGCCTTGGTGTATGCTTTTGGCCCGACATAGAACCGCACGCCGTGCGATAGGTGAACCGATGTCAGTTGAAAAGCGCATTAAGGAACTCGGTCTGCAGCTTCCAAAGGTGCCCGCGCCCGCTGCGAACTATGCGAACGCAGTACGGATGGGCAACGTCATATACCTGTCGGGAACGGTGCCTGCCAAGGCCGATGGAACGATTCCGAAGGGCAAGGTCGGGGCGGACGTCACCACCTCGGAGGCGACAGAACACGCTCGTCTTGTGGGCCTCAACATTCTCGCGATCCTGAAAGGGGAACTCGGGACCCTCGATCGTGTGAAGCAGATCGTCAAGCTGCTTGGCATGGTAAATGCCGTACCAGACTTCCGCGAACACTCGCTGGTCATCAATGGCTGTTCGGACCTGTTCGTGGACATTTTCGGGGTGAGACACGCACGATCCGCCATAGGAGTCGGAAGTTTGCCATTCGGTATTACCGTCGAGATCGAGGCAATCGTCGAGGTGGAAGCGAGCTAGAAGGCGTTGTAGTGGTCCGACCCGAATTGGTTGGGGGATCAGAAGATATGCGCGCACTGGCGCCGCGACGATTCAGTCGATCCCGCAAATGAAGCACGTGCACGGTACATATCACCAATAAGGTAAGGAACTGACCCTCTTTTTCCTCTGACCCTCTTTTTCCTGCGAGTAGCACACAGAGGCAGGGACAAGCGGCATGTCGTTGTCAGCTGGCCAACGAACCGAAGAACAACTTTTCCTTCGCGCGCAACACCGCGAGTTCCTCCGATGTGTACATCGGCGGCACGGGATCATGGCGTTCATCGAGGATCTCGACGCCGTTCTCGGGCGTGACCACCGACCGAAAGGGCAGGAACGACTTCTGCGTGAACAGGCGTGCGTCGATCAGTGCCTGGCGCGCCTTGCGGCTCACCGCGAGCTGACGGAACCGCAGGATCTTCCCTTCAGGTTGGGTCCATCTTCCCCAAAGGGCAGATACGCGAAATCCGCATCGGGGAACGCCTGGGCCCAGTAGCGCGGAATGGTCAGGAATTGCAGGCCTCGCAGCGGTGTGCGCACTGGCGGCATGGGACACAATTCGAGCAGCTTCTGTACGAACTCCCTGCCGGCCCCGCAATCGTCGCGAAGCCAGCACTGATGGAACTGGTACTGGCCGGTATCCAGCGACGATGAGCGCATCTTCCTATCGTCGCCTACGTCTCGGATCCAGCGCCGGCGGTCGAACCAGGGGTGATCCAGTCCGCGGCCCAGGCCCCGATCGGGAAGTGCGGCGAACCATGAAGGCCCTGCCTTGCGCCCCTTGTTAAGGCAGCGAAGGAATGAGATTCCGGTGAGTCCCGCGCGCTCGACCGTCGCGACGAACGCCTCCGAGACGAACGTCTCGTTCAGCGCATGGCCCTCCGGATGCGTTCCCGGCTTGAAAGACGGAAAGTCGTCCCAAAGCGAGAAGCTGTCGTAAGCGGGCTTGGTGACCAGCAGGAACCAGTCCGCATCGGTGTCCAGTTTCTCGCGGGCTGTCGCCGAGCCCACGACCACATGCCCCGACTGGCACTCCTCGACCAGTTTCTGAACCACGCCCCAGGCACTTGCGGATTCCAGGTCGAGCGTGACCCAGGCCTTGCCGCTGTGGGCCTTCAGCCCAAGCTGCTTGTAGATCCGTGCGCGAACGCGTTGGGACTCTTCCGATATCTCGACGCGGTCATCGTCGCTCTTGGACACAGAAGTATCCAGGCGAAAATCAAGTTCGAATCGCGGCATGACTTCTGTTACCTGGGACGCGATCCGCGACACGATTCTGCATTACCCCCAAACAGCTGCCGAGCCCGGTGGCGCTAGCGAAGTGCCGTCGCCGATTCACTTCGCCTTCCCGGCGGCCTCGTCCAGCATCTCCCGGCACAGATCCTCGCTTCCGCGGACGCGGTCCAGCATTCCCTGCCCAAGCAAGGACAGGCCGCCGGTTGCCACAGCAGCGACGCCCGACACAGCCGCCTTCGTCCCTACTCCCATCTTCGGACTCGCCAGCGTGCCCGCCACCTCGATGAAGGGATTGGTAAACATCCCGGCGCTCACGCCGACGCCGGTGCGCGGACGGGTATTGAACTGGAAACCGAGTGCTTCGGTGGCGAGGTCGATCTTGCCGCCCGCGACGATGGTGACCTTGTTCGACTGCATTAGCACGGGGCTCACCGTCACGTGGCCGTCCACAATATCGACCCGGACTACAGTGCATTCCAGCTGAAGGTACGGGTCCTGCGCGGCGAACGGGTTCAGCTTGCCGAAGAGTTCGCGCAGCAGATCACCGCCGACCGCGCCGATCATACCGCTCTTGAGTTTGCCCGGCCCCTGCGTCACCAGGACTCGCCCATTGGCGAGCGACGCCATTTGCCGTGCCGAGGCGCCTTTCACTCGGAGGCTCGCCTCGACATTGGTCGGCGGCGCGTCCTTGGCGTCGATCTCGGGGAGGCTGGGGTGCACGTTCTTCACGGAGACACTGACGTCGAGCGCGGCGCCGCCGCCGTCTTCTGGCGTGAGCTTGACAATGCCGCCAATGGTGCCTTCGAGGCTGTCACGCAAGCGGCCCTCGAGCGTCAAATTAGCGCCGTCCACGCGCAGCGTGGCATCGACATCTCGCAAGACTTCCGTATCAAGCTTGACTTCGGCCAAGGTGAGATGCAGCTTGACGTCGACGGGCGCCGGCTTGGTGACGGGCAGGGGCGTGTCATCGAAGACAAACTTGGGTTTCGCTTTTTTCGGCTGCGGCTTCGCCTTCGAACGTGCGTCGCCGGCCGATTTCGCTCCGGTCTTCTGCGGAAGGAAGGGTGTCAGATCCAGGCGGGGCGAGGCAAACTCTGCTTCCACAAGCTTCCTGCCGGTCCCGACCATCGACACCTGCCCCGAGATCTCGGACTCTCCAATTCGGCCCTTGAGGTTCGTCACCTCGAGCTTGTCGCGACCGCCGGCGTAATTGCCGCTCATGGACAGTGGGAGCTCCGGCAGCGCCTGCAGCAGCTTGTGCAGGTTCTCGGCAGCGAGCTCGAAGCGCAGTTCGGCGCTCGGTTCGCGAGCCAGTCGGACTATTCCGTTCGCCCGCGCCGTTGCGCCGGCGAACTTCGCGCTAACCCCGTCGAGTTTGATTTCCTTGCGCGAGGAGACGAAGCGGCCGCCGACCTCGAGCGGTCCGGCCGGCAAACCGGTCACGTCGAACGCCGCCGCCACGCGGGCGGCATCCGCGACAGAGGCTTCAATCTGCAGGTCCGATCCGGGCAGGCCGAGCGCGCGGAGCGTGCCCCCTGCCTTGACCGTGATGTCGCCGAGCTTGGCAGCGAGGTCGAGCTGGGTCAGGTCTCCGGCGTCCGTCAGTCGTACGTCCGCGCGCAGAGGGCCGGCCAAGACTACTGGGAGCTGGAGCTTCTTGAGCATCGTGCCGATATCCGGATGCTCGACCTTCACGGCGAGATCGGCTCCGTCCAGGGGATCGAGGCGGCCGAGGCCACCTTTGGCATCGACTCGCAGATCGCCCACCGCGGCCTGGAGTGCCGTGCGGATGTTTCGCCCGGAGATGAGCGCATCCAGCGGCCCCACCTCGCCGCTTACCGCAACCGGGAACTCGTTCAATCTGCCGTTACCGGAGATGGCGAGGAGGCCATCGGTACCCGGGCCGATGCTCAGCGTCTCGATCAGCGCTACCCGTTCCGGTTTGCCTCGCTCGCGATAGGTGATCCGCACATTACCGAGCTTGGCGCTCTGGATGACGAGAGGCACGGCGGCGTGGCTCTCGGCGGGCGGTTCAGCAGCCTGCACGGGCGCACGCGCCTCGCCGAAAACCCAGTTGCCTTTGCCGTCGGCGTTCGTCTCGAGCAGGACCGAGACGTCGCTCAGTTCGAACGAACGGACGTCGACGGGTCCCGAGACCAGCGACCAGAGGCCGATCCGCACCGACACGTGCCCGACTGCGAGCATTTGCGGCTGCGAGCCCCAGTCCGTGTTTCCGAGCCGGACACGCTCCGCAACCACCGAGATCGAGGGTAGCACTTGTAGCGCGAATGCCCCGTCGATCGCGAAAGGTCGCCCGAGCCGCTCCGTGACGAGGGCCTCGATGCGGCCCTTGTGCTGGCTCAGGTTGCCGAAGGCGAGGTAAAGGACGACCGCGACGAGCAGGGCTGCTGTGGCGGAAAGGACGATGGCGACGAGGTGGCGAATTGACATGGCTTCTCGAACCCGATATCAGAACTGCAGAACGCGCTGCGCGTTGTCTTGGAGCACTTTCGTACGGCCTTCGGCGCTGAGCAGAATACTCCGATCTGCGCTCACGCGTTGACGCCGAACACGATGGGTCACGATGGCGCTCCTCCCGAAACAGGACAGAAGCATAGCGTTTCAGATGAGCGACCGCAGCATACGTGCGGACTCCGGAAGAAATGAGTCCGGTGGGACGAAGCCTTCGATAGCGGACAATTGTATGTCATGTAGATGAGGATCGAATCGAAGACGCTGCGCGACGTAGTGCATTCGCTGTGTGCACAGCCCAACGTATAAACTAAACGGGTGCGCCAGCACGCCTGTGTTGAGCGCTTTGTAGCGCCATGCCAAGAACTTAAGGAGGCCCTTTGTTCTGGCCCTTCATCTTCTCGATGGCGGCCTCGCCGCTCCGCCACTGGCAGAATTTGCAATGGCAACCCGTCCCCGCAATCGGCGCGCCGATGGTCCGGAATCGCACGCCGCCGCACCGGCAGCCGCCTTGGTAGATGTCATTCATTGCCCGACCGCTTAAGAATCGCCTTGATACCACTGGTGACTGGATTCTAGTGCAGGGCATCGGCAACACGTAAGGGCAGCGTTTCCTTGGAACGTGCTCTTGCTCGCGAAAAACACGCCTCTAAGCGCTAAACGCGCCCCCTTTTCGGGTCATCTTGTCATTGAATCAATGCAGTGGAGTGGTCCGACCCGGATTAGGCATCGCTCGCACACCACGGTTATGCGCAGTGAGAAGAACGAATCCGGAGAGGAGCGCAGAGCTTCGATGTTGAGCCAGTAGCGTCCGAATCGACGCAGGCCGGTAACACTTCAAATCAGAAAACCGCGCAGATGCGCGGATGAAAATCGCCGCGCGCAAAGAGGCTTTTTCTACAGCCTCAACGCTAGAGTTCACCGACCCCGGGAGGCGGGCGACGCCCGCCGTAGCGGGTCCGGTGCAACGACGGGTTGGGCATCATTGTCTTCCGTGCACTCTAGCGAAACCGAAAATGACGAGCAGCAACGAAGCAGCAACCCAAGCAGCCCATCGCGCCTTCGCTCCCAGTACTAACCTTATTGCTGCGAGAACCATCACCGCCGACAAGACAAATGACCAAGGGAAGAACTTCGGATTGTCGTACGCGATGACCGGGAACCCAGCGGCGACAAGAACGAGTAATCCGGCTACGAGGGACAGAAAGAGACGGTGCCGCATGAGGGGAAGCTCATGCGGTGCGTCAACCAAGATGCGTAAGAACATGAACACGATCCCGCCAAGAAAGAGAATGACCGTAGCACCTAGAAATGCAGCGACGACAAGCGTTTCCACGGACTATGACCCCCAACGGGGTGGAGTTAAGCGTCACCGACGAGCGGAGCGTGACAGGCCGCTTGCGGCCTGGCGCGCCCGACGAGCGGGGCTTGCCCTGCGGCCTTGGCCGCAGGGTGACGACTTGAACGCAGGGTTGGACGGTGCGCAGCGCCGGACAACACCAGTTCGAGCAGCTTAACTCCGCCCCGTTGGGTTGCGCGCGGGGGAGCGCCGCTTACGGTAAGAATCGTTGGCATACCGCTATCGATTATCGAAGTCGTGTTCGTTGCGCTCAACTCATGCAGGCGCTGCGCGCAGCCCAACGCGGAAGCTCAGGAGCGCGCCGCTCGCGGCGGGTCCCCTGAAGCGTCGGGTTGGGTGGCATATTCAGCGCCACGGCAAACCGGCAGAGACTTCTGCAAGAGTGAACTCCGGCGGTCGATTAGACCACCTAGAAGTACGTTCCAATCCAACGGCAGACCGGCTAGACGACACTGCATAGAAGTCATCCCGAAACGGATTAAGCTTGAATTCGCGCAGATAAAGGTCCAACAATTCCCGTGTGAACCGATCCCTCTTTCGCGGGCGAGAGTAAGCATCAACCTGCTCAAATGGGTAAGGTTCGCCAATCGAAGAGAAGGTCCATCGACCCCCATCATTGGAAGCGGCAATAGAACGTCGATGACCCAATGGGTTGCCACCGAGGTTTGAGGGTGCATAAACCTCCCAGATGACGGAAGGCCATGTGGCATCGCTTTGCGTGGCGCAGACACGCATCGAAAGTACTCCAAGGCGCCTGCTCAACTCGGACATAGTTGGAAATGGGTCGGAACCATCAATTCCGCTTTGCATGAAAGCTGTCCATCCAGACTCGGTCGGGATGAATAATTTCCGCTGTTTCTCCGTGGACAAAGGAGGTAGAAATTCAAACGATGCTTTGAGTGAGCCGAAATTTCGCACCAAGTATTCAATATCAATTGCGGCGTGCCAGTTACTTAACTCCGTAACGGCGCGCTCGATTGGACATTGTATGAATCCGATGTCTTTAGTGACCGGATGCCAAGTTTCAATCAACCCAGGCATTTCGATGACACCCAACTAGAAATAGACACCTTCCAGGTGCATTCAAAGGCACCTGAGAGGTGCATGAATCGGCCGGCGTTCATTCAACTGCATGAAATCTCTCATTTCAGGCGTTTGGCAGTCCCACTTTGCTAGTCACCAGTCACTGCATTTCACTGAGTCCCGAGTCCCCAGTCCTGAGTCCCGCTCTTACCAGTCACTTGTCACCGGTCACCAGTCACTGCTCCTCAGTGGTTATCCCTCGGCACTCCCTTGCTCGTCGAAATCCGCTGATACTTGACCGCAGGCTTGAGCACCATTCCATGGGAAAGCTCGTCCACCATGCCGCGTTGAATCTCCTGCCAGGGCGTCTGGCTGGCGGGCATCTTGAAGCCGCCCTGCTTCGCCAAGGCCTTCTTGCGCCTTGCGTACTCCGCCTTGCTGATCAGGATATTTGCCGTGCGCTTGTTCAGGTCGATGCGAATCCGGTCGCCGGTCTTCAGGAGCGCGAGGCCGCCGCCGGTCGCCGCTTCCGGCGAGGCATTCAGAATTGACGGCGAGCCGGACGTTCCCGACTGTCTTCCATCGCCGATGCACGGCAGTTCTGTCACGCCGTGCTTGATCAGTTCCGCGGGCGGCTGCATGTTTACCACCTCAGCCGCGCCCGGATAGCCAACCGGGCCGGTGCCGCGCACGAACAGCATGCAGGTGTCGTCAATCTTTAGCTTCGGATCATCGATGCGGTGGTGGTAGTCCTCCGGGCCGTCGAACACGATTGCCCTGCCCTCGAACGCGTTGGGATCCTTCCGGTTAGAGAGGTAGCGTTTGCGGAAAGCGTCCGAGATCACGCTCGTTTTCATGATTGCGCTGTCGAACAGATTGCCTTTCAGATTCAGGAATCCGGCCTTCTTCTTCATCGGTCTCTTGTATGGCCAGATCACGTTTTCGTCCTCGATCCTGGCGTTCCTGCAGTTCTCGTAGAACGTCTTGCCGTTGACGGTCAGCGCGTTCTTGCGAATCTTGCCCGCCTTGATCAGCTCGCTCACAACCGCTGGCACGCCGCCGGCATGATGGTAATCCTCGCCCAGGTATTCGCCTGCCGGCTGGAGATTGACCAGCAGCGGGATGTCGTAGCCGATTTTTTCCCAGTCGTCATTGTCGAGCTTCACGCCAATGTGTCGTGCGATGCCGTTGAAATGGATGGGCGCGTTGGTCGAGCCGCCGATCGCCGAGTTGACGACGATCACGTTCTCGAAGGCCTCGCGGGTCATGATCTTCGAGGGGCGCAGGTCTTCCCAGACCATTTCGACGATGCGTTTGCCGGTTTCGTAGGCGTTGACCGCACGATCCTTGTGGGGCGCCGGAATCGCTGCGCTGCCGGGCAGCGACATGCCAAGCGCCTCGGCCAGCGAGTTCATGGTCGATGCCGTGCCCATGGTGTTGCAGTGGCCCGCCGACGGGGCCGAGGAGGCGATCAGCTCGATGAACTGCTCGTCGTTGATCTCGCCCGCCGCCAGGAGCTCGCGCGCCTTCCAGACGATGGTGCCCGAACCGGTGCGCTCGCCGCGGAACCAGCCGTTCAGCATCGGCCCGCCGGACAGCACGATGGCCGGGATGTCCACGGTCGCCGCCGCCATCAGTTGCGCCGGAGTGGTCTTGTCGCAGCCGGTGGTGAGCACCACACCGTCGATGAAGTAGCCGTAAAGAGTTTCCACCAGCCCCAGGTAGCAGAGGTTTCGGTCCAGCGCGGCGGTCGGCCGCTTGCCGGTTTCCTGGATCGGATGCACCGGAAACTCGAACGCAATGCCGCCGGCCTCTCGTATGCCTTCGCGCACGCGATGGGCAAGCTCGAGGTGGTGGCGGTTACAAGGTGAAAGGTCCGAGCCCGATTGGGCGATGCCGATGATGGGCTTGCCGGCCTGCAGCTCCTCGCGCTTCAGTCCGAAGTTCATGTAGCGCTCCAGGTACAGCGCCGTCATGTTGGGATTGTCCGGATTGGCGAACCACTGGCGGGAACGGAGTTTCGTAGGGTCTTTCTTGACGGATTCACTTGCCATGATCTGATTTCTCCTCGGGAGGCCGGGGCTCTAAGTGGCCACGAGCCGGAATGATTGGTCACACGGGGCGATTCTACCCGAGTGGGAGTGCAAGGATGAAGGATGAAGGCGGAAGGATGAAGAACTGCAAGTGCTCGGTGCTGGGTGCTGCGGAAAAGCAGGTGAAAGGTGAAAGTGAAGTTCACCTCCTACTTTGCGTCCTTTCTGTTTCTCTTTGCGAACTTTGCGTCTACGCTCTTGCCATATTGACGTATTCCGAGGATGCGCGCGAATGTGGCGTGAATTCCCGGTTTGGATAAACAGGGATCAATGGACGCAAACTTGCGGCTGTCGCAAGTTCTCATCAAACGGGATTGCCCCGCACTCTATAGCGATACGTGCTACACGGCGCATGGCAGAGGGGTTGCCAACTGAAGAATGCCGGCACTATTCTTGAAAGTTCAATATGACCCGCGAACCGCAATCGCAGAAAAGTCTCGCTGATCGTCTGATAGCATCGCTTCAGCAGGACGAATTCGTCCTCTACGCGCAGAGCATCATCCCGATTGCTCCGCGAGCCGGCGCGCGGCCCTTTCAGGAGATCTTTGTCCGCTTCAAGGAAGAGGATGCCAAGATGCTCCCGCCGGGGACGTTCTTCCCGGTGCTTGAAGAATGCAAGTTATTGCCGTATCTCGACCGCTGGGTGGCAAATCGGCTGGCGCGCTGGGTTCGCAGCGCAGTCAGCATCAAGCCGGACTGGGCGGTACCCCGCAACAACGTCAATCTGTCGGAGGCAACACTGTCCGATCCGGGTTATGGCCAGTACGTGTGCAGGTACGTTGACGATTCGTATTTGTCTGGCGGAGCGCTTGGGTTCGAGATCGCACTGGACTGCGCGATCACACACGAAGCGTCTGTGCAGAAACTTATGGGGGAGGTCCGGCCATACGGCTGCAGCCTGACGCTTTCCGGATTCGACGGAAGCAAGGCGTCGTTTTCAGAACTAAAAGATCTGGCCCCAGACTACATCAAGATCAGCTCCACGAACGTCGCCTCGGCCGATCTGCGCGAAATCACTCAAAAGTGCCAGGCGGCCGGAATAAAAACCATTGGCGAACATGTGGAAAGCAGCCAGATGCTGCAGGACCTGCGCGAATCAAGAATTGATTTTGCCCAGGGATTCGATGTCTCGCCGGTTATTCCACTGTAGAAGGGACGAGGGACGAGGGGCGCGGGGTTAGTAGTTCGTGGCCAAGCAATTCCAGTTCCCTCTGTGTTCTCGGTGTCCTCTGTGGCAAAAGCTGTTTTGGTCTTTAAATGCCTTCAGCGCGACTTGCGCAGCGCCGGATTGAGCCTGTCGATGTCGGCCTGGACTTGATCGCGGCTGCGCTCGTAAATCAACTCGCGCCCCATCACGCTGCCGGCGTAACCCATCCCGTTGCGGGTCGGCGTCAGATCGCACTTGACGTTGTGGACGCCTTCGCCGAGCACCACCACGATCCGCTCGGCGCGCTTGTTCAGCACCACCACGTCGAGGACTTGTCCGGTTTCGGTGACGCGAACCTTGATTTTCTCGTCGATCATGATTGCATCAGTGACGGGTGACGGGTGACGGGTGACGGGTGACGGGTGACGGGTGACGGGTGACGGGAAAAGTGTAGTACTTTTCACTGAACATTTATTGCTTTTCTTTGCGTCGTCTCTTTTCCCCTTTGCGCACCTTTGCGTCCTTTGCGTTGAACGCGTTTCGTTTTTTTGGCGAAGCTTAAGTGCCGGATACCCAGCGCTGCAGCGAGAGCGTCAGCACGAATGCCACCACCGCCAGCCCGGCCAGCAGGGGCGCGCCGTAGCCCGCGAGGATCACCGAGTCCAGCAGCGCAATGCCGGCGATGAGACTGACCACCGCGCGCGGCACGTCGCCTTTTGCGCGGCGGCGCAGCAGCCAGAGCGCGTACAGCGTCCAGCCGACGAACAGCAGCAGCGGCAGCAACGCCGGCGGTTGCCTTATCGCGAGCCAGATTCCGTAGGCAACCGGTACCGCCAGAAATGCCAGCGGCCAGACCGCTCCGAGACGGTCGAGATGTTCCTGCTTGGCGGTGTACGTCAACCCGATCAGGTAGCAGAGAAGCACGATCGCCGCGACGAATAGTGGTTGCGGCAGCAGGTTCGCCACCGCGTAAGCCGCTGCGAGGTAGACCAGCAACCGACACACGCCCATCACCAGCGGGCTGAGGGGGTTGTCCTTGTGATGCCAGTTGTAGAACGTGATGGCGATCGCAAGCGCGATCCCTGCTAGCACCGGCCGCCATTGTGTGAACGGCTCGAATCCGTAACCGGCCCACGCGAGCAGCCCCACTCCGGCCACCAGCATGCCGAAGCCGCCAACGTAAACCTGCGCCGCACTCACCTGCCCCGACGGGATCGGCCGTTCCGGGCGCGACCTGGCATCGAAGGTGCTGTCGAAAGCATCGTTCAGGAACATGCCGCCGATGTAGAAGAGCGACAGCGACACCAGCAGGATGGCAAGCCGCGCATCCGCGGCGGCGGCGCCTGCCAGCGCCACGCCGGTGAACACGTTGGTCCAGACGGTCGGGACATTGGAGACGCGCCCGAGCCTGAGCGCGACGGACAGATTCATGCCGCCCCCTCTTTTATGATCGAAGTATCGCGCAGCGTGTCATGTCGGTGGCTGGCGGCAAACGCGGCCGGTTGCATCCCCATAAAAAGGGGCGGCCGGTGAGGTGGAGCAGGGGCCACATCGCTTTTGATGGGGACGCGACCTGAGACGGACGCATGGGGCTGCCGGCCGCTGATGTCTGCCTCCGCGGTCAGATCCCCATACAAGTACGGGGCCCCTCTTCTGCGCTCCGGCAGACCCTGCTTCCTGCTCATGCCGCGAGTTCTTCTCTCACCCAGTTCAGCTCGCGCGCGATTGCCTGTTCCATGCCGCCGGTCTGCAGGTGCGCGGGGAGCACGTTCCAGGTATAGGTCTCGACTTCGAGGTGCGGCGAGATCGGCTTCAAGCGATGCTGGTCGAGCACCTTGCGGATGAAGAAGCGCGTCGAAGAAAAGGCGCCGAGGTCGTCGAGGAAGATCGGCACGTGGAAATGCACCCGCCATTCGCGGTCGCCTGCCTGCCCGTTCACCGTCGCCAGCGCTTCGGGCAGATCGGCGAAGCGGCGCACGCCGTTCGGGCCGTCTTCCACCACCTGGTGCAGGTATACCGGATCGTCGAACTGGCGCAGCGCTTTCAGCGCTTCGGGCGTGAGTTCCGCCACCCGCAGGCCCGCGCTGATCTGCATCTTGTGCACGCGGATGCCGGCCGTCTCCAGGCGTTGCAGGCAAGCAACCGGGTCTTCGAATTCCACTGCTGCGTGGCACAGGTCCAGGCACAGGCCCAGATAATCGTGCAGCGCCACCGAGGCGGCCTGCCGCTCCAGGCCCGCAAGCTCGCCCAGGCGACGCACCGCCTGCGCGCTGAACAAGTGGCGCTGGAAGAATCCGACGCTCTCGTCCACTGTCTCCAGGTAACAGTGCGGCTCCGGCTCGATCGCCAGCGTGATGCGCTTGCCACTACGCCTTTCAAGCTCTATCAGATGCGCGACGTGGCGCAGCAGGTTGTCGGCGATGCGCTCCACGTCGGCTCCGTTGTTTCCGGTCATGGCCGGCTTGAATGCGCCCGGCACCGTGCTGACACTGCCCTCGACGCCCGCCGGTACCAGCTTGGCGAGCAGATCCG
Organism: uncultured beta proteobacterium; assembly: GCA_963789945.1. Classification (GTDB taxonomy): domain Bacteria; phylum Pseudomonadota; class Gammaproteobacteria; order Burkholderiales; family JACQAP01; genus JACQAP01. The sequence goes on along the minus strand of CAWBMN010000009.1, from coordinate 18,917 downwards.
CGAGCTCGTCGGTATAGCGCAGCCGCTCCGCGTCGCGCCAGTCGGGCAGATAGACCTCTTCCTTCACCCGGGTGCCGTGGAAGGTGCCGTAAGGAAAGCCGTTGATTGTGAAGACGTAGAGTTTATTGCGTTGGAGAAAGTCGCGGAATTCTTCCAGCGTCGCCGGGTCGGTCAGCGCCCGCGAGGCCTGGGCGGAGAGCCGCAAGCCGATGCCGAACGGCTGGCCCGGAACCACGCGGTCGCGCACGGCCGGAAAGAAACGCTCGATGTTGGCTCGTACCTCGGCCCAGGTCTCGCCCGGATGGATGTTGCTGCAGTAGGTCAGGTGGCTGCCGAATGCCCCGAGCCTCATTGGCCGGTCTCCCGCCGGCGCAACCACGTCATCGCATGCAGGATTTCGTTATTGTCCATCTGGTGCACTTCCTCGCCGTGGCCGAAGTCGCGCAACAGCGTAATGGTAAGTTCACCGCCGAGGTGTTCGCGGAATTCCTCGATGCCGCGCAGAATCACCAGCCGGCCCTGTTCGTCGCGGGTATCCATGGCCGGGTGCCACAGATAGAACCCGAGCTTCTTGAGCAGCTTGTACACGCGTTCCTCGCCTCCCGGCACCAGCATGCCGATCTGCACCGAATAGCGCGCGTCCAGCGCCAGGCCGATCGCAACCGCTTCGCCATGACGCAGTTCGTGCTGCGTGAGCGCCTCCAGCTTGTGCGCGGACCAGTGCCCGTAGTCGAGCGGGCGCGCGCTGCCGGTCTCGAAGGGATCGCCGCCGTGCGCGATCTGGCGCATGTGCAGTTCTGCGCAACGCCGGATCATGCGCGCCATCTCAGCCGGCGCGCATTCTTTCAGCGCGTCGGCGTTGGCTTCCAGCCAGTTGAAGAACTGTCCGTCGCGTATCAGGGACACCTTCACCGCTTCGGCGACGCCGGCGATCTTGTCGCGCGGATGCAGCGTGCGCAGGAACACGAAGTCGTTGAGCACCGCGAACGGCGGCGCGAAAGTGCCGAGCAGGTTCTTCACGCCGTAGGCGTTGATGCCGTTTTTCACGCCTACGCCGGAGTCGTTCTGCCCGAGCACGGTTGTCGGCACGCGCACATGGCGGATGCCACGATGCGTGGTGGCGGCAACGAAACCGATCATGTCCAGAAAGGCGCCGCCGCCCACGCCGACCACGAATTCGTGGCGGTCAATGCCCATTTCCATCAACCGGTGCTGCAGGCTGGTGACCAGCGCGGGGTCGTTTTTCACCTGCTCGCCACCTGCCACCACTTCGGGACGGCCGATCAGTTCAAGCGAATCGGAGTAAACCTCTGCATACGAGGCTATGTCGTGGACCAGCGTCGGCCAGCTTGCCGCGACGTTGGCATCCACGAACACCGCGAAGCGATGGCGCTTGGCGGGTTCACGGCGCACCATCGCCTGCACAAATACCGGATTGTCACGGGCGAACACATGCTCGGTGAAATGCACCGGGTAGTCGTAGCGGACCGAGAATTCCTGGTTGTAGACCGCCCCGGAATCGGCCGATGCCTTGACCAGTTCGATGCTCATGTGTTTTCCCGGCCCCCAGTGTGCTGCTATTTGAAGACGGTTTCGCTGCTGTGTAGCGGGACCGCCGCCGGTTCGCCGACGCGCGGCGCCTGGCCGCGCAGAACGCGAGTTACCCTCGAACAGACATGCGCTGGTCGATCGGCTCCGGATCCAGCCAGTGCTCTTCCTTCGATCTGGCCCGCTCTGGCCGTAGGCCTTGAGCGCGTTGCCGTAGCAGATCGCCTCGACGTCCTTCGGCGGCGATGCCGCGATCGAGCATCAGGCGCGCGGTCTTCGGCACCGCCAGCGGATCGGACACGCCCCAGTCGGCCGAGCTCGAATCGACGATGATCTGGTCCGAGCCGTACTTGCGCGCGATCTCGACCATGCGCTCGTTGCCCATCTTCGTGTGCGGATAGATCGTGAACGCGGCCCAGACGCCGCGGTCGAGCACGTCCTGGACGGTCTCCTCGTTGTTGTGATCGATCACCAGGCGCTCGGGATCGACGCCGCACTTCGATGGCGACGTCCAGCGAGCGCGTGGTTGCCGCTCTTCTTGTCGCGGTGCGGCGTAGTGCACCTGCACCAGCATGTCGATTCCTTCGCCAGCGATCGAACTGCGCGCGGTAGTACTTGTCCTCGACCGGCGTCTGATCGTCGTAGCCGATCTCGCCGACCGCCACCACGCCTTCCTTGATCAGGTAACGCGGCAGCATTTCCAGCACCTGCTCGGCGAGCGCTTCGTTGTTGGCTTCCTTGCTGTTCAGGCCGATGGTGCAGTAGTGGCGGATGCCGAATTGTGCGGCGCGGAAACGTTCCCAGCCGACCAGGCTGGACAAGTAGTCGATGATAGCTGCCCACCTGGGTGCGTGGCTGGCCCAGCCAGAAAGCCGGCTCGATGATCGCGACGATGCCGGCCGCGGCCATGCGCTCGTAATCGTCGGTGGTGCGCGCACTCATGTGGATGTGGGGATCGATGAACCGCATGGTCTTTCTCCAGATAATTCGGTGCCGTCAGGCTGGATTCGCGATCGCCTGCCAGCTCAACTTGTGATTTGACACGGCAACCGATAGTTCCGGGTATTCCCATAATAGCTCGGATGCCGCCGGATCGGGCGAGATGGAGAGCGCCAGCGCCGCCGCCGCGCGCTCCGGATCGGTTCCTTTTTCCAGCACTCGGCGGAGGTCGGCGAGCATGTCGCCCCGGGCATGCGGCCCGACGCAACGCCACAATTCCGGGCTGATCGGCCGCCCTGCGGCCCAGCGTTCGTGCGCGTAGTCGCAGAGCATGCGTGCCAGTGCCGGATTGGCGCGGCGGTCCAGGCCGACTATCGGGTCCAGGAGGGTGCCGATGAACAAGGCTTTCAGCACCATCTGGTTCCAGGCTGGCTCCGCCAACTGCTCCGACGGATAGGGATTGCGGTGCGCCACCGCCTGGAACACCGCTTTCATGTTGGTGCGCACGCCCTCCGCGGCGCGCAGCACGTGGCGCGGCTGGTCGGGATACAACGGCAGGCCGCGATAAAAGGCAACCAGTTCGCCGACGTCAGCGGTCGCGCACAACTGATCAAGCCGCCGCGAGAACGTCGCGCCATCGCTTCCGGCGGCGAGCATCAGATAGATGCGCGCGGCCTGGTCCAGGCTCCATTCACGCGGGTCCCAGCCGGGACGGGCTGCAGTCGCCTGGCCGAGTTCCGCGGCGCTCAGCCCCAGGTCCGCCTTGCCGATATTGCGCGGCACCAGGCTCACCGACATGTACAAGTCCTTGTCGCCGCCACCGTCGCGCAGCCACTGCGCGCTGCTCTTCAGCCACTCGGCCGCATCGCCTGGCAGCCGGGCAACCAGCCATTTCTCGAGTGCCTGCACGGGGGTCATGCTGTCACCTCTCTTAAGATCAGGGTATTGCGAAGGTTTTCATGTCGGGGGCCGGCGGCAATCGCGGCCGGTCGCATCCACATAAGAATATGCGGCAGCCGGTGAGGTGGAGCATGGGCCACATCGCTTTTGATGGGGATGCGACCTGAGACGGACGCATAGGGCTGCCGGCCACTAACGTCTGCCTCCGCGGTCAGATCCCCATACAAGTACGGGGCCGCTCTTCCGCGCTCCGGCAGACTCTGCTTCCTGCTCATGCCGCCCGCCTCGCGGACGCCGCCCTGCTGGCGAATATGTGGTCGAGCAGCAGGCGTTTCACGGACGTCGCAGCCACCGGGCCTTCGCCAAAGAGTTCCGGCGCGGAGCTGATGAACAGCGGGCCTTCGTCGGCGCGGTCGGTCGGCCGGCCGTGCGAACCCTTGACCAGGGTCGCGTCCAGCGAGATCACGTCCATCAGATAGCGCATGCCGATCATCTTCTGCGCCAGCCGCATCGCGATGCGCAGCTTGGCCAGCGGCAGCGCCGGATCAATGAACAGTTCGACCGGGTCGTAACCCGGCTTGCGGTGGATGTCCACGGTACGCGCATAATCCGGCGCGCGCGCCTCGTCCAGAAGTGGTAATAGGTGAACCAGCTATCTGGACGCGCGATCGCCACCAGTTCCCCTGAGCGCGGATGATCCAGGCCCATTTCGCGCTTGCCCGCCTCGTCGAGTACCCGCTCCACGCCCGGAAGTGCGCGCAGCACGTTGGCGACCTTGTCCACCAGTTCCGGGCGCACCACGTACACGTGCGCGATCTGGTGATCCGCGACCGCGAATGCCTCGGAAGCGCCGGCATCGAGTTGGTCCCGCCCGAGTTCATCGCGCACGCGCAGCCACCCGGCCTGGCGCAGCGCGCGGTTGATATGCACCGGCCGGGACACTTCAGTGATGCCGTACTCGGACAGCGCGACCACGTGCGCACCGGCACTCTGCGCGGCATCGATCATCTCGCCGCACACTTCGTCCACCTGTGCCACGTCGCGCGCGATATCGGGATGGTTCGGCCCGAGCCTTTGCAGGTTGTAGTCGAGGTGCGGCAGGTACACCAGGGTCAGCGTCGGTTTGTACTTGCCGAACACATGTAACGCGGATTTCCCGATCCAGCGCGTCGAGGTAATGTCCGCCGCCGGGCCCCAGAAGCGGAACAGCGGAAACTGGCCGAGCGTGCCCTGCAATTCGTCGCGCAGCCCGTCCGGGTAAGTGTGGATATCGGGAAGCTTGCGGCCATCGGCCGGATACATCGGCCGCGGCGTGACCGCGAAGTCCGCGGTCGAATACATGTTGTACCACCAGAACAGCTTGGCGCAGGTAAACGAGGGGTCGCGGTTGCGCGCCACCTCCCACAACTTCTCGCCGCCCACCAGGCGGTTGGACTGGCGCCACAGCCAGATCTCGGAGAGGTCGCGGAAGTACCAGCCGTTGCCGACGATGCCGTGTTCGCGTGGGAGCGCGCCGGTGACGAAAGTGGATTGCACCGTCGTGGTCACCGCCGGCACCACCGTGTCGAGCGGCCGCATGCCGCCCCGCTTCGCCAGCGCACCCAGATTCGGCGCATGCGCAAGCAGCGCGGGTGTAAGGCCGACCACGTCCAGTACCAGCGTGCGGTTCATGGCCGCAATTGTAACTCTGGCAAGACGGTGACTGGTGACGAGTGATGAGGAAAGGGCAGGACTCAGGACTCGGGATTCCTTTTTATACCCCCTTGAGGGGTGCTCAGGGTTCAGTAAAAGCAGTGACCGGAATTCGCTGATCGGTGATCGGTGACGGGTAAGGGCGAGAACCCGGGACTCAGCAAGTTCGCGAGTCTTGGTTCTCCCTTGCGTACCATTGCGTTGGCCGCGTTTGCTCTACTTTGCGTCCTTTCTCTTTTCCTTGCGATCTTTGCGTCAACGCTCTTGATCTGCTCGAGACGAAAAAAATGCCGGGCTTGTGGCCCGGCATAAGAGAGAGGTCTTCAACTTCAAACACCAAGAACAAAAACTAAGGGGTACTGGGACGAAGCTTATCCGCCCAAAGGTTGCGGCCACAGGGACGCTTGCCCGAACCGGTGCGGAAACTTTCCCGACCGGCTTTCAACCGGCTTCGCTGCGACTTTCTTCGGAATCGGAGGCGCCCGCGATCAGCCCGTGGCTCAAGGCGATTCGCACCACCTGCGCGGTGTTGCTCACGTCTAGTTTGTGTTTGATATTGGACTGGTAGTTGGCGACGGTCTTGTAAGACAGGCACAGCACGCGGGAAATTTCCTGCAGCGAATGCCCCCCTACCAGCAGCCGGAACACTTCGAACTCGCGCGCGGACAGCGCGTCGATCGGGTTGTCGCGCCCGGGCAGCATCTGCACCGCCAGTTCCTGCGCCATCTCGTGGCTGATGTAGAGCTTGCCGGCGGCAACCAGCCGCACCGCCTCCACCAGCACTTCGGGCGCGGCGGACTTGGTGACGTAACCGCGCGCGCCGGCCTGCAGCGCGCGCGAGGAGAACACCGTGTCCTCGTGCATGCTGAACATCAGGATCTTCGCGTCCGGCAACCGCACGACGATGCGGCGCACCGCCTCGATGCCGCCGAGCCCGGGCAAATTGATGTCCATCACGGTCACATCGGGCTGCAGTTCGCAAACGACGCGGTAGGCGTCCTCGCCACTGGCCACTTCAGCAATCACCGAGATATCCTCGGTGCGCTCGAGCAAACGGCGGTAGCCTTCGCGTACCACGGCATGGTCATCGACCAGCGCCACCCGCACCGGCAGGCTTGTCCGTCCTTCGTTCATTTCCTTCCCTTTGCCGGAATCACGGCTTTGACATGCACGCCGCGGCCGGGCGCGCTGACGAGTTCAAACTGGCCGGCCAGCGCCTCCACTCGTTCGCGCAGCCCCACCAGCCCCAGTCCCCGGCGTTTCTGCGCCGTATCGAAGCCCTTGCCGTCGTCGCTGAAACTGAAGCGTATCTCATTCGCCACGCGGGCCATGGAGACAGTGACCTTCGTGGCGGCAGCGTGCTTGGCCACGTTGGTCAGGCACTCCTGGACCAGCCGGTAAAGCGTGATATTGGTCTGTTCGTCGAGATCGTCGAGTTCTCCTTCCGCGGTGAACGTGCAGCGCACGCCGCGGTGGCGGCGCTGCCATTGCTCGACGCTGTACTGCACGGCCGAGCGCAACCCGAGCTCGTCCAGCGCCACCGGCCGCAGCCGCTGCATGAGACTGCGCACCACTTCGTAGACCTGGCTCGATACTTCGATGATGGAAAGCGCGCCGCGGTGTATCTCGGGCAGCGCCACGCTGTTGTCGCGGATGGTGACCGCGTCCACCTTGATCGCGTTCAGGCTCTGCCCGAGTTCGTCGTGCAGCTCGCGCGCCAGGTTGCGCCGCTCCTCCTCCTGCACCTGCATGGAACGCTGCGACAGGCGGCGATTTTCCTCCAGCGCGCCGGCCAGCTCACTCTGCATCAGCGTGACTTCGGTAATGTCGGTGACGTAGGCGTGCAGTTCCGGCTCCCGTGAAGGCGACAGCCGTGCGCTCAGTTTCGCCACGACCTGAACCGGCACGCCGTTGCGGTTCCTGAGCTGGAGCATCGGCAGTTCGATCTTTTCGCCGCGTAGCAGCCGGTCACGATGCGTCTCCCACAGGTCGCTCTCGGCATAGAACTCGCCCAGTTGGTGGCCGTTGAGGTCGCCCGCCGTTTCAAAGCCAAGCAGCCGCGCCGCCATCGGGTTGGCAAGTTTGACCTGTCCGCTCGTGGCCGCCAGCAGATTGCCGGACAGGTTTTCCATGAACAGCGTGCGGTACTGCTCCTCGCTATCCATCAGAGCCTGCTGCGCGGCAAGACGCAGCGTCACCTGCTCGACCGCCTGCCGGGAACGCCGCCAGGAAAACCACGCCAGCGCCACGGCCATGGCCAGAATCGTCAACGGCAGTTCGTCGATCTGGTACCTCTCGTGCGGCACGGTCAGCGCCTCGATCCATTCGTTGAGTTCCAACAGGCTGGACAAAACGAAAGTCAGCAAGGTAACGGCGGCGACCACCACCAGGTCCCTGTGCACAGAGGGCTTGATGATGTTCGCGGAAGGCGCCTGAAAGGTCTGGGCAAGTGTATTCATGGGAGTTGCCGCCGGAGTTCGCCGGAACGGCGGGGAATCGGATGGGTAGGGAGTCTATATAGCGGAACGCACCGTTTCCGGCAAAGGGAAATCTTCCCGAGGGGCGTATATTGCGGCAGTCTTGCCGGAAATCGGGACGGAGGGCCCGAATATCGGGAATTTTTCCCAAGCCGGTTGGGAGGCAGTCCCTGCCAGCGAGTCTACCGCACCCCTTAGATTCTCTCTCCTGCTGTTTGGAGTAGACCCGCGCGGAACGGCCGCGTCGGCTGTGACTTCCAAGGGAGGAGAGCGGGTTCGTAACCGCTCCAAAATGAACTAGAAAAGTCGAAAGGAACACAGATGGTCGTTCGATTATTCCTAGGTAGCCGGGCACACCTCGCCTTCGCCGTCACCCTGGCACTTTCCGGCGGTCAGGCCTACGGCGACGAAGAGAACCCGGCCGCCGCGCTGGAGGCGCCGACCGTGGAAATAATCGGCACTACCCCGCTGCCCGGGATCGGGGTACCCGTCAACCAGGTGCCCGCGAATGTGCAGGCGGCTACCGGAGCCGAAATCCAGAAACAGAAGACCCTGGACCTCTCCGAATTCCTGGACAACAACCTCGGTAGCGTCACGCTCAACCATGGGCAGAACAACCCATTCCAGCCCGACGTCAATTTTCGCGGTTTCTCGGCCTCACCGCTGCTGGGCACCCCTCAGGGATTGTCCGTGTTCATGGATGGCGTGCGGGTAAACGAACCGTTCGGCGACGTGGTGAATTGGGACCTGATTCCGCAGAATGCGATTTCCACGATCAATCTCATCCCCGGTTCGAATCCCGTATTCGGTTTGAATACGCTTGGCGCCGCGCTCTCGGTAAACACCAAGTCCGGCTTCCAGTATCCCGGCGCATCGGCGTCGATCTACGGCGGGTCCTGGGGACGAATGGCGGCGGAAGTCGAGTACGGCGCGCACGGAGAGGACACGGACTTTTTCCTCGCCGGCAACTTCATCGACGAGGACGGCTGGCGCGATCATTCGCCGAGCCGGATACAGACACTGTTCAGCAAGGTCGGCTGGGAGCGCGAGGATACCGACTTCGACCTGTCCTTGATGCTCGCCGACAACAAACTGGAGGGCACACAGGCGTTGCCGCTGGGCTGGCTGGATACGCGCGAGCAGGCCTACACATGGCCCGATCGTAACGAAAACGAGCTCGTGTTTCTGAACGCCCGCGCCAGCCAGTTCCTGAGCGAGGACAAGCTGCTCGCAGGAAACATCTACTATCGGAAATACACCAACGATAACTTCAGCAGCAACGTCAACGACGACTGCGAGGGCCTGGATAACAACGGAAACCTTATCAATGATTGCAACGAAGGAATTGAGTTTCAAGCCATTAACGACAGCAGCGAAATCAAGACCACCGGCTACGGCGGATCGTTGCAGTTGACGCTGCTCAGCAATCTCGGCGACAAGAAGAACAATTTCACCATCGGCGCCAGCGCCGACCTCGGCCGGACCGATTTTTCGCAATCGCAGGAAGCTGCCGACTTCACCGCGGACCGCGGAACGGTCGGCACGGGAGTTTTGTCCCTTGAGACCGACGTGAAGTCAACCACCGACTACTACGGCCTTTATCTCACCGATACCTATTCCTTCGACGAGCGGTGGCACCTGACATTGTCGGGGCGCTACAACTGGGCGAATGTGACGATCGAGGACAAGACCGGCCTGGATCCGGCGCTCAACGGCGACCACACTTTCAAGCGCTTTAATCCGGCCGCGGGCCTCAACTTCAATCCGACTCCAGAACTCTCGACTTACGTGTCGTACAGCGAGGGCATGCGCGCGCCGACTCCGGTGGAACTGACCTGCGCCGACCCGCTCGCCCCGTGCCGCCTGCCTAACAACTTCCTGGCCGATCCGCCCCTCGAAAAAGTTGTCTCGAAGACCATGGAGGCCGGTGCGCGCGGCCGCTGGTCCGAGGCGCTGGGCTGGAATGCCTCCATTTACCGCACCGACCTGAACGACGACATCATTTTCATTTCCAGTGGCGGGGCGGTGAATGCGGGCTTTTTCCAGAATGCCGGCAAGACCCGCCGCCAGGGCGTGGAACTCGGAATGCACGGCCGTATCAACAAGCTGAGCCTCGCGGCAAATTACGGTTTCATCGACGCCACGTTCGAATCGGCGCTGACGATCAACAGTCCCGTCAATTCTTCCGCAGATCCCGGTACCGGGGATATACAGGTTTCACCCGGGAACAAGGTGCCGGGCATTCCCGAGCACTCGATCAAGCTGCGCCTGGAATACGATTTCACCGAAGCTGTTTCGGTGGGAACGAATGTCATGTACCTGTCCTCACAATACGCGCGCGGCGACGAAAACAACCAGGATGCGAACGGAAAAATCCCCGGCTATACCGTGGTAAATCTGGATGCGCGTTACCAACTCAACAAACAGCTCATGTTCTTCGCGCGCATCACCAATCTGTTCGACGAGGAATACGAAACGCTGGGGGTGCTGGGGGAGAATTTCTTCAATGGCTCCGGCAGAACGTTCGATGCCGGCAATGTGACCGATGAACAGTTCCGCTCGACGGGCGCGCCGCGCGGGATGTGGGTCGGCGTCAAGTACGACTTCGGCAGGCCGGCCCGCTAGCTTGGGATTCAAGAGTTAGGGCTTTCAACCCTTCGACGCAAAGGCGCGAAGGCGCAAAGAAACCCCGAGCGAGTATCGCAAATAGCGGGAGATTGGGTCTGGCGAGCCACGTTCGCGCACCTGTACGATGCCTGTCAGCCATCCATCAGGAGCTTCGTATTAACGGTCGCGTTTTGTCCTTCTCTGCGCCTTCGCGCCTTTGCGTCAAGGTTTATCCGTTCTAAGCCTCCTTACGTAACGATCAGGGAACCTCGGAAGAATCAGTTCGCGGTGCTCGGTGCACAGTACCCGGAAAAGGCAAAAGCAGAAGGCAAGTGCCGGGTGCTGCGGGAAAAAACGTGGCTGGTGACTCGTACTAGGTCAGTAGCAAAGTCCGGTTTTTCCTTTGCGTACCTTTGCGCACCCCTCAAGGGGGTATAGAAAGGAATCCCTTGCGTTGAACGCGCTTGTTTTTATTCGCCTGCCCGCGCCGTCTATAATTGTCGCAGTGTTCGCTTTCCGACCTACCGCGGCACCAAGACAATGGAGAAGAATCGACAATGACCCCCTCGTCAATTCGAGCCCTGACTTTCGACGTGTTCGGTACGGTGGTGGACTGGCGCGGCAGCATCATTCGCGAAGGCCACGCGCTCGGAAAGCAGAAAAACCTGAAGGCGGACTGGACTGCTGTCGTGGATGCATGGCGTGACGGGTACAAGCCGGCCATGGATCGGGTGCGCAAGCGGCAACTGCCGTGGATGAGCATAGATCAACTGCACCGGTTGATTCTCGACGAGGTGCTGGCGAAGTTGCACATGGACACCCTCACCACGCAGGACAGGGATCATCTGAATCTGGCCTGGCACCGCCTGCGCCCGTGGCCGGATTCGCGGCCAGGGCTGAAACGCCTGAAGAAACGGTACGTGCTTGCCACGTTGTCGAACGGCAACATATCGCTGCTCGTGGACATGGCCAGGAACGCCGGGCTGCCGTGGGATTGCGTGCTTTCGGCGGAACTCTTCAGGCATTACAAGCCCGATCCTGAAGCCTATCTCGGCGCCGCTTCGCTGCTCGGCCTCCAGCCCTCGCAGGTGCTGATGGTGGCCGCGCACAAGGACGACCTCCAGGCGGCGAAACGCTGCGGTCTGCGCACCGCTTTCGTACGCCGGCCGCTGGAAAGGGGGCCGGGTGCCAAGGCCGACCTGTCGTCGGACCCCTCATTCGATTTCAATGCCGACGACTTCAACGATCTCGCCTCGCAACTTGGTACCTAGTGTCCTGTTCCGCTAATTCGTAGGATAAGTTTCCAACCTTCGCGGCCAGTTCCTATGGTTTATTTGACAGCAATCCATCATCGATCGGAAAACCCGCGAAATCGGTGTCAGGCAAGGCGCGAGTCCTTGACAGTGGCGGGGGCCGGTGGAACGTTGAGCAGGGGCCCCGCTTGCGGGGATGCGACCGTGCAACCGGCCAATAGCGTGTCGATCACCGGCCTCACGCGTGTCTCCGCGGTCAGATCCCCAGAGGGGCCCCTCTTCCGCGCTCCGACACGCACGGCGAGGACTCGTAACACAGCATGGCGCCGATTCTCGTCGGGTTTTCAGCCACGAATTAGCGGAACAGGACACTAGACCCCCCCGGCCATGAAAGCACAGGATTCGAGCAAGGTCCTGGAGACCCGCGCCACAACCAACGTCTGGGACCTCCCGGTGCGCATCTTTCACTGGGCGCTTGTGTTGCTGGTGCTATCCCAGATTGTGACCGCGACCATCGGCGGCAACGCGATGGAATTCCATGCGCTCGGCGGTTATGCGATCCTCGCGCTGGTGCTGTTCCGTATCCTGTGGGGATTCGCCGGGGGCACGCATGCGCGTTTCCGCGACTTTGTCCGCGGACCGGCCGCGGTGGCGCGCTACGCGCACAGGCTGATCAAAGGCATGGCACCGAGCCATCGCGGCCACAACCCGCTGGGCGGCTGGAGTACGCTGCTGATGCTGGTGTCGCTGTTGGTTCAGGGGGTGACCGGATTATTCGCCAACGATGACGTAATGATGGAGGGGCCGCTGGCGAAACACGTGTCCGATGATGCCAGCGCACTGTTCACGGCCATCCACGACGTCAACGCCGGCATCCTGCTGACGCTGATCCTGATCCACATTCTGGCGGTGTTTTTCTATCTGTTCCGCAGAAACCAGAACCTGATCGGGCCGATGTTCACCGGCCGCAAACCGATCGAGCTGATGGATGAAAAGCCGCCCAGGACCGGCAATCCCTGGCTCGCCGCGCTGCTGCTCACGGTAACCTCGTCGCTCGTTTACTTCGTCGTTACTTTTTGACGCGCCGGTAGCGCTGGGCATGCCCCGGGACAGGGATCCCTGACGCGAGCCGCGGATCGGGTTTCGGCGTAGTCGAAAGCGGCGGGAAATCCAGCGTGCCCGCCCAAATCGGCAGGCCGTAATCCTCCTCGTCGTCCAGCGGCGGGCCGGCGCGCACTTTCGCCGACGCCTCCACAATTTCCATTCTGAGGACGGCGGTCTGATCGAGTTCCTGCGGCTTGACCGGGCGCAGGCTCTCCCAGCGCCCCGGGATGATGTGATCCGAAATCGTTTTCAGCGCGCGCAGCTTTTCAGTGGCGGGCACGGGCTCAGCCGTGCCGAGGATCATCACCGAACGATAGTTGACCGACGAGTGGAAGGCCGAGCGTGCCAGCACCAGTCCGTCCACCAGCGTCACCGTCACGCACAACGCGATGCCCTTCCCCGCTTCGTTCAGCATGCGGCTGGCCGCCGAACCGTGGATGTAGAGCGTATGGCCGTCGCGCCCGAACCCCGTGGGGATGACGTAGGGCTGGCCGTTGACAACGAAGCCCACGTGGCAGAAGAAGCCCTCGTCGAGGATCGCCGCGACGGTGGCGAAGTCGTGGCTGCCACGCGACGGATAGCGGCCGAGTTTGGTGCGATCGGATAAAAGGTCAGACATGAAATCCGGGCCGAGGTGCGAGGGCCGAGGTCCGAGTAAGTACAAAGGCTCCGAATCTCAAGTTGTTCATCCTCGGCCCTCGTACCTCGGCCCTCAGTCCTTTATTTGTTTCTATATTTGTCGTGGCACGCCTTGCAGGCCTTGCCGGCCTCTCCGAGCTGCGCCTTGCTGGCATTGAGATCGCCGCCCTTCGCGACTTCGGCCAGCTTGGCGACTTCCTGCTGCATCTTCTCCAGCTTGGCTTTGAAGTCGTCCATGTCGAGCCAGATTTCCGGCTTGGCCTTGGTCTCGCCGGTGTCCGATCCGGGAACGAAACCTTCCAGCGGGAGTTTGCTCATGAAGGCGACGATCTCGGCGTGGCGCGCGAACGCGGCGGCGTCATAGGGTCTCTCGCCCTTCGCCATCGCCGCCATCGGGCCGAAGTTCCAGCCGATTACGGAATAGACGCCTTTGCGGTACTTGATGGCGTCCTCGGGCTTCTGCGCGAATGCGGAATTGGCGAACACGGATCCACAGACAGCGAACAGCAGCACAGCGGCAAGGCGTTTCATTGTTTTCCCCTCCTGAAATGAAAGTCGGGGAGATTCTAACACCAGCCTCCCCCTCTCCCCACCCCTCTCCCGCCAGGGGAGAGGGAGTAAATTCAACTACAAAGACAGGCCCCGCTTTCAGCGGGCCTGGGGGGCTCATCTACGGCAATCGGAATAGCAACGACGGATGAAACTACCAGACTGTTTCTTGATTCAGAACTCCCTCTCCCCTGGCGGGAGAGGGCCGGGGGAGAGGGGGAGAGGGGGGTTGTTGTCCCTCTTGCGGCCCAAGAGTAGGCTTTGGGGGGAGAAGGCCAAGCGATAGCGCTCCGCTTTCATATTTGTAAGTTGGCTCACGGGAGGAGGAAACCATGAAGATCTCAAGTCTCCGGCTGCTTCACTTCTTCGCTGCTCTGATTGCCGTCCTGAGCTGTTGCAGCCTCGCGCATGCTGATGACCTTGACGGAACCTGGTGGAAATTGACCATGCGCAAGCTTCCTGGAGGAACTACGCTAACTCCGCCGGTCGTCTACGGAGCCAGTACGTTCAAGGACGGAGTAAATCAACTATTGGTGCATTGGCACACGCCTGAGGGAAAGCCGGCGTCGATCTCACAGATCTCAAAATGGGAGTGGTCCGAAGCGGAAGTGGCAGTGACTCCGGTGCTGATGATCATCGACGACGGAAGTGGCAAACCTTCCGTCTACGTTAGCGGTGGAGACCGCAAGACTGCACCCATCACGCGCCAAGGCGCGCGGATGTCTTACCAACACCCAATAAATGCCCCGTTCATTGTGAGAGAGGGTGACAAGTTCACTGCGACTCTGGAAGGCGTATTCACTGACTATTGGGAACGCGTACGGTGAGACGCTCCCTCTGTACAGGGCAACAGACGCCCAACATTGCGTTCAAGTCGTCACCTGCGGCCAAGGCCGCAGGGCAAGCCCCGCTGATCGGGCACGCGAGCTCGCAAGCGAGCTGTCACGCTCCGCTCGGGGGTGACGCTTAACTCCGCCCCGTTGGGTGCCACATCAACGTTGAAGCGCGTTTTGTTTATCTGTAGCCAGAACCGCCTGCGCAGCCCGACGGCCGAGCAGGTGTTCGCGTCGTGGAAGGGTATTGAGGTAGCCTCAGCCGGTTTGAACTCAGAGGCCGACAATCCTGTGACTCCTGAACTCCTCGGATGGGCGGATCTGGTTTTCGTAATGGAGAAGGCGCATCGAGTCAAATTATCGAAGAAGTTTCGGGCTCACCTTGGCAGTAAACGCATCATCTGCCTTGACATCCCTGACGAGTTTGAGTTTATGGACGCAATTCTTGTGTCGCTATTGAAAACGAAGGTATCCAAGTATTTGCCAAGGCTATGACGCACATGACGCCCAACCAGTGCTTGAACCAGACCGCCCAACGGCGTTGCCATTGGGTTCCCTCCCTGCTTCACACTCCGGCGGCCGGTTAAGCCCGTCGCGTTGAGCGTCACTAACTCGATAGGAGGATCGAAATGCCGAGCAAGTATGCCGTCGTTTCAGGTGTTCTCTTCGGTGTGGTAGCCGTTCTTCAAGCCTTGCGAGCTCTGTATCAGTGGCCGGTGCATATCGGAGGCGTTGAAATACCAATGTGGGGTTCCTGGGTTGCAGTGGTTGTTGCTGGTGGATTGTGCGTCTGGGCATTTCGGTCCGGACACAAATAGGACAGTCATGGGCAGCCTCTTTGTCGCTGTGCTGCCCAACAACGCGTTCGAAAACGGACGCTCGCAAGCAACGCTTCGCTCCATTGCTCGCGCCGCTCAACGCGGACGTTGGGCCGACCAGAGTTCCTGGAGATGCTGAGAATGAATCATGAGCACTCCCCTTTGAACCGGGCACTGGTCTGGTCGCTACCAGACTGGGTCGTCGCGTTCACCGTCCGCAAATCCATGATCATCCTGACTCTTGCCGGTCTCACTGCCTGGTTTCCCGCAGAAGCGCAGCAGCCCGCGGAGAAGGTGTATCGGATCGGCTTTCTAAGGGTGTTTGCGTGTACGGACCAATTGCTTTTCACGGAACTCCGACTGGGGCTGCGCGAGCGCGGCTATACCGAGGGCCACAACCTCCTCATCGAATGCCGCGCGGCGCCTGGGGACGCCAAGCGAATCCCCGAGCTCGCAGCTGAGTTGGTTCGCCTCAACGTGGACGTTCTCGTGAGTGAAGGTACCCAATCAACGCACATGGCCAAGCAGGCGACCAAGGCAATCCCCATCGTCATGATTTACGTCGCCGATCCCGTCGCCAGCGGGCTCGTCGACAGCCTGGCGCGACCTGGAGGGAACGTCACGGGTCTATCAGCTAACGTCACTGAGGTCGTCTCGAAGAATCTCGAGATTCTCAAGGAAGTCGCGCCCCGGGTTTCTCGCATTGCTTTGCTGATGAACACAACTAACCCCGGCCATAATTTGGCTGCTGAGCAACTGGAGCCCGGGGCCAAGGCTATGGGCGTGCGTCTGCAGCGGATCGACGTACCGACTCCAGCGGCTGTCGATGGCGCTCTCGCTGCAGCGCTAAGGCAACGCGCTCAGGCGTTCATCGTCTTTCCGTTGCTAAACATCGGCGCTCCCGAGGTCCGGAGGATCGCTGAGTTCGCGGTCAAGAATCGGTTGCCCACAACGACGTTCCATACGCCTTATCTCGAGTCGGGCCTGCTGATAGGCTACGGGGCGAACATCCCCGATCAGTACCGTCGAGCCGGGGGTCATGTTGACAAAATCCTACGGGGCGCTAAACCAGCCGACCTCCCCGTCGAGCAACCCAACAAGTACGACCTTGTCATCAATCAACGAACCGCTCGCGCACTCCATCTTGAGATTCCTGATCCACTGCTGCAGCGCGCGGATGAGATGATCAAATGACGTGGCGGCCCAACAAACGATTCGACGCGGACCGTCAACAGCGGCGCTGCGCGCCGTCCAACCCTGCGTTCAAGTCGTCACCCTGCGGCCAAGGCCGCAGGGCAAGCCCCGCTCGTCGGGCGCGCCAGGCCGCAAGCGGCCTGTCACGCTCCGCTCGGGGGTGACACTTAACTCCGCCCCGTTAGCAGTCGCCATGAATGCTACCGATCTCGCCGCGATCCATGCTGACTTGAGTCACATCGTGTTTCTTCTCTATGTGGTCGGCTCATTGACCTTCATTGCGGTAGCGCTCGCTTGCCTGCGCACTTATTGGGTGGTCAAGCGTCATGTCAGTCAATTCGACCCATTCGCTTCGGAAGCGAATGACTTGCTCGAGAAGGGAGACCTCGACAAGCTTGTCTTACTTGCGTCAGCCAAGATCCGAGAGCGCCCCAACCATGCTTACGCCCACTGGTACCTCGCTCGAGCGCTCTATCATCAAGGCCGATTCGCTGCCGCAATCGAACAATTCGGCATTGTTCGCAAACTCCAGCCTGAGTGGGCGGTAAACTATGTTGATCCATACGTTCAGGAAGCTAAACTGAGAGTCGCCTCCGTGCCCACGGAAACAGCGTGACTGCTAACCATGCCTTTCACCGGACGCTCGACCAGCGGCACTTCGCTAGCTGGTTTCGCGCACGTGAAGGCAGTCGCTAAACATGAGCCGCCGCGCTGTAGTAAGGGCAATAGCAGCGCTTGCTGTGGTCGTGGCGGCTGGCGTTTCTAAGGCGCAGCCCAGAGCAAGGATTGCCTTAATCGGTGTGCCACTGATCGCGGCTGGAGTTGACGACCCCGTGCTTAGCGAATTGCGACGGGGGTTGAAGGAATTCGGATGGGTGGAAGGCGAAACCTACCGAATCGAGCACCGGTCGGCCGAAGGCAAGCCGGAGCGCCTACCTGCATTGGTTCAGGAATTGGTCAAGCGAAACGTTGACGTCATCGTTGCTGGCGCTGAGCCAATCGTATTGGCGGCGAAACAGGCGACCAATACCATTCCGATTGTCATGGTCGGACGGGACTATGATCCCGTCGCTGTCGGGTTCGTGCAAAGTCTCAATAGACCAGGCGGTAACATCACGGGTGTCTTTCTCCAAACGGGGGAAACCGCGGGGAAGCGCCTCGAACTGCTAAAGGAGTTACTGCCCGGGCTGGTCCACGTTGCGGTGCTGTACGATTCCTCCATCCCATCTGGCAAACGGCAGTTCGAAGAGGCGGCATCCGCTGCGAGAGTCCTCAAGTTGGCAGTCCAACCTATCGCTCTCAGTTCCCCTTATGACTATGAAGGGGCATTACAAGCCGTAGGAACAAACACAGTCGTAGCGTTAGCGGTGCTCTTCTCGCCGAAGTTCTATGTGGACCGGCAACGTATCGCCCATACCGCTTTGGCCCGACACCTGCCGACGATGTTCGACGAATTGTCGAGCGTGCGTGCCGGCGGCCTCATCTCCTATGGACCCAGCACTAATGGCTGGCAACGTGCAGGCTACTTTGTCGATCGAATTTTGACCGGAACTCGACCGAGCGACCTCCCGGTAGAAACGCCGAAAGTTTACAGCCTGCGCATTAACATGAGAACGGCTAAGGCTCTCCGTGTTGCTATCCCGGAGTCGATCCTACTCCGCGCCGATGAGGTAATCCGATGACATGCAGAGCGCGACCCAACCGCTGGTTGGACCGACGCTTGTCTCGCGCTGTTATCGCACTCGCATTGCTCTGCTTCGCGGCATATACGTATGCGCAAACGGCTTCACTCGACCTACCGACGGAGATCGACACCCTGCAAGTCGGTCGCACGGTGGTCATTTCGAACATTCGTGGCAACATCTTCAAGAAGGCTGAGGGCAGTGCACTGGTGCCGGTGAATAACGGAGAGTCCATTGAGCCAGGCGATGTACTCCTCGTTCGGAAGGGTGCATCCTTTTCGATCGGCCGCACTACGATTGGCCCGGAGAGTCATGGTGACCGCTGGGTTCAGTTTGAATAGTGAGTGCCAAGTGTCATGACACACACGCCACGTCTGGCCAAAATCTCATTAAACGGCTATAGGTGCCATGCCTCTCGCCGGGATCCGGCTACCTTCTCTACAGTGGGCACCCTAACCACTGGATCCACCCGACCGTCAACGGCGGCTTTCGCCCGCCGTCTCCGTCAGATAATGTTTCCCGTTGAGGCTGTAGAAAAACCCTCTGCCGAAAATCTGGATTCGCCATGATCGAGAACCGACCGTTCGGAACGCGCTACAGTCAACGCTACGATGCTTGGGGAGGGGTCGAGTGACCCCCGAAAATTTGCTCTCTGGACCCCTGAGGGGGTTTTTCTACAACC
>CAWBMN010000008.1:0-266416 GCA_963789945.1 uncultured beta proteobacterium | reverse complement strand
TCCCTGGCGAGCCGCAACGCACTGGATGCCTTGCGCGCCGCTCCTGGCCCCGAACTGCGACGTCCGTTGCGCGACGTGACCTGGGTTGTAGTCGATACCGAGAGCAGTGGCCTGGACGCCAGGCACGACCGCCTCCTATCTATCGGGGCTTGCACGGTTTCCGGAGGACAAGTAGTCATCGGCAGCGGATTCGAGGTCGTATTGCGTCAGGAGCAGGCCAGCGCCGTTGACAACATACTTGTTCATCGCATCGGCGGGACTGCACAACTTGACGGCGAGGATCCGGAGCAGGCGCTCGCCGCATTCCTGGACTATGCGCGACGCCATCCCCTGGTGGCACTGCATGCACAGTTTGACGCCACCTTGCTCGCGCGTGCATTGCGCGACCGGCTGGGCCTGCGCTTCAGGGCGCTGTGGGTGGACGCGGCGCATGTTGCCGCGGCGCTTTTTCCGCAATTGCATGGTGAGAACTGGGGACTGGATCAATGGCTGGCCCATTTCGGCATCGAGAACTATGCACGTCATGACGCACTGGCCGATGCCTTCAGCACGGCACAGCTCTTTCTGGTACTGCTCGAACGGGCGGCGTCCCAGGGAATCGGGGACGCGCGCGCGCTCATTGATCTGGGGCGCGCCCAGCACCAACTGACTCGCTGGCTATCCCGTTGAATCCGGGCGGCTTGCAAAGGTACTTGCGGCCGTTATACTCTGGCCGCAGCCGGCGCCGTGGATGCTACCGGTATGACCGCGTTTGAGACCGGCTACCCGCGAAAGAACGCAGCGCAGCGAACAAGCGTCGTAGGGAGGGGAAAACATGGAACTGTCGGAAAAGCATCGCCAGTACTGGCACAAGAATCTTCTAGTCACGGCCATTCTGCTGGTCATCTGGTTCGTCGTAACTTTTGTCGAAGGCTGGTATGCACGCGAGCTGAATGCGTTCACCGTCTTCGGCTTCCCATTCGGTTTCTACATGTCAGCGCAGGGATCACTGATCGTTTATGTCGTTCTGATCTGGTTCTATGCACGTTACATGAACGCGCTTGACATGGAGTACAACGTGGAAGAAGGAGAAGACGAATGAGCCAGGCCGCGACGGGTCATAAGGCATTCAAAGCCCAGCTCACTAAATACTACAGCTTTTATACTGGAGGCTTTCTCGTTTTCCTGTTCGCGCTTGCCGCCGCCGAGCAAATGGGCATGTCGCGCCAGTGGATCGGTTACTGGTTCCTGTTCGCGACCATCGGATTGTATGCGGGCATCGGCATCATGAGCCGTACCGTCGACGCCGCGGAATACTATGTCGCGGGACGGCGCGTGCCGGCATTTTTCAATGGCATGGCAACCGGGGCAGACTGGATGAGCGCGGCGTCGTTCATCGGCATGGCCGGCACACTGTACCTGTCCGGCTTCGACGGTCTTGCGTTCGTGATGGGATGGACCGGCGGATATTGTCTGGTGGCATTCCTTCTGGCGCCCTACCTGCGCAAATTCGGCCAGTTCACGATTCCGGATTTCCTCGGCGAACGTTACGGCGGCAATGTCGTCCGCAGTGTCGGCATTTTCGCCGCGATCCTCTGCTCGTTCACCTATGTGGTGGCACAGATCTACGGCGTCGGCCTGATCACCAGCCGCTTTACCGGTCTCGAGTTCGGCATTGGGGTGTTCGTCGGTCTTGGCGGCATATTGGTGTGCTCTTTCCTCGGCGGGATGCGTGCGGTGACATGGACGCAGGTCGCGCAGTACATCATTCTGATCATTGCCTACATGACGCCGGTGGTGTGGCTGTCGGTCAACATCACCGGCATTCCGGTGCCGCAGCTGGTTTATGGCCAAGTGCTGCAAAAAGTCACGGAGCGTGAGAAACAGTTGACCAACGATCCGAAAGAAATCGAGGTCCGCGGCCTTTTCAAGCAGCGGGCGGACACGTTTGACGCGAAGATCAATGATTTGCCGGCATCCTACGAAGCGGAAAAGGCAGCTGTCAGCAAGAAACTCGAAGACCTGGTCGCCAGCGGCGCGCCGGAGGAGCAGGTAAACGCAGCGCGGGCCACGGTGGACGCCTTCCCGAAATCGCCCGAAGCGGCGAAGGCGGCGTGGACTGCGGCCAAGAGCGCAGCGACGGCCAAGTCGGCGCCGCCACGTCCGCATGCGCAGCCGTTCCCCGGCAAGGATGAAGCGGCGCAGAATATCGCGCGCAACAACTTCCTCGGCATTGTATTCTGCATGATGTTCGGCACCGCCGCGCTGCCGCACATCCTGATGCGCTATTACACGACGCCCAGTGTCCGGCAGGCACGGCAATCGGTGTTCTGGTCGCTGTTCTTCATCTTCCTGCTCTACTTCACGGCGCCGTCGTTGGCGGTGCTCGCCAAGTACGACGTCTATCACTTCCTGGTTGGAAGCTCCTTCGCGGATTTGCCGGCATGGGCGGCCAACTGGGCGCGCGTGGATCCAACGCTGTTATCGATTACCGACATGAACAAGGACGGCATCGTTCAGCTCGCGGAAATCGTGCTTGGAACAGATATCATCGTGCTGGCAACGCCGGAAATCGCCGGCCTGCCGTACGTGGTATCGGGCCTGGTGGCGGCGGGCGGTCTTGCGGCTGCGCTATCAACTGCGGACGGCCTGTTGCTGACGATTGCCAACGCGCTGTCGCATGATCTCTACTACAAGATGATCGACCCGCATGCGCCGACCGGTCGCCGCGTGTCGGTATCGAAAGCCCTGCTGCTGGTCGTTGCGTTCGTGGCAGCGTATGTCACTTCGCTCAAACCGGGCGACATTCTGTTCCTGGTTGGCGCGGCGTTCTCCCTCGCCGCCTCGGCGTTTTTCCCGGCGCTGGTATTGGGAGTGTTCTGGAGGCGTGCCAACAAGTGGGGTGCGATCACCGGCATGGTTGCGGGACTGGGCGTGTGCATGTATTACATGTATACGACCTACCCGTTCTTCGGTGGCGTGCCGGCGAATCAGTGGTTCCATATGAATCCGATTTCCGCTGGCGTGTTTGGCGTGCCAATTGGTATCATCACGATCGTCGTGGTGAGCCTGCTTACTCCGGAACCATCGAAGAAAGTCCAGGAGCTGGTCGATCACGTGCGCTATCCGCATCTGCGTGGCGACATTGACACCCAGGCGGTCTGAATGCGGCGGCAGCCTTGACAGCGAGCACTTGATCGGGAACATAAAGAGGCCTGCCAGCGCAGGCCTCTTTTTTGCCGGCCAGTGGCGTTGGGCTAATATGCTTGGCGATGAAAATCAAGCCGTGGTGGCACGTCCAGCGTTCACGTTTGTTCGCGATGTTCAAACAGCACGAGCGGGCTGCGGATGAACTGCGCGAAGCGCTCAGGCTGGACCCGGCATACGTTCGGGCCGCCTGCGCGTTGGGATTCCTGTATGGAACGCTGGGTCGCTATTCACTGGCCGTAGAGCACTTCGAGACGGCAGTGAAAATCGAGCCGGATAACGCGATTGCACTATTCGATCTCGGATACGTCCAACACCAGATAGGGCACCACGAGCTGGCGATCGCTGCGTTCAAGGATGCGGTGCGGCTCAAGCCGAACATTGATCGCGCCTGGTTCGGAATGGGCCTCGCGCTGGCGGCGCTCGGGCGGCATGAGCAAGCGGCGCAGGCGCTGGAGCAGGCGGCAAAGTTGCAGCCGATGAACGGTCACGCATGGTACCAATTGGGCATGGCCCATCATGCCCTCGCCAATCGCGACAAGCTCAACGAAGTAATCGCGCATCTGGGAAGTTTCGATCCGGCAATGACGCGGCAGTTGATTCAGGCAACGAGAAAGCCCGTCGTTTTACCGCTTTCGGTCGCAACGCACCTCGGTTCCGCAGGTGCGGTGGTAAGGCCCGAGTGATGTTCCAGCTAGTTGCAATCCTGAAGGGTATTAATGAAGTCGCCCTGATGGCGCTCATAGGCCAGGGCGCGTTATTCGTCCTGGCCGGAACGAAGCGCGACCAGAATATCGTGTATATAATGTTCAAGACGATCACCGCGCCGGTGATGAAGCTTACGCGGCTGGTTGCCCCGCGCTTCATCGTCGATCAGCATATCGGTTTTCTCGCGCTGTTTTTTCTCCTGTTGCTCGAAGCGATACTGATCGTCCTGAAAATTCGACTCTATCTTGCGGCGGTTGCAGGATGATCGATAAATCAGGGGGAGAAGCGTGCCTCACGCGGTTGCTACCTTGCCACATGGGCGAGGGCGGGTTCGGCGGCATGTTGCGGTTGATGGCCAAGGCGATGCGAGGCCGCCGGCCTATCTGCTACGGACTCTGGTATCCGATTGTCGTCGCCGCGATGACATTGGTTGTTGACACCCTGTTCCTTGAGGAAACCAAGTACCGGGACATTCATCAGAACTGAGGACGCGATGAAACACCGATATCGATTAGTCGTCCTTTTAGTTGTCCTGTTTGCCGGGCTGCAGACGGCGGTCGCCGGGACCCAGCAGGAAGAAGCTGCACGGTACTACGAGGACGCGCTGAAGCGCTTCAAGCGGGACGATGCGGCCGGGGCAATCGTGCAGCTCAACAATGCACTCAAGCTCGAGCCCGGAATGCTTGCTGCACGGGTACTCCTTGGCAATGCGCACCTTCGACAGAGCGATCCGGCCGCAGCAGAACAAGCCTTTACCAAGGCGTTGCAGCTGGGTGTCGATCGCGCCGAGGTCGCTGTTCCCCTTGCTCAGGCATTGCTCGACCAAGGCAAGTACAAAGACTTGCTCGAACAGCACTTGCCCGAGGGGCTGCCGTCAGCCCGAAAAGTCCAGCTGCTGGTTCTCAGGGGGCAAGCCTTTCGGGGTTCGGGGGACCTGAACTCGGCGGTCGCAGCGTTTGAGGAGGCGCGGCGCCTCGAACCGGAGTACGTGCCGGCCCTTCTGGCGCAGGCCGATCTCCTGCTGCAACAAGGTAAGCGGCGGGAAACGATCGCTCTTGTCGATCGCGTGTTGTCGATCGAGTCAAACAACATTTCGGCGTGGAACTTAAAGGCGAGGACTGCCCAATCAATGGGCGACGTTGCCGGCGCATTGACTGCCTATTCCAAAGCGCTGTCGATAGAGCCGCGTTCTCTGGATTCGCGCGTAGGCCGGGCAACGCTGCTGATGGATTTGAAGCGGGATCAAGAGGCGGAGAGTGACATTGAATACTTCAAACGGGAGAAAACAAAGGATCCGCGAGCCAACTACTTGAGATCGGTGTATCTCGGTCGCAAAGGAGACGACGCCGGTGCGCGCGCCGCTCTGCTGGAAATCAAGCAGCTCCTGGACCCGGTGCCCAAGGAGCGGCTGCGGCAGCACATGTCCGGGCTTCTCATTGTCGGGGGGCTGGCGCACTACAGCCTGGGGGAGTTGGAACAGGCACGGGAGTACTTCTTGGAGTATGTGAAGATCGACCCAAACCATCTGGGTGCCCGTAAACTGCTCGGGTCCGTGCTGCTCGCGCAGGACAATGCTGTCGAAGCGATCAACGTGCTCGAGGGTGCGAGAAGACGGGCACCGTCCGACCCACAGGTGCTCGCGCTGCTTGCGACCGCTCACATGGCGAGGCAGCAATACCACACAGCAACCCAATATCTGGAACAGGCGTTACGGGTGAGCGGTGACGATCCCGACATCCAGACCACTCTCGGACTCAGCCACCTCGGTGCCGGCGAACGCGATCTGGCGCTCGCGCTTTTGCGCCGGTCTTTCAAGGAAGACCCCAAGCAGTTTCGAACAGGTGTCGTGCTTGCCTTGCTCTATCTGCGCCAGGGCCTGGCCAGGGACGCTGTGCAAGTTGCCGAGACTGTTGTGAAGGGCGACCCCGCGAACGTGGCGGCACTCAATCTGCTGGGGGTTGCCAGGGTCGCGGCGGGTGACCGCAAAGAAGGGCGGGCAGCCTACCTCAAGGCGATAGAGGCGGACAAGAATTTCATTCCGCCACAGCTCAATCTTGGAAAGCTCGATGTTATCGAAGGAAATTATTCCGCCGCCCGCGACCGATTTCTGGCCATTCTCAAGAGCCGCCCCAAGGACATCCAGGCCATGTACGAGCTGGCCGTGGCCGAGCGGGGCGCGGGAAAAGTGGATGACGCGCTACGGTGGCTGGAAAAGGCGCATTCCTTGAATCGCCGCGACACCCGCGTTACCGCATTGCTGGTCGAACTTTATGTCGTGCAAAAACGCGCCGAAGCAGCGCTGAACGCAGCGCAAGAGACCGAGGCGGCGGCTCCCCGCGATCTGGGTGCACTTGCAGCCCTCGGTGAGGCGTATGTGGCAGTCGGCAATCTGGAACGTGCCCGGATGATGTTCGATCGGATGGCGGTCATCGCCGGCTTCGACGCAAAGCGGCAGTACCTGATCGCTGTCCGTCAGATGACTGCGAAGAATCA
This sequence comes from uncultured beta proteobacterium, assembly GCA_963789945.1. Lineage (GTDB taxonomy): Bacteria > Pseudomonadota > Gammaproteobacteria > Burkholderiales > JACQAP01 > JACQAP01. Next base: position 260,029 of record CAWBMN010000008.1, on the reverse strand, counting down.
GCAGGGGGCGGAGCGCGCTCTGGAAACAGCATTGTCCACGGATCCTGATTTTCTTCCTGCCGTGGTGCTCGCCACCGAGATCGATCTCCGCAATGGCGCCGTGGCTAAAGCCGAGGAACGTGCCAGGAGGGTCTTAAGCCGAAATCCAGAGTTGGCTGTCGGCTACCGCCTTGCGGCCGATGTCGCGGTCGCCCGGAAAAATTTCCCCGAGGCCGTGAAGGGCTACAAAACAGCCTTGGCAATGGAACCGGGTTCGGACGGCGCGCTTCGGCTGTATCAGGCGTATATGCAGTCAGGAGCGCCAGACAAGGCTCGCGAGCATCTGGAATCATGGGTAAGCAGGAACCCGAAGGATATTCCGGTGATCCATGCTCTGGCAGAAACTCAACTGCGGGCGGGTCAACTGACTGCCGCCCGTTCATGGTATGAACAACTGCTGAAACTGGGGGAGGAAAGTCCGTCGGTATTCAACAACCTGGCCAATATACTGGCAAGACAAAACGATCCGAATGCCTTGACCTACGCGCAAAAAGCGTACGCGATGGCGCCGGGCGACCCCGCGATCCTGGACACCTTGGGCTGGATGCTTGTCGAGCAGGGCCAACTCGATCAGGGACTGCGCCACTTGCGTGACGCGCGGTTGCGGGATACCCAAAATCCTGAGATCCGCTACCATCTTGCCGTAGTCCTGAACCGCACCGGGCGCGCTGATGAAGCGCGAATAGAACTCGAACCTGTAATTGCCAGCAACGAGCGGTTCGACGGTAGCGATCAGGCGCGCGCCCTGTGGCAGCAACTAGCCGTTCCCAAATAGAGGACCTTTTGTCGGTGTATCTTACAGTTGCTCTGGACGGGATTCCGTAGTGTTTAGTAAGTATATGAATTGTAAATAATAATTATTCTGGCGCGCCATTTGCATAGGGTATGGCCTGCATAGGGCTTCGTTAAGAGGCGCGACATTGGTTACGGTCATCAAAGTGCGACATGATTGGTGATTAGGGAGGGGTTCAGCATGCGCACGTCGAAATGGTTTGCAAGTATTCTCGGCATAGCTTTCGTGGCGTTCGGCACGTCGGCATTTGCCGCGATTTCATACTCATGGTCGTTTGATACGGGTTGCAGCAACAGCAGCTCCCCGGGTGGCACTTGCTCCAAGACGTCGAGTGGCGTCACCGCGACGGCGCAGGCGTGGTCCACTACCGCGAATAACGGTGGCACCAACAATGCGATGCAAACGGCATACCTTCGCTCGTACGGGAGCAGTGGGCTTGGCGCTACCAACCAGGACTGGGAGTCGGCGTCAGGGTGCGCATCCGGCAAGGATTGCAACGAGGCTGACGGTACCGCCCCCGAACATGCCGTGGATAACAACGAGCGTCGTGACTCGATCCTGTTCACCTTCTCGGAAGCGATAAGTCTCACGCAGGTCACGATCGGTTGGCCGCCCAGCAGCAACGACACCAATGATTCGGATATTACGGTCCTGGCATACCTGCCAGTTTCGGGCGCACCTGATTCACCTGCATTGAATGGCCAGACTGAGGCGCAAATGACCGCCGCCGGCTGGGAGCTGGCCAGTCACAATTCGGATGTCGCAAATGATTCGGACAACACGGCTGACGTGAATAATGCGACGTATAACCACAACTACGTCTCAAGGTATTGGCTGATCGGCGCCTACAACAGCGCCTTTGAATCAGCAGGGTGGAGCACCGGAAATGACTACGTCAAGTTTTTAGCCCTCGCAGGGACACAGACAACCCAGGTGCCCGAGCCGAGCACGCTTCTCCTGTTTGGTATTGCGGCAATGGCTGGACTCTGGCGTCGCCGCCAGTATGCGCATCGGTAGTGCTGCCCCCATCGGGGGCGTCCGACAGGATTGATTCGCAGCTTGATTTGAATAAAGGAGCCCGCTTACGCGGGCTCCTTGGTTTTTCAGGGCCGGAAGTATGGATTGACCCGATGCGGGGGGTTTCGGGTAGAATGCCGCGCTTTGCAAGTCGGTGGAGTTCTCCGCCGCCTTAACGCGTGGCCAAGTAGCTCAGTCGGTAGAGTAGCGGACGGACACCAGGAAATCCTTGTGTCGTGGCCCGCAAGAGAACTGGCAACCTGCCACTTGGCGGTCAGGTTAAGCGGAGCGGCCGGAATACAACCCGCTCGGGATTCGTTTTGTGCAGCAAAGTGGCCAACCGTAGCTCAGTCGGTAGAGCAGAGAACTGACAACACGTCGCGGAGCGGCTTGTTGCGGTGAAGGCTAATGTGCGACTTGTCGCAAGTTAAGGAGCTTCAGCTCGCGGCCGGAGCCAAAATCCTTGTGTCGGTGGCCGACAGTTTGATTGCAGTAAAATTCGATTCCCCATCGGACAAATGTTTCAAACGGGGGCCAAGTAGCTCAGTCGGTAGAGCAGAGGACTGAAAATCCTTGTGTCGGTGGTTCGATTCCGCCCTTGGCCACCAACTTACTTTCCGCCAGTCTCCCTGAAATCTGGCTCTGCTATAGAGAGCTCCTTTAGCAGAGGACTGACAATATGCCAATCAAGGATTGGCCTATTGCAGAGAAGGCTAACCTGACCACTGGTGGTCAGGTTAAGCGTAGCGGCCGGAGCTAAAACACGCCGCACCAGCGGCTTGTTTCAGTGGAGACTAACCTTTAGCAAAGCGCAAGGTTACGTCGGAGCTAAGATCCTTGTGTCGGTGGTTCGATTCCGCCCTTGGCCACCATCTCTTTCCGAGTCTTTGGTGCTCTCCGAATGCCTCTTCCAAACCCCTGAATCCAAGGGAAAGCCGCCCGTTTGGCTTATAATTGACGGCCTTTCCGGGGCCGTAAGGTCCCTTGTCGTTTCAGGGTTCCGATGCAGCTTTTCGCTTTCGGCGTGAATCACAATACGGCCCCGCTCGCGGTTCGCGAGCAGGTGACTTTTCACGCCGCCAATCTGGAAGAAGCACTGCGCGACCTGGTGAACCGCGAGCCGGTCAGGGAGGCGGCGATCATCTCCACGTGCAACCGCACCGAGGTCTACTGCAGTACGCCCGAACCCGACCGTGCCATCGACTGGCTGGCGCGCTTTCATCATCTGAAGTCACAATCCCTCGAGCCCTTTCTCTATACGTTGCCGCGCGAGCGCGCAGTCGTGCACGCGTTCCGGGTGGCTAGCGGGCTGGATTCCATGGTGCTGGGCGAGCCGCAGATTCTCGGGCAGATGAAAGATGCGGTGAAGTCCGCCGAGCATGCCGGCACTCTCGGCACCGTGCTGCACAAATTGTTTCAGTCGACATTCTCGGTGGCGAAAGAAGTGCGCACCCAGACCGAGATCGGTGCCAACTCGGTTTCCATGGCGGCGGCCGCGGTCAAAGTCGCAGAACGCATTTACGCCAGTATCGCCGAGCAGAACGTGCTGTTCATCGGAGCCGGCGAAATGATCGAACTCTGTGCCGCGCACTTCGCTGCCAAACAGCCGCGCCACATGACCTTTGCCAATCGCACGCTGGAACGCGGCGAGGAACTGGCCACCCGCTTCGAGGGGCAGGCGATCACCCTCAACGATATGTCCGAGCAGTTGGCAATGCACGACATCGTGGTGTCCTGTACGGCAAGCCAGTTGCCGATTCTCGGCAAGGGCATGATCGAACGCGCGATCAAGGCACGCCGGCACAGACCGATGCTGATGATCGATCTGGCGGTGCCGCGCGATGTCGAAGCTGAAGTGGCTGAACTCGATGACGTGTTTCTATACAGCGTGGACGACCTCGGCAAGATCGTTCAGGAAGGCCTCGACACCCGCCAGGCGGCGGTGGCGCAGGCGGAGGCAATCATCAATGCCAGTGTTCACGATTTCATGCACTGGTTCGAGACCCGAGAACTGGTGCCCACCATTCGCGCGTTACGCGATCAGGCCGAACGCATGCGCCGCCACGAGTTCGACCGCGCCGCGAAGCTGCTGGCAAAAGGTGAAGACCCGCAGAAAGTGCTCGAGCAACTTTCCCATGCGCTGACCAACAAGTTCCTGCATGCACCAACCCACGCGCTCAACGCCGCCGAAGCCAGGGAGCGCGATACCCTGGTCGCGGCGCTCGCCCGCCTTTACCAGGTCAATCCACCGGAATGAAGCCTTCGATTGCTTCCAAGCTGGCGCAATTGTCCGCCAGGCTGGAGGAACTTAACGCGTTGCTCTCCGGCGAAGACGTCACCAGGAATCTCGACAATTATCGCAAGCTCACCCGCGAGCATGCCGAGATTACGCCTGTGGTCGAGCTCTACAACGCTTACAAGGCAGCCGAGGGAGACGTAGCCTCGGCATTGCAGTTGGCCGGCGACCCGGAAATGCGGGAATTGGCCGAAGCCGAAGTGCGCGAAGGCAGGCAGAGGCTCGCAACCATCGAGGAGGAACTGCAAGCGCAATTGCTGCCCAGGGATCAAAGTGATGAGCGCAACATTTTCATGGAGATCCGCGCCGGCACGGGCGGGGATGAATCAGGGCTGTTTGCCGGCGACCTGTTCCGCATGTACACGCGCTACGCTGAACGCCAGGGCTGGAAAGTGGACCTGATCTCGAAGAGCTTGGGCGAACAGGGCGGCTACAAGGAGGTGATCGCCAAGATCATCGGTTATGGCGCGTACTCGAAGCTCAAGTTCGAATCCGGCGGCCATCGCGTGCAGCGCGTGCCCGAGACCGAGACGCAGGGGCGCATACACACCAGCGCCTGCACCGTCGCCGTGCTGCCCGAAGTCGATGCGGTCGAGGACGTGGTGCTCAATCCCGCCGAACTGCGCATCGACACTTTCCGCGCTTCCGGCGCGGGAGGCCAGCACATCAACAAGACCGATTCCGCCGTGCGCGTAACCCACATCCCGACCGGCATCGTGGTCGAGTGCCAGGATGACCGTTCCCAGCACAAGAACAAGGCGCAGGCGCTTGCCGTGCTGGCTGCGCGCATCAAGGACAAGCAGGTGCGTGAGCAGCAGGCAAAACAGGCGGCGACCCGCAAGTCGTTGATCGGCAGCGGCGACCGCTCCGAACGCATCCGCACCTACAACTTTCCGCAGGGACGCGTAACCGATCACCGCATCAACCTCACGCTGTACAAGATCGACCAGATCATGGACGGCGCGCTCGACGAGTTGATCGGTGCGTTGATGGCCGAGCATCAGGCCGAACTGCTTGCCGCCATGGCGGACGAAATGGTCGCGACCCAAGCGTGATTGCAACGGTCGGTGCGCTTCTCGAGGAAGCGGCGCAGGACCTGGCCGCAGATCGGGATGCGGCCGAGGCACGGCGCGATGCGCAGGTGCTCTTGGGTTTCGCGCTGGGCGTATCGCGCGCCTGGCTGACCGCTCACGTGGACAAGGTGGCGGACTCCGAAGCCGCCGCGAAGTTCCAGTCTCTTGTGGCACTCCGGGCGAATGGTCACCCGGTGGCCTACCTGGTCGGTGTGAAGGAGTTTTACGGGCTGCCGCTGCGGGTGACACCCGACGTGCTGATCCCCCGCCCCGAAACCGAGGAACTGGTGGAAGCGGCGCTGGAACGGCTGCCGCAGGGTGAAATGCGCAAGGTGGTGGACCTTGGCACCGGCAGCGGATGCATCGCCATCGTGATCGCGCGCGAACGGCCTGCGGCTAAGGTCACTGCGGTGGAAGCTTCGAGTCCCGCATTGGCGTTGGCGCGCGAGAACGCTGCCGCGCTCGACGTCGAGGTGGAGTTTCTGCAAGGCGACTGGTTCTCCGCATTGGGCGGCCGCCGTTTCGATCTGATCGTGGCCAACCCGCCTTATGTTGCCGCGGACGACCCTCATCTGCGACAGGGCGACCTGCGTTTCGAGCCGCGCGCGGCGCTTGCCGCCGGTACGGACGGACTCGCGAACCTTCGCCGCATCGCCGGCGCTGCGCCGAAGTATCTGCACCCGGGCGGCTGGCTGCTGCTCGAGCACGGCTACGATCAGGCCGAGGCATGCAGAGACCTTTTGCATAACGCGGGCTTTGCTGAACTGGTATTCAGGGCCGACATTGCGGGATTGCCGCGAATTGCCGGCGGGCGCCTATTGACGCCCGATTCGCCGAGTCGTTAACATCGTTGTCGTCTAACGGGAGTGTTGCCGCCGGGCATAATCCGGAACGGGCACTCCCTTTAATCTTCCAGGGGTACCGCCAATGGATGCACAGGAAAAGATCAGAAAGCAGGTCACCGGCAATCCGATCGTGCTGTACATGAAAGGCACGCCGGACGCTCCGATGTGCGGTTTCAGCGCGTCGGCAGTGCAGATTCTCGAGGCCTGTGGCGTCGAGAACGTCGCCACCGTAGATGTTCTTGCCGATCAGGACGTCCGCCAGGGCATCAAGGAATTTTCCAAGTGGCCGACGATTCCGCAGTTGTACGTCAACGGCGAGTTCGTCGGCGGCGCGGACATCATGCGCGAGATGTATCAGTCCGGCGAGCTGCAGAAACTGCTCGGGAAATAAGCAAACCCACTGAAAAGGGCTGGCCGTCGAGCCAGCCCTTTTTCTGTTTGAGGCACGGGACAATCCCCACCTCAATGGACGGGGCACAATCCCATCAGCAGATCCGCGCGGCGATGCGCAACCTATGCGCGCGTTTCCCCGGCGAGTGCTGGCGTAAGAACGAAGTGTTCCTGGACAATCTCGAGGTGCCGGCTGAGAACCTGCTCGGCCTGCCGCGCTCGTACTAAGAGCCAGCGGCTTCCCGGCCCCGATATCGCGAGCGGCCGGAAGCGTCCTATAATCGCAGCGTTACCCTCAGATCTTCTGATGCAGTCATGATGAACTATCGCGGCATCCATGACATGGGCGGTCTCCCGGCGGGAACCGTCCAACCGAGCGAGCATGATTACGCGCTCTGGGAAAAGCGCGTGGATGCGTTGCTGGTGCTCCTGACCAAAAAGGGACTGATGACGGTGGACGAGCTCCGCCGCAATATCGAGGGGCTGGGGCTGGATGCCTACGACAAGATGAGCTATTACGAGCGCTGGATCTATTCGATTACCCAAACGCTCATCCAGCGCGGCATCATCAGCATCGACGAACTCGGCCGCAAGATGGCCGAGGCGCAGACTCGTACAGATGGCGGCCGCTGAGGGCATATCGTCGCAGTTCCGCACCGGTGACCGCGTCGCGGTGCGGGCAGCCTACCCGATCGGCCATGTGCGCACCCCTTACTATATCCGCGGCAAACACGGCGTGATCGAGCGCCTGTGCGGCGCCTATGGCAATCCCGAGGAATTGGCGTACGCCCGCCCGGGCCTGCCGAAACAGCCGCTATACCGAGTGCGTTTCCTTCAGCGCGAAGTCTGGCCCGCGTACGAAGGCAATCCCGCAGACACCGTCGATGTCGAAATTTTCCAACATTGGTTGCAGCCGGACTGACATGCCGCACGATCACGATCATCCGCACGACCACGACCATCGGCACGGGCACGATCAGCCACACCGGCATCCGGCGCGCCCTGACCAGGACGACACCATCACCCAATGGCGGGCAATGGAGATTGCGGTGCGCGAACTGCTGATCGACAAGGGCATCCTCAGCGCGGAGGAAGTGCGCCGGCAGGTCGAGGAAATGGACAACCGCACGCCGCTGCAGGGCGCCAGGGTGGTGGCCAAGGCATGGACCGATGCTGAGTACAAGAAGCTGCTGCTCAGCGACGGCAATGCGGCCTGCGAGGCGCTCGGCATGGAAGGCGGGCCGTACAAGCTGGTGGTGGTGGAGAACACCGAGCAGGTGCACAACGTCATCGTATGCACGCTGTGCTCGTGCTATCCGCGCTGGCTGCTCGGGCTGCCGCCGGACTGGTACAAGAGCCGCAACTACCGGTCGCGGGCGATCAACGAACCGCGTGACGTTCTTCGTGAGTTCGGCACCGCCGTTCCCGACCAGGTCACGGTACGGGTGCACGATTCCACGGCCGACATGCGTTATCTGGTCTTGCCCAGGCGTCCGGCGGGCACCGAGGGCTGGTCCGAGGAAAAACTCGCCGCGCTGGTGACTCGCGATTCCATGATCGGCGTCGCCTTCGCGCAGAACCCTTGAAGACTGTTTCCACCGCCAAGTTTCTATTCATTACCCCTTTGAGGGGCACGCAAACCTACGCAACGGAAGGCAACACCATCTACTCGCAGTCCGAGGTGCTGGAGAAACGCGAATCCAGGTCGCGTCCCAATGTTGGCATCGTGACCGTGAAAACCACCTGCTTCAATGAGGACGGGGCGATCGTCATCACTTTCAAACGTAACGTGATGGTTAACCAGCGTGGACAGGCGCCGGTCATTGCGCACGCGGCAATAAAGTAACCATGAACGTACGCTCCCCCAAGAAATCGCCCCGCCTCGACGCCATCAAGAGGCTGGCGTTCCGCCAGCCACGGCAGTTCCGGCTGCCGGCCACCGGCGAGGTGATCATCAACGAGGAGCGCCGCTACTTCATCGGCGAGACGATAGGCAAGGGCGGATTCGGCATAGTGTACGAATGCGGCGACGACTGGGGAAACGCGCTGGTCGCAAAGGTCCTGCTGCCGCACGACAAGTCCTACCGGGAGGTGCGCAACATCTGGCAGGACGAGTTGCGCAAGCTGCTGGTGATGCGCCATCCGAACATCACGTTCGTTTACGACGCGTTCGAGTACCAGGATACTTTCTATCTCATCATCGAACGTTGCAGCTTCCCGCTCTCCAATCTGATCGCACGCCGGGGCCTCGACGCGGATCGCTGGATTCCCTATGTGGCGAGCGACATACTCCAGGCACTCGATTACATCCATGCCGCCGGCTATGTCCACAAGGACCTGCATCCTGGCAACATTTTCGTCACCGAGACGCGGCGCAAGCGCAGGCTGCTGGGCGAGCCGGTGTGGTCGTTCAAGGTCGGCGATCTCGGCCTGACCCGGCTGGAATCCGACATCCGGGTATTCCAGACGCTGCTGGCCGACTGGATGCGCCCGCCCGAAGCATTCAATCCCGAAGAGTTCGGCGCAATCGGGCGGCACGTGGACATCTACCAGACCGGATTGTTGTTGCTGGCGCTATTGTTGAAGGAAGTTCCTTATTTCACCCAGGAGGAAATTCTGGGGGGCATCCCGCAGGCACTCGCGGCCCAGCACGATTCGAAGTTTGGTCCGGTGATCGCCAAGGCATTGCGCCGTCATGTCGAGTGGCGCACCCAGACTGCGCTCGAATTCTGGCGCGAGTTGTCGGGTGTGACCAGTGAGGGTTTTGCGTGAACAGCCCATCAGGCATTTTGTCGCGAATTGCCGGTGCCGTGACGGCCCTGGCAATGTTTGCGGTTTTCTCCACGGCGGGATTTGCGGCGCCGTCCGGAGTACCGGAACAGGAACACGCCCTGAGTGGCAAATCGCTCGCCGCCGCACTCGAGCGCGGCGGCTATGTGATTTATTTTCGCCATGCCGACACAGGACCGGCCTACCTCGAGCAGGGCGTGGATCTGAAACGCTGCGAGACCCAGCGCAATCTGAACGACAACGGCCGTGAAGAAGCGAAGCTGATCGGTGCGCAGTTCAGGAAGCTGAAAATCCCTGTCGGGGAAGTGCTGGCCAGCGAGTTCTGTCGTTGTGTGGAAACCGCGGATCTCGCATTCGGACGCCACAAGATCGAGCCACTGCTTACCGGCGTCAGCCGTTCCGCCGAGGCGGCGCCGCGCCGGGAACAGGCTATCGCCGCCCTGAAGAAGATGCTTGCCGCAAGTCCGGCGCCCGGCACAAACAGCGTGCTGGTCTCACACGGCTTCAATCTGTGGGACGCGGAAGGCTTTCATCTGGGTACCCAGGGCGAGGCCGCGATCTACAAACCCGACGGCAAAGGCGGGTACGCGCTGGTGGCGCGGTTGTTGCCGCGCGAGTGGGCAGAACTACCCTAGTTCCTTACCTCAAGGCCCAAACATCCTCAGGCGTTTCGGCTTCATTACCGCGGCAACGATCGCGGCGACCAGAAATATGGCAAACCAGATCAACGCCCACTCCGCAATCGAAAGACCGAGGAAGCGCCACAATACCTGGGTGCAGTCGCCGGTGCCGCGGAAGATCATCGGCAGCGCGTCGGACAAGGGCAGGGACTCCATCATGTAGCCGAGGTCGGCGCCGCAGTCAAAGACCTTGGGCGGGTTGTGCTCGAGCCAAGCGTGGCGCATGGCGACCCCTCCGCCGAGGCCGGCGAAAATCACCAGCACTGCGCTATATCCCCACCGGCCGGTTGTTCCCGGGTTATGCACCGCTGCGGCCAGTGCGATGGCGCCGATGGCAACGAAGGCATAGCGCTGCAGGATGCACATCGGGCAAGGCTCGAGTCCCTGTGCGTGCTGGAGATACAGCCCGAAGCCGATCAGTCCGCAGCCAACCAGGAAGATCCCCGTGTAAACCAGGCGCGAGTTCATCATCAGATTCTCGCGAGTGCCTGATCGAGGTCGGCGATCAGGTCGTTGATGTCCTCGATGCCGACCGACAGCCGCACCAGGTTGTCGGTGATGCCGAGCCGGGCGCGAAGTTTCACCGGCAGCGAGCCGTGGCTCATGGTGACCGGATGCCCCACCAGGCTCTCCACGCCGCCCAGGCTTTCGGCGAGCGTGAAAACATTGCAGGCTTCCAGCGCCCTGCGCACGCCGTCCATGTCAGTCTTGAGATAGACGGCAATCATGGCGCCGAAACCGTTCATCTGTTTCGCTGCCAGCAGGTGTTGAGGGTGGTTGGGCAGTCCGGGGTAGACCACCCGCTCCACTTTCGGATGCGACATCAGCCACGCCGCCAGATGCATGGCATTGCCGCAGTGCTGCTTCATGCGCAGCGGCAGCGTCTTGACCCCGCGCAGCGCAAGGAAACTGGAGAACGGATCGAGGATCGAGCCGATGGCGTTCTGCATGAACTCCAGTTTCTCGACGAGGTCCTTGCGTTCCCTGACCACCACGATGCCGCCGACCATGTCAGAGTGCCCGTTGATGTACTTGGTCACCGAATGAACCACCAGGTCGATGCCGAGATCGAGCGGCCGCTGCACGAATGGCGAAGCGAAGGTGTTGTCCACGACGGTGAGAACGCCGCGCTCCTTGCCGATCTTCGCGACTTGAGCAAGTTCGGTGACTTTGAGCAGCGGGTTGGAAGGTGTCTCGACCCAGATCATTTTCGTGTCCGGCTGCAACGCCTTTTCCAGGGAGGCGGCCAGGTTGGGATCGGAATAACTCACCTTGAGTCCCATCGAGCGCTTGCGCACGCGCTCGAACAGACGCCACGAGCCGCCGTACATGTCGTCCACCGCGACCATGTGGCTGCCTGCATCCAGCAATTCCAGCACCGTGGCGCTGGCGGCAAGTCCCGAAGCGAACGCGAAGGCCTGAATGCCGCCCTCAAGGTCCGCGATGCAGCGCTCGAAAGCGTGGCGCGTGGGATTCTGGGTGCGCGCGTACTCGTAGCCGGTGTGCACACCCGGGGAACTTTGCCTGAAAGTCGAGGTGGCAAAGATCGGCGTCATCACCGCGCCGGTGGTCGGTTCGGGCGACTGGCCCGCATGGATGGCGCGGGTGGCGAAACCTTGCTTGTCGTGACTGTTCTTCATTCCCGAATCTTACCTTCTCGGGCCGGGCGCCGCACCGGCCGCAATGGATTTATGATGCTCAAAAATATTCTGGCCACAGAGGACACAGAGATCTCAGAGAATTGCCAATCGGAAACGCGGGACAGGAGGATGGCAAGTTCGGAAGTGGGGTTCAATTTCTTGAGTTTCGCTTCATGTTCCTTGCGCCTTCAAACCGACACTTTGCTTGTTTTGTTTTGCTCTGTGTTCTCTGTGTTCTCTGTGCTCTCTGTGGCAAATGCCTTGCTTCAGATGTTAGTGAGCGCGATTGCGAAGATGGTTCAAAACGTCCATCCGGGTGATGAGGCCGTAGAACTTGCCCTTGTCAACGACGATGGCGACGTGGCCTTTGTTGAACGCTTCCACCAATTGCGTCAGCGGCGTCTTCAGTCCGACGGTCTCGATGCGCTGGGTCATTGCCGTGCGCACCGGGTCGCGAAAGCGTGCCGGGCTTTCCTGCGTTGCCGTGAGCAGATCCCACTCATCGACGATGCCCACCACTTTGCCCTCGTCGATGACCGGAAGCTGCGAGATGTCGTAGAGCTTCATTCGCGCATACGCGGTCATGAGCTTGTCCTCGGAACTGACGGTCACGGTGGCGTGCTCGTCGTGGCGGCGCGTGATCAGGTCGCGCAGGTCGCCGTACTGCTCGCGCTTGAGGAAACCCTGGTCCATCAACCAGTAATCGTTGAACACCTTCGACAGGTACTTGTTGCCGCTGTCGCAGACGAAAGTCACGACCCGCCTGGGTTGGGTTTGCTCGCGGCAGTAACGCAGCGCCGCGGCGATCAGTGTGCCCGTTGAAGAACCCGCGAGGATGCCTTCCTTGCTCAGCAGCTCGCGTACGGTCGTGCAGGACACTTCATCGCTGATCGAGTAGGCCTTCTTAACGCGGGAGAAATCAGCGATCGGCGGAATGAAATCCTCGCCGATGCCCTCGACGATCCAACTGCCCGCTTGGCCGTATTTTCCAGTGTGGACATAGTCGGCGAGCACCGAGCCTACCGGATCGGCGAGCACCATCTCGGTGTCCGGAGATACTTTGGCGAAATAGCGCGACAAACCGGTCATCGTGCCGGCAGAGCCGACGCCGCACACCACGGCGTCCACTTTGTGATCCATCTGCAGCCAGATTTCCGGGCCGGTGGTGGTCTCGTGCGCGTGGGGATTCGCGGGATTGCCGAACTGGTTCACGAAAAACGAACCGGGCGTTTCCTTGGCCAGGCGCTGGGCCATGTCCTGGTAGTACTCGGGGTGGCCTTTGCCGACATCGGAGCGCGTGAGTATGACCTCCGTGCCCATCGCCTTGAGATGGAAAATCTTCTCGCGGCTCATCTTGTCCGGCACCACCAGGATCAGACGATAACCTTTCAGCGTGGCGACCAGTGCCAAGCCAAGGCCGGTATTGCCGGCGGTAGCCTCGATAATGGTGCCGCCGGGCTTGAGTTTGCCGTCCTTCTCCGCGGCGGCGATCATCGACAGGCCAATGCGGTCCTTTATCGAGCCCCCCGGATTCTGGCTCTCCATCTTCAGAAACAGGCGGCACTTGCCCGCGTCCATGCGCGTCACTTCGACCAGCGGTGTGTTTCCGATCAGGTCCAGTATTTTCTGTGCGGGCACGGCGGGTCCTCCACAGCCACGATCAGCGCCAATGTCGCGCGAGTGTAACCCGGGATGGTTGGCCTACGCAGGGTGACCTGCCGTCTGGAGCCGCTCAGCCTTCGTACTCCAACACGTGCATGCCCGCATTCCAGTCGCTCACATACATCAGCCCATCGGGGGTGACGTACGCATCGCAGGTCTTTGCCGCGAGCGCAATGTTCGGCCGCGGGTCGATCAGCCGCCTGGGGGCCGGCGGTATCCAGAAAGCAATCTCCTTCGGGGCGAATGGATCCTTGATGTCGAACACGCGCACCCCGGCGTTGTTGTAGGTTGCGAAGATGATTTCCTCGCTGCGGAAGGATCCTGGGCGATTCTCGTGCAGGTTGTGCGGACCGAAAACGCCCAGCGAGCAATAGTCGCGGTCTGTCGGTGTGGGCAACGTGGCGATCGGCACCGGGTTCTCCGGCGCGCGCACATCTACTACGAAGGTGTAGAACGTTCCTTTCGCACATTGTTCGGCGTTCGCTTCGTCGGCCACGACCGCCAGGCCGCGTCCCGGCAACGGCAGGGGCGTGTGCGTTCCGCCGGGAAAAGGCGGCGACCAGTTGATGTGCGAGAGCAGCCTGGGTTTGGCCGGGTCGCTGACATCGTGGATGCTGAACCCGCCATCGCGCCAGGCGGCATAGCCGCGATCTCCCGCAGTAATCATGTGATGCAAAGCGACACGCCGGCCCTTGGGCATCGTGGATGTCTCGCCGCCCGCCCGATGCATGCCGGGCAGCCACCAGCGCGACACGATCTCCGGCTTGGTGACGTCCTTCAGATCGACGATGCACAGGATGTGATCCGTGTAGCCGTCGAAATGCGCGGAAACGAAGGCGTAGCGCCCGCCCGGCCACCACAGCCGGTTGACACCGAAGCCAGGCATTTCAAGAAATGCGATTTCCTTCATTTGTGTGGGCCGGGAGATGTCGTGGATGCTCAGCCCGGAACGGAATTTCTTGCGGTCGGTGATGCTGTCGGCGAGCGTGTTCTCGAAATAGCCACGCATGCTGTCGTAGGACTGCATTGCGACGATGTTTGCACCGTTGGCCAGTAGCATCAGATCGTCCGCTACCTGCAGGTGATGGGTGCGGGTGTTGACGCCCGCGGTGAAGAATCCGACGGGCTTAAGGCTCCGTGGATCGGCGGCGTCGAGAATCGTCACACCGTCGCTGAACATATGGCCGACATAGACATGGCTGCGATTGACCATGACCTGTACGCCGTCCGGTCGGCCGCCCTGATCGCTGTAGGACAGGTGCCGGATGCGCCGCCCGATGCCTTGCAGCGGAACGGGCGCGTCCGAAGCGGCGCGTGATCCGCTCGGCAGGCACGCCAGCGCAGCCAGACCGAGCAGATCCGTCAAGTGGGCACGGCGAGTCATGTTGGTCACGCTGGTACTGCGACGGCCGGTATCGCTCGCGGTCTTACTGTTCGCTCTCGACGACGCGCTTCAAGTTCTCCAGCCCGGTCTTGTAGATCCCGTTGTAGAAGTCCGTCATCGACTTGTCATCCTGCCCGGGAGGCGGCGGGTCGATCGAGTAGGCCAGCCGTTTGAAGTGTGCGCTCCACTCGACGATGCTGGTCCCGTCGCCTGCATCCATGACGCCAATGACGGGGAAGTAGTCGCTCGCCATGACGGCCCCGTCCACATAGGTATAGGCCATGCGCATTTCCTGCGCATTGTGGTCCAGCAGCCGCTCCGTGACCTTCGTGCCATTTCTTCGCGTGATCAGGCGGATCGCGCCGACCTGGTTGTTCGTGCCGACCACGATCTCGCTGCGCTCGACGAGCGGCAGCCAGCGCGGGGATCCGTTGTAGTCCCCGACCACCGCCCATACCGCTTCCGGCGGTGCATTGATCCGGATCGACTGGCGCGCAGTCAGTTCGTTCGCCTCCGCCCCCCAGGCCTGAGCCGCAATACACGTAAGCGCCGCCAGCACACCTGCACAGATGTTTTTCATGGCTTTCCCTCCTCCCATTCACTGGTAATGCGAGGCCTCGATGTTGGATTTCTTGCAGACCGCGGCCGGCAAGTTCCGGGCCCCGGGAACTGTGCTGGCACGTCGTGAGGCGTTGAGCCCACGCGACGATATCCTAAACCTCGGGGGCACTTAATGGAGGGAATTCAACGGTACTGCCGTATGGCAATGCGCCACGCAGCGAGGTTTCGAGTCAGTCCGTTGCTTGGAATCTGGCGCTTGTGGCCTAGGGCGCGAGCGACCCCAGGTACGCAGAGAGGTTGACAATATCTTCGTCGGTCAGCCTGTCAGCGGCAGGCTTCATCAGTGGGGCTAGAGCGCCATTTCGCGTCCCATCCCTGAAGCGGTAAAGCTGGCGCGCGAGATAGATCGGATGAACGCCGGCGAGTCTCGGCACGTTACCCACCCCCCTCAGGTCTGTACCATGACAAGTCGCGCACGGGACCGTTCTGCCAGTGCCGCCGGTCTCGGCAAGTTCCTTGCCTTTTGCGATGCTCCCGACCGGGACGTAGGCGATGAATCCCGAATTCGGATCGCGCAATCGTGCTCGCGCCTGATCCTCGGGGACGGTAATGATGCGATTGCCGATCGGTTCGGTGCCGCCACCCGGTTCGACGAAGCGCATTCGGCCGTCGCCCAGGAACGTCATAGGCACGGTGTCGGCTTCGACCACGCGGCTAAAGGGACGGGGTTTGAGGGTGGCAAACCACGCCGCCGCCTGCTGTGACTCGTCCTCGGACACGGCCCTGGCAATCTTGTTCATCCTTGGGCACGTCGATCCGGGCGCCGGCCTGAAATCGTTCATCTGCTGAACCATGTACGTCGCAGTCAGGCCGGTGAGGTCGGTGGACTCGGGGTGGCCGAGTCCGGACATCAGGTGACACGCGCCACATGCCAACGCGTCGCCGTGCCCATTGAGAATAATTGCGGGCGGTTCCGGACGCTGATCCGGGTACCAATCGGGCGGATTCAGCAGATCGTCGATCTGCTGCTGTGTGTACTTTCTCGGGCTGTCCGCCAGCGTCTTTGGTTCCGGGCCTTCGGGCGGGAAGGGTCTCTCCACCTTCAAGGGGAATGCCCACAACGGATAGTCGGCCGCCGGTGCCTGCGTCTGTTGCGGCTGCGTTGCCGTTGACAGCATGAGCAGCCACGCGAAACCGAACGCCAGTACCGCTTTGCTCACGTGAGCCTCCCTGCAACTGGCCGGACTGAATTCCTTCCGTGCGACGCAAATCCAGACATCGAGCCACCCGGGTTCTGGCTTTCCATGTTCAGCGGTAAAATGGGCCCTGACCTGCAAATTGAAGATATGCAACTTACGCTGCGAGGGATGAATCAGTCACAGGAGAATGAGCAGATTAGTTCTCCAAATTTCAACTCGCCGACGCCGGCCAGCGCACGGATCCCACGGAGATCAAGTGTTCGTGGCCGCGCGGCTACCGGCTGATTCGATAGAGCTCCCCACCGTAGTCCACGATGTAGAGTTCGCCGTCGTTGTCCTCACCGAACGAAGAGATGCTAAGGCCGGACTCCAAGCCGTCCGTTAGCGTCAGCGTGGGTTGCGTGCTTTCCGCGATGTTGAAGATCCTGCCGGTGATGAAGTCGCCGAAGACGTAGCGGCCGACGAGGGAAGCGATCGCCGAACCGCGATAGACATAACCGCCAGTGGTGCTCTGGCCGACGTCGCGGCCGTACTCCACGACCGGCGGCGACGGGTTCGCCGGCGATCCGCAGGCGAGCCCGGTGTTGTTCGTGCCTTCGAAGCAACGCCATCCGTAGTTGCCACCGAGCGTCACCCGGTCAACTTCCTCGAGCGCGTTCTGGCCGACATCGGCCACCCAGAGTTGCCCGGTCATACGGTCGAAGCTCCATCGCCACGGGTTGCGAAATCCGACCGCGTAGATTTCCGGGCAGCTCTGCAAGCCCGTGCCGTTAGTGCCGCAAAGCGCGTTGCCAGCGAACCGGTTTGTCGGTGGAATCCGATAGAGAAACGCGCCGGTGGTGCCCTCGACATCGATGCGCAGCATCTTGCCGAGCAGCGTGGTAAGGGACTGTCCGTTGCCGATGGGCCCGTGCTGGTTGCTGGCGCCGCCGTCGTTCGCGCCGCCGCCGTCCCCGACCCCGACGTAGAGGAAACCGTCCGGTCCGAAGGCGATGCCCCCGCCGTTGTGATTGCTCTCCGTCTCCGGTTTCTCGATTGTAAGTAGAACGCGCTCGGAAGCCGGATCGAGGGTGAGGCCGTTATCCAGCGTGGTGAATTCCGAGAGCCGCGACACCAGTCCAAGTGTGGGATCGGTATGCGAGTAGAAGAAATACACACGCGGGTCGGCCGGGAAATCGGGATGGAAGGCCATGCCGAGCAATCCGGCCTCGCCGATGAAGGTCACGCGATTCATGCCGTCGATGTTGACGAATTCGTCTGTAACCGTGATCGCCGGGTCGTTGTCGAACACGCGTACCTGCCCGGCCTGCTCGACAACGAACCAGCGCGTGCTGTCACCCGGTGCCTGGAGCATCGCTACCGGGCTGCTGAAGGAAAGCCTGGGGAATACGCGTTGTACGGTAAGGCTGACAGGCAGCTCGTCGTCGGACCCATTGCAGGCGCTGAGCCCAAGCGCTGCAAGAGCAACAACCATCCAGGGGAACTGTCGAAAACTGGCCATCGTTTCGTCCTCGTTGACTACGAGTCGACCCCCCATCTTTGCACAGGATGCGAGCAACGAACAGGAATTTAAAATAGTCCGATTGCCGCGATGAAGAGCGACTCAGAGCGCCATTGCGGCACCCTTGACACATTTCAGGTCAAACCGTTGCGACCGATACCTCGCCGCGGTCGATGGTGTAAACCATATCGAGGATTTCCTCCGAGTGCGAGAGATCGGACTCGGTGAGGATGACCGAAACCCCTTGGGATTTCAGTCCGGCAATCACTTCCGCGAGCCGGTGCGCCAGCACCGGCGCCACGCCTTCGAAGGGCTCATCGAGAAGCAGCAGTTTGGTGCCGCACATCAGTGCGCGCGCCAGCGCCACCAGTTTCTGCTGGCCGCCGGAAAGCTGCAGCGCCTTACGGCCGGCGAAGGCTTCGACTTCGGGAATCATCTTGTATATCAGCGCCAGCCGCACCAGCGGTTCCGCAATGCCTGCCGCCCATGCCGGAATCAGTACGTTTTCCTCGACGGACAGTTGCGGAACAAGGCGCCTGTCCTCGGGCATGTAGCCGATGCCGCCGCGCGCACGCTGGTGGGCGGGCATCCTGTCGAGCGCCACTTCATCGAAACGGATCGTGCCTCCGCGGGCCGGGAGAATACCCATCACCGAGCGCATCAGCGTGGTCTTGCCGGCGCCATTGCGGCCGATCAGCCCGGCGAATTTTCCGGTCGGCACGTCCATGCAGATCCCGCGCAGGATGCTGACCGACTGGATGGAGACGTCGAGCCCTTCAATGCGCAGCATGCTTGCCTCCGCCGGCGGGGCGCTCCTCGCCGGTCACGTACTTGCGCACCTCGGCGTCGTTGAGTACGACGCCGGAATCGCCGTCGGCAATGATCCGGCCCTCGTAGAACGCCAGCACGCGATGGGTATAGCGGTTGACGATATCCATGTCGTGCTCGACAAACAGTACCGTGACTTGCTGAGCCCGCACCGCTTCCATGACCATGTCCATCAATCCGAACTTCTCGTCCGCCGACACGCCCGAGGTCGGTTCGTCGAGCAGCAGGATCTTCGGCTTCACCGCCATGGCCATGGCGATGTCGAGCAGCTTGCGCACGCCCTCGGGCAGCACGCCGGCCGGCTTGTCGCGATAACCGGTGAGATTGAATCGCTCCAGTATCGAGTCCACCGTCTCGCCCGTGGTGCCGACATGGCGGCTCTCGTGCGCCCATTTTCTGCCGCCGGAGGCCACGATGCCGACGCCGACCAGCAGGTTCTCGTACACCGACAGCGTGTTGAACAACTGGGGAATCTGAAACGAGCGGCAGATTCCGAGCCGCGTGATCTGGCGCGGGGCCAGCGGCGTGATGTCGCGGCTGCCGAAGACGATGCTGCCGGAACTGGGCTTGAGGTAGCCGGTGACCATGTTGATGAACGTGGTCTTGCCGGCGCCGTTGCTGCCGATCAATCCCACCACGCTGTCCCCTTCGACAGCAACGTTGATGTCCGCCGCCGCGGTGACCGCGCCGAAACTCTTGTTCAGCCCTCTGGCTTCGAGTACAACCGCCATGTCAGGCCGCCCTTCGCATTCTGGTGAACAGCGACCACAAACCACCCGGCAGGAACATGATCACCAGCAGCATGGTGGTACCGAGCGCCATCTGCCAGGTGTTGGGCGAGTATTCGTAGGCGAAGCTGCGGATGGTCTCGAATATGAACGCGCCCAGGAAAGGCGCGAGCACGTTGCCGGTGCCGGCCAGAATCGCCACGAAGACGAACTCCCCGGAGGTGGTCCAGTAGGACATCTCGGGATCGATATGGCCGACGCTCACCGCGGCGAGCGCGCCGCCCAGTCCCGCAAGAACTGCCGACATGACGTAGTTGACGTGAATAGTGTTGCGCACCGATGCGCCCATGTACTCGACGCGCAACTCATTGTCGCGGATGGCACCGGCCAGCCGGCCCATGTGCGATGCCAGGTACTTATGTATGCATACGGCGGCGACAAATGCGATGAGCACCGTGACGGCGAATATCAAATAGCGTTCGAACTCCGTGCCCGCAATTCGTATCCCGAATAGCGTCTTGGCCGCGACGTTGAAACCGTCCGAACTGCCCAGCGCGGAGGTCTTCACCAGCAGGCCGTAGAGGATCATCGAGAAGGCGAGCGAGAGCATGGCGAAGAAGATGTCGCGGTACTTGCGCAGCAGAATCCCGAGCAGGGCCGATACCGCGCCGGTGACAGCAACGGCCGCCAGTAGCATGACCGCGATATCCGAGACACCGAACAACACATCGAGCGTACCGGCGGCATAGGCGCCCAGGCAGTAGTACAAGCCGTGGCCGAAAGACACCACACCGGTGCGCATCAACAACATCATGCCGAGCACGACCATTCCGTAACAAAGCGAAATCGTGATCAGGAACATGGCCCAGCGCGGCAGCAGCGGCCCCGCCAGGAGCAGCACTACCAATGCGCCCCCAAGAACGCGGATGGTGAAGTCGCGCCTCAAATCTTGCGCGCCTCCAGCACGCTGAATAGGCCCTTTGGACGCATGATGAGCACGACCGCCATCACGAAATAGATCGCGAACAAATCGAGCTCGGGCCGGTAGTGAACGGCGGCCGAACGCACCAGGCCGACCAGGACCGCCGCCAGCGCCGCGCCGGGCAGGCTGCCAAGGCCGCCGATCACCACCACCGCGAAGGCGAGCACGATGGTTTCGGCGCCGATGCCGGGCTGGACTGAAATCATGGGGGCGGTGAGTGCGCCGCCGACGGCGCCGAGCATGGCGCCGACCGTGAAGGTGACGAAGTAAACCAGGCTTACGTTGATGCCCATCGCCGCGGCCATCTCGCGGTCGTGAATGACTGCAACCAGCATCTTGCCGCGACGGGTCCTGGTAAGCACCCAGGCCAATGTGACGCCGATCAGGACGGCCATGCCGAACAGCACCAGGTTGTAAACCGGATACGTGAGGTCGCCCACGTCGAAACTGCCGAGCAGGCTGTACGGCTGGTACAGGAAGTAGGGATCGACGCCCCACGTGAGCTTGATGAAGTCCTCGAGGATCAGGAACACCGCGTAGGTGACCAGCACCAGGACAATTTCGTCCTTGCCGTACATGAGGCGCAGCAGTCCCCGTTCGATCACCGGCCCCGCGATCAGACCGACCAGGATTGCGGCGACCAGCATCACCGCGTAACTGCCCATTGGCGCGTAACCCTGGTTGATCCAGTAACCTGCGAGAGACGCGGCGCTGTATGCGCCCAGCGCATACAGGCTGCCGTGGGCGATATTCAGGATTTTCATCACCCCGTAGATCAGCGTGAGGCCGATGGCGATGATGAACAGCCACGACGAGTAGATCAACCCGTCGATGAGGACTGCGACCAGCTGGTTCATGCCGGAATTCGCGGTTTTACCACTTACCCGGTTTCATGCCGGACTTGATCCAGTCCAGGCTCTTCTCGCCCTCGGGAGGCTGGACGCGCTCCAGCGGATAGTACTTGACGTTGCCGACGGTGACCTGGCCGTTGACCGTGCGCGTCGTGCCATAGGCGGTGCCGGTCACGGCCTGGTGGCCCTTGCCGAGCTTCATCATGACCTTTCCGGCGGGCGAATCGAAATTCAGGAATTCGAATGCCTTGATCACCTCTTCGGTGGCGGGTGCGCCGGTGCCGGTGCCGCGCGCCTTCTCGTAGGCCGCCTTCAATCCCAGAAACGCCATCGCCACGCTGTAGGCCGGATAGTTCGGATAGACGTCGGCGCGCTCCTTGTAGATCTGCCGCAGCCAGTCGTTGAGCGCGCTTTTCTGCGCGTACACGCCGTTCGGGCCGCGCGCACCGACGATGGTGCCGTCGGGCATGTTGCCGGCCAGACGGTGCAGGTAGGGTTCGCCCGCCACCAGCACAAGCTGGCTGCGATTAAAAAGCCCGCGCGGCGTGGCCTGCAGCATGAAAGCCTCGAGGTCGCCTCCCCAGAGACTGGAGTGGAGCACATCGGAGTTGGTTTGCAGTAGCGCGGAGATTTCGGGACCGTACTGCCCTGCGCCGAACTTGGGCATCTGCGAAGACGTGATCGTGGCTTCGGGCTTGAGCGTCGCCATAACCGCGGTGAAGTCCGCCCACGAATCCTGGCCCCAGGCATAGTTCTGGTTGATGCCGGCGAAGCTCTTCACCGCGGGCCGGTTCTCCAGCAGGTACAGCGCTCCCGCCACCGCATCCATGGTGGCGTGCGAGCGGGTGCGGAATACGTACTTGTAGCTCGCCTCCTCGAATACGCGCGGCGTGCCGCAGTCGAACAGGATGGTGAGGGTCTTCAATTCTTCCGCCACCGGCGCCACCGCGAGACAGTCGCCGCTGGAGATGTAGCCGATGACGAAGTCCACGTTCTGGCGCTCGACCAGGTTGCGCAATTCGGTAACCTGCTTGGTAGCGCCACCGGCTTCGTCCACGATCGTCAGTTCCAACGGTGTTCCGGCGAAACCCTTGGTGTTGTAAGGAGCGGGCGCCTTGCCGGCGTTCAACGAATCGACAATCGCTTCGGCGGCCATTTTGGCCGGCACGCCGAAGGGTCCGGCGGCCGGGCCGGAGAGGAAAGTAACCAGGCCGATACGGATCGGCTTGTCCTGTGCATGGCCGGCTGCGCAAACGATGGCCAGTGCCACGCCCGCAAACACCGTCGCAGCCGTTTTCAGGGGCCGTAAGTAATTCCCGTGCATGATGTCTCCTCCCTCGTTTATTTCATGCATTGAAAAATAATCCAGCGGGCGACGAACCGCGCTGGACTATTCTGAATTGATTTTTGAATCTAACAGCTTGACCGTCTTTGGGCAAGGTTACGCCCGCTCCCGCCGAGCTGCCGGTCAAGCGCGAATTTCACCGAGCAACCCGTCGATGACGGCTTGTGTCTGTACCAGATATGAACCGCCGAACAGATTCAGGTGATTGAGCAAATGGTAGAGGTTGTAGAGCCGCTTGCGTACCGGATAGCCCGGGTCGAGCGGCCACGCGTCGTCGTAGCCGCGATAGAACGCCTGCGGGAAGCCGCCGAACAACTCGGTCATGGCGACGTCGGCTTCGCGATCACCGTAGTACACCGCAGGATCGAATATCACCGGCTCTCCGTCCGCAAGAACCGCGGCATTGCCTCCCCACAGGTCACCGTGCAGCAGCGAGGCTTCCGGCCGATAACCGGCAAAGAACGCATCAAGTCCGGCGAGGAGCTTCTCACCCGAAGACAGAAGTCGGCCGCGGTAATCGTTGCGTTGGGCAAGCCGCAATTGAAATCCGATGCGATGCTCCCGGAGAAAGATAATCCAGTCGCTGCACCATTCGTTGTACTGCGGCGTGGAACCGATGGTGTTGTCCCGGTTCCAGCCGAAATTTGTGGCGGTGCTCCGATGCAGCAGGGCTAACCGCGGCCCGAGAGCAGCCAGACCACTCTTGCCGTTTCTAAATTCGAAGTGTTCCAGCACGATCCAGGAAAAATGCGAATCCGATCCACAGCAGATGGGCATCGGTACGCGTGCTGTCTTCGTGGCCCCGAGTTCCACGAGCCCGGCTTGCTCGGCCTCGAACATCTCCAGGCGCCCGGCCGAGTTGAGCTTGACGAAAAAGCGCCGTCCGCCGCCGTCGAGCTGGAATGCCCGGTTGATCGAGCCGCCACCGGTGGGCTCCGCGCGTGAAACAGAGAAGTGCGAGCCCGTGGCGCTAGAGATATCGGCTGCGATCGCCTGCCAGGTTGCCGCGTCCGGCGCCGGCACCACGGCAGCCTGCGCCGGGAGCGCTAGCGCGCGGCCAGCCAGGCACGGGCGCGGGCAATCGCCGCGCGTACCTGTGTCGGCGCGGTGCCGCCGACATGATCGCGCGAGGCGACCGAGCCCTCGAGCGAGAGCTTGCCAATCGCCTCGGTGTCGATCAGCTTGGAGAACTGCCGCAGTTGCTCGATGCTCAATTGCGTGAGGTCCTCGCCCTTTTCGGCCGCGAAGCGCACGGCGCGCGCGACCGCCTCATGGGCATCGCGGAACGGCAGGCCCTTCCTGACCAGATAGTCGGCCAGATCGGTTGCGGTGGCGTAACCCTCAAGAAGCGCTTTGCGCATCGCTTCCTTGTTGACTGCGATGCCGCCGACCATGTCGGCATAGATCCTGAGCGTGACGGTCAGCGTATCCACCGTGTCGAACAGCGGCTCTTTGTCTTCCTGGTTGTCCTTGTTGTAGGCGAGCGGCTGGCCTTTCATCAGCGTGAGCAGCGCCACCAAGTGGCCATTGACGCGCCCGGTCTTGCCGCGCACCAGTTCCGGCACATCGGGATTTTTCTTCTGCGGCATGATTGACGAGCCGGTGCAGAACCGGTCTGCAAGCGTGATGAAACCGAAGCGCGGGTTCATCCACAGGATCAGTTCCTCGGACAGCCGCGACAGATGCGTCATCGTAAGCGCGGCGCAGGCACAGAACTCGATGGCGAAATCGCGATCCGACACCGCATCGAGCGAGTTCTCGCACACGCCGTCGAAACCCAGTTCCCTGGCGACAAGCTCGCGATCGATCGGGTAGCTGGTGCCGGCGAGCGCCGCCGCCCCCAAGGGCAGTACGTTGACCCGCTTGCGGCAGTCACCGAAGCGGCTCGCGTCGCGCTTCATCATCTCGAAGTAGGCCATCAGATGATGCGCGAAGCTCACCGGCTGCGCCACCTGCAGGTGCGTGTAGCCGGGCATGAGCGTATCGACGTGATGCGCGGCCAGATCGAGCAGGCCTTTCTGTAAGGCGTAGATGAGCGCAAGGATTTCATCCGTGGCCCAGCGCAGATAGAGCCGGATGTCGGTCGCGACCTGGTCGTTACGCGAACGCCCGGTATGCAGCCGCTTGCCGGCATCGCCGACCAGGTCGGTGAGCCGCTTCTCGATGTTCAGGTGCACGTCCTCAAGGTCAACCGACCAGTTGAACTTTCCGTGGCGGATCTCCCCGAGGATGGCGTTCATGCCGCGTTCAATATCGGCAAGATCCTTGGCCGTGAGTACACCCACCGCATGCAGCATGCGCGCGTGGGCCAGCGAAGCGGCGACATCGAACTCAGCAAGCCGCTTGTCGAAATCGACCGACGCGGTATAGCGCTTCACGAGTTCCGCGACCGGTTCGCTGAACCGGCCCGACCAGGCTTTGCCCGCGTCGTCCGCGGGTTTTTCCTCGGGTTGCATTAAGGTCCTGCCCTGTTCACAATGACAGCGTTAAGCGCCTGTTCTGGCGTGATTTTTGGCCTGACTTAGCCGATGGCAAGTATAAATCAAAATCGTCACCCCAACCTTCTTCCGGATTTCCGCAATCTGGGCGTCATATTGCGTCTGCTGGTGATGGTCATCGCGATGACGGTTGTTGCCGCGGCGCTGAAATCCTCGAACTGGCACGACATGCTGAATCAGTGGCTGGACATTTCCGCGCAGGTGCAGCCGATGGTCATTCTCTCGGTGCTATTGCTCGGCCTCGCCGATCGCTGGTTGCACAAGCTCGATTACCCGTTGGCCGTTGCAGTGATCGTTGCCGGCGAGCTCGGTGTTGCGTCGCTCATGGTGATGGCGACCCGGGCGATTCTTACGCCCGGCACTCCAAGCTTGGTGCGCAGCTGGTTTTTTACCGCCGTGGCCACGCTGCTGGTGCTCGCATACTTCAATCTGCGCAGCCGCATGCTGTCGCCGGCGCTGACTGAGGCCCGACTGCAGGCGCTGCAGGCGCGCATACGCCCGCATTTTCTGTTCAACAGCATCAATGCGGTCCTGTCCCTGGTGCGCAGTGAACCGCGCCGCGCCGAGGCGGCGCTCGAAGACCTCGCCGAGCTGTTCCGCGTACTCATGGCTGACAACCGCGATCTGGTGCCGCTCGAGCGCGAAGTCGAACTGTGCCGCCAGTATCTCGGTCTGGAAGCGCTGCGGCTGGGTGACAGGCTGCGGGTGGAGTGGGAACTGGACAAGATGCCCGGCGACGCACTGGTGCCACCACTGCTGTTGCAACCGCTGCTGGAAAACGCGGTCTACCACGGCATTGAGCCGTCTGCGGAGCCGGGGGTGATCAGGATCGAAATTCACAGCGAACGCGACCGGGTGCACATGTTGTTGCGCAACCCATTGCGCAGGGAGGGCAGCCCACACACCGGCAACAAGATGGCGCTCGCCAACATCAGGGAGCGGCTGTCGCTGCATTTCGACGCCGAAGCCAGCCTGCAAACTCGCGACACTGACGGCCAATATGAGGTACAGATTACGCTTCCCCACGTGAGGGAGGAAAAGTGAGCAAGCATCCGCAGGCATTGCGGGTCGTGATTGCCGACGACGAGGCGCCGGCGCGCAGCCGCATCAGGGATCTGCTGGAAGACTGCGCCGGAAGCTTTCCGATCGAGCTCGCAGGCGAAGCCGCGAACGGCCGCGAATTGCTGGCGCTGCTGGAGGAAACTTCAGCCGACGTGGTGCTGCTTGACATCCGCATGCCGGAAATGGACGGTCTGGAAGTGGCGCAACACATGCTGAAGCTGCCCGAGCCGCCGTCGGTGATTTTCACCACCGCCTACAACGAACACGCCCTGAAGGCGTTCGAGTTGCACGCAGTAGACTATCTGCTCAAGCCGATCCGGCTGCGGCGGCTGCACGACGCTTTGACGCGGGTCAGGGCAATCACCCCGCTGAGGCTCGAAATTCTGCAACAGATCACCCCGGATGCGCGTACCCATCTTTCGGTGCTGGAGCGCGGCAAGGTGGTGCTGATCCCGGTGCCGGAAATTCTCTACCTGCGCGCCGAGCTGAAGTACGTGACCATACGCACCGCCGCGCGCGAGCACCTGCTGGAAGAGTCGTTGTCGAAACTCGAGCAGGAATTTTCCGAGCAGTTCGTGCGCATCCATCGCAGTTGCCTGGTGGCGAAAGCACACATCACCGGTTTCGAGAAAGAGGGCGGCGAGGGCGAGGCGCGTTGGATGGTGACGCTGGCCGGACTCGATGAGAAACTGCCGGTGAGCCGCCGCCAGCAGCATATCGTCAAGGAAATGGGGCGCAACGTCCTGTGAGCCCGCGGCATTGCGCAGGGTTTCTTTTTCTGCTTGCCGGCGCCGCATCCGGCGCGCAGGGTATCGAAGCGCTCGGCTCGCCGCTGTCCGCGCTTGACCACGGACTTTACACGTGTGCCGGAACCAGCGTGAACACCCAATGCCGGGCGAACGGCAAGCCACTCGAGCACCTGGGTCTGCCGGTTCTCGGAGTGACGCTCGAGTACCGCAGTGAACTTCTAAATCGAACAACGGTCTTGTTTGATGAGGCGCGGTTTGCGCAGATCGAGCGCAGCCTGACGGCGCGGTTCGGCACGCCCGAGATCCATGACGAGCAGTTGCGCAGCGGCATGGCCGGCGCGTTCGTCAACCGGGTGCGCGTCTGGCGCAGAGACGGCAATGTGGCGATGCTGGAGCAGTATTCCGGGAAGATCACCAGCTCGGCGCTGCGTTATCTGACCCAGGACGACTTCCGGGAACTCATGCGTGCCCGCGATGCCGAGCGGGTTCGCGGGACCCGCGATCTTTAGCTACGGTTGGAGCAACATCGCGCAAGCCCCGCTGAAAACGGCGAAGAATTGTCCTATGATTGGAATCAGGTGCAGGCACTCTTCAACCCAGGCGCAAGGAAATCAAAAATGGCTGCAGATCTTGGCATCAAGGAGAAGGACCGGGTACAGATCGTCAATGGCTTGTCGAAGCTGCTTGCCGACACTTACACGCTGTACCTGAAGACCCACAACTTTCACTGGAACGTGACCGGTCCGATGTTCCAGACGCTGCACCTGATGTTCCAGACCCAGTACACCGAAATGTGGAACAGCATCGATCTGATCGCCGAGCGCATCCGCTCGCTGGACGCGCCGGCGCCCGGGACCTACGTCCAGTTCTCCAAGCTGGCCTCGATCAAGGAAACGGCCGGCGTGCCCAAGGCCCAGGACATGGTGAGGATTCTGCTGGAGGGACACGAGGCGGTCACACGCACGGCGCGCAAGGCATTTCCCGCCGCCGAGAGCGGCAACGATCAGCCGACCATGGATCTTCTGACCCAGCGCATGGAAGTACATGAAAAGACGGCTTGGATGCTCAGAAGTCTTTTGGAGAATTAATCCGACTAAAATGCATTCAAGCCGTCTTTCAGTGGAGGCTGATGCGCGTAGCGCGTTATGCCGGAACTACAAAACCGCATGGATGCTGCGCAGCCTGCTGGAGAACTGATGCGCCTGTAACGACCGGCCTGGGCCGGTCGTTGAAGTGGAGTTTTTTTGGGCCGCCACCGATATTGCGAGGATGGCCCGAGTTTGCCGTCCTCCTGGATCCAAATCCTTGCTGTCTGCCAAGAGTCCTCCATCCCGAATCGTCATCGCCACGCGCGAGAGCGCGCTCGCCTTGTGGCAGGCTCGCCATATCGAGGAGCGTCTGCGTACGCTCTACGCCGGAGTGGACACGCGGCTGCTGGGCGTAACCACGCAGGGCGACCGCATGCTCGACACCTCGCTTTCCAAGATCGGCGGCAAGGGCCTGTTCGTGAAGGAACTGGAGTCGGCGATCGAATCCGGTGACGCGGACATCGCGGTGCACTCGATGAAAGACGTGCCGATGAATCTGCCACCCGGGTTTACGATTGCCGCCATCACCCGGCGCGAAGACCCGCGCGATGCATTCGTCTCCAACACCTACCGCGACCTGGAGAGCCTGCCGCCGGGAAGCCGGGTCGGCACCTCCAGTCTGCGGCGCGAAAGCCAGTTGCGCGCGCGTTTTCCTCGTCTCGAGGTGGAGCCGTTGCGCGGCAACGTGCAGACTCGGTTGCGCAAACTCGATGACGGGCGCTATGCCGCGATCATTCTCGCGGCGGCCGGCCTCAAGCGTTTGGGCCTCGCTGCCCGCATCGCCTGCCTGCTTACGCCGGAGCAAAGCCTGCCCGCAGCCGGCCAGGGTGCGCTTGGCATCGAGTGCCGCGCCGAACGCGGCGATCTGGTTGCGGCAGTCGCGCCGCTCGACGATGCTCCTACCCGCTGGTGTGTGGAGGCCGAACGGGCAGTGAGCCGCGCACTCGCGGGAAGCTGCCAGGTGCCCCTGGGCGCATATGCCGAGCTGACCAACGGCCAGGCCAGGCTGCGCGGTTTCGTCGCCAGTCCCGACGGCGCGCGCATGGTGTACGACGAGATCTCAGGTTCGTCGGCAGGTCCGCCCGCCAAGCTCGGAGCAGCGCTTGCCGAGCGTCTGATCGCAAAGGGTGCGCGCGAAATCCTCGCAGCGCTGAATGGATAACAGCCGTGCGCGGGACGGGAAACAGGCAGCCGCTGGCGGGTGTCGGAGTTCTGGTAACCCGGCCCGAGCACCAGGCGCAGCGGTTGGCCGAACTGATACGCAGCCTCGGTGGGGAACCGCTGCTGTTTCCGGCGATGGAGATCGTGGCGCAACCGGATGCCGCGACGGCGTCGGTACTGGAGCGGCTGACACAGTTCGACCTGGCGATATTCGCCAGCCCGAACGCAGCGCGGCTGGCGATGCCGCGCATTGCGACTGCAGGGGGCTTGCCTGCGGGTCTGCGCGTGGCCGCGCTGGGACCGGGAACCGCCGCCGAGTTGAAAAAATCCGGCGTGCGCGAGATGATCACGCCGGAAGCGGATTTCGATAGCGAGGCTTTGCTCGAGGCATTGTCCGCGCTGCGGCTCGCCGCAAAGAGGGTAGTGATTTTTCGCGGGCAGGGCGGGCGAGAATTGTTGGGCGAGTCGCTGCGCCAGCGTGGCGCCGAGGTCGAATATGTGGAGTGTTACCGGCGCGCAAGACCGCGGCGTGACCTGGTGGAACTGGTGCCGATGTGGCAGCAAGGCAGGCTGCGGGCCTGCCTGGCCACCAGTTCTGAAATCGTGACCAACCTCTTCGACATGGCCGGTGAAGCATGCCGGCCGTGGTTGTGCCAGACTCCGATGTTCGTCCCCCATCCGCGCGTGGCCGCCACCGCATTTACCTTCGGCGTGCACACGGTTTTCGTCACCGGCATGGGAGACGAGGCGCTGGCGTCGGGCCTGGAAACCTGGTTTGCGGGAGTGCGCCAGGTTCACCCCGTGGCCTGACCGTTTTACCCTGGGAACTATGGCCGAACCAACAACCGAGCAACAATCCCTCGCCGATACGCGCCCTATGGCAAAGCCGCAGCGACGCTCGCGACTCGCCGTCCTGGCGCTGCTGCTGGCGCTGGCCGCGACTGCGCTGGCCGCGTCGCAGTGGTATGACACACGCAGACGCTTCGACGAACTGCGGCAGGATGTGACCAGGCGTCTTGCCGAAGCCGATGCCGTGAACCGCGAGACGCGGTCGCTGGCCGGGCAGTCGCGCGACGACATGCGCGACGTAGTGGCGCGGCTCGGGCAACTCGAGGCCCGCATGGTGGAGACCCAGAATCAGCGTCACGCGCTGGAATCTCTCTACCGGGATTTTTCAGGCAGCCGCGACGAATGGGTCCTGGCCGAAATCGAGCAGGCACTCCTGATCGCCAACCAGCAACTCCAGCTTGCGGGCAACGTCAGGGCCGCGCTGGTTGCGCTGGAAACGGCCGACGCGCGCCTGGCGCGCCTGGATCGTCCGCAGCTGACCGCATTGCGGCGCGTGATCAGCCAGGATATCGAGCGGCTCAAGGCTGCGCCATACGTTGACGTGGTCGGCATGGTGCTGCGTCTGGACAACGTGATGAAGGCGGTGGATTCGTTGCCTCTGGCCATGGAGGGGCGGCCTCTGCCGGCCGAGGATGCGGCTGTGCCGCCGGGCGGCGGTTTCTGGGCCAATCTGTGGCACGAAACCGTTCAGGATCTGCGTCGCCTGGTGCGCATCCAGAACGCCGAAAAACCGGAGGTGCCGCTGCTGTCACCGGAGCAGGCTTTTTTCCTGCGGGAAAATCTGAAGCTGCGTCTGCTCGGCGCACGGCTGGCGCTGCTGGCGCGCGACGAGACGAGCTTCAAGGCCGATCTCGACGCGGCTTCGGACTGGCTGAAACGCTACTACGACAGCGGCAGCAAACCGGTTGCTGCCGCGCTGTCCACGGTGACGCAACTGGCGCAGTCGCAGGTAAGCATCGAGCTACCCGACATCTCGGCAAGTCTGGACGCCGCGCGCAATCTCAAGATGGTGCGCGAGCGCAGCGTGCGCTGAGCATGACCACTATTCCGACGCTGGGGGCGGGCTGATGCGGGGTCTGTTTTGGGTGGTTGGCCTTTTCGCCGTTGCCGTTGGTCTGGTGCTGGCGGCGCGCTACAACAACGGCTACATATTGTTGGTTTTGCCGCCCTGGCGTGCCGAACTCTCGCTCAATCTGGCGATTCTCATCGCGATAGTGTCCGTCGTGGCCGCGTATATGATGATGCGCGCGATCATGATTTCGGTCGCCATGCCCGCGCGCGTGCGGGCCTATCTCAGGCGCCGCAAACAAAACCGGGCACGAGCCACTTTCAACGAGGCGCTGGTCAATTTCTTCGAAGGCCGATTCGGCAAAGCCGAGAAGGCGGCCGCCGCTGCGTTCAAGGCGGGTGAGTCGCCGGCCCTGTCCGCCATTCTGGCGGCGCGCGCCGCGCACGGCCTGCGGGCGTTTTCCACCCGCGACGATTATCTGGCCAAGGCCGCCGGCAACGATCCCGTCGACGATAGCATGCGATTGATTGCGCAGGCCGAGATGCTGCTGGACGAGCGCCGCTATCATGATGCGCTCGATGTGTTGAAACGTTTGCCGGAGAGCCACACGGCCGCGTTGCGGCTGGAGCTGCGCGCACAGCAGATGGCAAAAAACTGGGACCGCGTGCTGGCGCTGATCCCGCAACTGGAAAAGCGCAAGGTATTCGAGCGGCCAGTGGTTTCGCAGTTGCGCCGCCACGCGATCATCGAGAACCTGAAACTCAAGGCGCTTGATGACAAGGCGCTGCGCGAGTACTGGGACAAGCTGCCGGCGCAGGACCGGCAGGAGCCGCGCATTGCTGCGGCGGCGGCACGGTGCTTCGTCGACTTAAGTGCGTGCTCGGAGGCGCATCGCATCGTCGAGGAAGGCGTCGAGCGGATCTGGGACCAGGGACTGCTGGCGCTTTATCCCGAATGCCTGGGGGAGGACGTCCGGCAGCAGCTGGAACGCGCCGAGAAATGGCTGCAGGCGCACCCGCGCGATGCGGTGCTGCTGCTCACGCTGGGCCGGCTGTGCGCGCACCAGGGATTATGGGGCAAGGCCCGCAGTTACCTCGAGGCGAGCCTGTCGATCGAGCCGACACATTCGGCGCACCTGGAGTTGGCGCGCCTGCTGGAGCGCGAGGGCAAGCTCGAGCAGGCTGCGGTCCACTACCAGGAGGCACTCAAGGTGACGCTTGGCCAGTTGAAGCATTACGGCGGCGGGCGCAGGCAGCCGGTGCTCTGATGTTGTGCATCGGACAGGAAAATGGCATGGCGAATTCCGGGTAGAAAACCGCCAGGACTCTAAGACACCAGCAAAAACAGAAGCTAAGCAGGACAGGGTTCAAGCTTTGCTTGGTATCCTCGCTTCATGATGGCGAGTCGCTTTTTTCGCACCTTTGCGGTGAAACGCCTTTGAAATTCCTTCCATGAATGCACCAGGCCAGAACCCGGCCGTCCCGGACAAGGAATCGCCGCTGCGCGAGGACATTCGCCTGCTCGGACGCATACTCGGCGACACGCTGCGAGAACAGGAGGGGGAGGCGGTTTTCGATCTCATCGAACGCACACGGCAGAACGCCATCCGCTTCCGCCGCGACCGCGACCCGGACGCCAGGCGCGAACTCGAAACCACGCTCAACAAGCTTGATCCGGTGCGCACCATTGCGGTGGTGCGGGCTTTCAGTTTCTTCTCGCAACTTGCCAATATCGCCGAGGACCAGCATCACAATCGCCGCCGCCGCGCGCACCTGATAGCGGGTTCGCCGCCGCAGGAGGGAAGCGTTGCCTTGGCGCTGGCCCGCGGCCGCGCCGCCGGGCTGCCGGCCGGGAAGGTCACCGCATTTTTTCGCGACGCACTGATCTCGCCGGTGCTGACCGCGCATCCCACCGAAGTACAGCGTAAGAGCATTCTCGACTGCCAGCTGGAGATCGCCAGGCTGCTGACCGAACGGGACCGCCTGCAGCTCACGCCCGACGAGCTGGAGCAGAACGAAGAAGCGCTGCGCCGCGTGGTGCTGACGTTGTGGCAGACTCGGGTACTGCGGGAGCTGCGGCTGACGGTGAATGATGAGATCGAAAACGGATTGTCCTATTACCGGTACACCTTCCTGCGTCAACTGCCGCGGCTGTACGCGGAAATCGAGGACCTGCTGGCACAACAGGGCTTCGGGCACGCACCACTGGACGGTTTCCTGAAACTGGGCAGCTGGATCGGCGGGGACCGGGACGGAAATCCCTACGTGACTGACGACGTAATGCGGCACGCGCTGACCCGTCATTCCTCGACGGCGATGGATTTCTATTTCGAGGAGATCCATCGGCTCGGCGGCGAACTGTCCCAGTCGGTGCGCATGGTCGAAACCACGCCCGAGCTCGCGCAACTTGCGGAGCAGTCGCCGGACACCTCGGAACATCGCCGCGACGAGCCTTACCGGCGCGCACTCACCGGCATCTACGCGCGGCTCGCGGCGACCTCGCGCCTGCTCGACCATCATGTGCCCGATCGCCGCGCGATCGCCGAGGCGCCGCCCTACCGGGACAGCGCGGAATTTGCACAGGACCTGGCGGTGCTGGCCGATTCGCTGGCGGCTAACGGTTCGGAGCGCGTTGCGCGCGGCAGGCTGCGCGGCCTGCATCGTGCGGCGGTTATTTTCGGGTTTCACCTGGCGCCGCTCGACATGCGCCAGCACAGCGGCGTGCACGAGCAGGTGGTCGCCGAACTGTTTGCCCTCGGGGCGCGCCGCGAAGGATATGCCGCCTTGCCGGAGGCGGAACGTCGCGCTTGGCTGCTGGAGGAACTGAAGCTGCCCCGGCTGCTGCGCTCGCCTTACCTCGGCTACAGCGAAGAGGTCGGCAAGGAACTCGCCATCCTCGACACCGCGGCGGAAATGCATCGCCGCTACGGCGCAGAAGCATTGCCGAACTACATCATCTCCAAGGCCGACTGTGTCAGCGATCTGCTCGAGGTGGCGTTGTTGCTCAAGGAGGTGGGGCTGCTGCAGCCCGGCGAGGCGCCGCGTCTGGACGTCAACATCATTCCGCTGTTCGAGACCATCACCGATCTGCAGGGCTGCGGCCCGATCATGGACCAGTTGTTCTCGGTTCCCCGCTACCGGGCGCTGCTGGCGAGCCGCGGCAACGTGCAGGAGGTGATGCTCGGCTACTCCGACAGCAACAAGGACGGAGGCTTCCTTACGGCGAACTGGGAGTTGTACAAGGCGGAAGTCGAACTGGTGAAAGTGTTCGCGCGTCACAAGGTCAAACTGCGCCTGTTCCACGGCCGCGGAGGCACGGTGGGACGCGGCGGCGGACCGAGCTATCAGGCGGTGCTGGCGCAGCCACCGGGCAGCGTTGCCGGTCAGATCAGGATCACCGAGCAGGGCGAGGTGATTGCCAGCAAATACTCCGATCCCGACATTGGCCGGCGCAACCTGGAAACGCTGGTTGCCGCCACTTTCGAGGCCACACTGCTCGAATCCGCCAGCGTGGAACGCACGGCGTATTTCGAGGTCATGCAGGAGATGAGCGCAACTGCGCTCTCGGCATACCGTGGACTCGTATATGAAACCCCGGGTTTCGTACAGTTCTTCCGTACCGCCACCCCGATTACCGAGATAGCCGACCTGCACGTCGGCAGCCGCCCGGCTTCGCGCAAGAAGACCGACCGTATCGAAGACTTGCGCGCGATCCCCTGGGTCTTTTCCTGGTCGCTGTCGCGGATGATGCTGCCGGGATGGTACGGGTTCGGTGCGGCGGTGGAATCGCTGACGGCGCGCAAGGGGGACAGCGGCCTGGAATTGCTGCGCGAGATGTACCGCGACTGGCCTTTCTTCCGCACGCTGCTGTCGAATATGGACATGCTGCTGGCGAAAAGCGACATCAGCATCGCCTCCCGCTACGCCGAACTGGTCACCGACGGCGAATTGCGCGAGCGCATCTTCTCGCGCATCCAGGATGAGTGGCACCGCACGGTTCGCTGGCTGCTGGCGATCACCGGACAGGGAGAACTGCTGGAGGCCAATCCGGCGCTGTCGCGCAGCTTGCGCAACCGCTCGCCCTACATCGACCCGCTCAACCACCTGCAGGTCGAGCTGCTGCGGCGCTACCGTTCAGGGGAAACGCAGGAACGCATCAGGCGCGCGATCCTGCTGACCATCAACGGCGTCGCCGCCGGCCTGCGCAACAGCGGCTAGCAAGGGCTTTCAAGTCGCAACGGAATCAAAGAAAACCGAAAATCTCACCACGAAGACACGAAGGACACGAAGTGACACAAAGAAGTGCGATACATGTACTGAACTGGTTTTCTTCGTGAGTCTTCGTGATCTTTGTGTCTTCGTGGTGAGCGTATTGATGTTGCTTTTCCTTGCGCCTTGGCAGTAAAGGTTTTGTCGCTCAAGCGGAAGCGGGCTTGGGATCGACCGACGGAGTAAAGGCGTCGGAGTAGAACTCGTCCTCGGGAAGCTTGCACAGCGTGGTGAAGTCCTGGTGCGCGGATTCCACAACCACCGGCGCGCCGCAGGCGTAGACCTGATAGCCGCTCATGTCTGGGAAGTCGTCCATGACCGCGCGGTGCACGAATCCGCCGCGCCCGCTCCAGTTGTCCTCGGGCAGCGCGTCTGAAATCACCGGGATGAAGCTGAAATTTTCGTGCTGCTGCTGCCAGCCGGCGGCGAGCTCGCCCATGTAGATGTCGACCGGCCGGCGCCCGCCCCAGTACAGCACCATCTGGCGGGTGGTCTCCATGTGGAAGGCGTGCTCGATGATGCTCTTGATCGGCGCGAAGCCTGTGCCGCTCGCCACAAAGATGATGGGCTTGTCGGAATCCTCGCGAACGAAGAAGGTGCCCAGCGGTCCCTCGAAACGCAAGATGTCCTTTTCCTTCATCTTATTGAAAACATAGTCGGTGAATGCGCCGTTTGCCATGTTGCGCACGTGCAACTCGATGTGCTCGTCATCGTGCGGTGCATTCGCCATCGAGTAGGAACGACGTTTGCCTTCCTTCATCAGGATGTCGATGTATTGTCCGGCCAGGAACTGAAGGCGCTCGTTCGCCGGCAGTTTCAGTCTGAGCACGATTACATCGGGTGCGACCTTGCGCATTTCCTGCACCCGGCAGGGAAGTTTGCGGATCTCGAGCTGGCCCACGCCGCTGATTTCGCGCGCCTCGATCACCAGGTCGGTCAACGGCTTGGCCTGGCAAAACAGCGCCAGACCGGCCTTCTTCTCGAAGTCGGCGAGAACGTGCGGCTGCGGATTGCCATAGTCCACCTGGCCTTCAAGAATTTTGCCCTTGCAGGCGCCGCAGGCGCCGTTGCGGCAGCCATAGGGAAGCGTGATGCCCTCACGCAGGGCGGCGGCAAGCACGGTTTCGCCTTCCCCGACTGTGACAACGTGATTGCTGGGTTTGATCGTGACCTGGTGGGGCATGGCGGTTCGCAGATGCTGGGGCCGGGCTCCGGGTTAAAATGCTGGCATGAGAAGGTTGATGATCATCGGCTGTGGCGACGTCGGACTGCGCATGGTGCGTGCGCTGCGCGGGCGTTGGCGCATTTACGCGCTGACCCACTCGGAAAACCGGCATGCGCTGCTGCGTGCCGAAGGGATCGTTCCGGTGGCTGGAGATCTGGATCGTCCGGAGACACTGGAGCGGCTCGCCGGCTTGGCGCAGGACGTGGTGCATTTCGCCCCGCCGCCGGGATCGGGAACGCGCGACACGCGCACCGCCAACCTGATTCGGGCACTCGCAAAGGGCGGCAGTCTACCACAGCGAATGGTGTACATCAGCACCAGCGGCGTCTATGGAGACTGCGGCGGCGCCGTGGTGGACGAGACCCGGCGCGCGAAGCCCTCGAGCGATCGCGCCCGGCGCCGCCTGGATGCCGAACGGCTGTTGCGCGCATGGGGCGTGGAGACCGGTGTGCTCGTCAGCATCCTGCGCGTGCCGGGGATCTACGCCGCAGAGCGTCTGCCGCTTGCGCGACTGAAGGCCGGTACGCCGGCGCTTGAGACCGAGCAGGATCCATATACCAATCATATTCATGCCGATGACCTCGCCCGAACGGTAGTAGCGGCATTGAGTCGCGGTCGCGGCGGACGTGCGTACAACGCTTCCGACGATTCATGGATGAAAATGGGCGACTACTTCGACCTGGTCGCCGACCAGTTCGGCCTTCCGCACCCGCCGCGGATCAGCCGCGAAGCCGCGGAGCGCGAGATTCCGGAAAGCACGCTGTCGTTCATGCGCGAATCCCGGCGCCTGGCCAACCGGCGCATGAAAAAGGAGTTGCGCGTGAGGCTTCGCTATCCGTCGGTTGCGCAGGGCATGATTGCCGCCCGGACACGGTCGGCGTGAACAACGCATCCGCGGCGGCTGGCGCGGCGTGATTGCCTGAAGCATTTCCCACTGGAAAATCACGTGTCCGCCGCTGGCGATGAAGTCATCGTGGTGCTGACAAATCTTCCTGACCAGGCGGCGGCCAGCAAGCTGGCGCAGTTGCTGGTGGAGCAGCGGCTTGCCGCCTGCGTCAACGTGCTGGCACAGTGCTCGTCGGTCTACCGCTGGCAGGGCAGGATCGAAACGGCGACCGAGGTACCCGTGCTGATCAAGACTGTGGCTTCGCGCTATGCACGCGTCGAGGCCGCGATCCGCGCCAACCACCCGTATGAACTTCCCGAGATCATCAGTGTCCCTGTGGTGGCCGGCCTCGGCGCATATTTGGGCTGGGTCACCGCCGAATCCGCCGCCGAATAATGCCCTTCTCCCCCGAATGAACCTGCGCATTGGCGCAATATCTGTTGTCGAACTGCTGGTGGCGGCATGCGCCGCCTGTGCGTTATCGGCTGCTGCTGCCGACGACCTGCTGGCTCCGGAGCAGGCATTCCGGTTCTCGGCCAGACTGGTCGAACCCGGTCTTGTGGAGGTGCGCTATCGCATCTCCGAGGGCTATTATATGTATCGCGACAAGTTCCGTTTCACCGCGATTCCGCAATCGGCCGGACTCGGCGAAGCGCGGTTTCCACCCGGGAAGATCAAACACGACGAATTCTTCGGGCGGGTCGAGACCTATCGCGGCGACCTGCTCATCAAGCTGCCGGTGAAATCAGCCGGCGGCTTTACGCTGAAGGCGGTTTCCCAAGGTTGTGCCGATGTCGGCGTGTGCTACATCCCGGTTACGCAAACCGTGAGGCTCGTTGCGGCGCGATCGTCCGATGACGCGGCCAAATTCGGCGGTACCCCCCCGGATCTGATAGAGCGGCTGCGAGGCGCGCCTGCGTCCCGATGAAAAGAGCCGGCCGGATCTTCCTTTTTGTGGTCGTGGCCGTTTCGGCCCTGGCAGCCGGCTACTGGCTGTACCCCTGGAACAGGGGTGCGACATCGGATACCGCCAACGTGGCACAGTTGATGGGTGCGACACTTCCGGATATGGATGGCAAATCCCAGGCATTGGCGCAATGGCGGGGCAAGGTCATAGTGGTGAATTTCTGGGCAACGTGGTGTCCGCCCTGCCTGGAAGAAATTCCCGAGTTCGTCCGGATGCAGGAAAAATTCGGTCATCGCGGGCTGCAATTTGTCGGGATCGCCATCGATAATGGCGACAAAGTACGAGAATTTGCTGCCAAGTTCCGAATGAATTACCCGGTCCTGGTTGGAGAAATGGACGCAATTGAACTTGTCAAGAGGGTCGGTAATGAACGCGGCGGCCTGCCTTTCACGGTTATCGTGGACCGCAAGGGGCGATTGATCGGGACCGAACTTGGCGGGCTGAACGAGCAAAAACTGACTGCGATCATCGAGCCGGCGCTGTGAATTTCGCTTCGAACGAGCACCAAGTAAGGCTAAAATCCTTGAATTTCGCGTAAAATCTCAATTCTAGCGCGCGTGGGGCATTGGGGGCGCTGTTGGTCCAGTATCGTCCAGCAGGACGACATGAGGGGCGCTCAAGCTGCTGGTTCAGGCTTGATTCAGAGGCCCGGAACCGCAAGATCCAGGCCCGTCCAATGGGCCAAATCCCGCCAAAACTGGACAAATTCCTTGAAACTGCGGCAAACTTGCCG
The DNA here is from genome assembly GCA_963789945.1 of uncultured beta proteobacterium. Lineage (GTDB taxonomy): Bacteria > Pseudomonadota > Gammaproteobacteria > Burkholderiales > JACQAP01 > JACQAP01. The sequence continues at coordinate 220,930 of CAWBMN010000008.1, read as the reverse complement.
CCATGAAAATCGCCTCGAAGGGCGCCAAGGCGGCATCCTCTGTCGCCGTACGCTCCAGAAAGGTACTGGTCCTGCACGGCCCCAACCTCAATCTTCTCGGCTCCCGCGAGCCGGAGATCTATGGCGCGGAAACCCTGCCGGACATCAACAAGCGCTTGGCCGCACTGGCACTAAAAGCCGGGGCCAAACTGGACAGCTTTCAAAGCAATTCGGAGGCTGAACTGATAGAGCGCGTCCAGAAAGCCGGCCCCGCCGGCGTTGACTTCGTCATCATCAATCCCGCTGCCTTTACACATACCAGCGTGGCGCTGCGCGATGCACTCGCCGCGGTACGCATCCCCTACATCGAAGTGCACCTGTCCAACGTGCACGCCCGCGAGCCCTTCCGGCACCACTCCTATTTTAGCGACCAGGCGGTCGGGGTGATCTGCGGACTCGGGTCCCGGGGGTATGAATACGCCTTGCAGTCCGCGCTGACCTATACAGCCAGGAAATAGAGGCCCGCCAATATGGACTTGAGGAAGCTCAAGAAACTGATCGACCTGGTGCAGGAGTCCGGAATCGCCGAACTGGAAATCACGGAGGGCGAGGAAAAAGTACGCATCAGCCGTGCCGGCAGCGCAGTGCAGACTGCGGTGATGGCGATGCCCCAGGCCACGAACATGCTGACGGCAGCGCCGGCCGCCGCCGCGGCAACACTGGCAGCGGCACCGGAAGTCCCGGCCGAGCCTGAAGGCCATGTTGTCAAATCACCCATGGTCGGCACGTTCTATCGCTCCTCGGCGCCTGGCGCCAAGCCCTTCGTGGAAATCGGACAAACAGTCAATGCTGGTGACACGCTGTGCATCATCGAGGCAATGAAATTGTTGAACGAAATCGAGGCCGACCAGGGTGGCGTGATCAAGACCGTGCTGGTGGAGAACGGCCAGCCGGTCGAGTACGGCCAGCCGCTATTCCTGATCGGTTGAGCATCGCTGCCGGGCAGATTCTCTCCCGTCGGCGCACGCAAGGCTTTCCATGTTCGAAAAAATCCTCATAGCCAACCGCGGTGAGATCGCGTTGCGCGTGCAGCGCGCCTGCCGCGAACTGGGTATCAAAACGGTCGCGGTGCACTCGGTGGCCGACGCCGACGCCAAATACGTGCGTCTTGCCGACGAGTCGGTGTGCATCGGCCCGGCGCCCTCCTCGGAAAGCTACCTGAACGTGCCGGCAATCATCAGCGCCGCCGAAGTGACCGACGCCGAGGCGATTCACCCGGGCTACGGCTTTCTGTCCGAAAACGCCGATTTTGCCGAGCGCGTCGAAAAAAGCGGCTTTGTGTTCATCGGGCCCAGGCCCGACACCATCCGGCTGATGGGCGACAAGGTGAGCGCCAAGCAGGCAATGATCAAGGCCGGCGTGCCGGTGGTGCCCGGTGGTGATGGCGCGCTGCCCGAGGAGCCGCAGGAAATCGTCAAGGTGGCGCGCAAGCTCGGCTATCCGGTGATCATCAAGGCCTCCGGCGGTGGCGGCGGACGCGGCATGAGGGTGGTGCATACCGAGGCGGCGCTGGTCAACGCGGTTTCGATGACCCGGCAGGAGGCGCAGACCGCATTCGGCAACCCGACGGTATACATGGAGAAGTTCCTCGAGACGCCCCGTCACGTCGAGATCCAGGTACTTGCCGATGAGCATCGCAACGCGGTTTACCTCGGCGACCGCGATTGCTCGATGCAGCGCCGCCACCAGAAGATCATCGAGGAAGCTCCCGCGCCCCTGATACCGATGAAGGAGCGCGTTCGCATCGGCGAGCGCTGCGCCGAGGCGTGCCGCAAGATTGGCTATCGCGGCGCGGGCACCTTCGAGTTCCTCTACGAAAAGGGCGAGTTCTTTTTCATCGAGATGAACACGCGGGTGCAGGTGGAGCATCCCGTAACCGAGATGATCACAGGCGTGGATATCGTCAAGACCCAGATTCTGGTGGCGGCGGGGCAGAAACTGCCGTTCCGGCAGAAGGACGTCACCTTCCGCGGACACGCGATCGAGTGCCGGATCAATGCCGAGCATCCCTACAAGTTCACCCCGTCGCCGGGCCGCATCACCTCCTGGCACGTGCCGGGCGGGCCGGGGATTCGTGTTGATTCGCACGTGTACCACGGTTACTTCGTGCCGCCGTATTACGATTCCCTGATCGCCAAAGTCATCGCCTACGGCGACACCCGCGAACAGGCAATCGCTCGCATGCGCGTCGCGCTCTCGGAAATGATCGTCGAGGGCATTCAGACCAACCTGCCGCTGCATCAGGAGCTGATGCTGGATACCGCGTTCATGCGCGGCGGCACCAGCATCCATTACCTGGAAGAAAAGCTCGCCAAATACAGCAAGGTGGAGTAGCGGCGTATTCCGCGGAGGTGTGGCATCGCCTGGCTTGCGCTTGAACTCACGCTCGGTGCCGCGCAGGTATTGGCGCTGTCGGACGCGCTTCTCGAAGCCGGCGCCATTTCGGTGGACGTGGCCGATGCGCACGCCGGCACCGGGCAGGAAACCCCGATTTTCCAGGAACCGGGCGAAGAGCCCGGGGTGGCCTACAGCAGCAATCGCCTGATTGCCCTGTTTGATCCCGGCACCGATGCAGCCGCAGCGCTCGCCCGCGCTTGCGCTGCCGCCGGCCTCGACCCGGTCCCCGATTACCGCACCGCGGAAATCCCGGAGCAGGACTGGGTGAAGCTCACGCAGAGCCAGTTCGCGCCGACGCGGGTGTCGGCGCGGCTGTGGGTGGTGCCAAGCTGGCATGCTGCGCCGGATGGCTCCGCCATTAATATCGTGCTCGACCCGGGACTTGCCTTCGGCACCGGCAGCCACGCGAGCACGCGACTGTGCCTGGATTGGCTGGACCGGCATCTGATTCCCGGCAGCAGCGTCATCGACTATGGCTGCGGGTCCGGCATCCTCGCCATTGCTGCCGCGAAACTCGGCGCCGGCCGCGTGGTTGGCGTGGACATCGATCCGCTGGCGCTGGTCACCAGCCGTTACAATGCTGAACAGAATCGCGTGGCTGCAACCTTCGTCGGTGCCGATGGGCTGCGGCCGCAACCGTCAGATGTCGTCATGGCCAATATCCTCTCTAATCCGCTCAAAATACTGGCCCCACTGCTCGCAGAGTTGACCGTGCCGCGGGGACAAGTGGTGCTCTCCGGAATATTGGCGCCGCAGGCAGGCGCTGTTGCCGATGCCTACTCGGAATGGTTCGACATGGAATCGCCCGTCGAGGAGCAAGGCTGGATCAGGTTATGCGGCAGGAGAGTCCATTGAAGCGGGTGTCATGAACCTTTACACGCGCTGCTTGCACTGCGGCACGACTTTCCGGGTAACCACGCCGCAACTGCAAGCTTCCAGCGGCCAGGTGCGCTGCGGCCAATGCAAGCAGGTGTTCGACGCGTTTGCGACGCTGACTGCCCAGGAGCCTCAGTCAGCGACGCCGGAACGCGATGCACCGTCCCCGACGCAATCCGGACCGCCGTTGCCCGCGCCACCTGCGGCAAAACCGCCCGTCGAAAAATCAGCGCCAGCGCAGATTCCGGTGCGGCCGAAAGAGAGGCCGCCAGCGGGTTCGGCGGCGCGGCCGGATCCGGCCGCGAGCCTGTATGAGTGGGAATTCAGAATGCCGGTGGCACCGCGCCGTACCGGTTTGTGGGTGAGCCTGTCGTTGCTGCTGCTCGCGCTGCTCGCTCTTCAGGGGGCGTACGCGTTTCGTAACGAGCTCATGGTGCTGGTCCCGCAGTCGCGGATGTATTACGAGCGGGTGTGTGAATGGCTGGGCTGTACCGTGGGGCTGCCACGGCTGTCGAGCTACCTGCACATCGAGGCCTCGGATCTGAAAGCGCCGGATCCGGCCCGCCCCGGCGAAATCGAACTGCTGGTCGCGGTGCGCAATCGTGCGCCGGTGGAGCAGGACTATCCCGCGTTCGAACTGACGCTGACCAACTCGCTGGAGCAGACCATCGCCCGTCGCGTTTTTCTTCCGGCTGAGTACTTGCAGTGGACGGAGGCAGCCGATGGACTGAAAGCGGGCGCAGAACTGCCGATCCGTCTGTTTCTGGACACCGGCGAGCTGCGCGCCGCCAATTACCGTCTTTACATGTTCTACCCTTGATCTGCCCCTCATGCTGAAACAGACCCCGCTCAACGCCGATCACCGCGCGCTCCACGCCAAGATGGTGGATTTCGGTGGCTGGGAAATGCCACTGCACTACGGCTCGCAGGTCGAAGAGCACCACAGGGTGCGCAAGGATGCCGGCATGTTCGACGTCTCGCACATGCTGGCCGTGGACGTGGACGGTGAAGGCGGCCGCAACTTCCTGAGACAGTTGCTCGCCAACAATGTGGATCGTCTGCAGGTCCCCGGCAAGGCGCTTTACTCGTGCATGCTCAACGATACGGGCGGCATTCTCGACGATCTGATCGTGTACCTTCTGGACTCGCGGCGCTTTCGCGTGGTGGTCAACGCCGGTACCGCGGAAAAAGACCTGGCGTGGATGTCTTCGCAAAGGGCGCGTGCCGCCGCCGCGACGATCACGCCGCGCCGCGACCTGGCAATGATCGCAGTACAGGGACCGGCGGCGCGCACGAAAGTGTGGCAGGCGCTGCCGCAATCGAAACCCGCGACCGAGGCGCTGGGACCCTTCTTCGCCGCGGAGTGGGGTGCGTATTTGTTCGGCCGCACCGGCTACACCGGCGAGGACGGGTTCGAGATCATGCTCCCGGCCGCTGAAGCGCCAGGCTTGTGGCAGACGCTGCTCGACGCGGACGTGGGTCCGGCGGGCCTGGGCGCGCGCGATACGCTGCGCCTGGAGGCCGGGATGAACCTTTATGGCCAGGACATGGACGAGACGGTGACCCCGCTGGAGTGCGGCCTGAGATGGACGGTCGACCTGGAAAGCCCGCGCGACTTCATCGGCAAAGCGGCGCTGCTGGCGGCGCCGCCGCGCTCGCAGATGCTGGGTCTGGTGCTGCAGGAACGCGGCGTGCTGCGCTCACACCAGGAAGTCGAGACGCACAACGGCCGCGGAGAGACCACCAGCGGCAGCTTCTCGCCCACGCTGAACACTTCGATCGCGTTGGCACGGTTGCCGGTCGGCGTGCAGGCCGGGGACCCCGTGAAAGTGAAGATCCGCGACAAGTGGCTGCCGGCAAGAACGGTAAAATACCCCTTCGTGCGCAACGGACGCAGTTTGGTGGCCGGACTTCCTTCTTCGATCCGTTGAATATCTGGAGCATTCATGTCGATTCCTGCCAATCTGAAATACACCGACAGCCACGAATGGGTGCGTCCCGAATCCGACGGGACCGTGACCGTCGGAATCACCCATCACGCGCAGGACCTGCTGGGCGACCTGGTGTTCGTGGAGAATCCTGCGGTCGGCCGCAAGCTGAAAAAGGGCGAGGAATGCGGCGTGGTCGAATCGGTGAAGGCGGCCTCCGACATCTACGCACCGATTTCCGGAGAGGTAGTGGCGGTCAATGGCGATCTCGAAACCGCACCGGAGAAGATCAACGCGGGTGCATACGATGCCTGGATGTTCCGGGTCAAGCCCAGCAAGCCGGCCGAACTGGAAGCGCTGCTGGACGCGGCGGGTTATCAGAAGCTGGTCGAGGCGGAAGCGCATTGAAGGTGAGGCGAGAGGCGAGAGGGATAACCCGGCAGGTAGAGTGCGGTGCCTGTCGGACCGCGTATTTTGCGCGTCGCCCGTTGTCCGTCACCCGTCAAGTGCCGCTATGCGTTCTTTACGCCTCACGCCTCACCCCTCACGCCCCACAGCACTGACATGCCCTTCATCCCGCATACCGAAGAGGACGTCCGTGCCATGTGCGCGGCGATCGGCGTTTCGACCATCGAGCAACTGTTCGACGAGATTCCGCAAAGCCTGAAGAGCGACGGATTGGCGGGCATCCCGCCCGGCATGAACGAAATGCAGGTCACGCGCCTGATGCACGAGCGGGCGCACCAGGACCGGCCGATGCTCAACTTCATCGGCGCCGGGCGCCTACGAACATCACATCCCCGCCGCGGTCTGGCAGATCGCCACGCGCGGGGAGTTCTATTCCGCGTATACGCCGTATCAGGCGGAGGCGAGCCAGGGCACGCTGCAACTGCTCTACGAATACCAGAGCATGATGGCTTCGCTCACCGGGCTCGATGCCACCAACGCCAGCCTCTATGATGGCGCTTCGGCGCTTGCCGAAGCGGTGTTGATGGCGGTGCGCCTGCACAAATCGGCGCGGCGCGTGCTGATCCCCGCCGGCGTCAATCCGTTCTACAGGCGCGTGGTCGCCAGCATCGTTTCCAATCAACGCATCGAACTGGTCGAAGTACCGTACGCCACGACCGATGGCCGCGTCTCCATCGAGACACTGGAGTCACTGGGCACGGCGGACTTCGCGGCACTGGTGGTTGCGCAACCGAATTTTTTCGGGGTGCTGGAAGCAGTGGATGCCCTGACCGACTGGGCGCATGCGCGCGGCGCAATGGTGATCGCATGCGTCAACCCGACTGCGCTGGCGCTGCTTAAATCGCCCGGCGCATGGGGCAGCCACGGCGCCGACATCGCGGTCGGAGAAGGCCAGCCGCTAGGCACGCCGCTCACCAACGGCGGACCCTACTTCGGATTCATGGCGTGCAAGCAGGCGCTGGTGCGGCAGATGCCGGGCCGCATCGTCGGCGGCACGGTCGATGTCGAAGGACGGCGCGGATACACCCTGACGCTGCAGGCACGCGAACAGCATATCCGCCGCTCCAAGGCCACATCGAACATCTGCACCAACCAGGGCCTGGCGGTCACGGCGGCGACGATCTACCTGGCCATGCTCGGTGCGCAGGGGCTGAAGAACGTGGCTGCGCAATCGCATGCCAATACCCGGTTGCTGCTGGAGAAGGTGACGCGCATCCCCGGCGTGCAACGGGTTTTCAGCGCGCCGGTTTTCCACGAAGCGGTGATCCGGCTGCCGCGCCCGGCCGACCGAGTGCTCGCCGGCATGCGCTCCCGTGGAATCCTTGGCGGCCACGATGTTTCTCACGACTACCCGGAACTCGGGTCGGCGCTGCTGGTCTGCGCCACCGAGACCAAGACCGAAGCCGATCTCGATGCCTACGCAGCCGCTCTTGCGGCGGCGTCAGTCGGATAGAGCTGCATTTCAATATCACGATCAGAGTTCACTTGAGGAGAGTTAGATGGCAACCGTAACGCTCAAAGGCAAGCCCGTCGCTGTGACCGGCAAGCAGCCGAAGAAAGGCGACGCCGTACCGGATTTCAGCCTGACCGGCAAAGACCTTGCCGACGTGTCGCTGAAAAATTACGCGGGGAAACGCAAGGTGCTGAATATCGTGCCGAGCCTGGACACGCCGACCTGCGCGCAGTCCACGCGCGTATTCAATCAAAAGGCTTCGGGGATGAACAACACGGTGGTCCTGGTGATCTCGGCGGATCTGCCGTTTGCGATGTCGCGCTTCTGCAGCGCCGAGGGCCTAAACAACGTGGTGACGCTGTCCACCTTTCGAGGCAGGGATTTTCACGGCAAGTATGGCGTGGATATCGCCGACGGCCCGCTCAAGGGCTTGACGGCGCGGGCAGTGGTGGTGCTTGACGAAAACAACAAGGTCCTTCACTGCGAGCTGGTGCCGGAGATCGCCAACGAGCCGAATTACGACGCCGCCCTGGCGGCGTTGAAATAATGCGGTAAAGGACAACGGGACACGCGCCCTCCAGGGCGCGCATGAACCACACCCCAATCGCCGATCCGCTACACATGCTCGTTTTCGATCGTTCCAGACAAGGTCGCCGCGCCCACGCGCAGGCGCCGCCGCCGGCAAGCACCGCGGACCTGCCCGCCGAGTTGCTGCGCGGCGAGTTGCCGTTGCTGCCGGAGGTTTCCGAGCTCGATGCGTTGCGGCATTACACCCGACTGTCGCAAAAGAACTTCTCCATCGACACGCATTTTTACCCGCTCGGTTCCTGCACCATGAAATACAATCCGCGTGCCTGCAATGCGCTGGCGATGCTGCCGGAGTTCCTGGCGCGTCATCCACTCGCGCCGGCGGAGACTGGCCAGGGGTATCTCCGCTGCATGCACGAATTGCAGGAGATGCTGCAGGAAGTGACGGGAATGGAGGCGGTGAGCCTGGCGCCGATGGCCGGCGCGCAGGGCGAATTCGCCGGCGTCGCGATGATCCGCGCCTACCACCGTGCACGAGCAGACGACGCCCGCAGCGAAATCATCGTTCCCGATGCGGCGCACGGCACCAACCCGGCCACCGCAACCATGTGCGGCTACACGGTGACCGAAGTGCCGACCGATCGTGAAGGCAACGTCGACCTCGACGCACTGACCGCTGCGGTCGGGCCGCGCACCGCGGGACTGATGCTTACCAACCCTTCGACGCTCGGTGTGTTCGAGCGCACCATCGAGAAAATCCGTGACATCGTGCACGGCGCTGGCGGGTTGCTCTACTACGACGGCGCCAATCTGAATGCGATCCTCGGCAAGGTGAAACCCGGCGATATGGGGTTCGACGTTATCCATATGAACCTGCACAAGACTTTCGCCACTCCGCATGGCGGCGGCGGTCCGGGCGCGGGGCCGGTGGGCGTTGCGCAGCGGCTGTTGCCCTTTCTGCCGCTTCCGATCGTGGCCAAGGAGGGCGAGCATTTCCGCTGGCTTTCGGAGCAGGACCGGCCGCAATCGATCGGCCGCATGTCCGCGTTTGGCGGCAACGCCGGGGTGCTGCTGCGCGCCTACGTGTATGCGCGCATGCTCGGCCGCGATGGCATGCGGCGCGTGGCGGAGTTCGCCACGCTGAACGCCAATTACCTCATGGTTCAATTGCGCAGGGCCGGCTTCGACGTTGCATTCGATTCGCGCCGCGCCAGCCACGAGTTCATCGTCACGCTGAAGGCTCTGAAGGAGAAAACTGGTATCACGGCAATGGACGTGGCCAAACGCCTGCTCGACAAGGGCTTCCACGCACCGACCACGTACTTTCCCCTGCTGGTGCCGGAATGTCTGCTGATCGAACCGACGGAGACCGAATCCAGGGAAACGCTGGACGCATTCGTCGCAGCGATGAAGGAAATCCTTGACGAGGCACTTAGCCGTCCGGACCTCGTCAGATCCGCGCCGCACGCCACACCGGTGCGCCGCCTCGATGACGTCAAGGCCGCGCGCGAACTGGATCTCAAATGGACTCCGGCCAGGTAGAAAGTCCGCACAAAGGCAAGACCGGATTGCGGCGCATCTGGAACGCGCTGTTCTATTCGTTCGACGGCCTCAAGGCGGCATACAGGCACGAAGACGCGTTCCGTCAGGAGGTGTGGCTGGCACTGGTCCTGATCCCGCTGGCGTTGTTCCTTCCGGTATCCGGCATGGGCAAAGCGCTGATGATGGCGTCGGTGCTGATGGTGCTGATCGTCGAGTTGCTGAACTCCGCGGTGGAAGCTACGGTGGACCGGGTATCGTTGGAACATCACCGGCTCGCCAAACGTGCCAAGGACATCGGCAGTGCCGCGGTGCTGTTTTCCCTGATCAACGTCGCGGTGGTCTGGCTGCTCGTGCTATTCGGTTGATCCTGCGCCGGAAGCGACGCCACTTCTGGTGCTGATGTCACACAAGCGTCATCGAATCGTCACCGCAATGTCGTCCCAGGTCCGCAGACTTCGCTCTGCATGAACGATAATTCATTTATTTATCAGGACCTTCCAACTTCAGCTTCATTCTTACGGGTAGCAGTTGTCACAGAAACTTATCCACCCGAGGTGAATGGTGTCGCGATGACGCTTGCGCGCATCGTAAACGGCCTGCAAGAGCGAAATCATCGAGTCCAGTTGATCCGCCCGCGCCAGCATGCGACCGAGACTCCGGCGCACGACGTTCATCTCGAGGAAGTGCTCAGCCGCGGCGTCCCGATCCCGCGTTACCAAGGTCTCAGGATCGGCCTGCCGGCCAAACAGGCGTTGTTTCGACTCTGGTCGCCGAAACGTCCCGACATAGTGCACATTGCCACCGAGGGACCGCTGGGCTGGTCGGCGCTGGCCGCGGCATTAAAGCTGAAGCTTCCGGTTTCCACCGGGTTTCACACCAACTTCCATAGTTACAGCCAGCACTACGGCGTGGGTTTTCTGAAAAAACCGATCGCTCTCTATCTGCGCAAATTCCACAACAGGGCGCACGCCACGCTGGTTCCGACCGATGACCTGTGCCGCGAGTTGGCAATCCAGGGCTTCGAAAACCTGCGGGTGGTTTCACGCGGCGTGGATACTCGGCTGTTTTCGCCGGCACGCAGAGATCCGCAGTTGCGCCGCGACTGGGGCGCGACAGACGGGGCGGCGGTGGCGCTCTATGTCGGCAGGCTGGCGCCCGAAAAGAATCTCAAGGTAGTGCTGAACGCATTTGCCGGCATGCGCACGCGTGTCCCGCTGGCGCGCCTGGTCATGGTCGGAGACGGCCCGGAACGGGCAGCGCTTGCGGCACGCCATCCGGAAATCGTATTCGCAGGCACGCGCACCGGGGAAGATCTGGCCGCACATTATGCCTCTGCCGACATATTCCTCTTTTCCAGCCTGACCGAAACTTTCGGCAATGTCACGCTCGAAGCCATGGCCAGCGGCCTGGCGGTGGTGGCGTACGACTACGCGGCCGCGCAACAGTACCTAGCCCACGAGCGCAGCGGTTTGTTGGCGCCGTTCGACGACGGCGAGGCATTCGTTGGGCTGGCGACTGCCCTCGCCGCCGATCCGGCGCGCGCCGCCTCGTTGCGGCTGCAGGCGCGTGCAAGCGCCGAGCGCATCGACTGGGACAACGTGTTCGATGATTTCGAGGCGGTGCTGCGCGACGTGATCGAACGTCAGGCGGCAGGTCGTGTTCAGGGAAGCTCTACATAAGTCCCGCATGCGCGACCGAGGCGATTCGGGTCGAGGGCAAGACGGCGAGGACGCCGTGTAGCCGGCCTACATAAGGAGGAGCCGACACAGACATCGGCCCGAATCGCCCGGTCCCTCGAAAGAGTCGAAATGGTATTGGGTTGTGCCAAGTGCGGTGCCTGCGTTGTTACGCTCCTTGTTGGGGCTTCAGCCGCAACTGCGGAGCGATGCCTAGCAGTCCATCCGCACCTGGCGCAACGCGCGTCGTGGGACTTATGCAGAGCTTCCCAGAGCCTGCGCGGAGCGATCAGTGGTTGCAGTTAGATGTTTGGCTGTGCCTGCAGTTGAGCCGCGCCGCGCACATCGAATGGCTGCGCATGCTCTTTCACGCGGTAAGCCGGCTCGGCGACGGCGTGTTCTGGTACGCGCTGATGTTTTTGCTGCTGGCTGCTGATGGCACGGCGCCGATCGCGCCGGTATTGCACATGGTGGCGGCTGGACTGGCCGGCACGATCCTGTACCGCTGGCTGAAGGCCAAGACCTTGCGGCCGAGGCCCTACCAGGTGAATCAGGCGATAAGTTGCAACGCCCGACCGCTCGATCAGTTCAGCTTTCCTTCCGGACACACCTTGCGCGCGTTTGCGTTCACCACCATCGCGATCGCGTATTGCCCGCAACTGGCTTTCCTGCTCATCCCCTTCGCCTGCATGGTCGCGCTCTCCCGCGTGGTGCTCGGGCTGCACTATCCCAGCGACGTGCTGGCAGGCGCCGCCATCGGCGCAGCCATCGCCGGCTTCTCGCTCGTTCCCTAGCCGTTTTCCTCGTCCAAACGTCGGGCCGTGCGCCCGCGTCGGAGCCATCGCGACTGCCGGATTTGTCTGCGACGCCGCTTCATAGTGACAATGTCGGTTAGACGCGCGCATGGTGGAACTCGACTCAGTATGCGAACGTAAAGAAAGTCCGGCAGCGCATGGCAACCTGCAGCTTCATCGGCGTCGAGGGGAAGTGACGTTGCATTTTCTGAACATGGGCAATACCGCCACGGATTGCTCAGTTGGACGCGGACCAGGAGCTTCCCGAAGGACTAGTTATGAAAAAAATCATATACTTTTAGCGGGAATATCGTAGAATCTCTAGCTCTTGCGTCTTAACTATATAGAAATCAAAGCCTTCAAGCATCCAACAGGGTGGGTGGCATGAAGAAGACGGCTTTCTGGAAAGCCGATTGGTTCGTCGGATTGGTCGTTGCCGTCGTCTTGTTCACCACGTCCGGCAGCGATTTCATTCAGAGTCTCGAACGCCAGGCCTACGACGTCGGCGTGCGGGCCTCCAGCCACGTCCCATCGCCGCGCGTTGCGGTCATCGCCATCGACGATCAGAGCATCGCCAACATCGGGCGATGGCCATGGCCGCGCGAGGTCCACGCGCAGATGATCTCCAATCTCAAGCAGGCCGGAGCAAAGGTTGTTGGCTATGCCTCGTTTTTCTTCGAGCCGCAGGTGGATCCGGGACTCGTCTACATTCACAAACTCGCGGACCTTTACCGCGCGCTCCCGCTCCCGCAGCAGGAAAGCCTTGCGGATTTCGCATCAGTGCTGGTCGAGGCGGACGACGCGCTGAACAGCGACCGCAAGCTTGCTGCAGCGGTGGGTCAGGCCGGCAACGTGGCGCTGCCGATGCTCTTCAGCATCGGCGAACCGCGCGGCAAGCCTGACCAACCGCTCGCCGATTACATACTGCAGAGCCAGATCACCAAAGTAGTCGACCGCATTGGCGCTGCCGATAGCAACATCTTCCCCGTGCCGACGCTGCAAGCGATTGCACCGCTCGAAGAAATCGCGATCGGTGCCGCTGCGATCGGCCACCTGAACGCGCTTCCGGATGTCGACGGCAGCACGCGCACGGAGCCGCTGGTGGTGCGCTACTACGATCAGTACTTCCCGTCGTTTTCGCTGGTTCTCGCCGCCAGAAGCCTGAATCTGGGACCGGCAGACGTGGAGCTGCGGCTGGGTGAAGGGGTGAAACTGGGGAACCTGTCCATCAACACCGATCCCTACCTGCAGATGCACACCTACTTCTACAAGGACAGGGACGGCAAGCCGGCGTTTCCGCTGGATTCCTTTTACGACGTCATCTCGGGGAAAATCCCGGCGGAGAAATACCGGGACAAAGTGGTGCTGATCGGTGCTACCGCTGCCGGTGTCGGGACCTACCAGGTGACGCCGATTTCGCCCGGAATGGCGCCGGTGGTAACTCTCGCGCACTCGGTGTCGAGCATTCTCCAGGAGGATTTCTTTGTCACGCCCCCCTGGGGTTTCTGGGTGGAAAAGGGGGCGTTCCTGCTGGTCGCGCTGTACCTGATCCTGCTGCTGCCGCGGCTCAAGGCAGGCATGGGTTTCACGGTTAGCTCGGTGCTGCTTGTGGCGCTATTCGCCGCACACTTCGTGCTGATGGCGGGCCAGTTGATGTGGATCCAGCTGATGGCCTCTGCGGTTTTACTGGTCATCGGCCACGTCCTGCTCACCACCAAGCGGTTTCTCTCCACCGAGCGCGGCAAAGCCAGGTCAGACCTCGATTCGGCGGAATCCAACCGCATGCTAGGCCTGGCATTCCAGGGGCAGGGCCAGCTCGACATGGCCTTCGACAAGCTCAAAAAGGTGCCGCTCGACAATCAGCTGATGGACAACTTGTACAACCTGGCGCTCGATTTCGAACGCAAGCGCCAGTTCAACAAGGCCCATACGGTGTACGAGTACATGGCCACCTACAATCCGAAGTTCCGCGACCTGGACCAGAAGCTCAATCGCGCCAAACAGATGTCGGAGGCGGTGATGCTCGGCAGCGGTAGCGGACGCACCAACGCCAGCACGCTGGTCCTCGACGGCGGCGCCATGGAAAAGCCGATGCTCGGCCGCTACCAGGTGGAAAAGGAGTTGGGGAAGGGCGCAATGGGCGTGGTCTATCTGGGCAAGGATCCGAAGATCGGCCGCATCGTCGCGATCAAGACCATGGCGCTGGCCCAGGAGTTCGATGCCGACGAGCTGGAAGAGGTGAAGCAGCGCTTTTTCCGCGAAGCCGAGACGGCCGGCCGGCTCAACCATCCCAATATCGTGACCATCTATGACGCCGGAGAAGAGCACGACCTGGCCTACATCGCCATGGAGTTTCTCAAGGGCAAGGACCTGATGCCGCAGACCAAACCGGGCAACCTCCTGCCGTTGCCCAGGACGCTATCCGTGATCGCGCGCGTCGCCGAAGCCCTAGACTACGCACACAGGCAGAACGTTGTTCACCGCGATATCAAGCCGGCCAACATCATGTACGACGCTCAGGCCGATTCGGTCAAGGTCACCGACTTCGGCATCGCGCGCATCACCGATTCGTCCAAGACCAAGACCGGTATGGTGCTGGGCACGCCCTCGTACATGTCGCCGGAACAACTGGCTGGCAAGAAAATAGACGGCCAGTCCGACTTGTTTTCGCTGGGCGTGACGCTTTATCAGCTTGCCTGCGGCAGCCTGCCGTTCCAGGGCGAATCGATGACCCAGTTGATGTTCAAGATCGCCAACGAGCCCCCGATCGACATATTCGGCATCAACCCGGCGCTACCCGAGTGTCTCGCGGCGATCATCAACAAGTCGCTCGCCAAAGATGTTGCCGCGCGCTTCAGGAGCGGTGAAGAAATGGCGCAGGCGCTGCGCCAGTGCGCGACGCAGTTCCGTACCGTGGACGTGAGCTTGTGATGGATTGGAAGCAATGAATCTGACCGCTTCCCTGGAGATGGCAAAAGCCACCCACACCGGGATGGTGCGCTCGCACAACGAGGACAGCATTACCACCGACACGCAGATCGGGCTGGCGGTGCTGGCTGACGGCATGGGTGGCTACAATGCCGGGGAGGTCGCCAGCGGTATCGCCACCGCGCTGATTTCGAGCGAGACCCGCGAAGCCCTCGCCCGCCATGCGCCGCATGAACTGGACAAGAGTTCCGGTTCTCCGCTGGCGACCCGCCTGCTTCGGGATATCATCGCCAGGGCCAACACCTCGATCTTCCAGTCCGCCAACAGCCAGCCGCAGTACGCGGGCATGGGAACCACGCTGGTGGTGACCCTGTTGTGCAATAACCAGATCACGGTTGCCCACATTGGCGATTCCCGCTGTTACCGCTTTCGCGCGGACAAGCTGCACCAGATCACCCGCGACCATTCGCTGCTGCAGGAACAGATCGACAGCGGCCTGCTTACCAAGGAGGCCGCCAAGCGCTCACAGAACAAGAATCTGGTGACCAGGGCGCTGGGCATCGAACCGCAGGTCGAGGCGGACATCCGGACCTATCCGGCCCAGACCGGCGACATCTATCTGCTGTGCTCCGATGGACTCAACGACATGGTGGACGATGACGACATCGAGATGACTTTGGCGGCGATCGGCGGCAACCTCCCGCTTGCGGCCGACCAACTGGTACAGATGGCGAACGACAACGGCGGGCGCGATAATGTCTCCGTGGTGCTGATCAGGGTGAAGAAGGACTTCCCGGCCGATGACGGCCTGTGGACGAAGTTCCTTTCGTGGTTCAGATAAGAAAGAGGAAGCAGATATGGCGAAGTTGATACTAAGCCTCGATGGCCAGGTCATAAAGGAGTTCACCCTCACCAAGGAGCGCTCCACCATCGGCCGCAAGCCGCACAACGACATACAGATCGACAATCTGGCTGTCAGCGGAGAGCACGCAATCATAATGACCATACTCAACGATTCCTTTCTCGAGGACCTTGGCAGCACCAACGGCACGCTGGTCAATGGTCAGCCGGTGAAGAAGCATTTCCTGCAGAACAACGACGTGGTCGAAATCGGCAAGTACAAACTCAAGTACGTCAACGAAGCGCCGGCGACCATGAGCCAGGTCGAGTTCGAGAAGACCATGGTGCTGCGCGCTCCCGTTGCGGGAACTAAGGCAGAAGCCAAGGTAGAAGCCAAGGTAGAAGCCAAGGCGCCGACCGACACTCAGAATAACGTCCTGCAGTCCGCGAAAATGAGCGACACCGTCATCAATGCGCATGCCACGCCGGCGGCGGAGGCGCCCAGGCCGGCACCGATCCCTGCACCGTCGCAGAGTCCTGCACCATTGCCGACGCCGGCACCCACCGCGACTGCTGCCACGGCATTGCCAGGGGGACAGGGCACCGTCCAGATTCTCTCCGGACCCAACGCCGGCAAGGAGTTGCCGCTGCTCAAGCCGCTGACCACGCTGGGCAAGCCCGGAGTGCAGGTGGCGGTCATCGCCAAGCGCCCGCAGGGTTACTTCATTACCCATGTGGAAGGCGCCAACTTCCCGGCGGTCAACGGCAAGATGCTCGATGCCCAGGCCCACCCGCTTAACGATCACGACATCATCGAGCTGGCCGGAGTGAAGATGGAGTTCTTCCTGAAATCCTGAGCCGAACCGCATCCCGATCGAACATTGCTGCCCGCGCCAGAGGAGATAACGATAAGCAGCCGGGCCCACGGAAGCGGCGTTGAGCCAGCGCGCAGCGAATCGAGGGAGACAGCTTGAAGAAGCATCTGGTGCGCATCGCGCTCGGACTCGTGGTGGTTCTGATTTTTGTCGGCCATGCCGCCCGTTACTACCAAATCCCTTTCGTCAACCGTTTCGAGAACATCGTTTACGACGCGCGCCTTCGCCTGACGATGCCCGACAGCATCGATCCGCGCCTGGTCATTGTCGACATCGACGAGAAAAGCCTCGCGGTGGAGGGCCGCTGGCCGTGGCGCCGCGACAAGCTTGCGCTGATGCTCGACCAGTTGTTCGATCGCTACAAGGTGGGCATCGTCGGCTTCGACGTGGTGTTCCCGGAACGCGACGAAAGCTCCGGCCTGGGGGTGCTCAGGCGGCTCGGCGAGAACCAGCTCAGGGACAACGCGCAGTACCAGACGGTACTCAGGGAGATTGGCCCGCAACTGGAGTACGACCGGGCATTCGCGGAGAAGATCAGGAATCGGGCGGTGGTGCTCGGCTACTACTTTTCCGATGTAGTGTCTGAAGACGGAAAAGGCCGCGCCACCGGCGCCTTGCCCACGCCGGTTGTGCCGGTCGGCACCTTCAAGGGAAAAAGCATCGGCTTTACCCGCTGGATCGGTTACGGCGCCAATCTCCCGGAATTCCAGGAAGCCGCGGCCAGCGGTGGACATTTCAATCCCCTGCCCGACGAAGATGGCGTGACCAGACGAGTGCCGATGCTGGCGGAGTACGAAGGCGCGTACTACGAGTCGCTGTCGATGGCAATGGTGCGGCTCGGGCTGGGTTCCCCACCGGTGGTTCCCGGTTTCCCGGAGGAGAAATTCTTCACCTGGGACTATCCCGGTCTGGAGTGGATCGACATCGGCTCGATACGCATTCCGGTGGATGTCCAGGTAACGGCGCTGGTTCCCTATCGCGGCCGCCAGGGCAGTTTCAAGTATGTTTCGGCGACTGATGTGCTGAATGGCACGGCGCAGATCGACGATCTGAAGAACAAGATCGTATTGGTGGGAACAACCGCGCCGGGGCTGTTCGACCTCCGGGCGACTCCGGTCGCAAGCGTGTATGCCGGAGTTGAGATACACGCCAATCTGATCGCCGGCATGCTCGACGGCAACATCAAGCAGAAGCCGACCTATGTGCTCGGCGCCGAGGTAGTGCTGCTCCTGTTCTCGGGCCTGGCAATGGCGCTGGTGCTACCTCTGGTGAGCCCTTTGCGCGCCACCATGCTTACGGTGGTGGTTCTGGCGGCGGTGTTCGCCAGCAACGTGCTGATGTGGACGGAGGGCAACCTGGTGCTGCCCCTGGCCTCGGGCCTGCTGATGATCGCGATTCTGTTCGCGCTCAACATGTCCTATGGCTTCTTCGTCGAGTCGCGCGCCAAGCGCCAGATCACCGGGCTGTTCGGCCAATATGTTCCGCCGGAGCTGGTGGACGAAATGAGCAGGAATCCCGAGTCCTTTTCGATGGAAGGCGAAAGCCGAGAGCTCTCGGTGTTGTTCACCGACGTGCGCGGGTTCACCACCATTTCCGAAGGCCTCGACCCGAAGCAGCTCTCCAAGCTGATGAACGAATTCCTCACGCCACTCACCCGGGTGATCTACAAGCATCGCGGCACCATCGACAAGTACATGGGGGATTGCATCATGGCATTCTGGGGCGCGCCGCTCCCCGATCCGCAGCACGCGCGCAGCGCGGTGCTCGCCGGTCAGGAGATGTACCGGGTGCTCGAGGCACTGCAACCGCGTTTCAAGGAAATGGGCTGGCCGCCGATTCACATCGGCGTGGGCGTCAACAGCGGCCGCATGAGCGTAGGCAACATGGGCTCGGAGATCCGTCTGGCCTACACCGTGATGGGCGACGCGGTGAACCTGGCTTCGCGTCTGGAAGGCCTCACCAAGGAATACGGGGTCAGCATGATTGTCGGCGAGGTCACCCGCGCGGAGGTTCCCGACGTAATCTTTCGCGAGCTCGACCGGGTGAGGGTGAAAGGCAAGGACGAGCCGGTGACCATTTTTGAGCCGATCGGGCTGGCGGCGGAAACCGGCAAGCCGGTGCAGGACGAATTGAAGCTTTGGGGGCAGGCGCTCAAGCTTTACCGGGCGCGCGACTGGGATATGGCAGAATTGCAGTTGCTCAACCTGCAGAAGGTCAATGCGGCGAGCGCACTTTATAAGCTCTTCCTCGGGCGCATCGCCTTATTCCGCAGGAATCCTCCGGAGCAAGGCTGGGACGGCTCCTGGAAATTCGAGACTAAATGACGATGCAGATCAGGGTACTCGGCTGCAGTGGCGGAATCGGCGGAAACCTGCGCACCACCTCGATGCTGCTCGATCACGACGTACTGATCGACGCCGGTACCGGGGTCGGGGATCTGAGCTTGACCGAACTGCTGAAGATCGACCATGTCTTTCTCACGCACTCGCATCTCGATCACGTTACTTCGCTGACGTTTCTGGTGGATACCGTGGGCCCCATGCGCGATACGCCGATCACCGTGCACTGTACCGAGCCGACGCACAAGATCCTGCAGGACCATATTTTTAACTGGAAGGTATGGCCGGATTTCACCCAAATTCCCAGCAAGTCCGCGCCGTACATGAAGTACGAAACGTTTGCGGTGGGTGAGACCGTCGATCTCGGCGGACGTCGTATCGCCGTGTTGCCGGCCAATCACGTGGTTCCCGCGGTCGGGTTTCACCTCGACAGCGGCGAGGCAAGTCTGGTTTTCACCGGGGACACCACCACCAACGATGCGCTTTGGAAAGAAGTCAACAAGATCGAGAACCTGCGCTATCTGATCATCGAGACGGCCTTCCCGAATGAGGAGAAGGAGCTGGCGGTCACGTCGAAACATCTGTGCCCGAGCATGCTGGCGGAGGAACTGGCCAAACTTAAGCGGCACACACGGGTCTATATCACGCACCTGAAGCCCAGCGCCGGCACGTTGACGATGCAGGAAGTCGAGGAGTATGCGGAACGCTTCAACCCCCGCATGCTGTCCAATGGCCAGGTTTTCAAGTTTTGACCCTTCGGCAGGCAAATAGCGCAGGTGATCGGCCCGAAAGTTGCTGGGGTTGTATCTCCGGAGTGGCACCCGGTAAACGACGGAAGGATGGACGCCATGAGCACAGTCTTTGAGACCAAGCCGCAAACCGGCCATAACCTGGCCGAAATGAGCCATAAACTGGAGTTCCAGAAAAGGCTCCAGGCCGTCACGAACAAGATCCATGCGACCACCAACATCGACGAGATCATGCTGGAGCTGTCGCAGGATATCTGCGCGCTGTTCGAGGCCGACCGGCTCACCATTTACGTGGTTTCCGAGGATAGGACTTCTATCATTTCCAAAGTCAAGACTGGCTTGTCCTCCTTCAAGGACCTGAAGCTGCCGATCAACGAGCAGAGCATCGCCGGGTACGTGGCGTTGTCGAAAAAGCTCATCAGCATCCGCGATGTATACGATGACAACGAGCTGCGCGGCCACAACGCCGGCCTCAGATTCCTCAAGGAGGTGGACCGCCGCACCGGATATCGCACCAAGCAGATGCTGGTGGTTCCGGTAACCGACGGCCCCGGCGGCGACCTGATCGGCGTAGTGCAGGTGATCAACAGCAAGAACGGCCAGCCTTTCACCACCGTCGCGGAGGAAGGCGCAGCCCATCTTGGCGAGACCCTGGCGATCGCGCTGAAGCAGCGCAGCCGTCCCACGGCGATGCTGCGCGGAAAGTACGACTATCTGGTGACCAATGCCGTGCTTTCCGCGGAAGAAATGGAACTGGCGACCCGGTCCGCCAGGCGCAAGAACCTGGACATCGAGGATGTTCTGATCGACGAATTCCAGGTCAAATCACCGGCGATCGGAGAAGCACTGTCCCAGTTCTTCCGCGTGCCCTATGAGCCTTTCAAGCAGGACCGGATCAAGCCCATGGATCTGCTCAAGAACCTGAAGCGCGATTTCGTCGAGAGCAGTTCCTGGGTGCCGATCGAAGACGTGAAGGAAGGCCTGATCGTGCTCACCACCGACCCGGAAAAAGTGCGCGCCTCGAAAGTGGTGGGCAACATTTTCCCGAAGCACAAGGTGGTCTTCAAGGTCTGCACTCGGCGCGAATTCAGCGCCACGCTGGATCAGCTCTTCGGGGCGGAAGCCGGGGGCGGTGACACCTCGAATATCAGCGACCTGCTGTCCACCATGGACGACCAGGGTGATGACGAAGCCGGGGTCGCGGGCGCAACAAACGACGACGTATCCCTCGCCCAGGACAACGAACTGGTGAAACTGGTGAACAAGATTATCGTGGACGCCTATCACCAGGGAGCTTCCGATATCCACATCGAGCCCTATCCGGGAAAGGGCAAGACCGAAGTCCGCTTCCGCAAGGACGGCACGCTGCAACCGTATATATCGGTGCCGGCGAGCTATCGCAACGCGATCGTTGCGCGCCTGAAGATAATGTGCGATCTCGACATCTCGGAGAAACGCAAACCCCAGGACGGCAAGATCAAGTTCAAGAAATTCGGCCCGCTCGACATCGAACTGCGGGTGGCAACGATTCCTTCGGCCGGTGGTGTCGAGGACATCGTGATGCGTATTCTTGCGGCGGGTGAGCCGATCCCTCTCGATAAACTGGGACTGTCGGTACGCAACCTTGGCACGTTGAAGGACGTGGTCAGCAAGCCTTACGGGCTGTTCTTCGTGTGCGGCCCGACAGGTTCAGGCAAGACCACCACGCTGCATTCAGTGCTCGGCTATCTGAACACGCCGGATACCAAGATCTGGACTGCCGAGGATCCGGTTGAAATCACCCAGAAGGGACTGCGCCAGGTACAAATGAACGTGAAGGCCGGGCTTACATTCGCGGTCGCGATGAGGGCGTTCCTGCGCGCGGACCCGGACATTATCATGGTGGGTGAAATGCGCGACAAGGAGACGACCTCGACCGGCATCGAGGCTTCGCTCACCGGCCACCTGGTGTTCGCCACGTTGCATACCAACAGCGCGCCGGAGTCCATCGTCCGCCTGCTCGACATGGGGATGGACCCGTTCAATTTTGCCGACGCATTGCTTGGGGTGCTGGCGCAACGCCTGGCCAAGCGGCTGTGCTCGAAGTGCAAGTCGCCGCACGCCGCTACGCAGGAAGAACTCAAGGCGATTCTCGAGGAGTTCTGCATCGAGTTGAAGAACACCGAGCAGTGGAAACGCGACCCGAAGGCCGCGTACGAAGGGATCTACCGCGATTGGGCCAGGCAGTTTGCCGACGAAAAGGGGCAATTCAAGCTGTACACGCCGGTGGGATGCGACGTCTGCGGCGGCACCGGCTACAAGGGCCGGGTGGGCCTGCACGAACTGCTGGTCGGCTCCGATACGGTCAAGAAGCACATTCAGGAGCATTCGCGGGTCACGGAAATCGTTGCCACAGCGCTTGCCGAAGGCATGCGCACCTTGAAGCAGGACGGCATCGAGAAGGTCCTGCAGGGCATTACCGACTTGCATCAGGTCCGGGCAGTCTGCATCAAGTAGGCGATCGGGACCGAACCGGGCAGACTTTGAGCGGGATCACCCTTCCATGAGCGAACCGAGTTCGACCGAACTCTTCCGACGCCTGGAAGAGTTGAACAGGGTCGGGATTTCGCTTTCCAAGCAGAAAGACACCAACCGCCTTCTGGAGGCGATTCTGGTCGCGGCCAAGAAGATCACCAATGCCGACGGCGGTACGCTGTACCGCGTGGATGCGGACAAAAAGCTCGTCCATTTCGAAATTCTGCGCACGGATTCGCTGAACATCGCCATGGGCGGGACCACCGGCGTGGAAGTCCCGTTCTACCCGGTGCGTCTTTTCGACGACAACGGTCACCCCAACAATTCCATGGTGGTGGCGTATTCGGTGCTGCGCGATGAAACCGTCAACATCGCCGACGCCTACGCCGCAGAAGGCTTCGACTTCACAGGCACCAAGAGCTTTGACAAGAAGACCGGCTATCGCTCGACATCGTTCCTGACGGTGCCGATGAAGAACCACGAAGACGAAATCATCGGCGTGCTGCAGTTGATCAATGCCAAGGATCGCGTATCCGGCAGGACCGTGCCGTTCTCGGAAGCCGACCAGCACCTCGCCGAGTCCCTGGCTTCCCAGGCCGCGGTGGCGCTGACCAACCGCCAGTTGATCGACCAGCTGGAATCCCTGTTCGAATCCTTCATCAACCTGATCAACGCCGCGATCGACGACAAGTCGCCCTACACCGGCGGACATTGCCAGCGCGTGCCGATGCTCACCATGATGATCGCCGAGGCCGTCAACGACACCGCCGAAGGCCCACTCGCCGATTTCGTCATGAGCGACAAGGACCGGTACGAACTGAAGATCGCCGGGCTGCTTCACGACTGTGGCAAGGTGACCACTCCGGTACACGTGGTGGACAAAGCCACCAAGCTGCAGACCATATTCGACCGTATCGGGCTGATCGACACGCGCTTTGAAGTGCTCAAGCGCGATGCCGAGATCGCCGTGCTCAGCGCCAAACTGGCCAGCCGGGGCAACAACCCCGCCGGAGAGTGGGAGAGGGCCGAGCGCGATTTGAAGGTGCGGCTGCGGCAGATCAACGAGGAACGGCAGTTCCTGCGGTACTGCAATTTCGGTTCGGAGGCGATGCGCGAAGAGGATCAGGAACGCGTACGCGAGATCGCAAGGACCAATCGCTGGCGCAATGTCGATGGTAACGAAGCAGACTTCCTCACCGCCGATGAGGTCAAGAACCTGACCATCCGTTCCGGCACCCTGACCCAGGACGAACGGCAGATCATCAACCACCACATCGAAGTGACCATCAAGATGCTTGAGTCACTGCCGTGGCCGAAGCATCTCAAGAAAGTGCCGGAGTATGCCGGCGGGCACCACGAGCGCATGGACGGCAAGGGCTATCCGCGTGGGCTGACCCGCCAGCAGATGTCGGTGCAGGCAAGAATAATGGGCATCGCGGACATCTTCGAGGCATTGACGGCGAAGGACCGCCCCTATAAGAAGGGGAAGACGCTGACCGAATCGCTGAGCATCCTCGGCAAGTTCAAGCTGAACGGACACATCGACCCGGACCTGTTCGATGTGTTCCTGCAGAAGAAGGTATATCTGAAGTACGCGGAGCAGTTTCTAGATACGGAGCAGGTTGACGACGTCGACATTTCCGCTGTTCCTGGTTATGTGGCGCGGTGACAAACTGCGTCAGATACTGCCGGGTGCTTGAATTGCGCGGTCGTGGATGCAAGTTTAGTAAGCGCCGCAGGTTCATATCGGCTTGCGAAAAAACAGGATTTCAGGGGTGATGGAAGGTGGTGGGGAAGTATTTTAAGTGGATGTATAATAAGACATATGAAGGCTTGGTGAGGCTCCCCGAGACGATTCATGCGGATGCCTCAGGCAGGTTGGCACGGGGATTGCGCTAATGAGGTCGAACACACGGAATCCAGGTGTGTTTCTTCAATCAACTATCAAGGAGTGATCCATGAAGGCCTTACAAAAGGGATTTACCCTTATCGAACTGATGATCGTGGTCGCGATCATCGGTATTCTGGCGGCGGTCGCGCTGCCGGCGTACCAGGACTACACGGCCCGCGCCAAGATGTCTGAAGCGATTCTGGCTGCTTCGGCGTGCCGTACCAGCATTACCGAGACCGTGCAGTCGGCCACTGTTCTGCCGGCCGCCGGCCAGTGGGGTTGCGAGTCGACTGTTGCCAACGCGCTCCCGGTCTCCAAGTATGTTAACGAAATCCAGACCAATGCCGTCGGCGAGGTTCTGGTTATTGTGGACAACATCGGACCGGACGTGAACACCAAGTCGATCATCCTCAAGCCTTGGGCCGATGCTGCTGGCACGACTGTGCCCTCAGCCGGTTCCGCAATTGCCCGTTGGGACTGCGGTCCGAATCCGGCAAACGCTGCCCCGCCCATCGACAAGTTCCTGCCCGGTTCCTGCCGTGCCGTGATTGTCAGTGCCGGCGGCCACGCAGAGAGCCAGAGCTAAGCGAGACGCAGTGCGTTTGAATTCGCGGCCGCGTTACCCGCAGCCGCGGAAAGAGAGGGTGCTTCGGCACCCTCTTTTTTTGCGCAACGCGGCAGCGGCTAGTATTCCCCGTTTTAACTGGAGCACGTCTTTGCGATTTCTCCGATGCCTGCCGCGCGCTGCGGAGAACTCGGACAGGGCGGGCAAGTAGAGCCACAGAGCGCGGCGCGAGCCCGCTCCAGAAAGGTCGGCGGTTGAACCATAAACGGAGTCCTTTAGCCATGCAAGAGAACGGTCGAAGCAAGACCCTGACACTCGCGATCCTGCCCATTTGCCTGTATCTGGTCATCGCTCCGGTGTGGTACCCCGCGATCGCGGCGCGCATGTACGACAACGCACGCTTGCTTCAACTGGGCGTGCTTGTGCTGGTGGTGTTGTCGCTGCTCATACCCGCAGTCCGCGGCGCAGTGGCCGAAGCCTGGCTTGCGCTGGGTATCCTGCCACGGGTGTTGCTCGCCGTAATGGTCGCGGTCGGCGCCTTGAGCGCCTCGTTTTCCAGCGCCCCTAATCTCGGTGCGTTGGAGATCGCTCTCGTCACCCAACTGGTGTTTCTATTCCTGCTGCTGAGTGCTGCCGTGCGGATTCTCAAGGAGAAAGCGGAATCGGCGCTTGCCGTGGCGATCTGCGCTGGTGCCGCTCTCGTGAGCATCAAATTCTGGGTGACCCACGTTTCCTATATGCTCGAAGGCAAGCAGTTCCAATGGGTCAGTCCGTTTCTGGATTTCGCGAATGTGCGATTTTTCAGCCAGTATCAGGCCTACGCACTGCTGTTGATCCCGCTTGCCGCGGCGCTGCCAGGGTTGTCCCGCACGTGGCGGGTCGTCGTCTATTTCATCGCGGCGAACTTCTGGGCGCTGCAATGGATGGTCGGGTCGCGCGCCGTCTGGGTGGGCGCTGTGGCGGGCGCGATAGCGGTGCTTGCGTTGACGCGAAGGGGGCGGATTGCCTGGCTGGGCCAACAGGCCTTGTTGGTCGTTTCGGGGACGCTGATTTACCTTCTTTTCTCCCAGTTCGTTGCCTCCGCGCCCGGTGCCACTCCGGTTCCCGGCGTGCGCGCAGCCGTTGAATTCGGTTCGCAAAGCGACACCGACAGGATGGCGATGTCCTCAGTATCGCTGAAAATGCTCAGTGAGCATCCCTTGCTCGGCATCGGACCCGGCCAATGGGGCCTGAACCAGGTACGGGTCAAGAACGCGCATCCGCACAACTCAGCTCTGCAACTGCTTTCCGAGTACGGGCTCCTCGCCGGCGCCGCCGGCATTGCGCTGGGCATGCTGTTGCTGCTGTTCTCCGCCAGGGCGTTGCGAGCGCAAACACGGCAGGATGCAAATCCGGCGACAACGAGTCTGTGCGCAGCGCTGGTGATGGGACTCACGGATTCGCTGTTCAGCGGCAACCTCATCATGCCGCACAGCCAGATTCTCCTGTTTGTGATCGCCGGCTGGCTGGTGGGACGGACTCAGGCAACGGGGCCGGTAGACGAAGGCGAGGGCCGCTGGCGATCGGAGAAACTAGTACTGGTCGGCATTGCCATGCTGGCAATGTGCACGACGACAATACTTGCGTTCGAGTACGTGGACGTCGTCAATCCCATGCCCGGCAACCTGCAATTACGCCATCCGCATTTCTGGCAGTACGGACGCTTCGCCGATTGGTAGCGTTCGCGCCCTACTTGCGGTACACCGACGCACGCATTGGCAGGCCGTTGCTGAGGTAGGAGTGGAAATACTCCAGGTTGTTCAATTCCTGGCTTCCGGCGGGAAACGGAACCGCGCGCATCGCCTCCATGCAACGCTGGTAGCGCATGTGCAACGTGTGCAGGAAGTCCCCGGCGCGAAATACCGGGAAATGCGTTGTCTGCCCGATGGCGGGCGAGATGATCTCGTCGCGGAAATAACTGCCAGCGTAGCTGACGTGACACGAGGCGCAGGCTAGATTGAGCTGGCCGATGCGGCGGGTATAGAGTTCGCGGCCGGCCTGGTAATGCTGTTGCGCAGCGGGGCCGTTCACCACGACATTCACCCGCATGCCGTCCGAGAGCGTGCGTGCATATGCGGTCAGCACGCCCATCGTTTCCCTGTCTCCGTATCCGAATTCACGTTCGCGGTTTTCCCGCAGGCAGCGGTTGATCGCCATCTCGAAGGTCACGACCCTGTCAGATGCTGCTTCGAAATAAGGAAAATTACCGGCGACATTGCGGCCGCCGTCGGGGAAGCAGCCGGAGAAAGTACGGCCGTTCGCGAAGGGCTTCTCCCACAATATTCTGCCTTTGTCGATCTCCCCCTGGAATGGCGGAAACTCCATGATGCTGTCGAACTGCGCTTTGGCATCCGGGCTCAGCATCAGGGCGCCATTGACATACTCGTCCAGTGCCAATCCGGGGAACTTATCCTTGAAAAGGTCGATCATCGAGGCACGATCCTGATCCGGACCGGCGAGAGCCTGTGCCGTCGACAAGCACGCCAGAAAGCCGGCTGCCACGAGAATTCTGTTCACGGGCAGTCCCGGAAAGCCGCTCCGCAGATTCGCGGGACCCATTGCGAATTGTGGAAGTCAGGCCTCATATATAGTTGACAACAGTCCATTTTCGATCGGGAAACCCGCGAATTAACGCAACAGGACACCAGGTTCACGCCAGAAGGCTCAGTTGAGCGTGGCCTCAATGCTCGCCTTTTCGCCCCGGTTGTCCACCCAGCCCACCATGATCCTGTCGCCGGATTTTGCTCCACGCACACGGAAATTCAGGAATGGATTCTTTGACACCGCCTGGCTCCACTGCGCCTCGAGCACGGTCTTGCCGTTATGCGTGGCGGTGAGAGTCTGAATGAAATGGATGGGCACCAGCTTACCGGTGACGCCATCCTTGCGCAGCCCGGTCTCCATCGGATGGAAAATCAGTATCTTCACATCCGCCACGTCGCCCTTCAGCTGCGCGCGAATTTTCATCGGATCGGCCATCTAGTGTTTCCCTCTAATGTTCCGGCCTCAGGCGCCGCAACCGCCGATTGTGACTTTGACTTCACGCATCGTGATGTAGAACTTGCCGCCTGCCCTTGCGATGATCCGTATTCTGGACGATTCCGCCATTTTTATGCGGGTGGCCACGAATGCTTCCGCCCCATTGGCAAATTCGAAAACCGCGGTGAGCGGCTGCGGATTCTTGTCCACCAGAATGTAAATCGCCTGAGTGCCGGGTATTTCGCTGGCGACTTCCAGCGGAACGATGGCTCCGTTCTCGGCGATTTCCGGGGCTTTCAACACGATTCTGTCGCTGTCTTCCGTCGCGGTGGCGCCAATGCCCTTGAGCGCGTCGGCTACTGCCTTGGCGTCGAATGCGGCTTTGTTCCAGGGGCCTGCAAGCAGTTGCAGCGGCCGCAACATCGCCGCTGTAAGCACCACTGCGACGTTTCGCAGCACAGACCTGCGCATCGCTCGAGTCTTCATGCTTTCGTTTTTCCGGGGTTTCACTGCGTATAAAGGTAATCGATGATCAGTTCGATTTCGTCTCCGCTCAGGATTTTGTGCTTGCCGAACGGCGGCATCACCGTGTTCGGATTGCTCAGCATCGGATCCCAAAGGCGGCCGCGCAACTGAGTGCGGTCTGGATACCTGGAACGGATGGCCAGCAGAGGCGGGCCGATGTTCGCCAGCGTATTCGCCCCGGAATCTCCCGGAAACTGGTGGCAGGCGAGACAGTTGCCCTTGGCGATCTCGAAAGCGAGCAATCGCCCGGCTGCGGCATTCGCTGCATCATCCGCCCGGACCGACGGCATCGAATTGAGAAACGAACCACCGATGAGCAGTACGACAGCCAGCCTGAATTTCAACGTGCGGCCACCGCGCTCCACAGTCAGGATCGACCCGGAGCGTGCCGGTTCTTGCAAACTCACGTGCTGTCGGTTCCGGCAATCCAGTGTCCGGATTTGCCGCCGCGCTTCTCGCACAGTCCGACGCCTTCGATGCGCATGCCCCGGTCCATGGATTTGCACATGTCGTAGACCGTGAGCAGCCCGACACTGACCGCCGTGAGCGCTTCCATTTCCACGCCGGTGCGTCCGACCGTTTCGGCAACGGCGATGCATTCCACCGAATTTTCGTCGCGATGCACTTCGAAGTCCACGCTCATCCTGGTGAGCGCGATCGGGTGGCACAACGGGATCAGCGACGAAGTGTGCTTCGACCCCTGGATTGCCGCGATCCGTGCCACGCCAAGCACATCGCCCTTGGCCGCGCTGCCTTCGACGATCTTCTGCAGTGTGTCAGCACGCATGAAAATCCTGCCGGCAGCGATAGCCACTCTGTGGGTTTCCTGCTTTTCGGCCACATCGACCATGTGCGCCTGACCGCGGGAATCGAAATGTGTGAGTTCGCCCAAACCGGAATCCGTCTGCTTAGTTTACGGCCGTCACGCGACCGGTGAACTAGATGGTAGGTGGCGCTATCATAGCATCATGAAATTTCGCAAAGTGATCGCTCTGGTCCTGCTTGGCTCCGCACTTGCTCTCGCCGACGAATTGCCCGACCTGGGCGATGTGTCCCAGGGCGCGCTCTCCCCGGTTCAAGAGCGCAAACTCGGCGAGCGCATCATGACCCAGATCCGCGCCAATGCCGCGTATGTCGAAGATCCCGACATTAACGACTATCTGAACGCCATTGGCTATCGGCTGATTAGCAACAGTCCGGATCCGGGGGGTCCGTTCGAATTTTTCGGAATCGCCGACAACTCCGTCAACGCGTTCGCCCTGCCAGGTGGATTTATCGGCGTGCACTCGGGCTTGTTGCTCAGCGCGCAGAGCGAATCCGAACTCGCCAGTGTGCTCTCCCATGAAATTGCGCACGTCACCCAGCGACACCTTGCCCGGATGGTCGCGGCACAGCAGCGCGCCGGACTTGCGTCGATGGCGGCGCTGGCGGTCGCGATTCTCGCGGCGCGCTCGAATCCGGACGTCTCCGCGGCGGCGATCACGGCGGCGCAAGCCGGTGCGATCCAATCGTCGCTCAACTTCACCCGCGAGCATGAACGCGAGGCCGACCGCATCGGTTTACAGGTCATGGACAAGTCGGGCTTCGACGTGCATGCGATGCCGGTGTTCTTCGAGCGCCTGCAGAAGGCTTCGCGAGTATATGAAACCGGCGCGCCGGCCTATCTGCGCACACATCCACTTACTTTCGAGCGCATCGCGGACGTGCAGAGCCGCATCGAGGGCGTCCCGTTCAGGCAGGTGCCCGACAGCCTGGAGTTCCATCTGGTGCGCGCGCGGCTGGCGGCGCTCGAGGGCAATCCGCGCGTAGCGGTCACGACCTTCGACGACATGCTGTCCGGCCGGAAGTTCACCAACGAGGCGGCGGCCCGCTACGGATTGGTAGTGGCGCTATTGCGCGCGGGCGATTTTGCGCGCGCCAGAAAGGAGGTCGCCCTGTTGCAGGCCCTCAATGCGAAATCTCCCATGATCGATGCCCTGACTGCGCAAACCCTGATCGGCGGCGGCGAGACCGAGAAGGGACTGGCGGCCTATCGCGACGGCCTGCGTGCCCATCCCAGCCGGCGCGCGCTGATTTATGGGTACGCCAACGCCTTGCTCGATGCCAAGCGCGCTGCGGAAGCGGTCGATTTCCTGTCCGTCAGGCTCGAGACCCGGTCCCCCGACGCGCGCTTGTACGAGCTGCAATCTCGCGGCTACACCGCACTGGGGAAGCGCCTGCTGCAGCACCGCGCGCAGGCCGAGGCCTACGTACTGCACGGAAACCTTCCCGCCGCAATCGAACAACTGCAGCTCGCGCAACGTGCCGGCGACGGCGACTTCTATCAGAAGTCCAGTGTCGAGGCGCGCCTCAAGGAACTGGTGGCGATTGACACGGAAGGGCGTCGTCGCCCCTGACACACGGTTTTTTTGCGAATCCCTTGCCGGGCCGGAACCCCTGCTATGCCTGGTTGTTGTCCGCGGTTCGGGCAGTTGCCTTGAATTTACTCAATAATCTCGCCTTATAGCCTTGAATTTCCTATCATATCGACGTACGTCCGCTCGGCTGCGAGGGGTGCCGGCACAGCGATCATGGAAAAGATCGGCAAATACGAGATCATCAGAGAGCTCGGCAGGGGCGCGACCAGTGCCGTTTATCTGGCCAACGACGCATTTGCCAACCGCCAGGTTGCCATCAAGCTGGTGCGCGCGGAAGCCCTCGGCGACAAGGACTACGGCAAGCGCTTTCACAAGCTGTTTCTGACCGAGGCATCGCTCGCCGGGAAGCTCTCGCATCCCCACATCGTTTCCATCTTTGACGCGGTCGCGGACGAGCAGGGCAGTTACCTGGTGATGGAATTTGTCGAGGGCGGCACCCTCGAGCCCTTCACGCAGCCCGAAACCCTGCTGTCGGTCAGCCAGGTGATCGAGATCATTTTCAAATGCTGCAAGGCGCTCGATTACGCGCATCGCCACGGCATCATTCACCGTGACATCAAGCCGGCGAACATCCTGCTCACAGGCGAAACCGACATCAAGATATCCGACTTCGGAGCCGCGCTCACGATTGCAGCGGAGACCACTCAGGTGTCAGGAATCGGTTCTCCCGCCTATATGTCGCCTGAGCAACTTCAGGAACTTGCTCTCAACCACCAGACCGATATTTTTTCGCTGGGCGTGGTGATGTACCAGATGCTCACCGGGGCCCTGCCGTTCAAGGGCACCAACAACTACAGCATGGTCTATCAGATCATTCACGTCGATGTGCCTCCGCCCAGCATGCTGCGTCCGGAGATCCCGCCCGCCGTAGACGCCATCGTGCGGCGCGCGCTGGAAAAGGAACTCGCCAAGCGATTTCAGACCTGGGAGGAGTTTTCCCAGGCGCTCGCCGACACCTTCAACAACCTGCAGAAGCCGGAGGAAGTCGTCCCGGAAGCGGAAAAGTTCAATACGCTGCGCCGGCTTGAGTTCTTCAGGACATTCAACGACGTCGATCTTTGGCAGGTGTTGCGCATCTCCAACTGGGCGCGTCATTCTCCCAACAGTTCTGTGATCAAGGAAGGCGATGTCGGCACCGCGTTCTACGTCATCGCCGCGGGCGAGGTCAAGGTCACCAAGCAGGGCAAACTGCTGAACATCCTGCGCACCGGCGAGTGTTTCGGGGAAATGGCCTACCTCGGCAAGCGCCTGTATCAGCGCACAGCCAGCGTCATATCGGTCAACGACATCACCATCATCGAAGTCGGCGCCGATTCGCTCGCGCAGGCGACCGAGAGTTGCAAGCACGCCTTCAATGCGGCTTTCCTCGAACTTCTGGTGGGAAGGCTGGAAGCGGCGAATACACGCCTGTCGCAACTGCTGCTCGACCGCAACATCAGTATCTTCTGAGGATTGCGGCAAAGCGGTATCATTCCGGACGTTCCCGCCGTTTTCGCGTATGAGCAACTTTGCCGCCATCGACCCACTGCGTTTGCACGACATGAAACAGCACGGCGATGTCGTGCTGGTGGACGTGCGCACCGACCAGGAAGTTAGCCGCGGCGTCATTCCTGGTGCGCAGCACATCCCGTTGCACCTCCTGTCTGCGCGGTTCGAGGAGATCGATCGCGCGCGCGCGGTGGTGTTCTACTGCCAGTCGGGAGCGCGTTCCGCGCAGGCAAGCGGGTTTCTGTGCGGCAAAGGCTGGCAGGAAGTCTATAACCTGGCAGGCGGAATGAATGCATGGGTGGGCAAGGGCATGCCGGTTGCCGCGCCGGGTTGAACGGCAGAAACGACGATGCAGGGACCCGAGATGGAAGCTGAAATTCACTTCGATCGCGAACTCGACGCGCGCGGACTCAACTGCCCGCTGCCGATCCTGCGCACCAAGAAATCGCTCAACGACATGAGTTCCGGCCAGGTGCTCAAGGTTCTCGCCACCGACCCGGGCTCGGTGCGCGATTTCCAGGCATTCTCGAAACAGACCGGAAACCAGTTGCTGTCCTCGACCGAGACCGGCGGCCTGTTCCTGTTTTTCATGCGCAAGAAGTGAGCGGCCCGTGCTTCCGGATATCGACCGACTGATCATTGGATTCGACCGCGCGCTGCGCACCTTGTGCGGGCCCGCCGTTTCGCTGCGGCCGGTGCCCGGCGGGAATCTGCCTAACCCCGAGCTGAGCGCGGCGGAGAAACGCCACGCTGCGGCGCTGATGCGTGTGAACCACAGCGGCGAAGTGTGCGCGCAGGCGCTGTATCAGGGACAGGCACTGACCGCGCGCGACGTTGCCGCCAGAACAACTCTCGAACACGCCGCCGCGGAAGAGACAGAACACCTGGCGTGGACCGCGCAGCGCATCGAGGAACTGGGTGGGCGGGTCAGCGTCCTCAACCCGTTTTTCTACGCCGGTTCATTCGCCATTGGGGCGATTTCGGGTTTGCTCGGCGACAAGTGGAACATGGGGTTCCTGGCCGAGACTGAGCGCCAGGTCGAAGGCCATCTCGACGGGCATCTCGAGCAGCTGCCGGTCCAGGACGAAAAAAGCCGTGCCATCGTCGCGCAGATGAAGGAAGACGAGGCGCGCCATGCCAGTACTGCGCTGGCGCACGGCGCCGCGGAACTGCCGGAGCCGGTCAAGCAGGCGATGCGTATCTCCTCGCGTCTGATGACAGTGTCGACCTACCGGCTTTGATCCCCGCAGTCAGGTTTCGACGATCTCGAAATCGTGGGTGATCGCGGCGGTCTTCCCCAGCATGATCGAGGCCGAGCAATATTTCTCCGCGGAAAGATGGATGGCGCGCTCGACGTGTTCGCGCCGGACGTTACGTCCCGTGATAACGAAGTGAAAGTGGATGCGCGTGAACACCTTCGGATCTGCCGGTGCCCGCTCGGCGTCGACCTCGAGCACGCAATCGCTGATGTCCTGGCGTGCCTTCCTCAGGATCGTCACCACATCGTAAGCGGTACACCCGCCGGTGCCCGCCAGCACCGTTTCCATCGGCCGCGGCCCCAGATTGCGGCCCCCGCCCTCCGGCGCGCCGTCCATCACCAGCGCGTGGCCGCTCTCGGTCTCACCCAGGAAAGCGACGTTCTCGATCCACTTTACCCTGACCTTCATCTTCGTCCTCAAAGTCGTTTGTAACCCGTTCGCGGGTCATCCTCTGCCCGGGACTACGAGGCGCCGATGGTACCAGCCGGGCCCGGGACTGGATGCCAGCAAGCGCGCCCGCGCATATTTTCGAGAGGCATGGCCGCAAATCCTGCCGAAATTCGCCGGAAGCCGATTTCCATAGTATTTACATAGACTTAAGGAACACGGGGTGTAATTTGCCCATGCACCTACTGTAAAATGCAACGCTTTTGAAACTTGGCGGACCGAAATATGGCTGACAGTAACGTCGATCGCCGCAAGCGGCGCTTTCTTCTGGCCGCTACCAGCGTTGCAGGCGGCGTGGCCGGTGTCGCGGTCGCAGTGCCCTTCGTGGCGAGCATGAACCCCAGCGCGCGCGCAAGGGCTGCCGGCGCACCCGTGGAAGTGGATCTGTCCAGGGTCGAGCCGGGGATGATGGTAACGGTGGAGTGGCGCGGTCAGCCGGTGTGGATCGTCCATCGCACCAGGGAAATGATCGACAGCCTGCCAAAGCTTGACGGGGCGGTGGTTGATCCCGGTTCTTCCATGCCGATGCAGCCGGATTATGCAAAGAACGAAGTCCGCTCGATCAAGCCCGAATACCTGGTGCTGGTAGGCATCTGCACGCACCTCGGCTGTTCGCCGTCGCAGAAACTTGCGCCCGGAACTGAAAGCGGACTGGGCGACGAATGGCCGGGCGGATTCTTCTGCCCCTGCCACGGTTCCAAGTTCGATCTCGCCGGTCGCGTCTACAAGGGTGTGCCGGCCCCCGCGAACCTCAGGGTTCCCCCGTATACGTACCTGAGCGACACGCGTCTGCTTATCGGTGAGGACAGCAAAGGAGCATGACGCGATGGGCACGATGAAGGCTTTGCTCAACTGGGTCGACGCGCGCTTTCC
The DNA here is from genome assembly GCA_963789945.1 of uncultured beta proteobacterium. Classification (GTDB taxonomy): domain Bacteria; phylum Pseudomonadota; class Gammaproteobacteria; order Burkholderiales; family JACQAP01; genus JACQAP01. The sequence continues at coordinate 186,501 of CAWBMN010000008.1, read as the reverse complement.
GCTGACGGCAACCTGGAGGGCACACCTTTCCGAATATTACGCGCCGAAGAACTTCAACTTCTGGTACTACTTCGGTTCGCTGGCGATGCTGGTGTTGGTGATGCAGATCGTCACCGGCATTTTCCTCACCATGCACTACAAGCCCGATGCTGCGCAGGCCTTCGCTTCGGTCGAGTACATCATGCGCGACGTCGACTGGGGATGGGCGATACGCTACATGCATTCCACCGGCGCGTCGTTGTTCTTCGTGGTGGTGTACCTGCACATGTTTCGCGGCCTGATCTACGGTTCCTACCGCAAGCCGCGCGAGTTGCTGTGGCTGCTGGGCGTGCTGATCTACCTGTGCCTGATGGCGGAGGCCTTCTTCGGATACCTGTTGCCGTGGGGCCAGATGTCCTACTGGGGCGCGCAGGTGATCGTCAATCTGTTTGCGGCCATCCCCTTCGTCGGTCCGGACCTGGCCGTGTGGATACGTGGCGACTACGTAGTTTCCGATGCGACGCTGAACCGCTTCTTCGCCTTTCACGTGATCGCGATCCCACTGGTGCTGCTGGGCCTGGTCTTTGCGCACCTGCTGGCGCTGCACGAAGTCGGCTCCAACAATCCGGACGGCATCGAAATCAAGAAAAAGAAGGATCCGAAGACCGGCATTCCGCTCGACGGCATCCCCTTCTTCCCCTATTACGTGGTGAAGGACATCGTCGGTGTCGTGGTGTTCCTGATGGTATTCAGCGTCATCGTGTTTTTTGCGCCGGAGATGGGCGGCTACTTTCTCGAGCACAACAATTTCGTGCCCGCCGATCCGCTCAAGACCCCTGCGCACATCGCCCCGGTGTGGTATTTCACGCCGTTCTATTCGATCCTGCGCGCTGTGCCGCCGTTGCTCGGATCGCAGTTTCCAGGCGTTCTGGCGATGGGGCTTTCGGTATTGATCTTTTTCTTCCTGCCGTGGCTGGATCGCGGCGCCGTCAAGTCGATTCGCTACCGGGGGGCGGTCTACAAGGCCGCGCTAGCGCTGTTCGTGATCTCGTTCGTGGTGCTGGGTTATCTCGGCACCGTGCCGACCAACGTCTGGGGCCAGTTCGGCGCATGGCTGGGCGGCGCGGAACGGGCGACAGTGGTGGCGCGCATCTTCACGATCATCTATTTCCTGTTCTTCCTTTTGATGCCCTGGTATACGAGGATAGACAGGACCAGGCCGGAGCCTGAGAGGGTGACATGCTGAGAAGATTCATTCTCGCATTGCTGTTCGTGCCGGCCGCGGCCCATGCCGCCGGCGGCGACATCCGGCTCGATCGCGCGAACATCGATTCCGGCGACGCGCTGTCCATCCAGCGCGGCGCAAAGGTGTTCGTCAACTACTGCCTGAACTGTCATGCCGCGGTTGCGATGCGCTACAACCGCCTGATGGATCTCGGACTGACCGAGCAGCAGATCAAGGACAACCTGCTGTTCACCGGCGGGAAGGTCGGCGATTCGATGATCATAGCCGCCGCCAAAAAAGACCAGCAGGAATGGTTTGGCGTCGCGCCGCCTGATCTTTCCGTGATCGCCCGCTCGCGTGGTGTGGACTGGCTCTACACCTACATGCGCAGTTTCTATCGGGACCAGGCGAGCGGGACCGGCTGGAACAACGTGGCGTTCCCTAACGCCGCTATGCCGCACGTGCTCTGGGAACTGCAGGGCACCCAGGTCCTGAAATCCGAGATCGAGGAACACGGCGGGCACAAAGTCGAGCACAAGAAACTGGTGCTGGAATCGCCCGGAGCCCTTTCGCCGCTGGAGTACGACAAGCTCACGCGCGATCTGGTGAATTACCTTTCGTACATGGGCGAACCGGCCAAGGCCCGGCGCGTCCAGATCGGCATTGCCGTCCTGTTCTTCCTGTCGCTCCTGCTTGTGCTGAGCTGGCTGCTCAAGACGGAGTACTGGAAAGACCTGCACTGACCAAAAAAACTCCGGGAAACGGCCCATGATGACCCTTTATTCGGGCACCACCTGCCCATTCAGCCAACGCTGCCGCATCGTCCTCTACGAAAAGGGGATGGACTTTCAGATCATCGACGTGGACCTCTACAACAAGCCGGAGGACCTGGCGGTGATGAATCCGTACAACCGCACCCCGGTGCTGGTGGAGCGCGACCTGATCCTGTACGAGTCGAATATCATCAACGAGTATATCGATGACCGCTTCCCTCATCCGCAACTGATGCCGGCCGATCCGGTGATGCGCGCGCGGGCCAGGCTGTTCCTGTTCCGCTTCGAGAACGAACTGTTCTCCAACATCGATGCGATCGAGGGCGGCACCCAGAAACAGGCCGAGAAGGCGCGCCAGATCATCCGCGACAACCTGACGCAGATCGCGCCGGTGTTCGTCAAACAGAAGTACATGCTGGGCGAGGAATTTTCGATGCTCGACGTCGCGATCGCGCCGCTGCTGTGGCGGCTGGATTTCTATGGCATCCAGTTGCCCAAGCAGGCCGCGCCCCTGATGAAGTACGCCGAGCGGCTGTTCAGCCGCCCCGCCTTCATCGAGGCGCTCACGGCTTCCGAAAAGGTGATGCGCAAGTGAAGGAAACCGCAACCACCCCCTACTTGATCCGTGCGATCTACGAGTGGTGTGGCGACAATGGCCTCACTCCGTACATCGCGGTCAAGGTTGACGAGAGCACCAGGGTCCCGACGGAGTACGTCAAGAACGGGGAAATCGTGCTCAACGTCAGCGCCGACGCGACCCGCAATCTCAAGATCGGCAACGACCTGATCCAATTCTCGGCGCGTTTCGGCGGCTCCTCTCGCGAGATCTCCGTGCCGATCTCCGCGGTGGCGGGAATCTTCGCCAAGGAAACAGGTCATGGCCTGGCGTTCCAGACTTCGCCGTCGCTGCCTGCCCCGGTGGTCGCGGCGCCGAAGACCACCGCGGGTCCTCCGGATGACCACCGGCCCAGGCCGCCGACGGGCCGCCGGACCCGCCTGCAGGTGATCAAGTAGGCCGGCGGGCGCGGTTTCGTGGCCTCAATGACGGGCCTATAATGCGGCGCAAGCCGGCATAGCTCAGTTGGTAGAGCAGTTGATTTGTAATCAAAAGGTCGCGGGTTCGATTCCTGCTGCCGGCACCAGTGACTTACCGTACCGATCGAAGCGCAGCCACCTCGCTTGCGGGAGTGAAATGAAAAGAATCTTGGCGCTTGCAGTGATGGTATTTGCTGTCGTCGCGGTTTTCGCGCAGACGGCCGAAACACCCATATTGACAGTGGAGCAGGCGCAGCAGCGTGCGCAGCATGCGCGCGAAGTGATGACCACCGCCGAGCGCAAGGCGCGCGCCGCCGAAAAGAAGGAACAGGCAGCTTACAAGGACCTGGAGGCTGCGCAGAAACGCATGGAAGACGCGCAAAAACGCATGCAGGACGCACAGCGCGCCTACGAGGAGGCCAAGATGCGCGCCGAACAGGCGACCCAGGCTTCACGCGCGGTGCAGGCCGAGTTTGACCAAGCGCGCGCCAAACATCAGCAGGAATACCAGAATCTTAAACGCGCCCACGATGCCGCCGAAGCGGCCCGCAACGCGCCGCGTTAGCCCCTACCCGGTTTCTTTCCCAGCTTTCTCTGCAGTGTGCGCCGGTGCATGCCGAGCGCACGCGCCGTGGCGGAAACGTTGCCGTCGTTTTCAGCGAGCACCTTGTGGATGTGCTCCCACTCCAGGCGCTCGACCGACAGCGGCCTATGCTTGACCGCGACGGCGGCATCACCCGCGTCGCGATCGAAAGCCGCCACGATGTCGTCGGCGTCCGCCGGTTTGGGCAGGTAATGGATCGCGCCCAGCTTGATCGCCTCGACCGCGGTGGCGACGCTGGCAAAGCCTGTCAGGACAACGATGCGCATCGCCGGACTGAGACGCCTGAGTTGTTCCACCAGCGCAAGCCCTGAGCCGTCCGGCATCTTCAAATCGACCACTGCAAATTGGGGATCGAACCGTTGCGCCTTCCCGACCGCCTCGGCAACACCAGCAGCAGACTCGACCTTGAACCCGTGCCGGGTGAGCGCGCGCGCCAGAACTGCTGCGAACACCGCGTCGTCGTCCGCCACCAGCAGGCGGTTGCCGGATGCCGGACCGTTGTTCATGCTTCGGCGGCCAGCCGCGCCAGCGGAATCGTCACGCGCGTGCAGCCGCCACCGCCGGCGCGGTTGAACAGCGCCACGCTGCCACCCAGACGCTCGATGGTGGCATTGGCCAGGAACAGCCCGAGCCCACGTCCTTCAGCTTTGGTGCTAACGAATGCGCGCCCCGCTTTTTCGGCGATGTCATCGGTAATGCCGGGACCGCGATCGCGCACCTCGATGGCGAGCTCGGCCCCGTTCCAGGTGCCCTCGATTTCCACCGCCTGCGGCGAGGCTTCCGCGGCGTTGTTGAGAATGTTGATCAGGGTCTGACGCACGGTCTCCTCGCCGACGATCTGCGGCGCGGCGCCGGCGCCGCCGCAACGCAAGTCCAGCCGCACCTGCGGGCGGATCAGGGCCCACTTCTCCGCCACGTCGGCCAGGAACTCCTCGACGCTCTGCCGCCTTGCCTGCCCGGCACGCGCCAGCCCTGCCGCGGTGGTCAGGCTGGTGATGATGCGCTTGCAGCTGTCCACTTGCGTTCGCAACAGTTGCAGGTCCTCGCGCAAGCCTGGTTCGGCGGCGTGCTGGCGCTCCAGTTCCCTGGTGAGAACGGCGATGGTCGAGAGCGGCGTGCCCAGTTCGTGCGCGGCGCCTGCGGCAAACGTGCCCAGCGCCAGCACCTGCTCGTCGCGCAGCGCCCGCTCCCGCGCTACGGCGAGTTCGCGGTCGCGCGCGCGGATGGATGCCGACATGGTGGCGACGAAGCTCGCGATCAGCACCGCGCTCACCAGGAAGTTCGCCCACATTCCCAGCACGTGCAGGTTGAAGGCGCTCGAATGCATCTCGTGGCCGTGCCCCAATGGAAGGTAGAAGAACATCAGCGCCGAATAGCAGGCAATGGTGAGTCCGGCCATGGCCCAGGAGTAACGCGCCGTCAGGGCGGTCGCGGCAATGGTGAGCGGAAGCAGGTACAGGGACACGAAGGGGTTGGTAGAACCGCCACTCAGATAGAGCAGGGCGGTCAGCGCCGCAACATCGGCGAGCAACTCCAGGAACAGTTCCGCTTCGCTCACCGGCGCACTCTTGCGCAGACGCAACCAGGTGCGGACGTTGACGGCTGCCTGAAGCACGATGATCGTGCCCATCGGCGCCAGCGGTAGCAACGTGTCGAACAAACCGACAGCTGCAGCAATTACCAACACCTGACCGCCGATGGCAATGCTGCGCAGGAAAAACAGACGCTGAAGGTTGGAATTCGCGTTGACGGGAGCGTTCATGGTGGTAAACGGATCGGGGAGAAAGCGCAGATTCTATTCTTTTGCCGGCCGTGTGGCGGGCTGCGGCAAATTGTCGCGCGGCAACGTGTCGCATTTTCCCTGCTCGGCCGCCCGTCTAGCATTGCGGCTTTCCAATGGGGGTTATGGCGATGTTGGGAAGAGTCCAGTTCTTTTCAATTGCAGTCCTGGCTGGCCTGTTGCCGCTGCCTGCGTGGGCCGGATGCGGCTCGGCGGTCTGTTCGATCAACACCAACTGGGACGCGCAGGGCGCCTGGACCGAGCCAGGCGCGCGCTTCGATCTGCGTTACGAGTTCATCGACCAGGACCAGCCGATGGCGGAAGATTCGCGTATCGGCGTCGGCGAAATTCCCCACCACCATGACGAGGTCCGCACCATCAACCGCAACTGGATCGCCACGCTCGACTACGCTTTCAGCCAGCAACTCGGCGTCTCCGTCAGCCTGCCGGTGGTCGATCGCAGCCACGAACACATCCATAACCACGGTGGCGGCCAGACGCCCGAGAACTGGAACTTCACCGAGGCTGGCGATGCCCGGGTACTTGGACGCTACCATTTCGGCGAATCGGGCGAGACCGGCGTGGGACTGCTGTTCGGGGTGAAGCTGCCGACAGGCGATTACGAGGTCGAGAACGATGATGGCGACCTCGCTGAACGCTCGCTGCAACCCGGCACCGGGACCACCGACGTGTTGCTCGGTGCCTACTACCTTGCGCCCGGGGCCGGGCGCGGGGCCTGGTTCGCGCAGGTGTTGTGGCAGGCGGCGCTCGCCGAGCGCGAGGACTATCGCCCGGGAGATCGCGTCGGCGTGGACCTGGGCTATCGCCACCCGCTGAACGACAGATTGGCTGCGCTATTGCAGTTGAATCTGCTCTATCGCGACCGCGATAGCGGCGCGCAGGCGGAACCGGAGGATAGCGGCGGCTACTTCGCCTTCATCGGTCCGGGACTCAGCTACAACCTTGGACGCGATACGCAGCTCTATGGGTTCGTTCAGGTGCCGCTTTACCAGTACGTGAATGGCGTGCAGTTGACCGCCGACTGGTCGCTGGTGGCGGGACTCGCGACCCGTTTCTGAGCGTAGCCGCGTCACAGCGGCGGCGGCGGCCTTTGCGGTATACTTCCCGCGCTTTCCCGCGGGTCGGCTTGTTCTGCGACCTCCCAGCTGGCGATCCCCTGATTCGTTCCGGCGTGCGCTGCATGCACGCGGGAATCGGCGTGCCAGCCCGCCGCGGGTTCTGTTCAGGCAAAGGCCGGCGATGAAAATCCACGAATACCAGGCGAAAGAAATCCTCAGGAAGTACGGTGTTCCCACTCCCCGCGGCACGCCCTGCTTCAGCGTGGAGGAGGCGGTGAATGCGGCGAACCAGACTCGGCGGCAAGGTCTGGGTGGTAAAGGCGCAGATTCACGCAGGTGGCCGCGGCAAGGGTGGCGGCGTCAAAGTGGCGAAATCCATCGACGAAGTGCGGGACTGGGCCGGAAAGATCCTCGGCATGCAGCTCATAACCCATCAGACCGGACCGCAGGGCCAAAAGGTGCGCCGGTTGCTGATCGAGGAAGGCGCCGACATCAATAGGGAGCTTTACATCGGTATGGTGGTGGACCGCGGCACGCAGACCGTGTGCGTCATGGCGTCCTCGGAGGGCGGCATGGATATCGAGGAAGTCGCCACCCACACGCCCGGGAAGATCCACAAGGTGTTCGTGGATCCCGAACAGGGCCTACGCGATTCCGAGGCTGACGATCTTGCCCGTAGAATCGGCATTCCCGCTGCCAGCGTCGCCAAGGCACGCGCGGTGCTGAGGAACCTGTACCGGGCGTTCTGGGAAACCGATGCCTCGCTCGCCGAGATCAACCCGTTGATCCTGACCGGTAGCGGCGACGTGGTCGCGCTCGACGCCAAGATGAATTTCGATGACAACGCGCTGTATCGCCACGAGGACATCGTGGCCATGCGCGACCTCGACGAGGAAGATCCCGCCGAGGTCGAGGCATCGAAGCACGGGCTTTCCTATATATCGCTCGAGGGCAACATCGGCTGCCTGGTTAACGGCGCAGGCCTGGCGATGGCCACCATGGACACCATCAAGTTGTTCGGCGGCGAGCCGGCCAACTTCCTCGACGTCGGCGGCGGCGCTACCACCGAGAAGGTGACCGAAGCGTTCAAGCTGATGCTGCGCAATCCCAACCTCAGCGCGATCCTGGTCAACATTTTCGGCGGCATCATGAAATGCGACGTGATCGCCACCGGCGTGGTCGAGGCGGCCCGGCAGGTGAAGCTCGGCGTGCCGCTGGTGGTACGCATGAAGGGCACCAACGAGGAACTGGGCAGGAAGATCCTCGCGGATTCCGGATTGCCGATCATATCCGCCGACAACATGGCCGAGGCCGCACAGAAGGTGGTCTCGGCGGCCAGGGGGAAGAACTGATCGTGGCGATCCTGATAAACAAAAACACCAAAGTCCTCACCCAGGGCATCACCGGCAAGACCGGGCAGTTTCATACCCGTGGCTGCCGCGATTACGCCAACGGAAAGCACTGCTTTGTAGCCGGGGTCCACCCGAACAAGGCCGGACAGGATTTCGAAGGCATTCCTATCTTCGCTTCGGTACGCGAGGCGAAACGGCAGACCGGCGCCAATGCCTCGGTTATTTACGTGCCGCCTCCGGGCGCGGCGGCGGCGATCTGGGAAGCGGTCGAGGCCGACCTCGATCTTGTAATCTGCATCACCGAGGGCATTCCGGTGCGCGACATGATCGAAGTACGCGATCGCATGCGCAAGCAGAAACGCAGAACCGTGCTGGTCGGCCCGAACTGCCCCGGAGTGATCACGCCGGAGGAAATCAAGATCGGCATTATGCCCGGGCATATTCATCGCAAGGGCCCGGTCGGCGTGATGTCGCGTTCCGGCACGCTCACCTACGAGGCGGTGGGGCAGCTGACCGAACTGGGACTGGGCCAGTCTTCCGCAGTGGGCATCGGCGGCGATCCCGTCAACGGACTCAAGCATCTCGATGTGCTCAAACTCTTCAACGACGATCCGGGAACCGAAGCGGTGGTGATGATCGGCGAGATCGGCGGCACCGACGAGGAAACCGCAGCGCTGTGGGCCAGGGACAACATGAAGAAACCGGTGGTCGGCTTTATAGCCGGCGTCACCGCCCCACCCGGCAAACGCATGGGCCATGCCGGTGCGATCGTTTCAGGCGGCAAGGGCACAGCGGCGGAGAAACTCGCCGTCATGGAAGAATGCGGCATCCGAGTGACCCGCAACCCGGCGGAAATGGGCAAGCTGCTAAAGTCGGTTTTGCGCTGAACACCTGATTTTCCCGCAGCAAATCCACTCGAACCCGTCATGGATCTGAGCAGTCCGCAATTCTGGGTCGCCGTTCTGCAGATCATCCTCATCGACATTCTGCTGAGCGGTGACAACGCAGTGGTGATCGCGCTGGCCTGCCGCAATCTTCCGCCGCGCCAGCGCAGGCTGGGTGTTTTCTGGGGCGTGGCCGGCGCCATCATGCTGCGGGTGACGCTTACTTTTTTTGCGGTGAGCCTGCTGGCCATCTCCTATCTCAAGATCATCGGCGCAGCACTGTTGCTCTGGATCGGCGTCAAGCTGATCCAGCCTCAGCACCAAAGCGAAGGGCACGAAATCAAGGCGGCCGGAAACCTGCTCGGCGCGATTCGCACCATCATCATCGCCGACCTGGTGATGAGCTTGGACAATGTAATCGCGGTGGCGGCCGCCGCGCACGACAGCCTGTTTCTGCTGATCTTTGGCCTGGCGTTGAGCATCCCGCTAATGGTATGGGCGAGCCAGTTGATCCTGCGTCTGATGGATCGCTTCCCGTCGGTCATCGTATTGGGCGGCGCATTGCTGGGATGGGTGGGACTGTCGATGGCGGTGCATGACCCTGTGATGAAGGACTGGATGATGGCACAGCCCGCGTGGCTGAACTGGGTGGCGCCGGCAGCGGGTGCGGCTTTGGTGGTGGCGGTCGGCAAGCTGCTGTCGCTGCGGGCGGAGCCCGCTCGCGCCAGACCTGAAAGCGTGGTGGACCTCGCCGAACGCGCGAGCGCGGCGCCGCGCCACAATCCTGAATGAAGGAGTAATGATGAAAATTCTGCTGCCGGTGGACGGTTCTGAAAATTCGTTGCGCGCGGTGCAACACGTCATCGCGATGAAGGAGCAATACAGCGATCCAATCGAGGTCCATCTGCTCAACGTGCAGCTTCCGGTCGCCTCGGGTGCGGTAAAGATGTTCATCAGCCAGCAGCAACTGAACGACTTCTACCGCGATGAAGGCGTGGCGGCGCTGAAGGATGCCCGCGCGTTGCTGGATCAGGCCGGCGTGTCCTATCAGCACCACATCGGCGTAGGCGACCTGGCCGGCACCATCACGGCCTACGCCAAAGACAAGCAGTGCCGGCAGATCGTGATCGGCACGCGCGGGCGCGGCAGTTTCGCCGGCGCGCTGCTCGGCTCGGTGGCCACCAAAGTTGTCCATCTCGCCGACATTCCGGTGCTGCTGATCAAGTAAGGGGCTTGCGCCCGGCTGCTTGCCGCTCGCTGATCCGCTTTCCCAGGCATTCCCGGCAGTAGCAGCCGGCCGCGGCATCGGTCAGCGGCATCAGCGCCGGAAACTCGGTAGCGCACCAGCACGGCGTGCCGGTTGCGATCCCGCAATGAAACTCCCTGCCACAGTCGAGGCAGCGCCGGTTCTCCACGGGATTCTTCGTCAGCGCCATGGTGAAACGGAGGTGCTCCACAGTGTGAACACGCCCACCACAATGAAAAGCGCGGCGGCAAGCATGCGCACGGCTTTCATGGGGATCCGTTGTGCCAGGCGGTCGCCGATCCACACCGCCGGAACATTGGCGATCATCATGCCCAGCGTAGTGCCGGCGATGACCTGTGCCAGCGCATCGAAGCGCGCCGCCAGTGCCACCGTGGCGAGTTGCGTCTTGTCACCGATCTCGGCTAGGAAGAAGGCCACAAAAGCGGTAACGAATACTCCGGACTTGAGGACAGCGGGTGAGCCGTCGAGCGCATCCGGATGCAAAGCCCAAAGCCCGAAGGCGATGAAGGACAAACCCACGATCCAGATGAGCGGCGCCTCCGGTACCAGGCCGGCGAGCAGGCTTCCGGCCCAGCCAGCAAGCGCGTGATTTGCCAGCGTTGCGACCAGGATTCCGGCGATGATCGGCCAGGGCTTGCGCAGGCGCGCGGCGAGCACGAAGGACAGAAGTTGGGTCTTATCGCCCATCTCGGCGATCGCAACCAGTGTCGTCGAAGTGACGAATGCCTGCATCAGAGCGGTCCTGAAAAAAGAGGCGCCATTGTAGCGTTCCGATCGCTGCGATTTCCGGCACCCTCGAACCGGCCTTGAGGACCTCCAATTCTTGAACCACAGAGATCAAAGAAACGTTTTTTGGAACTCGAAGTGAGTTCCCTTGATTTTTCTTCGTGACTTCGTGCCTTCGTGGTGAGATCCCGGTCTTGTTTTTCTCCGTGTTCTCTGTGATCTCTGTGGCGCAAGCCTGAGATCTTAACCCCTGGCCGAGAGGCGGCTGTTGGCCCAGGTCAGCCGGTCGATGAGGATGCGCAGGAAGGCTTGGTTGAACTGCTTCTGACAGGCGTCGGTGGCTTTCTGCAATGCTGCGGCCTTGATCTCGATGAGCGCCAGAGGCGTGGCGGAGGAAATGGTGGTAATCCGCCGCGCGCGGGTATCTTCGAAGTAGAGGATTTCGCCGAAGCAGTCGCCGGCGCGCAACGTGTCGAGCTGGTTCCCTGACTTGGCTACGAGCGCCTCGCCGGAGGCGATGATGTAAAAACTTTCGCCGACATCGCCCTCGCGGATCACGGTCTTGCCGGGCTGGATGCGCTTGAAGGAAGCAATGCGCACGGTCTCCCAGACCTCTACGTCTCGGAAATCCCGGAAGAAGGGCAGGGTCCTGATGGCGTTGAACTTCTCGGTGTCGGAAATCGACTCCGGCGGCAATTCCAGGTGACGGTAGGTCTGGGTCAGGTCGCGGCTGAAATCCCCCCAGGTCTGGTAACGGTTCTTTACGTCCTTGTTGAGCGCGCGCAATACCACGCGGTCGAGGTCTGGCGAGATATCGGTACGATGCGTGGAAGGCGGCAGTGGCTCGATGTTGATGATCTGGTAGAGCAGGCTTGCCTTGGTGGCGGCGATGAATGGCAGCTTGCCGGTCAGCAACTGGTACATCACCACGCCCAGCGAGTAAATGTCGGTCTGGTGCGACAATTCCTTGTCCTGCACTTGCTCGGGAGACATGTAGGACGGTGAACCGACGCCCTGCAGATGGGTGTGTTCGGCTTCCGCCTGCAGTGCCACGCCGAAATCACTGATCTTGATGTCGCCCTGCGCGCTGATCAGGATGTTCGCCGGCTTGATATCGCGGTGGATCACCCCGCGCCGGTGCGCGAATTCCAGTGCCAGGCTGCACTTGAACGCAATTTCCACCACCCGCTCCACCGGCAGAAGGTTGGCTACGGTGCTGAATTGCTGCAGGGTCGGGCCATCCACGTACTCCATGACGATGTAGCTGTAGTCGTCCGCGACGTCGGCATCGTAGATGGCCATGATGTGCGGATGGATCAGCTTGCCGACCAGCGAAGCCTCGTTCATGAAAACCTTGCGAAAGCGCCGTCGCAAATCCGTCCCCGCGCCGGACTCGTTGCTCACCAGCTTTATCGCAACATCCCGCTTGGCAAATGGATCACGACCCAAAAAGACCCGGCTGGTCGCGCCGTGCCCGATTTCGCGGCTCACCGGATACTTGCCTATCTTTGTGGGAATCGCGTCTTTCATGCATTCACGGTGGCGTCGCGTCAGCGTGGCGCCGGTACCTTCATGCCGCGCTGCACGGCCGGGCGCGCCCCGATCGCATCAAACCAGCGTTTGACATTCGGAAAATCCGCCAGCTCGACCTTGTGCCAGTCATGGCGTGCAACCCACGGATACGTTGCAATGTCGGCCACGGAATAGTCGTCCGCCAGCCAGTCGCGGCCGGCCAGGCGCTGGTCCAGCACACCATAAAGCCTGCGCGTTTCCTTGCTGTAGCGCGCGATCGCGTAAGGAACCGGTTCGGGTGCTGCGCGCAGGAAGTGGTGGGTCTGGCCGAACATCGGGCCGACTCCGCCCATCTGGAACATCAGCCATTGCATGACGTCGAAACGCCCGGTCGTCCGCGTGGGCAGGAATCGGCCGGTTTTATCTGCCAGATAGAGCAGGATCGCTCCAGATTCGAACAGGGAATAAGGTACGCCCTCCGGTCCCTCATGGTCCACGATCGCAGGGATCTTGCTGTTCGGACTGACGGCCACGAATTCCGGCTGGAACTGATCACCTTTGCCGATATCGATCGCATGTACGGTGTAGGGCAATCCCAGTTCTTCGAGCATGATGGAGACCTTGCGGCCGTTCGGCGTACTCCACGTGTACAGGTCGATCAACTTGCGCTCCTGATGTGTTGGAAGTGTGCCGAATTTTAAGGGAAAGCAGGAATCGCGCCCGTATAATGCATGACTCGTTTGCTTGCCACGAAGGCACGAATAACACGAAGAAAACCGGATTTGGTGCGGACACGAGCGTTGCGCCACGTGCCGGCGGATATGCCGAAAACGGGAATTTCTTCTCGCTTATTTGCGTTTTTCCTTCGGGAAACCTGGTTTTGTCTTGCCTCCCGCCATGCCTTCGTGTCGGGATTTTTGTGTTTCCGGACGAACGGAGAGTGAAGTGCTGAAATGGCTGCTGACGCTGGTCATTGCGCTGTTGCTGCTGGGTGCGTTGTCGCCCTGGTTGCGAAAAATCGGATTCGGGCGCCTGCCCGGCGACATCGATATCCAGCGCAACGGCAGGCAATACTCTTTTCCGATCGGGTCCACCGTATTGCTGTCGCTGCTGGCGAGCCTGATCTTCTGGATGCTGAGATAAGAAACGGACAGGCGAGCCTGTCCGTTTCTCATTCCGCAACAGTGGTGTTCAGCTTTTCTTGCGGTCCTGACGGTGCGCCATCATGTAATTGTGAATTTCCTTCCAGGTGACGGCGCCGCTCTTGTCGGCGTCGATCGCATCGAAATTCTTCGCAACCCGGGGCATGGCCTTGGCTTCGTCCTTGTCGAGCGTGCCGTCGCCATTGCTGTCGGCTGCCTTGAAGCGCTGCGCGCCGCGTTCGTGCATATCCTTGGCCATTCTATTCATCGTGGCCTGAAGTTCATCCAGGGTGACGGTGCCGTTTTTGTCGGCGTCGATGGCGTCGAAGTTCTTTGCCACCCGTGGCATCGCGGTAGCTTCTTCACGAGTCAGGCTGCCGTCGTTGTCCTTGTCTGCTGCCTTGAAGTGTGCCTCCATGCGGGAACCGTGTTCCCCGGCGTACACCGCATGAAGTGGGATGAAAAGCGCGCCTGCAGCCGCGAGCGCTGTTGCCAGCCTGAGTACAATCATTTGAGCCTCCGTTGGGGTTGATGACCCCGCAACAACGGCTCGTACCGGGTCAGCGTTGACGCGTACCCGCCAGGGCCTCGGTAACGGCTTTCAGGCGGGCGGCCTCGATTGCAGCGGGAATCCGGCTCGGGTCTCCAGTTTCAAGCGCGATTGCGCCCGCGTCCACCGCGCGGGCGGCAGCGGCGGCGAATTGCAGAATGTCCTTGGGCGGATACGGACGCTGCTCATAACCGGGTCGGCCGCGAAAGTCGCATTCGCAGGCGTCTACGAATTCCCCGAATCGCTCCGGTTTACGAAATACATCGGTTGCCGCAAGCAGCTTAAGTATCGTCCCCGGTCGCAACTCTTCGGCGCGATGCACGTCGCCGTGGTAACGCGCCACCAGCACCGCCAGATCGCGGCATTCGTTCGGCGCGCGCAGCCGTTGGCATAACTTCCCGACAAGTTCGACGCTCTTTTGCTCGTGGCCATGGTGCTTCGGCCACAGCGCCTTCGGAGTCACGCCCTTGCCCAGATCATGGGTGAGCGCGGCAAAGCGCACCGGCAGCGGGAAGTTCCGGGAGGCAGCGTAATCGGCCACCAGCATGATGTGCACCCCGGTGTCCACTTCCGGGTGATGCTCCGGCGGCTGCGGCACGCCGAACAGCGCATCGATTTCGGGAAGGATCCGCGCCAGCGCCCCGCACTCACGCAGCGTCAGGAACATGCGCGAGGGCGTGGCTTCCATCAGTCCGCGGGATATTTCCTGCCAGGCGCGTTCCGCGACCAGGTGATCCACTTCGCCGTTGCGGACCATCTCCCGTATCAGAGCCTGCGTCTCGGGCGCGACGGTGAAACCGAAGCGGGCGGCAAAACGTGCCACGCGCAGCACCCGTACCGGATCCTCGGCGAATGCCGGGCTGACGTGGCGCAATATCCCCGCCTTGAGGTCGGCCACACCACGAAAGGGATCAATAATGTTGCCCTGCTGGTCGCGCGCGATCGCGTTGACGGTGAGGTCCCGGCGCGCCAGGTCCTGCTCCAGCGTCACCTCCGGCGCGGCATAGATTTCAAAACCCCTGTAGCCGCGCGCGGTCTTCCTTTCGGTTCGCGCCAGCGCGTACTCCTCGTGGGTCTGCGGATGCAGGAAAACCGGGAAATCCCTGCCCACAGGACGGTAGCCCAGTCGCTCCATCTGTTCGGGGGTGGCGCCGACCACGACGTAATCCTGGTCCGCCACCGCGAGCCCTAGCAGACGGTCCCTGACCGCACCGCCGACGGCGTAGATCTTCATGGTTCGTATTCGGAGATGACCTCGGTCTCGGAATTCGCCCCGGTGATCCACTCCTGCATTGCCGCAAGCGCGTACACGAACTCGGCATACTCACGCGCGTCCCCTTGAAGTTCCACTTCGTAAGTGAAAAAGCGCGACACTACCGGGGCATACATGGCGTCGGCCACGGAAAACTCGCCGTACAGAAACGGCCCGTCGGCGCCGAAGCGTGCGCGGCAGTCGTTCCACATCGCCTGGATGCGTGAAATCTCGGCCAGCACCTCGGGTGTTCTGCCGCGCCCGGGCATCCGGCGGCGCACGTTCATCGCCATCTGGCCGCGCAGATGGACGAATCCGGAATGCATTTCGGCGCTGATCGAGCGAGCGTTGGCCCGTGCCCGGGTATCGGCCGGCCAAAGCCGCTTCTCCGGATGCTTTTCGACCAGATATTCGCAGATTGCCAGCGAGTCCCACACCGTCAGGCTGTCGTCCACCAGCACGGGTACGCGGCCGGCGGGCGAGTAACTCAGGATCGTCTGCTTGCTATCCTGGCGATAGAGCGGAATGCGAACTTCGTCAAAGGCGATTCCGGCGTGCTTCATCAGCAGCCATGGACGCAACGACCAGGAGGAGTAGGCCTTGTTGCCGATTACCAGGGTGGAATTGGACATTGATCAGCTCCTGACAAAGGCGCGGTACGGAAACGCGTAGTTTGAAAATCAACGACGGGCGCGGAATCGGAACCATCGGTTTCTTGCCCTCGTGGTATTTTCGGCGAGATAAAGTGGCACCACTGCCTCGAGCGGTGTCGGCTCGAAACCGAACACGCCGGGAAACGGGCAGGCACATACACTGTCCACTTTCATCGAGTAAAAGTTGTCCCGCGTCATCAGCTTCACCGGCAGCCACTCCATCATCCACGCCTGCAGGTAGGAAAGCGGGTCGTTGAGCGGGATAACCGGCCGTTGGAGTCCGAGCACGCGGCAGACGTACTCGACCAACCCCTGCAATGTGTAGATCCCCGGGCCGCAAAGGTCATAACTCTGGTCGGCGGTGCGTGCTTCCCCGAGGCTCAGCACTACGGCACGCGCCACATCCTCGACGAACACAGGTTGGAAGCGCGCCTTCGGGCTTGCCAGCACGATCACCGGCAGACTGCGGGCCAGGCGCGCGAACAGATTGAGAAAGCTGTCCTCGCGCCCGAAGATCACCGAAGGACGGAAGATCGTGGTGCGGATGCCAGCGGCCTGCGCCACGCGAATGCGCTGTTCACCGCCGGCCTTCGAGCGCAAGTATTCGCTCGGCGCGTCGTGCGCCGCCCCGAGCGCAGAAACGTGCAGCAGCCGGCGCACGCCCTGCTCGCGGCAGGCATCCACGATTTTCCGCGGCAGTTCGGTATGGGTGCGGGCGAAGTCGCCCTTGCGCCTCTCGTGCAGGATGCCGGCCAGACTCACCACCGCATCGTTGCCGGCAACCAGGCGCGAGAGCGTGGCCGGATCGTTCACATCCGCAGTGATCACGTCCACCGTAGGCAGGACGATGAGCTGCTTGGCGCGTTCGCGATGGCGGGTGGGTACCCGCACGCGGATTCCGAGGTCGGCGAGCTGACGGGCAATATGGCGGCCCAGAAAACCGGCGCCTCCAATGACGCATACCGAGTTGATTTTCATGCTTTCGATACGAAGGATCTTCTCCGGGATCCCCGCAGCGCGCAAATACAGGGTGCGCAGACCCGAGGCTCAGTTGTTCTGCGGCATCCTGGCCGGGATGGTGCCGAGCCGCTCGCGCAGGCTGGGTCCCGGCTGCCGCAACAGCCGCGCATAATACAGCGTATTGTTCATGACCCGCTTGACATACTCGCGCGTTTCGGAGAAGGGGATGGTCTCGATATAGACCGCACCCTCGAGTGCGCGGCTGGCGATCCACTCGCGCGCGCGTCGCGGGCCGGCGTTGTAACCGGCGGAGGCGAGCACCATTTGATTGTCCAGCGAATCCATCATCTCGCGCAGATAATAGGTGCCCAGCACGATGTTGGAGTCCGCCGTTGAAGTGAGCGTGCCGTGATGGCCGCTCAGGCCCAGGCGCTTCGCCACCCAGCGCGCGGTGGACGGCATCAACTGCATCAACCCGCTGGCGCCGGCGGTGGACCGGGCAGTGTGCACGAAGCGGCTCTCCTGGCGCACCAGGCCGTAGACCCAAGCCTCGTCGAGGTCGAGCTGGCCGGCGTAATCCTGCACCAGCTCGCGATACGGAGTCGGGTAGCGCAATCCGAAATCGTGCAGCAACACGGTGCGCTCTGCGGTGTCGATGGCGCGTTCGTACCATTGGATCCGCGATGCCAGTTCGGCGGCGGCGAGCAACTGCTTGTCTTCATAGTCCTTGACGGCCCACTGCCATTCCAGCGCGCCTTCGTAGCGCAGGCCGATTTCATATAGCTTTAGCGCACGCACGATGCCCGGTTCCTTCGCAATCGCCTCGACCTCGTCGTCGTCAGGCCGATAGGTCTGCGGCACCGTGCTGATCGAGGTGCCCAGTTCCTCCGCAGCGAGCTGGCCGTAGAAGTTGAACTGGTTGGAAAGCGGCGCCAGCAACGCGTTGGCTTCGGACTCGCGGCCCAGCGCCGACAACGCGCGCGCCTTCCAGTAGCGCCATTGCGGCCATTTGTATTCCCCCGGCGACATCGCCTCGATGGCGGCAAGCACCTCGTTCCAGTCGCCGGCGCGCAGCGCGGCGCGGGCACGCCATGTGAGCTGGCGATCGTTCATGCCGTTGGCGGCGTTTCTGAACCAGGGAAGAGGGTCGGGATGAAGATTGCGCGCAGCGACGGAGGCGATCTGCGCCCATGCGTATTCGCGTTCGGCGTCCGGCCAATCCTTGGAAATCTTGGGCAGCCGTTCGGCGGCGGTCTGCGGCCAGCCCTCCGCGGTCTTGTACAGCGCGTAGATCGCCAGTTCGCGCTGGCCACGGGTTTTCAACGGCAGCGCGGCGCGGTCCAGATATTGCTGCGGCCGGCGCGAGATCGATTCCAGGGACTTCGGATCCGGGCGTTGTGCCGCCGGCAGATAACCAAGCAACATCTTGGCGCCGCTTACGTTGCCGATTTCCAGCGCAAGCCGGATCCTGACCCAGGTGTCCTCGGCGGTGAGCATGTCGTTCTTGAGCATCAACTCGAACAAGGGCAGGCAACTCTCCGGGAGCACCTGTGCGGTGAACCATAGCGGTCGTGCCCGCGTCAGTATCCCGGATTCGCCCTGTGCCAGACGTGCCTGATAGGCAAAGCAGACCAGTTCCGGGTCTTCGGTGGTGAGTTGCGGGTATTCGCGCAGGAACCCCGGCCAGTCGCGATCCTTGGCCAGTTGCCGCAACCAGTCCGCGCGTAACCGGTCGGCAACCAGGCTGTTCTTGTAACCGGCCAGGAAGTTCTGGATCTCGCCGGGAGACAGATCGGCGAGGCGCGATCGCAGTTGCCAGTACTGCACATACGGGGCCAGCGCATAGTTGTCGTCGAGCTGCTTCGCAACCTGGTCCAGCCGTGCGATGTCGCCACGCTGGAACGCTTCACGCGCTTCGAGGAAAGCTTCGTCGTCGGGCGCAGCCAATGCGGCGCAGGAGGCGAACAGCAGTACGGCAAGGCTTCTTTTCACGGCGTCAATCGGTGTCCGGCAGGGATGAGGCGGTCAACTCGCAATTATAGAAGGACGCCCGGAGAAATAGAGCACGATTTAGGCCAGAAACAGCGAATAAGCAGGGTTCCGGGTCTCGTCCCAGTGCGCATAGCCCAGTTGCGAGAGAAATCTGCGGAACGCCGCCTGGTCGCGCGGCGGGACCTGCATTCCCACCAGAACGCGCCCGTAGTCGGCACCGTGATTGCGGTAGTGGAAAAGGCTGATGTTCCAGTCGTGACTCATGCTGTCGAGAAATTTCATCAGCGCTCCCGGGCGCTCCGGGAACTCGAAACGGTACAACCTCTCGTTTTCGACCGAGGGCGCGCGGCCGCCCACCAGATGGCGCACATGCAGCTTGGCCATCTCGTTGTCGCTGAAATCGAGCGTCGGCAGCTTCTTGCGGCGCAACCGCGCAATCAGCTTGCGGGTCTCATTGCGGTCGCGCACCTGCACGCCGACGAACACATGGGCTTGCGCGGGATCGGCATAGCGATAGTTGAACTCGGTGACGTTGCGCGCGCCCAGAAGCGAACAAAACTGCTTGAAGCTGCCGGGGCGCTCGGGGATCGTCACCGCCAGGATGGCCTCGCGTCTCTCGCCCAGTTCGGCGCGCTCGGCGACGAAGCGCAGGCGGTCGAAGTTCATGTTGGCCCCGCATGCGACCGCGACATAGGTCTGGCCTTTCTGCCTGCGGCGCTCGGCGTACGCCTTGGCACCGGCGATCGCGAGCGCGCCCGCGGGTTCCAGAATCGAGCGGGTGTCCTCGAATACGTCCTTGATCGCGGCGCAGATGGCATCGTTGTCCACCAGGATCATCTCGTCGACCAGTTCCCTGCAAAGACGGAAGGTTTCGACGCCGACCTGCTTGACGGCGACGCCATCGGCAAAGAGCCCCACCTGCGCCAGCTTTACCCTGTGGCCGGCAGCAAGGGAGCGGGCCATCGCGTCGGCATCGACCGGCTCGACGCCGATGATCCGGATCTCCGGACGCAGGCGCTTGACGTAAGCCGCGATCCCGGCGATCAAACCGCCGCCGCCGACGGCAACGAAAATGGCAGTCGATCGGGCCGCCGTGCTGGCGCAGGATTTCCATGCCGATGGTGCCCTGCCCGGCGATGACGTCCGGGTCGTCGTAGGGATGCACGAAAGTGAGCTTCTCGCGCCTGGCGATCTTCAGCGAGTGCGCGTAGGCCTCGTCGTAGGAGTCGCCGAACAACACCACCCGCGCGCCGCGCGCCGCCACGGCCGCGATCTTGATCTGCGGCGTGGTCGCGGGCATGACGATGGTGGCGCGGCAGCGCAGGTGATTTGCCGCCAGCGCCACGCCTTGCGCATGATTGCCCGCCGAGGCGGCGATCACGCCGCGTTTGCGCTGGGCAGCACTGAGGTTAGCCATCTTGTTGTATGCGCCGCGCAGCTTGAAGGAGAACACCGGCTGCATGTCCTCGCGCTTGAGCAGCAGGGTATTGCCGAGCCTGGCGCGACAGTGCCGGAGCCAGCTCGAGCGGAGTTTCGACCGCAACGTCGTAGACGCGCGCAGTCAGGATTCTTTCCAGGTAATCGGTCTTCATCGCGTCTCCCAAGGTTCTTTCGAGCGTAACAGCCGGGAACGAACGGGCGCAACCGGATATCTTAATTTGTGCCTATGAGGCGTTGACGCTATGCTTGACAGGCAGTTTCAGACGCTGCAGGACCATGACTCAGGACGAACTCAAGAAGGCGGTCGCGAAAGCGGCGATCGCGCACGTGCCGGAAGACTGCATCGTCGGCGTTGGCACCGGATCGACCGCGAATTTCTTCATCGCAGAGCTGGCCGGAATCAAGGGGCGGCTGCAAGGCGCGGTGGCCAGTTCGGAGGCAACCGCCGCCCGGCTGAAGGCCGCGGGGATCCGGGTGTTCGAACTGAACTCCGTCGACGACTTGCCCGTTTATGTGGACGGCGCCGACGAAGTCACGCGGCATCTGCACATGATCAAGGGCGGAGGCGGTGCGCTGACCCGGGAAAAAATCGTGGCGGCGGTGGCGGCCAAATTCGTCTGCATTGCCGACGAATCCAAGCTGAAGGACGTGCTGGGTGCGTATCCGCTGCCTGTGGAGGTGATCCCGATGGCGCGTTCCCATGTCGCCCGCGAGCTGGTGAAGTTGGGGGGGCTTCCGGAATTGCGCCAGGGCATTACCACCGACAACGGTAATATCATCCTGGACGTGCACGGTCTGGCCATCGTCAATCCGGTGACACTGGAGGGCGAAATCAACCAGATCGTCGGAGTGGTGGCGAACGGGCTGTTTGCCCGCCGCGGCGCCGATGTGCTGCTCCTTGCCACCCGGGACGGAGTGAGGACGCTAACACGGTGAAACTTTTTTGTAATGTAACGGACGTACACTGGGACATTTGCCGGTGCGCGGTGCGGAAAGGGGTTCGAGGTAATGGCCAATTCTGAACATACATCCAAGCAGTTCGATGCCGAACTTGAGGCCGTGCGCGCCCGCGTGCTGCACATGGGCGGGCTGGTGGAAGAGCAGATCAAGCTGGCACTGGATGCCCTGATCTCGGGCGACCTCGAGCTCTGCACCAAAGTCGAGAATAACGACCACATGGTCAACGGTCTGGAAGTCGGCATCGACGAAGACTGCAGCACCATCATCGCCCGCCGCCAGCCGGCGGCCGGCGATCTGCGCATGCTGATGACGGTAGTGAAGACCATTACCGACCTGGAACGCATCGGCGACGAGGCGGCGAAGATCGCGCGCATGGCCAAGCTGATCTATTCCACCGACCGGTTGCAGCAGCCGCGCACCGTGGAAATCCGCCGCATGTCGCAGATCGCGCTGGAAATGCTGCGCAAGTCGCTGGACGCGTTCGCCCGGCTGGATCTGGCAGCCTCCGCCGAAGTGGTGCGCCGCGATCAGCACGTGGACGAGGAGTTCCGTGGCGTGCTGCGCCAGCTCATCACTTTCATGATGGAAGATCCGCGCACCATCTCGGTTTCCATCGAGATCCTGTTCATCGCCAAGGCGATCGAGCGTATCGGCGACCACGCCAAGAACATCTCCGAGTACGTGATCTACATGGTCAAGGGCAAGGACGTGCGCCACGTCACGCTCGAGGAGATCGAGCGCGAGGTCATGGGCTGACAGGCGGCACTGGCATCACACCATACCCATAACGCTTACCGCAGAGAGCGCCCCCCTCACCCCATCCCTCTCCCCCCAACAACCGGGTGGAGAGGGTGATGGAAACGCGCTGATCCACGATCGTGTAGTTTTTGGGCACCCTCTCCAGCTTGCTGGAGAGGGCGGGGGGTGAGGTGATTTTCCTTCGCGTCCTTTGCGTCTTTGCGGTGAGTGTTTCAAAGTATTTTTGAGGCAAAATGGCCGTGATGGAAACGCCCCCGACCATTGCGGCAGTCGACCTCGGATCCAACTCATTCCGGCTCCAGGTCGGACGCGTTGTCGACGACCAGATCTATCCCCTCGATTCGTTGCGTGAGCCGGTACGGCTCGCCGCCGGCCTGACCCCCGAAAAGCACCTCGACGATGCGGCGCAGGCGCGCGCGATCGAATGCCTGAAACGCTTCGGCGAACGCCTGCGCGGACTGCCGCCAGGCGCGGTGCGCGCGGTCGGCACCAACACCCTGCGGGTGGCAAAGAACGCCGGCGAATTCATGCCCCGGTTCGAGGCCGCCCTCGGCTTCCCGATCGAAGTCGTGGCCGGACGCGAGGAAGCGCGGCTGATCTACCTGGGCGTCGCACATAGCCTGCCGGCTGCTCCGGAAAAGCGTCTGGTGGTGGACATCGGCGGCGGCTCCACCGAATTCATCATCGGTGCCGGCAATCAGCCGCATAAACTCGAGAGCCTGTACATGGGCTGCGTCAGCTACAGCCTCAGGTACTTTCCCGACGGCAGGATCGGCAAGTCCAGCATGAAACAAGCGGAGCTGGCCGCCCGCATCGAAGTGGAAACGATCCGCAAGCAGTTCTCGCGCAAGCATTGGCAGCAGGCGGTCGGCTCCTCCGGCACCGCGCGTTCGATCGGAGACATTCTTGAAGCCAATGGCTGGAGCGAATCGGGAATCACCGCCGAAGGCATGGAGCGTCTGCGCGGCGCACTGCTCAAGGCCGGCGACGCTGCTAAATCGGATCTGCCGGGATTGCGGGAAGACCGGGTTGCGGTGCTGCCCGGCGGGTTCGCCATCATGAGCGCGATCTTTGCTGAACTCGACGTGGAACACATGGCGCTCGCAAACGGCGCGATGCGCCAGGGCATCCTCTGGGACATGATCGGCCGGGCGCATCGTCGCGACATGCGCGAACTGACGGTGCGCCAGTTCATGAAGCGTTACCACGTCGAGTCCACCCATGCGCATCGGGTCGAACGACTGGCGCTGAAACTATTCGAGCAGCTGGCGGGGGGCGACAAGGCGCAACGCGAGTACCCGATGCAGATGTTGTCCTGGGCGGCGCGCCTGCATGAGATCGGTTTTTCCGTAGCGCATTCCGGATACCACAAGCACTCCGCTTACATCATCGGCCACGCCGACATGCCGGGTTTCTCCAAGATGGAACAGGCACACCTGTCGCTGCTGGTGCTGGCGCACCGCGGTTCGCTCGACAAGCTGCGCGGGATGGTCGCCAAGGACGCCGACTGGACACTGCTGGTCGCGTTGCGGCTGGCGGCGCTGATGCATCGCAGCCACTCCGAAGTGCGGCTGCCGGCGATCCATGCATCGAAAAAGAAGAGCACGTTCACCGTCGAGCTGGATGCGCGCTGGCTCGCCGCGAACCCCCTCACTGCGGCCGAACTGCGCGACGAGATCAGGAACTGGAACAAGCTCGGCATCGAACTGTCGGTGCCGCAGCTTGCCGAAATCGAAGCCGAGGCGCTCGCCGCGGACTGAGCCTGCTGCGAGCGCCTGCTAAATCGGTTTCAGCTCTTTTCCACTTTCCCGCCTTTTTCGAGGCACTGCTTCTCGGTCATCTTCACCCATCCCTGGCCCTTGCAGGCGTTCTGCCCGTGGCAGGCGCTGGTGGCGGTCGCGCAGTCGCTCTTGCCCTTGCACGAGTTGACGCCCGCGCATTGCACTTTTGCTTCCTTCGTATCCGCTGCAACGGCGGCCGCGGTACCGCCCAGGAACAATCCGGCCGCGGTTATTGCAAGTGCCGCACCCGAGAGAGCTTTCATTGCATTTCGCTTGCTATCGTTCATTTTTCACTCCTATGGCGGTTTGGTTGATAACACTACATTATGGTTACGAAGCTGCCATTTAACGCGATACCCTCGAGTAGGCTGGGCGCTTTCCCTGCAAATATACTCGTCCGCATCCACCTGCGTAACAGGATGAAAGGTTGACAGGTGTTCCCAAGTCCGGTTCCGGTCTCTGAGGAGGCAAAGCCTCAATCAGCCGGCGGCGGTTGAGCCGATGGCCGTCCGGCAGTCGCACATCACGCGGCTTCATGGCCCGTTGCTGTCTGGACCGGATGCGCGATGCGCAAACCGCGCGGCCGACGCAAGAGCAGATACACCGCCGGCACCACGAACATCGACAGCAGTGGTGCGGTGATCATCCCGCCCACCATCGGTGCGGCGATGCGTTGCATGACCTCCGAGCCGGTGCCGGTCCCGACATGATCGGCAACAGGCCGGCGATGATCACCGCTACGGTCATCGCCTTGGGACGCACCCGCAGCACGGCGCCTTCACGTATGGCTTCGAGCAGATCGACCTCGCTGGTCTTGCCCTTGGCCAGGCGCGCCTCCCAGGCATGCTTGAGGTACAGCAGCATGATCACGCCGAACTCCGCCGCCACGCCGGCGAGCGCGATGAAACCCTACCGCGCTGGCCACCGAGACGTTGTGCCCGAGTATCCAAAGCAGCCAGATGCCGCCCGCGAGGGCGAACGGCAGTGTGGCCATGATCAGCAATGCTTCATCGACGCGCTGAAAGGTCAGGTACAGCAGCACGAAGATGATGAGCAGTGTGGCCGGCACGACGATTTTCAGTTTCGCCGTCGCGCGTTCCAGGAATTCGAACTGGCCAGACCAGGAGATCGAGTAGCCGGCCGGGAGCCGCACCTCTTTCGCCACCGCCTGCTGCATGTCGCGCACCGCGGAACTGAGATCGCGTCCCCGAATATCGATGTACACCCAGCCCGAAATCGGGCGTTTTCGCTCTTCAGCATCGGCGGGCCGTCGTTGATCTGGATCGCCGCAACGTCGCCAAGCCGGATCTGCGCTCCGCGGTCGGTCAGATATCGACAAGCTGGCGCAGTTTCTCGACCGAATCGCGCACTTCGCGCGGATAGCGTACATTGATGGGGAAGCGTTGCAGTCCCTCGACCGTCTCCCCGATGTTGTCACCGCCGATCGCCGCCGAGATGATGCCCTGCACGTCGGCGATGTTCATGCCGTAGCGTGCCGCGGCATCACGATCGATCTTTACGTCCACATATCGCCCGCCCGTCAGCCGTTCAGCCAGCGCGGACGAGACGCCCGGCACGCGCTTTACGACGCGCTCGACCTCCGCGGCAATGCGATCGATCTCCGCCAGGCTCATTCCTGCCACCTTTACGCCAACAGGGCTCTTGATGCCGGTGGCCAGCATGTCGATGCGATTACGGATCGGCGGCACCCAGATATTCGACAGTCCCGGCACGCTTGACGATGTCGATCCAGTTCCTCGACCAGCTTGTCCGTCGTCATGCCGGGTCGCCACTGGTCGCGGGGCTTGAACTGGATGGTGGTTTCGAACATTTCCAATGGCGCCGGATCGGTCGCGGTCTCCGCGCGGCCTGCCTTGCCGAACACGCTTGCCACCTCCGGTACGGTCTTGATCATGCCGGTCGGTCTGCTGCAGCAACTCCGCTACCTTGCCCGCGGAAATGCCCGGCAGCGCTGAAGGCATATAGAGCAGGTCGCCTTCATCGAGCGGCGGCATGAACTCGCCGCCAAGTTGTCCCAGCCGGCCAGAGCGTGGCGACGGCCGCCAGCGACGGCGGCGACAACCGTGGTTGTCTCGGGAAAGCGCAGTACGCGTGTCGAGCATCGGCCGATAGAGCGCGATCAGGAAGCGGTTGAGCGGGTTCTTCCGCTCCGCCGGGATGCGCCCGCGGATGAGGTAACCCATCAACACCGGGATCAGCGTCACCGCAAGGCCCGCCGCCGCCGCCATGGTGTAGGTCTTGGTAAAGGCAAGCGGCGAGAAAAGGCGCCCTTCCTGCGCCTCCAGACGTGAACACCGGAATGAACGACAGCACGATGATGAGCAGCGAAAAGAACAACGCCGGCCCGACTTCAGCCGCGGCATCCCCAATCACCCGCCAATGCGCGTCTCGCCCTTCAGGGTCTCGCCGGGATGCGTCGTGGTTCCAGGCTTCGATGTGCTTATGGGCATTCTCGATCATCACCACCGCGGCATCGACCATGGCGCCGACGGCGATCGCAATGCCGCCCAGCGACATGATGTTCGCGTTCACGCCCTGGTAAGTCATGACGGTGAAGGCGACCAAGACCCCCAGCGGCAGGGAGACGATCGCGACGAAGGCAGAGCGGATGTGGAACAGGAACACCAGGCATACGAGGGCGACGACGACGAATTCCTCGATCAGCTTCTCGTTCGAGATTCGTCACTGCCCGTTTGATCAGGCTTGAACGATCATAGGTCGGGATGATCTCGACCCCCGGCTGGCAGGCCGGGCTTCAGTTGCTCCAGCTTTGCCTTCACCGCCTCGATGGTTTCCAGCGCGTTCTTGCCCGAGCGCATGACGATGACGCCGCCGGCGACTTCGCCTTCGCCGTTCAGTTCCGCGATGCCGCGCCGCATCTCCGGGCCGATCTGGATGCGCGCCACGTCACCCAGCCGCACCGAGACCCCTGCATCGGTCGTCGTCAGCGGAATCTTGCGGAAGTCGTCGAGCGATCTGCAGATAGCCCGACGCGCGCACCATGTATTCCGCTTCGCCCAACTCCAGCACCGAGCCGCCGGTTTCCTGGTTCGCACGTTGAACCGCCTCGATCACCTTACCATGCGGGATGTTGTAAGCGCGCAGCTTGTCCGGCTCGAGCACGATCTGGATACTGCCGCACCATGCCGCCGATGCTCGCCACTTCCGACACGTTCGGTACGGCCTTGAGTTCGTACTTGAGAAACCAGTCCTGCAGTGCGCGTAGTTGCGACAGGTCCATTCTCGCCGCTGCGGTCCACTAACGCATACTCGTAGATCCAGCCGACGCCGGTGGCGTCCGGCCCGAGGACGGTTCTTCGCCTGCGGCGGCAGACGCGATTGCACCTGGTTCAGGTACTCGAGTACACGCGGGATCGCGCCCAGAACAGGATCCGTGCCATCCTCGAACAGCACGTAAACGAAAGAATCGCCGAAGAACGAATAGCCGCGCACTGTCTTCGCCCCAGGTACCGAGAGCATGGTCGTGGTGAGCGGATAGGTGATCTGGTTCTCGACGATCTGCGGTGCCTGGCCCGGATAAGTCGTGCGGATGATGACCTGCACGTCCGACAGATCGGGGATCGCATCGAGCGGCGTTTCGCGACAACGACCAGACGCCCCACGCCGTGAGCATCAGCGTAGCGAGCAACACCAGGAAGCGATTGGCGATCGACCAACGGATGAGCTTCGCGATCATTTCGCGGTTCCTGGCACGTCGCCTTCGCCATGTCCCGGGTGCGCCGGCGCCCGGGCTATTGGCGTGATGGTCGCGATTTCGAACATGCCCTGCCTGTTTTCGCGAAATTCGAACGTGACCGTGTCACCCACCGCGAAGTCCCCGGGAAGCCCGTTCGCCGGCAGCCCGAAGTCCATGGTCATCGGCTCCCACTCCAATGATGGGATTGCGCCGTGCGATATCGTGACTGCGTCCTTGCCAATGCGCTCGATCTTCCCTTGCGCTCGATGTGTCCCGCTACCGGCCGTCCCGCCTTGCGGTACCGGGGCATCGCCCATGCGTGTTGCGGTTCCCCTGAGACTTGCTTCCGAATCGATCAGGAACTGGCCGGACACCACGACTTTCTGGCCGGCTTCGAGCCCATTCCGGATCTCGGTCCGACCCCCGCTTTCCATCCCGATTTCCACATCGACCGGAGCAAATTGCCCGTCGCCCTGCGCGACGATGACGACGCTGCGATTTCCGGTCCGGATTACCGCCTCGGTCGGCACCAGGAGGGCTTCCTTGCGCGCGGCGGGCACGAAGTTGACCGTGGCAAACATCCCCGGCACCAGTTTTCCGTTCGGATTCGCCAATTCGACTCGCGCCTTGAGCGTGCGGGTCACAGGATTGACCTCAGGCAGGATGGCATTGACGCGACCCTTGAACGTGGCGCCGGGTAGTGCGGATGTTCGCGCTTCGACCAGATTGCCGGGCCGCACCTCGCTTGCCTGGGCCTCGCGGACTTCCGCGTTTACCCAGACGGTATCGAGCCCGTTGATTCGGAATAGCGTCGCTCCCGCCATCACTGCCATGCCTTCGCGCGCACCAAGTTCCGCGACGACGCCGCTGATCGGGGCACTCACCGTCAATCGCGAATGGATCTTGCCGGTAGTCTCGACCAGGCGGATCTGCTGTTCCGTCATGCCAACAAGACGCATGCGTTGACGGGCGCCATCCACCAACGCTTCCAACCGGGTGCCGGTCATGCGCCGCACGGAGAGGTACTCTTCCTGCGCCGCGACCCACTCGGGGACGTACAACTCCGCCAGCGGCTGATCCTTGCGCACAGGGTCGAGTGGCGCCCGCACATGGAGCTTCTCAACAAAGCCGTTGCTGCGCGCCTGCACTACAGCCTGATCCCTCTCGTTGAAGGCTACGGTACCCACCGCTTCCACCGCTGCTGCCAGAGTGCCCGTCGTTACCTCGGCCGTACGCACGCCCAGGTTCTGTTGCACGCGCGGGCTGATCGTTACCGAGCCTTCGTCGCCATTGCCATCGGCGTAGACGGGGACCAGCGGCATGTCCATGAATGGCGATTTGCCCGGCTTGTCGAACTTCTGCCCTGGCGCCATCGGGTCATGCCAGTACAGGATCTTCTTATCTGCGGGGACTTTTTGTTGGGGGCCGCCGCCGGCGGGTGCCAAGCCAGGAGTCGATTCCGTTATCTTCATGCCCCGGTTCATGCCGACCCAGTAAAGGCCATAACCGGCGGCGCCGAGGAGGCTTACAGCGGCAAGCGCGAGAAGGAGATTTCTGGTTTTCATCTTGGCTCCTTGCCCCGGTTCGCGCTTGGCTGCGCCGGAACGCTCGCATGAGTCGCTCCGGCGCCGTCCGGGATCAGGAAATTAAGCTGCCCCCACAGGTGCGCAATGTCGGATTCCAATTGCACCGCCTGCATGCGTATTTCGATTTCGTTGCGGCGAGCCAGAAGCAAGTCGGACAGATTCGCCTTGCCGCCCTGGTAGGCGGCGAGCGCTGCCTTGGTGCGCTCCCTCGCGAGCGGAACCAGATCACGTTCATAGCGTGCCAGGCGGTCGCGGCCGTTTTCCCATTCCGCGATCATCGCCCGCACTTCGCCGACGTGCGCGCGCAGCGACTCCTCATGCTCGGCCCTGGCCCGTTCGGCCAGCGCAAGCTTGGCTGCGAACTCCCGGTCCTGGCGGTTCTTCTGGTCCCACTGCAATGGGATGGAAACGCCGACCGAGATCATGTCGGAGTAAGAAGGGCCCCGTTTCTGGTACGCAACCTCCAGGCTCCAGTCCGCCTTTTTCTCGGCCTGGGCCATCCTGGCCTCTGTCGACGCAATCTCTTCCTGCTTGGCGAGAATGGTGATCTCCGGGTGATGGGCGAGCTGGGTGTCGAGCGCACCAGTATCCAGACGAATGGAATCGATCGCGGGTTTGCCCGCCAACGGCGCGTCGGCTCCCTCACCTATCCAGCGAGCCAGGTTGATCGTTGCGGTGCGGATTCGGCGGTCAAGATCGCTTGCCTGAACCTCCAATCCAACCAGCGCGCTGTGCGCCGCGAAGACGTCGGCCTGATTACCGCGGCCGGCACGGTAGGCACCTTCGGCGGCCACAATTTCAAGCTTGGCCTCCCTGGCTTGCTGCGCAATCACCGCTGCCGATGCCTCGGCGTAGTAGCGGTCGAGCCAGGCCAGCGCGGAATTGCGCTGGATCGAGGCGACTGTAGCTGCCTTCTCCACGACGGACTTTTCGGCCTCGCGTTCCGATCTCTGGGCGCGCAGTTGACGCTTTTCGGAACGCGTGAACTCCTGCATCACTCCGATGCGGCGCATCGTCATGAAGTCGTTTGTAAGGCTGAATTGATCGGGGCCATCGATCGGCAGGTTGTCGATCCCCAGTGTGAGCACGGGGTCGGGTAACCGCCCTGCGGCCAACGCCATTTCTCGCGAGGCGGCAATAGCAAGGTCCTGTGCCGATGTCTGGCGTGAACGTTCCACTGCGCGACGTTGCGCCTCGGCGAGCGTCAGCGGCGCCTCGGCGGCGGAAACGCTACCGCCGAGAACAATTGCGCCTGCCAGGATGGCGAGGACGATTCTACGGAAATTCCGGCGAATCGCTTCGCGATCCGGACGAAATACGCGAGACGAACTGATCCACGCAAATTTAATGGGTGCGGCAACGGTTGCCGCTACCGGGAAATCCAAGGAATTCCATGATGCCTCCGCAAGGAAAACACGAACAGCCGCTAACGCGGCGGATTCAGTGCTTGCGAGGGCTAAAGCTGGAAACTACAGAAGCGGATCGAGGGAGGAGGATCGTGGGAATGCGCGAAAGACACCAGCGTAACGGCCGGGCAGGCACCGCGGTCGGGCGCCACCGGAACGCTCAGTACCGCGATGGCGGGCATCGCCGCAACCGCGACCTGGGCCTGGGCAGTGCTCTGATCTTCCGCGTTGCACTGTTGCAGACAGGCGTTCTGGTTGACAGTCTTGCCGCAATCGCCGTCGTGATCGTTTTGCGT
Source organism: uncultured beta proteobacterium (assembly GCA_963789945.1). Lineage (GTDB taxonomy): Bacteria > Pseudomonadota > Gammaproteobacteria > Burkholderiales > JACQAP01 > JACQAP01. The sequence goes on along the minus strand of CAWBMN010000008.1, from coordinate 155,790 downwards.
AAACGCCATGGTCGGCGAAGGCGCGGCCTCGATGCAGGCATATGCGATGCCGATTGCCTGGGCAAAAAGCATCCCTGCCGTGAGGAAGCGGCAGATTGCACGACGAATTCGGAAACTGCTGAAATTCACCAATCCCCCTTCGTCAACAGGGTAGCTATACCCATTTTAGGGTAAGGACAGGAACAATGTCGAGGCGACTTGATGATGTCTTGAGATACGTCAATCCGGGCTTTCCGGATTCAGCGAGCCGCGCGCACCTTTGATGTCACGCCGTCGTCCCGAGCTTCAGAAGTCCGTCGGAAAGACTTTTGCCGACTCGCTTGTTGATCCGCTACGGTATTGCCTAGGTTAAACATGAACAATATCCGCCTGTGCTGGAAAGTGTGATTACCTGTCCAAAGTGCGGCTTTGAGAAGGAAGAGATCATGCCGACCGACGCATGTCTGTTCTTTTATGAGTGTACAAACTGCAAGAGCGCTTCTCCGCCCGGATCCGGGAGACTGCTGCGTGTTCTGTAGCTACGGCACTGTGTCGTGCCCTCCCAAGCAGCAAATGCAATCCTGTGGTCCGACATCTTCATGCGAGTGAACAGACATTAGGCATCTATGTGGCGTCATCTGCCGTCGCCCGGCCCGCCGCCCCGTTGCGGGACACTCGGCAAAGCTGTCGCGGTCGATGTGGTGGCCGGGGACGAGGACTGGTTCATCGAGCAGGCGAGCACAGCCAAATCCGAAATCACCCATGTTATCGACACCCATATCCATGCCGATCACTACTCGGGCGGTCGCAAACTGGCGACGATGACTGGTGCGGCCTACTGCCTGCACGAGAGCAACAGGGGTTTCGTGAAGTTCCCGTTTACGCCTTTGCATGATGGCCAGACCATCGAAGCCGGCAATACGATACTCAAGATCATGCACACCCCGGGCCACACGAAGGACGGCATGTCGCTCGTAGTCACCGACAAGCGCCGCGGCGGTGACCCGTGGTTTGTCCTGACCGGGGATACGCTCTTCGTCGGCGCAGTCGGCAGGCCGGACCTGGCGGGGCGGGAGCGCGAAATGGCCGGTATCCTCTTCGATACGCTGCGGAATCGGATTCTGCCGCTGCCCGATACGCTGGAGATCTTTCCCGGCCACCAGGCGGGAAGCGTTTGCGGTGCCGGCCTCTCTGGCAAGCCGTCCTCGACTCTCGGGTTCGAGAAGCGCTGGAATCCGGCCCTGTCCATCAACGACCGGGAAAAATTCATTGAATACGTGGTGCGCGAGATCCCGCTGCGTCCCGCCAACATGGACCAGATTGTTGCGGCCAACATTGCCGGCTGAAGACGTTCACGAACCAGCCGGTCATGTCTCACGCCAGCGAACTCCTGCACGGAATTCGCCATAACCTCGGGCAGTTCGCTCATCAGTTGCTGCAGGTACTGCTGGTGGGCTTCACCATCGGCATGATGCGCACCGTGGTGCCCACTCTAGCGGAGAGCGAGTTCGGGCTGGCACGCAATTCTTTCGTGCTGCTCACCGCCTTCGTGGTGGCGTTCGGCTTCGTGAAAGGCGTAATGAATTTCGTTGCCGGCCGACTCTCTGAACGCATCGGGCGCAAGCGGGTGCTGTTGCTCGGCTGGCTAGTGGCGTTACCGATTCCGCCGATGCTCCTGTGGGGGCCAAGCTGGAATTGGATCGTGGCAGCGACGGTTCTGCTCGGCGTCAACCAGGGGCTCACCTGGTCAATGACCCAGACTGCAAAACTCGACATCACCCGCCCCGAGCAGCGCGGACTCACCATCGGATTGAATGAGTTTTCGGGTTACGTCGGCGTAGCGGGCGCAGGAATCATTACCGCCTACCTAGCTGGCGCACTCGGGCCTCGCCAGGGAGTCGCCGTGTTCGGGCTGACCGTCATTGTGCTGGCCATTGCGCTCACATTGTTGTGGGTCAAGGATACGCGACCCTGGGCGCGCGCCGAGGCGGCGAGGCATTCGACCAAACCGGCCAAACACGCGGCGCGGTACCCAAGGAATATCTCGAACCAGGCGTCGACCTGGGAAGTATTTACCCTCATGTCCTGGCGTGACAAACGATTGCTGGCGCTGTGCCAGGCTGGTCTGGTCGAGAAGTTCGTCGATGCGCTGGTATGGGTGTTCTTCCCGGTTTTTCTTTACCGCTACGGCGTCAGCATCAGCGGCATCGGCTGGGTGATCGGCGCCTACGGTTTCGTATGGGGTGGGGCGCAGCTGTTTTCCGGGAAACTGTCCGACCATGTAGGCCGGCACATGTTGAATGTCTGGGGCATGTGGCTCTGCGGGACCGGCGTGGGCCTGATGCTCGTTTTTGAGAACATATGGTGGTGGGCGCTGTGTGCCGGACTGAGCGGGCTCGGAATGGCTCTGCTCTACCCGAATCTGAGCGCCGCGGTCGCGGATATTGCCCATCCGGAATGGCGCGGCTCCGCTATCGGGATTTACCGTTTCTGGCGCGACATCGGCTACGCTATTGGTGGTCTGGGCATGGGACTCGCGGCCAGCGCCACCGGAGCCATCGAAAGCGGATTCTGGTTCGTAGCCATTGCCATGATGCTGTCCGGCGGCGCTCTCTGGTTCTGGGGCGAAGAGACCCACCCGAAACTTAACCCCGCCTAAGTTGCTTTCCCGTCAGATTGCTCACGATATCCAGGGGCAATCTGTCGGCGGACGAACCACAGGACGAGCGGCGGAAGTGCCAGCCACTGCAAGAGCGGCAGCAATCCGGTCCCCAGGACCGGCAGGCGCGGCATCGCGTCGCTATAGGCCCAGCGCTCGAGTGCTCCGGTGGCCAGTGTTTCAAAGGCAATTGTTGCTACAAGCCCGACGCCGATGAAGACTGCAATGTCCGACCTGCTCGGTCGCATGATCCAGGTTCTGGACCTGGCAATGAGAGCCGTGACCCAGAACGCGGCCAGCGCAATCCCCGCATCGCCGAAAGTAGCCTGTGTGCAGGCCTTCACGCCCAGCCAGTGCGGCTGGTCGGCCATCCCCAGGAAGAACGGCACCTGCCAGACCTCCCATGCCAGATTCAGCAGAAGCGAGAAAATAACGACGTTGAACTCCGGCGTGTTGACCAGAGCGGATAAGGGTTTCATGTGCTCTGCGAAGTGAACGCGTGACCTCGGCATGTTCATGAAGTCGTTTCCCCGTTCTGCAAGGGTGGCATGGCCGCTGCCTAGGTCTGGCGCGCCCGCGCCAGCAGTTGCGCGTTGATGGCGACGATGACGGTGCTGGCCGACATGAACACCGCGCCGAGTGCCGGAGACATCAGGAAACCGATGTTTGCGGTGACTCCGGCGGCGAGCGGGATGGCGATGGTGTTGTAGCCGGTGGCCCAGAACAGGTTCTGCACCATCTTTCGGTAAGTGGCACGCGACAGCCAGAGAATGTCGGCGACGTCCTGCGGATTGCTGCGCACCAGGACGACATCTGCGGACTCGATCGCCACGTTGGTGCCGGCGCCCACCGCGATGCCCAGGTCCGATTCCACCAGCGCCGGCGCGTCGTTCACGCCGTCGCCCACCATGGCTACAGTCAGCCCGCGCGAATGGATTTCGCGAATCTTGTCGGCTTTCTGGCCGGGCAGCACCTCGGCGAAGTAGTCGTCGAGCCCGAGTTCATCGGCCACGGCTTTGGCTACCGCGCGGTTGTCACCGGTGAGCATCATGCACTGGATACCCATCGCTTTCAGCCGTGCGACCGCTTGACGGGACTCCGGGCGCACGATGTCGGCGAGCGCGATCGCGCCAATCGGCCGGTTCTCGCGCAGTACATAAACAACCGTCTTGCTCTGGGTGGCGAGCGCCGTGATGCGCGGTTCGTTCACCCTGATGCCGGCTTGCTCGAGATAGCCGGGACTTACCACGGCCAGTTCGGCGCCATCCACTTTCGCCACCGCGCCCTGGCCGGTGATGTTGCGAAAATCCGTCACTTGCCCAAGCCTGATACCCAGCTCCTCGGCCTTGGCGACGATGCCCTTTGCAATCGGATGCTCGGATTGGCTTTCCAGAGTTGCCGCAAGAAGCAGGATCTCTTTCTCATCTGAGCCGGAGAAAGCCACCATGTCAGTCACACCGAAACGCCCTTCGGTCAGCGTACCGGTCTTGTCGAACACAACCGCCTTCAGGTTACGCGCCCGCTCGAAGGCGGCGCGGTCTCGAATCAGAAGCCCGCTCTTTGCCGCCATGCTGGTGCTGACCGCCACCACTAACGGAACGGCGAGCCCCAGCGCGTGCGGGCAGGCGATCACCATCACCGTTACCATGCGTTCCATTGCGAAAGCGAAACTCTCGCCCAGGAACAGCCAGGCAAATAGCGTCGCCAGTCCGACACCGAGCGCGATATAAGTCAGCCAGGATGCAGCGCGGTTGGCGAGGTCCTGCGAACGTGAGCGGGACGCTTGCGCTTTCTCGACCATCGCAATCACCTGCGAAAGGTAGGTGTCCGAGCCGGTCTTGCGGATTTCCAGCGTGATGGCGCCTTCGCCGTTTATCGAGCCACCGATCGCCTCGTCGCCGGGCCTGCGGGCGACGGGCTTGGATTCGCCGGTCAGCATCGACTCGTTGATGCTGGTGCGGCCCTCCATGATCACGCCGTCGGTCGGCACCTTCTCACCGGGCTTCACCAGCACGCGGTCACCCGGACGGATCTCGGACGCAGAAACATCTTCGATCGAACCATCGGATTTCAGCCGGTGAGCCTGTGCTGGCAGCAATTCCACCAGCGCCTTCAGGGCGCTTGATGCGCCCATGACGGACTTCATCTCGATCCAGTGGCCGAGCAACATGATGTCGACCAGTGTGGCCAGCTCCCAGAAAAACATCGTGCCGGGCAATCCGAGGACCACCGCCGAGGAATAGAAATAGGCTGCGGCGATCGCCACCGAGATCAGCGTCATCATTCCCGGCTGGCGCTTCCGGAGTTCCGATGCGAGACCGGCGAGGAACGGCCAGCCGCCGTAGAAGAACACCGCACTTGACAGCACCAGCAGCAGGTATTCGCTGCCGGGGAATGGGGCTTCCCGCAGGCCGACAAGATGCCGGACCATCGGCGAGAGCCAGAGAATCGGCGCCGTTAGGACCAGCGATATCCAGAAGCGGCGGCGGAAGTCCCCGATCATGGCCGCGTGATCGTGCCCGCCGGCGGCGTGCCGACCGCTCGCTGCCGTCGAATTGGCGTGGTGGCGGGCATGCCCGTGACCATGATCGTGTTCAGGCTTGACGTGCGGGGCTTTTTGTTCCGATGGCATAGCCATAGCGTTCTCCAGGACGGGCAAAGTTGGATGCAGACTGGCGGGTGGCTGTGTCGGTCACCGGTCTTTCCGCGCCCCAGGACTACTCAGTTGCTGGCAGGCGAGATCTTCATGATGAGGTAGGCGCCGCCCATCTTCATGAGTTCGAAGTCCACCTGTGTGCCGGGTTTGAGTTCCTTTAGCATCGCCGGATCGTGCGCCTTGAAGTCCATGGTCATCTTCGGCCATTTGAGGCTCTTGATCGGATCATGAGTCAGCTTGACCGTTCCCGCTTGATTGTCGACGGAAACGACTTTGCCGCGGCCGTTATGGGTTGCGGGCGCGGTTGACGTCGTTTTGTTGGCGTCGCCGGGCGCCTCTTGGTCTTGCGCCGCCAATGCCGGAGGCAGGGCGGTCATGCTCAATGCAAGTGATGCGGCGAGAAGAACTGTCTTCATGTGATTCTCCATGAGTTTGTTAAAGTCAAAAATCAAGTGCCATCTGTCTTGATGCGTTACGCGACGGATGCGCCCCAGAACTTCATCCCGAGTGGTCCTTGTGTCCGGCCGGCTCGTCCGGTGTCGAAGATGCGGCACCCTCCAGCTTCCAGGCCACGGTTCCCGGCGGGTGCTTGTACCAGCCCGGGTCGCTGTAGTCGCCGGGAGCCTGGTCTTCACGGATCTTCACCACCGTGAACATGCCGCCCATTTCCAGCGGGCCGAAAGGACCCTCGCCCATCATCATCGGCAGGGTGTTCTCCGGCAGCGGCATGCCCATTTCCACCATGTCGGTCATTTCCGCCATGCCGCGCTCGCCCATCGCCATGTAGCCCGGTACCAGTTCGCCGATCTTCCCGGCGATGTCGTCGTGGCTGACGCCCACCATGTTGGGCACGTTGTGTCCCATCGCATTCATGGTGTGGTGCGATTTGTGGCAGTGCAGGGCCCAGTCGCCGGGCGCATCGGCGATGAACTCGCCGACGCGCACGTTTCCGACCGGCACCAACATGCTGGTTTCGCGGTAGCGGGCAGTCTGCGGAATCCAGCCTGAGTCGGTGCCGGTCACTTCAAACGCGGTTCCGTGGATGTGGATCGGGTGCTCGTGCATCGACAGGTTGGCCACGCGGATACGCACGCGCTCACCCAATCGCGCGACAAGCGGATCGATGCCGGGGAACACGCGGCTGTTGAAGGCCCACATGTTGAACTCGGTCATGACCGCCGCGTCCGGGCGGGCCGTGCCGGGCTTGACGTCGAAGTTGTGCAGGATAATTCCGTAGTCGCGGTCTATCCGCGGATTCTCCGGCTTCTTCGGATGCACGATGAACAGTCCCATCATGCCCAGCGCCAGCTGCACCATTTCATCGGCGTGCGGGTGATACATGAATGTGCCGTTTTGGCGCAGGGTGAACTCGTAGACGTAGGTCTCGCCCGGCTTGATGTGCGGTTGGTTGAGGCCGCCGACGCCGTCCATGCCATTGGGCAGGAAGATGCCGTGCCAGTGGATGGTGGTGTGCTCGCGCAACTTGTTGGTAACCAGGATGCGTACCCGGTCGCCCTCCACGCATTCGATGGTCGGGCCCGGCGTCTGGCCGTTGTAGCCCCAGCAGTTCACCACCATTCCGGGCGCGAATTCGCGCTTCACCGGCTCGGCGGTGAGGTGAAACACTTTCACGCCGCCGTCCATCTTCCAGGGCAGCGTACTGCCGTTGAGGGTGACCACCGGTGTGTAATGGCTGCCCGGCGGTTTGGGCAAGGGTGGTTTGGTGGTTGCGGCTGATTTCTCGGCGGCATTGGCATTGCGGAAGGTCGCCGATACCGCTCCGCCGGCGAACAGCGCCGCTCCGCCTCTGAGAATGTCTCGACGAGTCATCATGATTGGTTGTCTCCATGTTGATGAGAGTTGTCCGCTGGGGCGTCTGTGTCGCTTTCGGTGGGCTGCCTGGGCGGTGGTTCGGGTGTGCCCGCTGCTGCCGGGGGGCTGACCCGTCCGCCGAGCGCGTGCTCCAGTTCGGTCCAGGCCAGCCAGAAGTCTCGGTTGGCAGCGATGTACTGACGCCCGGTCTGGATCTGGTTTTGCGAGGCGAGCAGCAGGTCATAGACGCCGAGCAACATGCCGTTGTAGAACTTGAGCGTCTCGGTCACGATGGTTTGCTGCAGCGGCAACAGCGCCTTCTCGTAATGCCTCACCGACTGATGGAGCGCGTTGAGGCGGCCGCGGGTTTCACGGGCCTCGGAGCGGATGTCCACTGCAAGTGCGGCAACGCGCTCTTCGGCGCGTTTGCGTTCGGATTCCAGCCGCGCGATTCGCGCCTGCCCCTGGTTGAAGAACGGCAACCCGAGTTCGACCTTGGGACCGTAGGATTTCTCCCCGTCCGCATCCCGTTTGAATTTCACACCGATGCCCAGCGGGCTCAACCACCGGTACTGGCGGGCGAGGTTGAGTGCTTGGGTGAGGCCTTCCGCTTCCTTCTTCGCGGCGGCAAGATCGAGACGGCGTTCGATAGCCTGCCGTTCCACGTCGTCGAGCGCCGGCAGCGTCGCGGGGATCTGCGGGAGCCGGTCGGGAACGCTCCAGCGCGTATTCGCACCCCACAGCCCCATGAGTCGATTGAGCTTTTCCCGATCGGCGTCGAGTTGTGCTTCAGCTTGCGCGACTTCCAGCAGCGTCTGCGCGTAGAACACCTGCTGCAAGCTTTGTTCGCGCTTGCTCAGGTTGCCGGCGGCGTACTGGCGCTGCGCCAGTTCCGCGGCGGCTTGGGTCGCGATGACGATCTGGCGTGCCAGCACCAGTGCCTCGGCGTCACCTACGACCCGGTAGTACTGTGCCTGGACTTCCGACGCGAGGTTCAGCACGTCTCTTGAGACTTCCAGCGTCACCTGCTCGGCGGCGGCCCGTCCGATCTTCTTGCGTACCGAAAGCGAGAACACGCCGAGGAAGTTCTGCACGATATCCACGTCGATCTCGGTACCGGCATCCTGGAACAGCGCGCCCGCGCTTAGTACCGGGTTCTCCAGCAAACCGGCCTCAACCAGGTCGGCCTGCGCCATGCCGAGTTCCTCGAACCGTGCCTGCAGCCCGCGGTTATTCAGCAGGGCGATTTGTAGTGCCGCTTCCGCGGAGAGTTTTTCCCGCAGCAGCGTGCGCGTGGCTTGCTGCGTCCGTTGTTCACGCTCGCCATCGCGATTCCACTCGATTTTCTGGCCCAGATTATTCGCAACCGCGCTCTGCACCTGCGGGAAACTCGCCTCGCGCTGCACCGTTGCACAGCCGCCAAGCACGGAGACGCCAACCAGCACGGCAACGAGGATTCCGATGCCGCGCACCGGCGTGCGTTCAACGATAGTCATGGCCACTCTCCTTGGGTTGCCCTGCAGGCTGTGGGTCCGGACTTCCGCGACCATCCTTTCCTTCCGGCGTGGTTGATTGGCTGGGCGGTTCCTTGCCTGCGGCGGCGGGTTGATAAGTGTGGAGCGCGCTCGAAGCACTCGTCGCAGCAGATTCGGTTGCTTCCGGGTTTGCCGGATGCTGCCGCGAGTACTCGGGCGCGGACAACGTGGTGCAGGCCGCCAGCAGCAGGGTTGCTGCCAGAACGCAGGGCGCATTGCGTGAAATGGTCTTCATCGAAATCCTCGATCTGTTCGCGGTCCGGCGCGCCGCTCCCGAAAGGGGTACGGGCGACCGGACACGAAATTGCGCGTGAGGGCCGTAAAGGTACGGTGGGTGCTTCGCGTGCGAGGTAAGAACCGCCCCAGCAGATTTGCCGGCCGGTCAGGGGTTCAACCCGCGCTCAGAGGAGCGCGGAGAGAGGGGGGCGCTGAAATTGCTCGGGATAGAAAAAGTGCGGTGAATCGGTGGGGGATGGCTCGAGAACGGAATGGCCGATCAACACTGCTATGGACGAAATGGCCGAGATTGCCGGAGAGCATGCCAGATGACAGGCGCCGCAGTTGTTGCAGGCCAGACTGCCGGTGGCATCACCGCCAGCGTGCTCAGCATGAGAATTTCCTGCTGCGTCACTTGGCGAATCGTGATGGGCCATATGATCCGAATGACCGACGTGTTGCTCATGCGATGATCCGGTCTGCGCGGCGCCCGCCCCGGCCATGCCGTGCTGCTGGCAAAACGGCATGGCGACCGCGCCATAGCCTTGCACTGGCAGCCAGAGAGATATTAACGCGATTAGTATGGTCTTCCAGCGATTCATGATGCGTTCAAGTATACGCAACCGGCGGCGAAGAGGGCAAAAAAGCTGTCAGTATGCCGGTCGCGGCAAATTCCCGTGGAATCAGCGTTTGAGAGCCGACTCGAGGCGCTCGCAAATCGTCTTCAGTACCTTGATGCGGGCGTAGAGCTTGTCGTTGGCTTCCACGAGCGTCCATGGCGCGAGCGCGGTGGAGGTGCGGTCCACCATGTCGCACACCGCCTGTTCGTAGCCTTCCCATTTCTTGCGATTGTGCCAGTCCTCGGGCGTGATCTTGAAGCGCTTGAACGCGGATTGTTCGCGCTCCTTGAAGCGCCGGTGTTGTTCCTCCTTGCTGATTGCCAGCCAGAACTTGATCACGATGGCGCCGCCATCGGTGAGCTGCTGTTCGAAGTCGTTGATCTCGGGATAGGCGCGCGCCCAATCGAACTCACCGGCCAGGCCTTCGACCCGCTCCACCAGCACGCGTCCGTACCAGGAGCGGTCGAACAGGGCGAACCTGCCGAGCCGCGGGACGTGTCGCCAGAATCGCCAAAGGTAAGGTTGGACGCGCTCCTCCTCGGTCGGTGCGGCCACCGGGATGATGCGGTAATGGCGCGCATCGAGCGCAGCCGCAACGCGGCGGATGGCACCACCCTTGCCCGCGGCGTCGGCGCCCTCGAACACCAGGATCGCCGAGTGCTTGCGAAACGCGGGATGGCGCGACAGCAGATTGAGCCGGCCCTGGTACAGCGCGCGCAGTTCCGTGTATTTCTTGCGGTTGAGTTTCAGCGCAAGGTCGAGCGCGCCCAGTACGTGGCGGTTGTCGATCGGAGCCGGAATCGGCGGGATGCGGTCCAAGGCCGGCTTTGCCGGCTTCTGGTCGAGGCGTTCCCGCATTGCCGCCAGCAGCGCGCGGCCGACGGTCAGATTGCGGTAGCGGGCATCCTCTCCCTCGACCACGATCCAAGGCGCGGAAGCCGAACTGGTTTGCCGCAGCGCGAGCTCGCTGACCTTGCGGAACCTGTCGTAGAGCTCGTAGTGCTGCCAGTCGGTTTCGGTCACCCGCCATCGGGTCTGCGGGTCTTTCTCCAGTGCCTTGAAGCGTTTCTTCTGTCTATCTTTCGACAGGTGAAACCAGAATTTGAGGAGAAGCGCACCCTCGTCGGCGAGCATCCTCTCGAAACGCATGATTTCCTCGATGCTCTGGATCAGCTGCGGGTGCTTGGACCTGCGATGAACGCGGTCGAGGATGGGATCGGTGTACCAGTGACCGAAGAGAATGCCGATCTTTCCTTTCGGTGGCAGTTCCCGCCAATAGCGCCACATCGGCGGGCGTTCACGTTCCTCGTCCGACCGCTCGCCGAACGCGGCAACGCGGATGTGGCGGGGATCCATCCATTCGGCCAGCAGGTTGACGGTTTCGCCTTTCCCGGCGCCCTCCACGCCGGCGATCAGGACCATCACCGGAAAGCGGCCGTCCTGGAACAGGTCGTATTGGGCATCCAGCAGCGCTTCGCGCAGCTTCGGCACCTCGCGCGCGTAAGTGCGCTTGGAAATCGAATGTCCCAGCTCTGCCGATTCGAACACTTACGCTCCTCTAATACCGCAAGTCTTACCACGAAGACACGAAGGACACGAAGAAACACGAAGAAAACCTCAAGAAAAATTCCTGAAATTGGACTTGCGGGTATGAAGCACACTATCCAAAAGTGTCCGGCGACTGAGAGATCCTCAATTGGTGAGCGCTGCGCAACGCGTATGGCGAGAGCAGATAATTCTGTGCATTCCCGCGTTCAATCAGTACCGCCTTGCCTTTCTTCGTGTCCTTCGTGTCTTCGTGGTGAGATTTGGATTCGCCATGACCTAAAGTAGATCGGGGGAAATCACTGCGCGCAGCACGACTTGCGCATGCTCGCCGCGCACGCGGTGGCTCAGCCACCAGATGGCGCCTTTCTTGATGCTCCACGGCATCGGCTTGCCGGCGATCACAAGCGCTGCCGCCATCCCCAGAGTGGGCTGATGGCCGACGACCACGACCGTGCCCCTGTGCTCGGGCCAGCCGGCTGCGGCCAGCAGTGCGGTCGGTGGTGCACCGGGCGCGAGCTTGTGCTCGATTTCAAATTCGTCGGTGAGCGCTGCGGCGGTCTGTTGCGTGCGCTTGGCCGGGCTGACGATGATCCGGGTCTGCTCGGGCAGGCGGGAACTCAGCCATTGTGCGAGTGCCTTTGCCTGCTTCACCCCCTTGGGCGTGAGCTTGCGCGCAAGATCGGGCTGGCCATCGACGGCTTCCGCGTGGCGCCAAAGTATCAGATCCATGTTGCCATCCTCACAGCATACTCCGGGGCGTCAATCGCGCACCCACCATGGCTTCGTTCTCATGAACTGCTTCCACGCGTCGGCAAGCTGCTTGCGGCAGTGTTCGGCCTCAGCGGCGCTCCAGCCGCGCACGTAGCCCACCGCCTGCTGGAATGCGGGCGACGGTTCCTCCGCGGCCAGGCTATCGAGCAACCGCCACGCAATCGCATTGTCATTCATCCTTCCCAGAAGATCCTGCAACTCGGAGAGTGCCCGAACATAGTTACGCGCCTTGTTCGGCCAAAGCGGAAGAAAAAATTCGGCGATGTAACGCAGCCGTTTGACCGCGATACGCAACCGGTGCAATTCCTGGAACGAGAGCGTCTCGATGCGGCGGCCGCGCTTGACTACGCGCGAATGCCGGCGTGCCATTGCAGCAGCGGCGAACTGCGGCAGCGCGATCGGGGCGTGTGCGCCATCGCTACGCCGGCTCCCGGCATTCAGTGTTGCCGACAGGCGCAACAGCATGCCGGTATACGCCGGCGCAGCGACCGCGGCGCGTGCCCCCTGGCCCGCGCGGCGGCGCGCCGCCCGTGCCCGCCTTCTCAGATCGGCAATCCCCGGATGATCGATTATCTCGCTCGACGAGCGTATCAGCGTCTCTGTTACGAACACGTCCCAATCCCGCGCAGCGCCCAGCGTTTGCCCGATCGTCTTGAGTTGATCCAGGAGTGCCGCAAAGGGCTCCATGGGCACAGCAGCGTCGAACACGCGGAATACCGAGCGCAGACGCCGCAGCCCCACTCGGGCCTGGTGCAGGTACTCGGGATCGCGGCCCAGCAGAAGGCCGTCTTCGTTCGCCTGCAAGTGCGCGAGACACTGCGAGACCAGCGCGACGAAAGCTTCCTCCACTGTCATCTGCGCCGTCAACATCGCCGGCGCGGCCTTGACCGGCCCCGGCTTCGAATTCGCGGCGAGCGCGTAGCCGCGTTCCGCCTTGCTGCGGTTGTCGAGGCGCACCGGCAGTACAGTGGCGATTTCCAGTGCAAGGTCGAACAGACATTGCGGGGTACCGGACTTGAGTTCCAGCTCGATCTCGCAAATCGGCTCGCGCCGCTCTCCGGCTGCGATCACACCGCGGTCGAGACTCACCTCGACAACCCTGCCGGCCGCGGGCCTGAGCAGCCTCGAAGTGCGGTTGAACTCAGTGGTGAATACGACGGTAAGCGCATCGCGAAGCCGTTTGTGCGCGAGCACGTCGCCGAGCCCGGCCTCGGCCATGGCCGGGAAGCTCGGTAGTTGTGCCGCCACTTCGACCTCATGTTCGGTGCGCTGGTGCAATCCGCCTGAGACCGTTCCCTGGTTCTTCACGGTCTGGAACCAGCGCCCGCTTTCACGGCGCAGGCGCAATGCCGCGCCGGCGGCCTTCAGAGCGCGCTCGGGAGTGTCGTAGTACGCGGAGAACAGCCGATGCGTGACCGGTTTGTCATGCGCATGGTGCGCGAGCACTTCCCAGAGCCGCAGGGCGTGCTTCTCGGGAACCGACAGCTTGATCTCGATTTCCAGGGACATGACTGCGGATGCGTCGATTGCTAACGCGCAGCCGACCGGGCGCCTCAGCTCGCGTTTGAGGCGAGTTTGTCCAGCAGTACCGCCTGCGCCGCAATGCCCTTGCCGCGTTCCGGTTTCCTGCGTTTGAAGCCGCCGTCGCCATCCATTTCCCAAGCCTGGACATTGTCGGCGAGATAGGTCTTCAGCGATTCGTCGATCACGCGTTTCTTCAGCTTTTCGTCGAGCACTGGAAAGCACACTTCGATGCGGCGGAAGAAGTTGCGGTCCATCCAGTCGGCACTGGAAAGGAACACCTCGTTGGAACTCATGAAGTAGAAAACGCGAGGGTGTTCGAGAAAGCGCCCGATGATCGAGCGCACCCGGATATTGTCCGAAAGTCCGGGAATCCCGGGGCGCAGCGCGCACACACCTCGCACGATCAGGTCCACCTGCACGCCGGCCATCGAAGCCTCGTACAGCGCGGCGATGATCTCGGGCTCGAGCAGCGCGTTCATCTTGGCGATGATGCCTGCAGGTACTCCGGTGCGCGCCTGCTCGGCTTCGCGCCGGATGGCACTCAACACGTGCGAATGCAGCGTAAACGGCGACTGCCAGAGGTGCCTGAGCTTGCCGGCCTTGCCCAGGCCGGTGAGCTGCATGAACACGTCGTTGACGTCCGCACAGATCTCCTCATGGCAGGTGAACAGACCGAAATCGGTGTACAGCATCGCGGTGCGCGCGTGATAGTTGCCCGTGCCCAGGTGCACGTACCGGCGCAGTTTGTCGTCTTCGCGGCGAACCACCATCGCCATTTTCGCGTGGGTCTTGAGTCCGACCACGCCGTACACCACATGTGCGCCGACCTCCTCCAGGCGCGCGGCCCAGTTGATATTGGCCTCCTCGTCGAAGCGCGCCATCAGTTCCACCACCACGGTGACCTCCTTGCCGCTGCGCGCCGCGTCGATCAGCGTCTGCATGAGTTCAGAGTTGGCACCGGTGCGATACACGGTCTGCTTGATCGCCACCACATGCGGATCGGCGGCAGCCTGCTGGATGAAGCTGATGACCGGCTTGAACGACTGGAACGGATGGTGCAGCAGGATGTCGGTCATTCGGATCGCGGCGAAGATGTCCGGACGCCTGCTGAGCGCGTGCGGAATGCCGGCAACGAACGGCGGAAACTTCAGGTCCGGCCGGTCGACCCAGTCGGGCACCTGCATCAGGCGCACCAGATTCACCGGGCCGTTGACCTGGTACAGATCGTCTCGACTGAGGTTGAACTGGGCGAGCAGAAAGTCCGAGATTTCCGGCGAGCACAGATCCGCGACTTCGAGACGCACGGCGTCGCCGAAGTGACGCTGCGGCAGTTCGCCCTGCAGCGCCAGGCGCAGGTTCTTCACTTCTTCCTCGTCTACGAACAGGTCGCTGTTGCGGGTGACGCGGAACTGGTAGCAGCCCTGCACCTCCATGCCGGTAAACAGCTCGCCGACGTGCGCATGGATGACCGAGGACAGGAATACGAATCCGAAATCGCAGTCGGCGATCTCCCGGGGAAGCCTGATCACCCGCGGCAGCACCCGTGGCGCCTGCACCAGCGCGAATCCGGAGTTACGTCCGAACGCGTCCTTTCCGGACAGCTGCACGGCGAAATTGAGGCTCTTGTTGAGGATGCGAGGGAACGGATGCGCCGGGTCCAGTCCGATCGGCGTCATCATCGGCATGATCTCCCTCAAGAAGAATGCCTTGATCCAGGTCTTCTGCGCGTCGTTCCAGTCGCGCCGGCGCAGGAAGCGGATGCCTTCGCGCGCGAGTTGCGGCAACAGGTCCTCGTTCCATAGCTGGTACTGGCGCGCAACCAGCTGGTGAGTGCGCGAGGATACTTCCTTGAAAGCCTGCGAAGGGGTCGCGCCGTCTGGCCCTGTGGTGTCGGCGCCGAGTTCGATCTGTGCCTTCAGGCCCGCCACCCGGATCTCGAAAAATTCATCGAGGTTGTTGCTGACGATGCACAGGAAGCGCAGCCGCTCCAGCAGCGGCACGTCCGCATCTTCGGCTTGCGCCAGCACCCGCCTGTTGAACTCGATCTGCGCCAGTTCCCGGTTCAGGTAAAGCTGCGGATTGGAGCGCTTGGCCTTGGCCGACTTGTCGGCGGCCAGCGCGGCGCGTTTCTTCGCCGCCTTTTCCGGCGCGAGCGTGGCCGCGCGGTCGGCGGACTCGGCCTTGATTTGCGGACCCTTGCTAATTTTCGGCTCCCCGGCGATTGGCTGTGAACAGGGAAGGGCTGCAGCGCGCCTGCCGGCGCGGTGCGAAGTTGCTAGCCCTTCGAGGGTGGAACGTAGCCCGCAGCAGCGTCGGCGCCGGAACCGAAAAAATACTTTTCGGTCTGCTCCAGAAGATACTTGCGCGCTTTTGGGTCGGCGAGGCTCAACCGGTTCTCGTTCACCAGCATTTTCTGGTGCTCGAGCCAGCCTTTCCAGGCCTCCTTGGAAACGTTCTCGAAAATGCGTTTGCCCAGGTCACCGGGAAAAGGAAGGAAATCCAGCCCCTCGCCTTCCCGGCCGAGCTTTACGCACTTCACTGTTCTTGCCATGTTTTTTGGTATCAACAGGTTACAGATTCTTCCGGGTGATGTGGTTACAGCCTTGTGACAGCCTAATCGCGGAAGATTCACATCGATTATATGCCCCGCCCCCGGGAAGCGGCAGGATGACTTCGGGTGACGGACGTCAGAGCGGTTTGACCAGAACCTTGGAGCGCCGCTGGTAGTTATACAGCGCCTGCTTCTGTTTCGGCAGCTTGTCGACGCTGGCTTCGGCAAAGCCGTGCTCGATGAACCAGTGCGCGGCGCGGGTGGTGAGCACGAACAGGCGCTTGATCCGCAGTTTCTTCGCTTTTTCCTCGATCCATTTCAGCAACTGCTCGCCCGCGCCGGCGTCGCGATAGTCCGGATGCACGACCAGGCACGCGAGCTCCGCCGACTTCTCGTCGGGAAAAGGGTAGAGCGCGGCGCAGCCGACGATCACGTAATCGTGCTCGAGCACGCAGAAGCGGCTTATTTCCATTTCCAGCAGTTCACGCGGACGCTTGATCAGCGTGCCGTCGGCTTCGAGCGGCTCGATCAGCTTGAGAATGCCGCCCACGTCCTCGATGGTGGCATCGCTCAACTGTTCCAGAGGGTCACGAGTGACCATGCTGCCCACGCCGTCGTGGGTGAACACTTCCAGCAGCAACGCGCCGTCGGTGTGGCGGCTGACCAGATGTACGCGATCGGCCCCGCCCTTGCACGCCTTGATCGCATGCGGCAGGTACAGTCCTGCGTCGTCAGACAGCAGGCGGTCCTTGCGTAGCAACTTCTCCGCATCGGTCACGGTGAGTTCGCGCAACAGCTTGCCGCTCTTGCTCTTCAATCCGGGCTCATCCATGAGGAACACCAGCTTTTCGGCGCCCAGCGCGATCGCGGTTTCGGCCGCCAGGTCCTCCAGCGTCAGGTTGAATATTTCGCCGGTGGGTGAATATCCGAGCGGGGAAAGCAGCACCAGTTCGCCGTCGTCCAGGCGGGTGTTGATCGCGTCTGCGTTCACTTTGCGAACCTCCCCGGTGTAGAGCATGTCCACCCCGTCCACGACGCCGCGCGGGCGCGCGGTGACGAAATTGCCGGAGGCTACGCGGATGTCGGCATTGGCCATCGGCGAGTTCGGCAGGCCCATCGACAACAACGCCTCGATCTCCACCCGCAACTGACCGTTGGCCTGTTTCACGCAGGCCAGCGCTCTTTCCTCGGTGACCCGCATGCCGCGCACATACTGCGCCTTCAGTTTGGCCGCTTTCATCTGTGCATCGATCTGCGGGCGCGCGCCGTGCACCAGGACCAGGCGCACGCCGAGGCTCGCCAGCAGATTCAGGTCATGTGAGAGCGCAATGAAACGCCCGTCCGCCACCACTTCGCCGCCGAAAGCAACGACGAACGTGCGTCCGCCGAACGCGTGCACGTAAGGTGCGGCGGCGCGGAACCACTTCACGAACTGCGCTTGCTGGGCGGCCTGCATGACGGGTGTGGTGTCGAATGGGATTTATTTCGGTTGCATCCGGATCGCGCCGTCGAGGCGAATCACTTCGCCGTTGAGCATCTCGTTTTGAACGATATGCCCGACCAGCGCTGCGTATTCGTCCGGCCGACCCAGCCGCGGCGGGAAAGGCACCATTTTGCCGAGTGCGTCCTGAATTTCCTGGGGCATGCCTTTGAGCATCGGGGTTTCGAATATTCCCGGAGCGATGGTGACCACGCGAATGCCGCTGCGCGACAGGTCGCGCGCGATCGGCAGCGTCATGCCGACGATGCCGCCCTTGGAGGCAGAGTACGCCGCCTGTCCGATCTGGCCGTCGAAGGCGGCAACCGATGCGGTGTTGACGATGACACCGCGTTCCCCGGAGGCGTTCGGCTGGCCTTTCGACATCGCGTCCGCGGCAAGCCGAATCATGTTGAAAGTGCCGATCAGGTTGACGTTGATCACCTTGGTGAAGCTGGCGAGCGAATGCGGCCCATCCTTGCCGACGGTCTTCTCGCCCACTGCGATGCCAGCGCAGTTCACCAAACCGTGCAGGCCGCCGAATTCCTTGAGCGCGGCGTCCACCGCGGCCTTGCCGTGATCCTCGCGGGTAACGTCGCATTCGACGAAGCGCGCGCGCTTGCCAAGTTTCGCGGCCAGCGCTTCGCCCTGCGTCCGCGATACGTCTGCAATAATCGCGTTGCCGCCGGCGGCAACGATCATTTCCACGGTAGCGCCGCCTAGTCCCGAGGCTCCGCCGGTGACGATGAAGCTGCTGTTCCTGATTTCCATTATTGATCCTGTTACCGCTCGAGTCGTGAAAGCCGCACAGTATAAAGGCTGTTGGCTTTATCGCGAAAACCTCAACGCCGGGAAAACCGCAAATCTCACCACGAAACCGCAAGTCTCACCACGAAGACACGAAGATCACGAAGAAAACCAAAAACATTGGTCAAACTTCTTTTGGGTTGCCGTGAACTTGGAATGTGAAGATGTTGATCTCCGATGGTCGGGGTATTCAGACAGTGTGTGCTGGCCAATAATCGATGTGCTGTCGTTCACTTCGAAAGTCTTCCTTCGTGTTTCTTCGTGATCTTCGTGTCTTCGTGGTGAGACCTTCAGTTTTCTTTACGCCGAAAGTTCGCAGCTTCAGAAATCGCCCCATAAAGCCTGAATCGCGGACAGCGCGGCGAGCGCCGCGGTCTCGGTGCGCAGCACCCTCGGGCCGAGACGCACCGGCGCGAATCCGCGAGACTGCGCCGACTGCACTTCACCCGGGGCGAGCCCGCCTTCCGGGCCGGCGAGCAGGATTACCCTGCCGCGCGCGGGCGCGAGTTCGCGCAGAGATACCGCCGCATGAGGCGAGAGCATCAGTCGGAGTTCGTCGCGGGGCGGTCCCAGTTGTCCCAGCCACTCGCCGAAGCCCAGCAATGGCGCGACCGGGGGCACGCGGTTGCGGCCGCATTGCTCGCAGGCGGCGATCACCAGGTTCTGCCAGTGTTCGGCGCGCCGCGCCGCGCGCTCGTCCTTGAGTTTCACGACGCTGCGCTCGGTTGTGACCGGCTGAATCGCTGTTACGCCCAGTTCCACCGACTTCTGCAGGGTCAGGTCCATGCGATCCCCGCTCGAGAGTCCTTGGGCGAGCAGGATGTCGAGCGGGGCTTCCCGCTCGACCGCGAGGTGTGCGCCGGTCTTGATCGTCACCTCGCCGCGGTCCATGCGGGTAATGCGCGCCTCGAACTCGCCGCCGTGTCCGTCGAACAAGGTTACGGGTTGGCCCACGGCGAGACGCAGCACCCGCGCCGCATGATGCGCGGCTTCCGGGGCTAATCGCACCTCGGAGCCGTTCCCGAGCTTGCCGGAAAAGTAGAATCGGGCGCCGGGTTTCGCCCCAGGTTTCTTACGCAACTCCTTATTCATGTTAAGATTTTGCCATGCAACAAAGTTTTGGTCACAGTCTTTCTGCGCAACACGTAGTACCTGGGCCGGCCGGCGTCGGCAATTTCCTGGAGGCGTAACAAATGGGCGCTCAACCACCGGTGTGCAATTTCGGCTGGAAGGCACCCGAGTTCGACTTGCCGGGTACCGATGACAAACGTTACACGCTTGTCGAAGCGCGCGGGCCCAAGGGCCTGCTGGTGATGTTCATCTGTAACCACTGTCCCTACGTCAAGGCCGTGCGCGATCGCATCATCCGCGACTGTGCCGAACTCAAGGCGCTGGGCATCGGCTCGGTGGCGATCAGTGCGAACGATCCCGACGACTATCCCGAGGACTCGTTCGAGAACATGCAGCGCGTTGCGCGCGATCTCAAGTTTCCGTTTCCCTACCTTTTCGACGAGTCTCAGCAGGTTGCCCACGCCTATGACGCGGTGTGCACGCCGGACTTCTTCGGTTTCGACAAGGACCTCGGACTCCAGTACCGGGGCAGGCTCGACGCTTCGCGCACCTCGCCGGTGGCGAACGCACGGCGTGATTTGTTCGAGGCCATGAAGGCAGTGGCGGAAACCGGGCGCGGTCCGGCGGATCAAATCCCCAGTATGGGATGTTCGATCAAATGGAAGCGCTGAAGAAACTGTCGCCCGGGATGCTCGAGCGCGTGATCGCCACGGTAAAGGACGTGGCGAAGGAAGAGGTCATGCCGCGTTACCTGAAGGTGGCGCATCAGCGCAAATCGGACGGCAGCCTGTTCACAGCAGCCGATATTGCTGCCCAGGAGGCGCTTTGCCACCGGCTCCCGGACATTTATTCCGGACCGATAGTTGGCGAGGAGATGACTCCTGAGCAGCAGGCCGAATACTGGCTGGCCGGCGACGAGGGCCTGTGGTGCGTCGACCCGATCGACGGCACCTCGAACTTCGTCAACGGCCTGCCCTATTTCGCCGTGTCCGTGGCGCTCATGAAGAAGGGCAGGAGCGTACTGGGCGTGGTCTACGATCCGGTTGCCGACGAGGTGTTCTACGCCGAGAAGGGTGGCGGTGCCTTCCTCAACGGCGAGCGCTTGCCGATCAAGGAACAGGCGCCCCCCTTGCGCAACGCCATGGCCCAGGTGGACTTCAAGCGCCTGCCGGCGTCGCTTGCGCGTGAACTGGTCGCGGCACCGCCCTATTCCTCGCAGCGCAATTTTGGCGCCAGCACGCTGGAGTGGTGCTACGTCGCCGCCGGACGCTTCGACGTCTATCTGCATGGCGGCCAGAAGCTCTGGGACTACGCAGCCGGTTCGTTGATTCTGCAGGAAGCCGGCGGACTGATGTCCAGCCTGAACAACGATGACTTCTGGGCCGACACGCTGTGGCAGCGTTCCGTGATCGCGGCGCGTGATCCCGGCCTGTTTGACGCCTGGAAGCGCTGGATCTACGCCCGCAAGTAGCCCGCGATTCCCTCGCCGCCCCGGTTGGGGCGATGCGGTTGGACCCCTGTTGCGGCGCGGGGACCCATCCTTGACCGGCCTTCATGTTGCCGGTATCTTCCAATGTTTTCGCAGTGATTTTCTCCACTTAGGTGTTTCGATGGAATTGACCGCCGGCGTTACCACCGACTTGTCCGGTGCCGAAATCACGATCCGATGCCTTCAGGAAGAGGGCGTCGAGTTCATTTTCGGC
The DNA here is from genome assembly GCA_963789945.1 of uncultured beta proteobacterium. Classification (GTDB taxonomy): domain Bacteria; phylum Pseudomonadota; class Gammaproteobacteria; order Burkholderiales; family JACQAP01; genus JACQAP01. The sequence goes on along the minus strand of CAWBMN010000008.1, from coordinate 134,861 downwards.
TATCCGGGCGGTGCCGTCCTCCCCCTGTACGACGAGCTGTTCAAGCAGGAAAAGGTCAAGCACATCCTGGTACGCCATGAGCAGGCTGCGGTGCACGGCGCCGATGCCTATTCCCGCTCTACCGGAAAAGTGGGCGCCGTGCTGGTGACTTCCGGTCCCGGCGTGACCAACGCGGTGACCGGCATTGCCACCGCTCACATGGATTCCATCCCGCTGGTGATCGTCACCGGCCAGGTGCCGACGCATGCCATCGGCCAGGACGCCTTCCAGGAAGTGGACACCGTCGGGATCACCCGGCCGTGCGTAAAGCACAACTTCCTGGTTAAGGACATCAAGGACCTCGCTGTCACCATGAAGAAGGCTTTCTATCTTGCCGCAACCGGTCGTCCCGGCCCGGTGCTGGTCGACATCCCCAAGGACGTGCAGACCGCCAGGACCGCGTACTTCTATCCGCAGTCGGTGACGATGCGTTCCTACAACCCGGTGATCAAGGGACACGGCGGGCAGATCAGGAAGGCGATACAACTTCTCATGGAAGCCAAACGGCCGATGATCTATACCGGCGGCGGCATCGTGCTCGGCAACGCGTCAGCGGAACTGACGCAACTGGTACGCACCCTCGGTTTCCCCTGCACCAACACCCTGATGGGCCTCGGCGGTTATCCCGCCAGCGACCCGCAGTTCGTCGGCATGCTGGGCATGCACGGCACCTATGAAGCCAACATGGCGATGCAGAACTGCGACGTGCTGCTAGCGATCGGCGCGCGCTTCGACGACCGTGTGATCGGCAACCCGAAGCATTTCTTCCAGGAAGAGCGCAAGATCATCCACGTCGACATCGACCCCTCGTCGATCTCCAAGCGCGTGCGGGTGGACGTGCCGATCGTCGGCGACGTCAGGGAAGTGCTGCAGGAGATGAATCGCCAACTCGCCGCCGCCAAGGAGCGTCCGGATGCGGCCGCGGTCAAGGCCTGGTGGACGCAGATCGAGCAGTGGCGCAGCCGCGATTGCCTGAAGTACGACCGCACCTCTAAGATCATCAAGCCGCAGTTCGTGATGGAAAAGCTCTACGAACTGACCAGGGACATGGACCTGTACCTGACCTCGGATGTGGGCCAGCACCAGATGTGGGCGGCGCAGTTCTACAAGTTCGAGAAGCCGCGCCGCTGGATCAATTCCGGCGGCCTGGGCACCATGGGTGTGGGGTTGCCGTACGCGCTCGGCGTTCAGCTCGCGTATCCGGACGCGACCGTGGCCTGCGTGACCGGCGAGGCCAGCATCCAGATGTGCATCCAGGAATTGTCCACCGCCAAGCAGTATCGCCTGCCGGTGAAGATCGTCAACCTCAATAACCGCTATATGGGCATGGTGCGTCAGTGGCAGCAGTTCTTCCACGGCAACCGCTACGCCGAGTCCTACATGGACGCGCTGCCGGACTTCGTCAAGCTGACCGAATCCTACGGCCACGTGGGCATGCGCATCGACAAGCCGGAGGACGTCGAGCCGGCGCTCAAAGAGGCGTTCAGCCGCAAGAACGACCTCGTCTTCATGGACTTCATCACCGACCAGACCGAGAACGTATTTCCGATGGTGCCGGGCGGCAAGGGCCTGTCGGAGATGATCCTGGTTTAAGTCAAATGCGTCACATCATCTCCCTACTCATGGAGAACGAGCCGGGCGCGCTGTCTCGCGTGGCCGGCCTGTTCTCGGCGCGCGGCTACAACATCGAGTCGCTGACCGTCGCGCCCACCGAAGATCCGTCGCTGTCGCGCATGACCGTGGTCACCACCGGTTCCGACGACGTCATCGAGCAGATCACCAAGCAGCTCAACAAGCTGGTCGATGTGGTCAAAGTGGTGGACCTGTCCGACGGCGACCACATCGAGCGCGAGCTGATGCTGGTCAAGGTGCGCGCCTCCGGCAAGGACCGCGAGGAGATGAAGCGCATGGCGGAAATCTTCCGCGGCCGCATCGTCGATGTGACCGACAAGGCTTACACCATCGAGCTCACCGGCACAGGGAGCAAGCTCGATGCCTTCCTCGAGGCGCTCGAACAGGGCGTGATCCTGGAAACGGTGCGAACCGGCGCCTCGGGTATCGGCCGCGGCGAACGCATCCTGAAAGTCTCGTGAGGAGTGAAAGGGAAGGAGTGGGGAAGTAAAGCAGCGTTTTGGCCCCTCATCCCTCGCCCCTCGTCCCTCACCCCTCACCCCTCACCCCTATAAGAATTTTCAACAAGAGGCGAACATGAAAGTCTTTTACGACAAGGACGCGGACCTGCGTCTGATCAAGGGAAAGAAAGTCACCATCCTGGGTTACGGCTCCCAGGGCCACGCCCACGCGTTGAACCTCAAGGACTCCGGCGTGAAGGTCACGGTCGGCCTGCGCAAGGGCGGTGCTTCATGGGACAAGGCCAGGAAGGCCGGGTTGGAAGTGAAGGACATCGCCGCCGCCGTCAAGGCCGCGGATTTCGTGATGATCCTGTTGCCCGACGAGCACATCGCCGACGTCTATCGCAGCGAGGTCGAACCCCACATGAAGAAGGGCGCGGCGCTGGCCTTTGCGCACGGCTTCAACATCCACTTCGGCCAGGTCGTGCCCCGGGCCGATCTGGACGTGGTGATGGTCGCTCCCAAGGCGCCCGGACATACGGTGCGCTCGACTTACGCGCAGGGCGGCGGCGTGCCGATGCTGATCGCAATCCACCAGAATCCGTCGAAGAAGGCGCGCGACCTGGCACTCTCGTACGCGGCGGCGATCGGCGGCGGCAAGGCCGGCGTCATCGAGACCAACTTCCGCGAGGAAACCGAAACCGACCTGTTCGGCGAGCAAGTCGTGCTATGCGGCGGAACAACCGCGCTGATCCAGGCCGGATTCGAAACGCTGGTCGAAGCCGGCTATGCGCCTGAGATGGCCTACTTCGAGTGCCTGCACGAACTGAAGCTGATCGTAGACCTGATCTATGAGGGCGGCATCGCCAACATGCGTTACTCGATCTCCAACAACGCCGAGTATGGCGACTTCACCCGCGGCCCGCGCATCATCACCGAGGAAACCCGCAACGAGATGCGCCGCATCCTCAAGGAGATCCAGACCGGCGCATACGCCCAGGAATTCCTGCTGGAGAACAAGACCGGCGCAACCAAGCTCGGTGCGATGCGCCGCATCGGCCGCGCGCACCAGATCGAGGTTGTGGGCGAGAAGTTGCGCGACATGATGCCGTGGATCAAGGCCAACCGGCTGGTGGACAAGTCGAAAAACTAGAAGGAGTGACGAGTGACAGGTGACATGTGACAGGCAGAACCCTGGCCTGCAATCGGCTCTCGCCGCAGCGCGTCCCCGCGCCGGCTGATATCGGGGCAGGGATAGTGTTTTTTCTCGTCACTCGTTACTCGTCACCGGTCAAAGGGCGAACGTCGTGACGCCCTACCCCCATCCCATCATCGCCAGCGAAGGCTGGCCGTTCCTCGCGGCGGCAGTCGCCGTTGCACTGATCGTCGGGCATTTCTGGGGATGGTGGTCGGTGCCGTTCTGGCTGTTCGCGCTTTTCATCCTGCAGTTCTTTCGCGATCCGCCGCGCAACGTTCCGGACGACCCGGATGCCGTGGTCTCGCCCGCCGATGGCCGCATTGTCGCGGTAGAGAAAAACCGCGATCCCTACCTTGACCGCGATGCGCTTAAAATCAGCGTGTTCATGAACGTGTTCAACGTGCATTCCAACCGCAGCCCGGTGGATGGCGAGGTGAAGAAGGGCTGGTACTACGACGGCAAGTTCCTCAATGCCGCGCTCAACAAGTCTTCGCTCGAAAACGAACGCAATGCGCTGTGGATCCGTGCCGACCGCGGCGTGGATGTCACCTGCGTACAAGTGGCAGGGCTGATCGCACGCCGCATCCTGTGCTACGTCAAGCCGCATGACCGTCTCATGCGCGGTCAGCGCTTCGGCTTCATCCGTTTCGGTTCGCGGGTGGATGTCTATCTTCCTCCGGGCGCGACTGCGCGTGCCGCGGTCGGCGACAAGGTGTATGCTGGAGAAACCATTCTGGCGTGGTTTCCGGCCAAATAATCGGACATGAATCACCCGGCACCCAAACCGCAGTGGCTCAGTCGCACCGGCTTTCGCCGCCGGGGCATCTACTGGCTCCCCAACGCCATTACCACCTGCGCTTTGTTCGCCGGCTTTTATGCCATCGTGCAGGCAATGAACCTGCGCTTCGAACTGGCCGCGGCAGGGGTGTTCGCCGCCATGGTGTTCGATGCGCTCGACGGCCGTGTTGCGCGACTCACCCGCACACAAAGCGAATTCGGCGCCGAGTACGACAGTCTTTCCGACATGGTGTCCTTCGGCGCGGCGCCCGCGCTGGTGATCTACGAATGGTCGCTCAAGGGCATGGGCAGGCTGGGCTGGGTCGCGGCCTTCATCTATTGCGCCTGTGCGGCGTTGCGCCTTGCGCGGTTCAACACCAACATCGACGTGGTGGACAAGCGCTTCTTCCAGGGATTGCCGAGCCCGGCTGCCGCGGGACTTGTGGCGGGGCTGGTATGGGCGATGGAAGCCTACGACGTGGCTCGCGCCGACGTTCCCTGGCTGGCCTGGGCGCTCACGCTGTTCGCCGGTTTTACCATGGTGAGCAGCATCCGTTTCTACAGCGGCAAGGACATCAACCTTCGCAAGAGCGTGTCGTTCGGGGTGGTAGTGATGATCGCGCTCGCGGTGGTGGCGCTGATGCAGGTCGCCGACAACCTGCCGGAGCTGCTGTTCAGCCTGTTCGTGATCTACGCCGCATCCGGCTATGCCATGTGGGCGTGGGAACGCCTGCGCAAGAAGCCGACCGCCCCGCCGCCTCCTTCGTCCGGTTCGGATCTGTAACGGCCGGGCTCTCGCCCGGCAAGACACCGGGGCTTGCAGCCCCGCAAAAAACTCCTTATAGTCCGCCACATGCTTTCCCAACAGCTCGGCCAACTCGCTTCCCTTCTTCCCGGCATTCTGCTGGGCGGCCTGCTGCTGCGCCCCGGGCGCTAAAAACCTACCTCCCCAACAGTTTGCCGGGTTTCTGCAAAAAACCCGGAGCAGGAAAAAACAGGCACCAGTACGCCCGCGTCCGGCAATCCGACAGCGGGACGCCCCGTCCGAAACGAATTCGCAGCGGAGAACGACCATGAAAGATCAGTTAATCATTTTTGACACCACGATGCGCGACGGCGAACAGAGCCCGGGCGCTTCGATGACCCGCGAGGAGAAGCTGCGCATCGGCCGGCAACTGGAGCGCATGCGCGTGAATGTCATCGAGGCCGGCTTCCCCGCCGCAAGCAACGGCGACTTCGAGTCGGTGAAGGCGGTTGCGCAGATCGTCAAAGATAGCATCGTATGCGGCCTGGCGCGTGCCACCGACAACGACATCCGCCGTGCCGGCGAGGCGGTCAGGCTCGCCAATGCCCCGCGCATCCATACCTTCATCGCCACCAGCCCGATTCACATGCAGAAGAAGCTGCGCATGGAGCCCGACCAGGTGATCGAGCAGGCGGTGAAGTCGGTCAAGCTGGCGCGATCGCTGTGCGAGGACGTGGAATTTTCACCCGAAGATGCGGGGCGTTCCGACATCGACTTCCTGTGCCGCATCCTGGAGAAGGTGATCGCCGCCGGTGCCCGAACCATCAACATACCGGACACGGTGGGCTACACCATGCCGGAGCAGTTCTCAGCCATGATCCGGCAATTGCGCGAGCGCATTCCCAATGCCGGCAAAGTGGTGTGGTCGGTTCACTGCCACAACGACCTTGGACTGGCGGTGGCGAACTCGCTGTCGGCGGTGATGGCTGGTGCGCGCCAGGTCGAGTGCACCATCAACGGCCTGGGCGAGCGTGCAGGCAACGCTTCGCTGGAAGAAGTGGTGATGGCGGTGCGCACCCGCCAGGATTTCTTCACCTGCGACACCCGCATCGATGCCACCCAGATCGTGCCGGCCAGCAAAATGGTCGCGGCGATTACCGGATTCGCGGTGCAGCCTAACAAGGCCATCGTCGGCGCGAACGCCTTTGCGCACGAATCCGGAATACACCAGGACGGCGTGCTCAAGAGCCGCGAGACCTACGAGATCATGCGCGCCGAGGACGTGGGCTGGAGCACCAACAAACTGGTGCTGGGCAAGCATTCCGGGCGTAACGCCTTCAAGAGCCGCCTGCAGCAACTGGGAATCGATCTCGAGTCCGAAGAGGCGCTGAATGCCGCGTTCATGCGTTTCAAGGAACTCGCCGACAAGAAACACGAAATCTTCGATGACGACCTGATGATGCTCGCCTCCGACGATGCCGTAACCCATGAGCAGGAGCATTTCAAGCTGGTGTCGCTGCTGGCGCATTCCGAGACCGGCGAAACGCCGGTTGCCCGCATCGTGGTCTCCGAGGACGGCAGGGAAAAGCACGCCGAATCCCGCGGCAGCGGCCCGGTGGACGCGACCTTCAAGGCGATCGAAACCATCGTCGCCAGCGGCGCGGATCTGCAACTGTTCTCGGTGAACAACATCACCAGCGGCACCGACTCGCAGGGCGAGGTCAGCGTGCGGCTGTCCAAGTCGGGCCGCATCGTCAACGGCCAGGGCGCGGACACCGACATCGTCGTGGCTTCGGCGAAGGCGTATCTGAATGCGCTGAACAAACTGCATTCCAAGCTGGAGCGCCTGAACCCGCAGGTGTGACGTTCGGCACTGAAATCAGGCCCGCAGGATGAGCGGGCTTTTTTTTCAGGTTCTTTTAAGGCAGTTGGTGGAACATCCCGCTAAACTTGCGTTCGTCGAGGGATGGACTCACAACAAGCTGCGGAAGATTTCCCGATGGTCGCAACGACAACCGAACAAAAAAGAAGGGAGGGCGGGTTGCACAACATCGTCATCGTCGGCGGCGGCGCCGGCGGGCTCGAGTTGGCCACGCGTCTGGGCCGGACGCTGGGCAGGCGCAAGCAGGCGCTCGTTACGCTCGTGGACCGCGCGCGCACGCACCTGTGGAAGCCGCTCCTGCACCAGGTCGCCGCCGGCAGCATGGATCTCAACGATCACGAGCTGGACTATCTTTACCAGGCGCGCTGGCACCATTTCCAGTTCCGCCTCGGGCGCGTGGACGGGCTGAGCCGCTCGAAGAAGGAAATCCATCTGGCGCCGACCATGGACGAGGACGGACGGGAAGTCATCCCTGCCCGCACCATCGCCTACGGCACGCTGGTGGTGGCGGTAGGCAGCACGACCAACGACTTTGGCACCCCCGGTGCGCGAGAGCATGCGATTTCGCTGGACAACCCGCAGCAGGCCGCGCTTTTTCATTCGCGGCTGCTCAACGCCTGCCTGCGCGCCAACGCGCAGCAGAATCCGCTGCAACCGGGCCAACTGCACATCGCCATCATCGGCGCCGGCGCCACCGGCGTGGAGCTGGCCGCGGAACTGCACAACACCATCCGCGAGTTCGTTTCCTTCGGCCTCGACCGTATCAATCCCGAGAACGACATCAAGATCACCATCATCGAAGCCGCGCCGAAGATCCTGCCGGCACTGCCCGAGCGCCTGTCAGTCGCGGTGCTCGGCCTTCTGAAGAAACTCAAGGTCGAGGTGCTGACCGGCGAAAAAGTCACTGAAGTTTCGGCGCGGGGGGTGAAGACCGCAAACGGCAGGGAGATACCGGCCGAACTGGTGGTATGGGCTGCCGGCATCAAGGCGCCGGACTTTCTCAAGGACCTGGATGGGCTGGAGACCAACCGCATCAACCAGCTGATGGTGACTCAGATGCTGCAGACCACGCGCGATGCGGACGTGTTTGCCTTCGGCGATTGCGCCAGCTGCCCGTGGCCGGAAAAGAACGGATGGATTCCGCCGCGTGCGCAGTCCGCGCACCAGCAGGCCTCGCACCTGTGTAAGCAGCTTCCCAGGCGGCTGCGCGGCGATGCGCTCCGGCCTTTCGTTTACCGCGACTTCGGCTCGCTGGTTTCGCTGGGCAAGTTCAGCACCGTGGGCAGCCTCATGGGTGCAATCACGCGCGGCAGCATCATGGTGGAGGGCTATTTCGCCAAGATCATGTACCTGTCGTTGTACAAGATGCATGAGCTGGCGCTGCACGGATTCACCAAGGTGTTCTTCGACACCCTGGCGCGGATCATCACACGGCGTACCGAACCGCACATCAAGCTGCACTGATCGCGATGCCCTGCCGCCGCTGCGTCGGTCTTCTGCTTCTTGCCATCGTGGCGGGATGCTCGTCGATTCCCTATTCGAAACGGACGCTGGATGTGGATGCCGCGGTGAGTGAATACGAGCGGCGCTCGGGATCCGCCGAAGGCTTGAAGAGTTTCGCGATCGCTAACGGCTATGCGCAGGATGGCTGGCCGCCGCAACGGTGGGGGCTGCGCGAGCTGACACTGGTCGCGTTGTACTTTCATCCCGACATGCGTACCGCGCGGGCACGAGCGGCCATTGCGCGTACCCAACTCGAGTCGGCCGGATTGCGGCAAGCACCTGGCGTGCGGCTCAAACCCGAGTATCACGGCAGAGAGCTGCCCGAGGACGACGGGCCCTGGACGCTGGGCCTGGAGCTGGAAATCCCCTTGACGGCCGAAGGCAAGCGCGAAGCCCGGGTGGCGCGCGGCGCTTTCCTTGCCGACGCTGCCGACATCGACATCGCCGCGGCTGCATGGAACGTTCGCGCAAGGCTGCGCGACCGTTTCGTCGAACTCGAATCCAGCCGGGAAACGCTGGCGTCGATCGAAGCCCAGGTCGCGGCGCGCCGCGAGGCCCTGGCCCTGGTCGATCGCAGGGTGCAGGCAGGCATGGTTTCCGCGCTTGAACTCGGCGCGCAGCGCTGGCAGCTGGCGCAACTCGAACTGGCGCGTGACCGCGAAGCGGCGCGCTCCCAACGCGCGCTCGGCGAACTGGCGCAAGCCCTGGGCCTGCCGCTCGACGTGGTCGGCGCGATGGACCTGCGCTTCGAACTGGATCCGCCGGATCCGGTTGAAATGGGTGCGGCCGAACTGCGCCGTCTGGCACTGCGCAACCGGCTCGACGTGCACCGCAAACTGCTGGAGTTCGGGGCGGCGGATGCGGAGGTGAAATTGGCGGTGGCGGGCCAGAATCCGGACATCACGCTCGGTCCGGGCTACACCTGGGACCAGGGCGACAGCGTCTGGTCGCTAGCCGTTGGCTTCTCCATTCCCTCGGGCGCGCGCACGCAGGCGGCAATCCGCGAGGCGGAGGCGCAACGCGAATTGGCGGCACAGCAATTCCAGTCGACGCAGATTGCAGCGCTGGCCGCGGCCGAGGGGGCCGCCGCGCAGTACCGGTCCGCGCGCGGGCGCGTTGCCGCCGCGCAGCGCCAGGCCCAACTGCAGCGGGAGCAGGAGGCGCGGATCGTCCGCCAGTTCGATGCCGGTGCCGCCGACCGGCTGCAACGCGTAACCGCCCGCATTGATCTTCTTACGGCGCAGGACATGCTGCGCGAGGCGCGAACGGAATCCACGCGGGCGCTCGCGCAGCTGGAGGATGCCGTGCAGCGGCCCTTGTTCGGCGACGTATCCGTGCTGCCCGACATGCGTGCCGCGAAGCTTCCCGAGCTTTCCGAATGATAAGACAGGTCAAATTGCGCAAGCCATGAAACTTACCAGGAGTCACGCGCTGATTGCCGCGATGGCGGTCATCATCGCCGTGCTGACATGGGCGCTGATCTATTTCGCCCGCGACGAATGGGGCGCACTGCCGGAGGAACGCGAGGACGAAATCGCGACGCCTTCTACGGCGGGCCTGGAGCAAGGCAGAGCCATCGTGCGGATTTCGCCAGAAAGCCAGAAGGCGAGCGGCATCGAGGTGCAGGTGCTGAAACCCGGAAAAAGCGAAGCCGCCGCCGAGGCCTACGGGATGGTGATGAACCTCCAGCCCCTGGCGGAAATGCGCGGCCGCTATCTCACCATTGCGGCGGAGGCGCGCGCACTGCGCGCCGCCGCCGCCGCCTCGGAATCGGAGTTCCGCCGGATGGAGTCGCTGTTCCGGGATGACCGCAATGTCTCCGAACAGGCGTTGAAGTCCGCTGAGGCACGCTATCGCTCGGAGCACGCGCGCCAGCTGGCCGCGGAGCAGAGTGCCGCGGCGGTGCGCGATTCGATGCGCAGCGCCTGGGGCGAGACTGTAACCGGCTGGGCGATCAATCCGGACTCGCGCGTGATGCAGGCCTTGCTGCAGCAATCGTCCTTCCTGGTGCAACTGGTGCTTCCCTACGATCTTCCGCGCAACGCGGTTCGGGGAAAGATCTCGATTGCGCCGGCGACCGCCAGGGAAAGCGCGCGCCCGGCCCGATTCGTGTCCGATTCGCCGCAGATCGATGCGGCGTTGCCGGGCGAGACTTACTTCTACGTGGTGGACGGCGGCGGTTTGCGCGCCGGTATGCGCGTACTGGCGCGGGCCGGACTCGGCGGGGCGCCTGTTGCCGGTGTGGTCGTACCGGCACAGGCGGTGGTCTGGCACGCCGGCAAAGCCTGGGCATACCTCAAGCAGGACGAGCAGACCTTTGCGCGGTATGAAGTGTCCGCCGCGGAAGAGCTCGACGGCGGCTGGTTCAACGCCGGCGGCTTCCAGCCCGGTGACGAGGTCGTTGTCAGCGGTGCGCAATTGCTGCTCTCCGAGGAACTCAAATACCAGATACGCAACGAGAACGAGGATTAGACCGGTGAACCGCCAAGACGCCAAGGGCGCCAAGGAAGGTCAAACCCAGAATCCGTTCAGGAGAGAGAAATCAAGAGCGTCCCTTCTTTCGACGTACGCTGCGTATTCGGATTGGTTTCCTTGTCTGCGTACCGACTTGGTTCTTCTTGGCGATCTTGGCGTCTTGGTGGTTAACCGGTTTTAGTTTCTGTGATCTCATTCATCGTTCGCCAGTCCATCCGTTATCCCGGGGTGATCGTCGCGCTGGCGGTGACCATCGTCGCGTACGGCCTGTTCACGCTATCGCGGGCGCACCTCGATGTCTTTCCGGAGTTCTCGCCCGCCCAGGTGGTGATCCAGACGGAGTCGCCGGGATTGTCGGCAGAACTAGTCGAAACCCAGGTCTCGCAGCCCATCGAGAATGCACTCGCCGGTTTGCCGGGACTGCAAAGCCTGCGCTCGCAATCCATTCCCGGACTGTCGGTCGTGCATGTTTTCTTTCCTGACGGTTCGGATGTCTATCGCAATCGCCAGGTCACCGCGGAGCGCCTTGCGGCGCTTGCCAACCTGCTGCCACGGGGCATCGTGCCGACGATCACGCCGCTGACATCCTCGGCCAGCACCGTGCTCGGCGTTGGCGTAACTTCGGAAAAGCGCAGCCCGATGGAATTGCGCACCCTGGTGGACTGGACCATCCGCCCGCACCTGCTGGCCGTGAAAGGCGTCGCCGAAGTGAATGTGTTCGGCGGCGACGTGCGCCAGTGGCAGATCCAGGCCGACGCGGAAAAGCTGCGCCGCTACGGCCTCGCGCTCGAGGATGTGGTCGCGGCCGCCAGAAAGGCGACCGGCGTGGCCGGCACCGGCTTCGTGAAGACACCCAACCAGCACATTCTGGTGCAGACCGACGCCCAGCCGCAGTCGACGGCCGATGTGGCGCGCGAACTTCTCGCCTATCGCGAAGGCCGTGCCGTGCGCATCGGCGACGTCGCGCGCGTGGTCGAAGGCGCGGCGCCGTCGATCGGCGCCGCTGCGATCAACGGCGAGCCGGGCGTGTTCATGATGGTGCAGGGCCAGCTTGGGTCCAACACCCACGCGGTGACCGAAGATCTGGAGCAGGCTTTGGAGGAACTGAAACCGCTTCTCGAAAGAGAACAGGTGCAACTGCATCCGAACCTGTTCCGGCCCGCCAACTTCATCGAAACCGCGGTGCGCAACGTCCAGCGTGACATCCTGATCGGCTCGGCGCTGGTGATCGTCGTGCTGTTCCTCTTTCTGTTCAACAGCCGCACCGCGCTGATCTGCGCAACGGCGATTCCGGTGTCACTGCTTGCCGCCGTGCTGGTGCTCGACTACTTCGGCATCGGCCTGAACATCATGGTGATGGGCGGCCTCGCCATCGCGCTGGGGGAGGTCGTGGACGACGCGATCATCGACACCGAGAACATCTTCAGGCGCCTGCGGCTCAATCGCAGCGTGGCCCGGCCCCGGCCCGTGCAGGACGTGGTACTGGGCGCGTCGGTGGAAGTGCGCACCTCGGTGGTCTATGCGACCTTCATCGTCGCGCTCGTGTTCGTGCCCCTGCTGACGCTGGGCGGCGTGGCCGGCAAGCTGTTCGCCCCGCTCGGCGTCGCCTACATCTTCGCCATCATGGCGTCGCTGGTCGTCGCGGTCACCCTGACCCCTGCGCTGTGTTACCTGCTGCTGGCGCGCGCGCAACTGAAGGCCGACGATCCGCCATTCGTGCGCTGGCTCAAGCCCCGTTATCTCGGCGTCCTGCAGCGCATCGAGCGTTTCCCGGGGCGGGTCATCGCGGTAACCGGGGTGATCATCGTCGCCGGCATCGGACTGCTGCCGCTGTTCTCCGGGGAATTCATCCCGGCGCTGCGCGAAGGCCATTACATCATGCACATGTCGGCCGTGCCCGGCACTTCCGAGGCGGAGTCCCTGCGCATCGGCAAGAAGGTGTCGGAAGCCATCGGCTCGATCGAGGGCGTTCAATCCGTTGCGCAGTGGGTGGGCCGCTCCAAGAACGGCGCCGATACTTTCGGCACCCACTACAGCGAATTCGAGATCGAGATCGGTGCGCTGCCGGGCAATGACCAGGTGCGCATCCTGCGCGAGATCCGTGAAACCCTGTCGGGCGAGCGGGGTGGCTCGTATCCGGGGGTGACGTTTGCCATCAACACTTTCCTCACCGAGCGCATCGAGGAAACCATCACCGGGTACGCTGCGCCCTTCGTCGTGAATATCTACGGCTCGTCACTCGATCTTCTGGATCGCGATGCGCTTGCTGTCGCGGCCGCGCTGGCGCAGGTCCTGGGCGCACGCGATGTGCAGATCCAGGCGCCGCCCGGCACGCCGCAGCTTTCGGTACGGCTGCGCCACGAGCGCGCGGCGGGCCTGGGCCTGCAGCCCCTGACGGTGCTCGAAGCGGTGCAGGCCGCCTACGAAGGCGTGCAGGTCGGGCAGATCTTTCGCAACAGCCAGGTAACGGATCTGGTTGTAGTGCTGGACCCGGAGCAGCGCGGGCGCGTGACGGATGTCGGGATGCTGCCGCTGCGCAATCCCGACGGGCGCCTGCTCAAACTTGCCGACGTTGCAGATATCGAGATCGGCGGCGGACGCTACAAGATCCTGCATTCCGAAGGCCGCCGCCTGCAGACCGTGACCGCCAATGTGGAAGGCCGCGACATCGCCGATTTCGAACGCGACGCGCGCACGCGCATCGGCGCCGCGGTGAAATTTTCGCAAGGCAACTACGCGGCTTACACCGGTACCGCCCAGGCACAGGCGCAGGCCCGGTCCGACCTGATCGTGCATTCAGCGCTGGCGGGCGTGGGCATATTTCTGCTGCTTTACATTTCTTTCAACAACCTGCACAACCTGCTGCTCACCTTCGTCAATCTGCCGTTCGCGCTGATCGGCGGCGTGATCGCGGTGCTGGCCAGCGGTGGCTGGATGTCGCTGGGTTCGCTGGTGGGGTTCGTCACGCTGTTCGGCATCACGCTGCGCAACTCGATCATGCTGGTATCGCACTACCAGCACCTGGTCGAGACCGAGCACTTGCCGTGGAACCTGGAAACCGCCCTGCGTGGCGCCGGCGAGCGCCTGCCCTCGATTCTCATGACCGCGCTGGTCACCGCACTGGGACTGATGCCGCTGGCGCTGGGAAGCGGAGAACCGGGACGCGAGATCGAAGGCCCGATGGCGATGATCATCGTCGGCGGGCTCGCTACCTCGACCCTCTTGAATTTGCTGATTCTGCCCACCATTTTGCTTCAATTCGGCAGGTTCGCGGTGCGCGAAGATGAAAATGAACAGCACGGCTCGGCTTCAGGCAGGTTAACTGGATAAACTGGCGTGCAAGGAGCGCCCATTCATGGCCACAACGGCATTGACCAAAGACACATTCGAGCAGGCGGTGACCGGCAACGACATGGTGATCGTCGACTTCTGGGCGCCGTGGTGCGGCCCATGCCGCGCGTTCGCCCCCACTTACGAGGCAACTTCGGAGAAATATCCCGGCGTCGTGTTCGCCAAGGTGAATACCGAAGACGAGCCCGAACTGGCCGGACATTTCGACATCCGCTCCATCCCTACGCTGATGGTGTTCCGCGAAAAGGTACTGCTGCTTTCGCAGCCAGGGGCGCTGCCCGCCTCGGCGCTGGAATCGATCATCAAGAAGGTGCAGGAACTCGACATGGCGGAAATCCATCGCGATATTGCGGCGCAGGAAGCCGCGGAAACAGGGGCGCCCTCGTGACGTTCATGGCGCCGGCCGTCCTCGACGAATCCGGTTTCGATCGTTTCGTGTCCGACCACGACACGGCGGTGATCGGCTTTTTCGAAGAGGATGGCGACGCAGCAACATTTGCCACGCTTGCGAAGGAGGTCCTCGGGACGCATCCAGGTGTTGCTTTCGCGCAGGTCCATCGCACCAGTCGCGGACTGTTCGAACTGTTTGGACTGCGCGGCACCGCCACGGCGATCTTTCGCGGGCGCGTCGGCATGTATCTTGAGACGGGTCTGCCGGCTGCCGACCAGTTGGCACGGCTGCTCGATGGCGTCGCCGCGCTGAACATGGAACGTGTGCTGGCGGAAATCGAACAGGAAAGATCGGCGGCGGAATCGCTGGCGGTGCATCGCGTCTGTCCGGCGACGAGACGCGGCAAGTTGGAATAAAAGGTCAGCTTCCGGTTGACGGATAGGTGCCCGCTTCACCCAGGACGTACTGCTGCACCCGTTTGTCGCGCAGGCGTTCGAGGAACCATTTGAGTGCCTTGCCGGCCTGGCGCGGGTGCCAGGCCAGATACACGCTTGTCATGGGCGTCGTTCCCTCCACCTGTTTTCTCACCAATCGCCCGCCGGCAATGTGCGGCGCGGCCCAGGCAAGCGGCAGGTAGCCTGAGCCCAGGCCGGCGATGTGTGCAGCCATCTTGGCGCGCATCGTGGGAACGGTCAGCGAATCCTGCCCGTCCAGCAATCCCGAAGTGCGCGGCGGCAGGTTGCGCGAGGTGTCGGCCGCGGACACCGCGCGATACTGCATGATGTCCTGCGCGGACAAAGGCTCGGGCGCGGACGCGAGCGGGTGGTCGGGCGCGGTTACAAAGACGAACTCGAACTGCCCCAGCGGTTCCACCGAAAGCGTCCCTTCGGGCGGCGCCTCCCCCGGCGCGCCGATGACCAGGTCGGCACGTCCGGTCATCAGCGCGTCCCAGCATCCACCCAGAATCTCGCCGGTGATCTTGATGCGCGTGCCGGAACCTTCCCGGTAAAAATCTTTCAGAAGTGGGAAGAGGCGCTCGGTGGGAATGATGTCGTCCACGGCAATGCGCAACTCGGTTTCCCAGCCGGTTGCCACGCGCTTGACCCGGCACTCCAGGTCGGTGGCGGTACGCAGCAGATGGCGGCCTTCGCGCAGCAGTTCCTCTCCGGCTTCCGTCAACTTCGCGCGGTGGCCGCTGCGGTCGAAAAGCTTCACCGCCAGGTCCTGCTCGAGTTTCTGGATGGTGTAAGTGATCGCCGAGGGAACGCGATGCAGTTCCTCGCCTGCTGCGGCGAAACTGCCGTTGCGTGCAATCGAGTCCAGGACCAGCAGGGCGTCGAGCGAGATTCTCATGGTGGGGGCAACGAAACTCGGTTATGATGATGCGAAATAAATGACCCGTCGGTCAGCAAAATAAAGCCGCCAGCGGGCGCCCCGTACAGAAGGAAGCCGCCAAGCGGCCGGTTGCCAGCGAGGATTTCCCGCTGGCGAAATTTTTTGTTTTCCGGTCGTAGCCGGTCGTACGGCGCCATCGACCAAAGTTTAGAGGTAAGCACGTGAATACGCCGAGCATCCGTAATGTAGCCATTCTCGCGGCGCTGGTCACTGCAGCGCTGACCGCCGTCGGTTGCAACTCCAAGAACGACGCAACCGCGGGTCAAAAGACCGATGCAAAGCCGGCCGCGCAGCCGGCGGCTCAGGCCGCAAAGCCGATGGGCTTGCCGGTGCGAGCGGTGCCCGTCGAAGTCGGCAAAGTGTCCGATGAGGTGACGGCGGTCGGGTCGCTGCTTGCCGAGGAATCGGTGATTATTCGTCCCGAGATCGACGGCCGCATCGTTGGCCTGCATTTCCAGGAAGGCCAGGCAGTCGCGGCCGGCACACGCCTCGTCTCGATCGAGAACTCCGAGTTTGACGCTCAGGCCGCGGCAGTCCGCGCCGACCTCAAGACCGAAGAGCAGCGACTGGCGCGTACCAAGGAACTTCACGAGCAAAAATTCATCAGCAAGGATGCCCTCGACGTGCAGCTCGGCACAGTCGACCGCCTCAAGGCGCGCCTTGCCGAGGCCGAGTCGCGCGTTGCGAAATCTGTGATCCGCGCACCTTTCTCGGGCACCGTCGGCTTGCGCATGGTCAGCCCGGGTGCCTACGTGAAAGCGGGCGCAGA
Organism: uncultured beta proteobacterium; assembly: GCA_963789945.1. GTDB lineage: Bacteria > Pseudomonadota > Gammaproteobacteria > Burkholderiales > JACQAP01 > JACQAP01. The sequence continues at coordinate 118,264 of CAWBMN010000008.1, read as the reverse complement.
CATCGTCCGCCTCGAAAGCATCGGCACCATCAAGGCGGATTTCCGTATTCCCGAGCTGTACATGTCCAAGCTGGGCTCCAACCAGGAAATCGTCGTCCGGCTCGACGCCTATCCGGGCGAAGAGTTCCGCGGACGCATCTATGCGGTTGAGCCGGTGGTCGACGAACAGACCCGGACCATCCTCATGCGTGCCCGCATACCGAACAAGGGCAACAAACTGAAGCCCGGCATGTTCGTGCGCGTGGCGGTCACGCTCGCGAACAGGCCGAATGCGATCATCGTTCCCGAGCAGGCGATCTGGCCGCAAGGTCAGGACAATTTTGTCTTCCGCGTCGTGGACGGCAAGGCAGCCCTGACCAAGATCCGGATCGGCAATCGCCAGCCTGGACGCGTGGAGATCGTCCAGGGTCTCAACGCCACTGATACCGTGGTAACCGAAGGGCAGATAAAGCTGCGCGATGGTGCCCCGGTGATGGTAATGGGGGCGCCGGCCGCGGCGCCGACTGGCCAAGGTGGCGTGCCGGCGCAGCCACAGGCGCCGGGTGAGAAGAAGGCCGGTTAACCCGCCACTTACTTAGCAGAGGTTTCGCCATGGTCTTATCCGACATTTCGATCAGGCGCCCCGTGCTCGCAACGGTGATGAGCCTGCTCATCGTCCTGCTGGGGGTCATTGCGTTCGACCGTCTCGCGGTACGCGAATATCCGAAGATCGATCCGCCGATCGTTTCGGTGCGCACTGTCCTGAAAGGCGCCACCGCCCAGGTGGTCGAGAGCACGATCACGACTCCGGTCGAGGATGCGCTGTCCGGCATCGAAGGCATCAAGACCATCAAATCGCAGAGCCGCGAAGAGGTGAGCCAGGTCACCGTCACTTTTGTAACCGACCGGGACGTGGAGGCTGCCGCCAATGATGTGCGCGATCGCGTTTCGCGCGTGCGGTCGTTGTTGCCCGACCAGGCTGACGATCCGGTGGTCAACAAGATCGAGGCGGACGCCTGGCCGGTGATGTGGGTTGCCGTTACCAGCGACCGGCATACGCCGATGGAACTGACCGACTACGCGGACCGCTACCTTACCGATCCGATGAAAGCGGTCCCCGGCGTCGCGACCGTCATTATCGGCGGCGAGCGCAGGTACGCAATGCGCATCTGGCTGGACCGCGAGCGGCTCGCCGCGCACGGCATGACAGCACAGGATGTCGAGGAAGCGCTGCGCCGGCAGAACCTCGATTCTCCGGGCGGACGCATTGAAAGCACGCAACGGGAGTTGACGGTGCTTGCGGAGACCGACCTGCAAAGTGCCGATGCGTTCAACAACATGATCATCCGCGAGGCGACCGGTTATCCGATCCGCCTCAAGGACGTGGGTCGCGCCGCGCCCGGGCCGTATGAGAACCGCAAGATCGTGCGCGTGAGCGGCAACGAAGCCATCGGCCTCGGCGTGGTCAAACAGTCAACCGGCAATACGCTTGCGATCGCGGCGGGGATCCGGGCACTGGTACCGCGCCTGAAAGCCGGTCTGCCGGAAGGCATGACCATGAAAGTGGCGGTTGACACCTCGCAGTTTATCGAGGCCGCCATAAACTCGGTGTACGTGGTAATGGCCGAGGCGCTTGTGCTCGTTGTGCTGGTGATCTTCCTGTTCCTGCGCAGTTTCCGGGCGACGCTGATTCCGGCCGTTACGATCCCGGTCTCGCTGATCGGCGCATTTTTCTTTCTCTACGTTTTTGGATTCTCGGTAAACGTCCTCACGCTGCTGGGCATCGTGCTCGCGGTCGGTCTGGTGGTGGACGATGCCATCGTGATGCTGGAGAACATTCACCGGCACATCGAGGATGGCCTGCCGCCGTACAAGGCGGCGCTCAAGGGCGCCAAGGAGATCGGCTTTGCAGTGGTAGCGATGACCATCACGCTTGCTGCGGTGTTTACCCCGCTGGTGTTCATGACCGGCCGCGTTGGCCAGCTGTTCATCGAATTTGCGATGACGGTGGTGGCGGCTGTTCTGGTCTCGGGCTTCGTGGCGCTGACGCTCACGCCAATGATGTGTTCGAAGGTTCTCAAGGAGCACGAATCGAACTGGCTCTATGACCGCACCGAAGGTTTCTTCGAGGCGATGAATCGCGGCTATCGATCGGTGCTACACCGAACGCTGCGCGTCCGTTGGGCAGCCATTCCCGTCTATCTGGTGGTGCTTGTTGCAATGGCCTGGCTGTTCCTGCAGCTCAAGTCCGAACTTTCCCCTATCGAGGATCGTGGTTTTTTCATGGCCTTTGTGGTTGCGCCCGAAGGATCAACCATGCAGTACACCGACGGCTATATGCGTGGCGTCGGTGAGATCCTCAAATCGGTACCCGAGATCGAGACCCTGTTCGAAGTCGTGGCACCGGGTCTGGAGCGACCCAACCCGGTAAACTTGGGCATCGGCTTCGCGGTGCTGGAGCACTGGGACAAGCGTCACCGCTCGCAGATGCAGATCGCCCAGGAAATCACCCCGAAACTCTACGGTGGATTGCCCGGCGTCATCAGCTTTGCAGTGAACTCGCCCTCGCTCGGGGGCAGTTTCCTGTCCAAACAAATCGAATACGTCATCTACGGAAACAGTTACGAAGAGCTGCAGGGGTTCGTAAACAAGGTCATGCCGAAGCTGCGGGATTTTCCCGGCATTACCGGACTGGATACCGACCTGAAGCTCAACAAGCCGCAATTACGCGTCGAGATCGATCGCGACAAGGCCTCAGCCCTCGGCGTGTCGATGGCAACGATCGGCAGCACGCTGGAAACGCTGCTCGGTGGGCGCGACGTCACGCGCTACAAGCGTGAAGGCAAGCAATACGATGTCGTCGTGCAGGTGGAGGACGACAAGCGCCGTCGTCCGGATGATCTCACGTCGATCTATGTCCGTGGAGCTCGAGGCGATCTGGTGCAACTGTCCAATCTCGTACAGCTCAGGGAAACGGTCGCGCCGAAGGAACTCAACCACTTCAACAAATTCAGGGCGGCGGTCATCAACGGCAACGTCGGTCCGGGCGGCAGTCTTGGTGACGTGCTCAAGAAGATCGACAGTGTTGTTGCCGAGGAATTGCCGAAGAACGTGATCACCGACCTGGACGGGCAATCCCGCGAGTTCCGCGAAACCGGAATGGAACTGTACGTGACCCTGCTGCTCGCATTGATCTTCATTTACCTCGTGCTCTCCGCGCAGTTCGAGAGCTTTGTCGGACCGCTGGTGATCATGCTGACCGTGCCGCTCGCGGCGACCGGCGCATTGCTGGCGATGTGGATCAACGCCAAGCTCGGTAACGGCGGTACGCTTAATGTGTACAGCCAGATCGGTCTGGTTATGCTGGTCGGCCTGATTACCAAGAACGGCATTCTTATCGTGGAGTTCGCCAACCAGCAGCGCCGGCGGGGCTTGGCTTTGTTCGAAGCCGTGGTCGAGGCCTCGACATTGCGCCTGCGCCCGATCCTGATGACCACGCTCGCCACCGTCCTGGGGGCGCTTCCGCTCGCGATTTCTTCCGGTGCCGGATCCGAGGCCCGTCAGGCGATCGGTTGGGTGGTGGTGGGCGGCATGTCGCTGGGAACGTTGTTGACGCTATTCGTGATTCCCGCCTTCTACACGCTCATCGTGCGCAAGATCCATTTGATCCCCGAGGAGCGCGAGGCGCTGGCGACCGCGGGTGGCGCCGGCCCATTGACGGTTCCTCACGACAAGCAGCACTGAGCAGATCCGGTACGGCACGTGCAACGGAAGCGGCAAGTGTTCACGCACTTGCCGTTTTTTTTCCCATTTTGGTTGACGGTCAATATTCTCCGGGGAGGCATTGAATGAACCGTCTGTTGAACATTGGCGTCGCGCAGAAGATCGGAACCTACAGCGATGGCGTCGCCGTACCTGCCGATGCGAAATGGGTGTTCGTCTCGGGTACGCCGGGGATGTTGCCGGACGGATCCTACCCGCACGGCATTACCGCGCAGGCCGAGCAGGCGTGGAAGAACGTGCTGGCGATCCTTGCGCAAGCGGGGATGGGCGTGAAGGACCTCGTCAAGGTCACGCACTACCTGGTGCGACAGGAAGACATCAAGGACTACGTGGTGGTGCGCGCGCGCTATCTCGGCGATGCGCGGCCGGCTTCGATGCTGCTGGTCGTGCCGGGACTGGTCAAGCCGGAAATCCTGGTCGAGATCGAAGCCTACGCAGCAAGACAAGGATGAAGGATGAAGCGCAAGGCAGAAGGATGAGGGATGAAAGATGAAGAGTGGTATGCCGGGCGGCACACCTTTTTCGAATTCGTTGTCATTCCCCAAGCGCATGCGAAGCATTCTGAAATATTGCTTGTGCCCGCAACCCGGTCGCGGAGAATGCGCCTGGCAATGATTTCCCGGAATGTCTGCCACGCTTACTGACCTGGACCCACCATCAATGAACTCCACTGCCAATTGGCGTACCCCCGTCCTTGTACTGGTCTGCGGCGCGATCATCCTCACGCTGGGCCTGGGTATCCGTGCGAGCTTCGGACTGTTCCTGCAACCGATGAGCATGGATCTCGGCTGGGGGCGCAGCCATTTCTCCTTCGCCATGGCGCTGTCGAATCTGATCTGGGGGCTGGCGCAGCCGTTCTTCGGCGCCTGGGCCGACAAGCAGGGCGCCGGGCGCGTGGTCGCCGTTTCCGGTTTGTTGTATGCGGGCGGCCTGGCGTTGATGCCGTTCTCCACGACGCCGCTGATGCTCGATGCGAGCGCCGGGCTGATGGTGGGCCTGGGATTGAGCGGAGTGAGTTTTGGCGTCATCCTCGGCGTGGTGGGCCGCGCATTTCCGCCTGAGCGGCGCAGCCTCGCGCTCGGCATCGCATCTTCCGGAGGATCCTTCGGGCAGTTCCTGATGCTGCCGTTCGGACAACTCCTGATTTCCACGTTGGGTTGGCAGACGGCGTTGCTGGTACTGGCCGGAACCATCATGGCGACGGTTCCGCTGGCCGCGGCGATGATGGAAGGTCGGCGGCCGGTCGCCACCGGCGCCCAGCAGTCGCTCAATCAGGCGCTGCGCGAAGCCGGAGGTCATTCCGGCTTCTGGTATCTGACCGCGGGCTTCTTCGTGTGCGGTTTCCAGGTTGCCTTCATCTCGGTGCACCTGCCGGCGTACCTGGTCGATGTCAGGATGACGCCTGCAGTGGGCGCGACGGCTCTGGCGCTGATCGGGTTGTTCAACATCGCCGGCTCGTTTGTCGCCGGCTATCTGGGTGGGCGCTTCAGCAAAAAGTATCTGCTATCCGGCATCTACATTCTTCGTGCTGTGATCATCGCGTTGTTCCTGGTGTTGCCGGTGACACCGCTGACCGTCTATCTGTTCGCGGCCGGAATCGGTTTCCTGTGGCTGGGTACGGTGCCGCTGACCAACGGCCTGGTCGCGCAGATCTTCGGCGTGCGCTTCGTGTCCATGCTGTTCGGCATCGTTTTCCTCAGCCATCAGATCGGCAGCTTCGCCGGCGTATGGCTGGGCGGTTACCTGTTCGATGCGACTGGTTCCTACAATCTGGTGTGGATCGGCAGCATTGCTCTGGGCGTGGTCGCGGCGATTCTGAATCTGCCCATCGACGAGCGGCCGGTCGTGCGCATGGAGGCGCGCCCCGCGTGATCGCTCCGGGCTGGCGCGCTGCAATCTGGTGGATCGCGCTTGCGCTCGTCTGCCTGGCTCTGGTCATGTTCGCCCTGCAGGGCTATCTGTCGCCATCGGCGATAATCGACTTCGCCAACATGAAGCTTTGCGCGCTCGCCACGCCGGTCGCCTGACTGCCGGGAATGGCTCGGTATCACTTCTTCACGCTCGACGTATTCACCGGCCGGCCGTTCGGCGGCAATCCGCTTGCCGTGGTGCTCGATGCCGAACGCCTCAACGGCGGGCAGATGCAGGCGATCGCAGCCGAGTTCAATCTTTCGGAAACGGTGTTCGTGCTGCCGCCGGCCAGGGCCCACGGTGCCAAGAAGTTGCGCATTTTCACCCCTCGCACCGAATTGCCCTTCGCCGGGCATCCCACGGTCGGCACCGCGTTTCTGCTGGCAAAGCTGGGGCTGGTGCTGCTCGACACTGCCGATCCGGTAATCGTGCTGGAGGAAGGGGTGGGCAACGTCGCGGTGAGCGTGCAGCACGGTCCGGATGGCCCGATAGCGACCCGCATGTCTGTGCCCAAAATGCCCGAACCCGGCCCGGAACCGCCGCCGGCGCGGGAACTCGCCGCAATGCTGTCGCTCTCGCTTGACGATTTGCTGCCCGGTCGTTTGCCGCGTGCTTACTCCTGCGGCGTGCCGTTCCTGTTCGTGCCGGTACGCGACCGCGAGGCGATCGCGCGCGCCAAAGTACGGCCCGACCTCTGGGAGAAAACCGTTTCCGGGTGGTGGGCGTCGAGCGTGTTCGTGTTCACCTTCGACACCGAAATTCCTGAGGCGCAGGTGCACGCCCGCATGTTCGCGCCGGCTTTCGGAATTGTCGAAGACCCCGCAACCGGCGGCGCCGCCTCCGCGCTGGCGGGATTTCTCTGCGACCAGGAAGGTCGTGACGGCAGTTTCCGTTGGCAGATCGAGCAGGGATTCGAAATGGGGCGCCCGTCGCTCATCGAACTGGAAGCAGACAGAAGTGGCGGTGCGATCACGGCCGTTCGCGTCGGCGGCCGCTCGGTGCTCATGTCGGAAGGCTGGATCAACGTGGACTGAATGGCGCAGCCCATGCGACAGCCGACTTCCGATGCGAACATCGCGCCCGCGAGCCCGCAAGACTTCGACGAAATCATTGCGCTGCTCGATGCGGCGGCCCTTCCCACCGGGGACCTCGAGCGAAGCTCGATGGCGCAGTTCCTGGTGGCCCGCGACGGGACCGGGAAGGTGATCGGCGCGATCGGCGTCGAGCGCTACGGGCGCACTGCTCTGCTGCGTTCCCTTGTTGTCGCCCCGGGCCATCGGGATCACGAGTTGGGCACGCAACTGGTGACGGAACTCGAAACCCGTTGCCGTTCGCGGGCGATTGCGGACCTGTTCCTGCTGACGACTACGGCCCGGGATTTCTTCGCCCGCCGGGGCTATAAGGAGATCGGACGCGAAGACGTTCCGGGGGCACTGCGGGCCGCTTCCGAATTCACCCGCCTTTGCCCCGACTCCGCGGCCTGCATGACCAAATCCCTGTAATACCAGCCCTTTTCCGCTTTCCGCGGACCTTGCGTCGGCCGAAGCGAGGCTCTGGAAACCCTAGACTGAGAACGGTTATTCAAAAATTCTGATAGAACGGCTCTAATTGTTCCGCTAACAATTCCAGTACTTAGCCCCTATATTGTTTTGCATCGATGCCTGGACTGGGAATCTTGTACAGGCAGGAAAGGACAACGCATGATCGCAGTCAGGAAAAGCAGTGAACGCGGCTACGCCGACCACGGCTGGCTGAAGAGCTTCCACACTTTCTCCTTCGCCGGTTACCACGACCCGAAGCACATGGGTTTCGGCCCGCTTCGCGTGATCAATGAAGACCGGGTCGCTGCCGGGGAAGGTTTTGGCACCCATCCGCACCGTGACATGGAAATCATCAGCTACGTGCTCGGCGGGGAACTGGAACACAAGGACAGCATGGGCACGGGTTCCGTGATCCGGCCGGGTGATGTACAGCGGATGAGCGCCGGTACCGGCGTGTTCCACAGCGAGTACAACCCGTCGCGGCAGAATCCTGTGCATTTCCTGCAGATCTGGATCGAGCCGGCGGTGACGGGTATCGAGCCGAGCTACGAGCAGAAGTTTTTCGCTCCCGAGGAGAAGCGCGGCAAGCTGCGCCTGGTTGCATCGCCCGATGGGCGCGACGGTTCGGTCCTGATTCACCAGGACGCGACACTCTATGCCGCGTTGCTCGACGGCCCTGATAGGATTTCGCACAAGCTTGCCGATGGCCGCAAGGCTTACGTGCATGTCGCGCGAGGTGCGGCCACGGTGAACGGCCAACCACTGGGCCCGGGCGACGCGCTCAAGGCAAGCGGCGAATCGGAAGTCGTCATCGAGAATGCTGACAAGGCGGAAGTACTTTTGTTCGACATGGCGTAAGCGCCGGACTGGAGATTGCAATGGCCACTGCTGTAAAAATGGATGCACGATCGCAACCGCGCAGCGCGCTGCGCGTGATCGACAGTCACTACGCCGAGCCGGCGCCGGGATTGCGGGTGTTGCGCCCGTTTCCCGGGCCGGATCTGGATTACGCCAGCCCCTTTCTGATGCTCGATCACTTCGGACCCGAACGCATCCGTCCGGGTGATGAAGGCGGGCTCAATCCGCATCCGCATCGCGGCTTCGAAACCGTGACTTTCCTGTTCCAGGGCGCGATGGAGCACCATGATTCCTCCGGCGGGCACGGCCACTTGCGCGCAGGCGGCGTGCAGTGGATGACCGCGGGTTCCGGCATCGTCCACGCGGAGTACCGCGAAAAGGAATTCGCGCGCACCGGTGGGGTGCTGGAAGGCGTGCAGTTGTGGGTCAACCTGCCGCGCAAGTTCAAGATGGAAGCACCGCACTACCAGGACCTGCCTGCCGAGAAGTTCGCCGTCGCGAAATTTCCCGGCGGAGAGGCGCGCGTGGTGGCAGGGGAACTGCTTGGCGCGCAGGGTCCGGCGGTCACGTACACGCCGATCATTGCCGCGCACGTGAAGCTCGAGGCGGGCGCCAGCGTGGAACTGCCGGTTCCGGCCAGCTTCAATGCCTACGTTTATGCCGTGCGCGGCAGCGGCCATTCTTCGAGCACCGGCTTCGCGAAAAACCAGCTGGTCGAGTATCGCGGTGACGGCGGCGGCGTGCAGGTGACGGCGTCGGATGATCTCGACTTCCTGCTGCTGGCCGGCGAGCCCATCGACGAGCCGGTCGTGTCATGGGGACCGTTCGTGATGAACACGCGGGAAGAGATCATCCAGGCACGCGACGATTACCTGGCCGGGCGCATGGGCCGGCTCGAAGAGCGATCCTGACCGAATAATATGAACAGCCGTTCCGACGCCGCAATTCTCGAGCAGTTGTAGAATCGCGGCGTCGAATCATTTCAAGGGACGGCGATGAAAATTTTCATGACAGGTGCGACGGGCTACATCGGCGGTTCGGTCGCCGAACGCCTGATGCGTGAGGGGCACACGATCTCCGGGCTGGTCCGCTCGGAATCCGGCGCTGAAGACTTGCGCAAGCGCGGCATTCGTCCGGTGCCGGGCAGCCTGGACGATTCCGATGTCATTGCGCGCGCCTCGCGCGAAGCCGAGGCGGTGGTCGATACGGCTGAAGCAAACCACGCCGGGGTCGTCGAAGCCATCGCATCCGCCCTGCGCGGCTCCGGGAAACCGTTCCTGCATACCAGCGGGTCGGGAATCGTCGCCACCGTGGCGAATGGCGAGCGCAGCGACTCGATCTACGACGAATACTCCAGCTTTACTCCCTCCATACCGCGCATGCAGCAGCGGGCCGCGATCGACCAGGTCGTGTTCGATGCGGCGAAGGAGGGCGTGCGGTCGGTGGTGATCCGTCCCACCATGATCTACGGTGAAGGCCGCGGTGCGCGCAAGGAAAGTGCCCAGGTGCCGGCGTTGATCGACAACGCCAAGAAAGCCGGTGTTGGTTTACATATTGGCAAGGGCGAAAACATCTGGGCCAACGTGCACATTGACGACGTCACCGAACTCTATCTGCTGGCGCTGCAGAAAGCGCCAGCCGGAGCGCTGTATTACGCGGAGAACGGCGAGGAAGCGCTCAAGAACGTGGCCGCGTCCATCAGCCGCATGCTTGGCTTCGGCGGCAAGACCCGCAACTGGTCCCCGCAGGAAGCGGAAGCCGCGCTCGGGCCGAGGGCGCATTCATCGTTCGGGTCGAACAGCCGGGTGCGGGGGAAACGCTCGCGTGCCGAACTGGGCTGGCAGCCGAAGGGCGTACCGATACTCGAGGAGATCGAGCAGGGCCATTACCGGCGCGTCCACGGGTCCCGCTAAACTCGATTGTTCCGCATCCCGTGGCGTCGGCGGGCGGGGAGCGCGTGAACTCGGTTGTCACCAGGCTATCTGTTTGAACAGCTGATCCAGCCGCTGCCCATGAAGCGGCGTGATCATCTTCACATAGGCGAGGCGTCCCATCAGATGGGCGCGAAAATCCGCCAGACCTGCCCTGTTCTGACTCGTCGGCCCGTGACGCACGCAGTTGTGAAGGATGGCTTTCAGTTGGTCGCGCTCTCTGCGCGCTCACGTTCAATCTCTCATTGACCACGATTCCATTGACTTTCTGGCAGGCACCACGGCTCATTACCCGCGTCTTGTGGAAATTGATCGAGAACCCTTCCTCCAGTGCGATGGCTCCCACCAGCGAGATGAAACGCCGGGCCGCGCGCTCGAATTGCCGGCCTCCGGAAAATACAAGATCGTCGGCATAACGGGAGTAGCGGGCGCCCAATGACTCGGCAGCCGCCTGGAGGCGAAGATCCAGGTTGAATGCGCACAAGTTTGCCAGAGCTGGAGAAGTCGGCGCGCCCTGCGGCAAGTGGGGGTTTTGATAACGCTTGCGGGTCAGCCAATCCGGTCTCGGCTGCTCGAATTCATATTTCGCCGGATCCCTTGCATCGAGCACCCGGGACGGTACCTGGCTGGTGCACAGGCCGGTCAGTACCCGTGCCGGGCCTTCCGGGTAGCCGAGCGTACGGAAGAGCGCGGCAATTCGCAGCGCGCTGACACTGACGAAGAAATCCTGCAGATCCAGTCGGAGAACGACTTGCTGGCCGACGTGCCGCCCCGCACTGGTAACGCAGGAATGACGTGCGCGGAATCCATGCGCCGATTCGTGCGGCGGCACGTATTCGAGCAATTCATGCAGGAGGCGTCGTTGCAGCGCGCGCAATCGCGATTTCGGTATCTCGAGCAAACGGAAACCGCCTGAACGCTTGGCTACCCACTTGTAAACGTAGTGCCTGAGACGCTCGTCGTCTGCCCTGAAGTTTCTGCCGCCGATATCGGCGAACCACTCAAGTTGTGGCAATTCGAGCTTCAACCACTTCGCTATGTCGCCCGTGGTGGGAAGATCGGGTAACACGCAGTGTTGCAGTGGCAACGGAGGGCGGGCCAGCTTCGGTGATGTCAGGAAATAGCGGCGGATACGGGGTGGTTCCGGGCTTGCCCACGCACTCTGGAATGCCGGGTGTTTCAGAATCGATCGGGCGAGGACCTTCCGGATGTTCGGATGCCAACGGGCCCTGTGCTCTTGCAACATGGCTTTCGACAGCGGAGCCACCCATCCCGCTTTTTCTCCCAGCGCATTTGCGCAACGCGCGCGCACCGAAGCGGGCGTGGGCGGACCCGACAACATCGCGTCTGCCAGGCTGAGTGCGCATTGATATCGCATGATGAAAACCTGCCGATCGAGTTGCGGCGACACGCTCCAACCGGACTGGTAGTACGTGAGCTGTACTGCGCGATAGCGCAGTGGCGCTCACGTGATGAGAAGCGCGATACTGGAATTCCGTGGGGTAACCCCACAGAGGCTTGCAATACAAATACCGCAAGGGCACTTGCCTGCAGGCCAGCTTGGAGCGCGCCGCCGCCTGAACAAGATAAAGCGGAGGTTTCGCTTGCGTCAAATGAATTCCGTATGACGCGATACGGTGGCGCCCGGCGGATGTTCGCCCGTCAGTTGAGCTTCACGTACTCGTAGTCCACCGGGAGGTTGTTGATGCCGCGGTCCGGCGGGGCGATCCAGCCCGCCATCTTTCCGGGTTCCACCACCCGCTGCATCAGGCTCATCACGAACGCGCGGTCGCCTTCGTTCGGAATCCAGCCCGGCGCATTGCGCTCGAATTCCTCGCGGCTGATGGCCTTGCCCTGCGGATCGGTCGGCGCGTTGGCCCATACGCCGATGGCGCGGCGGAAGCGCGGGCTGGGAAGGCTTAGCTGAAAGCCGACACCCGCTCGGGTGATCTGCATGTTCCAGCGCTTTACGCCGATCTCGCAGTCCTTGATGTAGGCGTTGCGCAATACCTCGTTCATCGCGTTGCGCAGGCTTACCGATTCCTTGCCCTGCGGTGTCTCCAGCTCGTAGATCGCTTCGTTGCAGATGTGATCCTGGTACTGCGCTTCGTCCGGACGGCCCTTGATGCCGTTGGCAAACGAGCTGGCGGCGTTCGAAGAAACCTCCGAGCCGAACAGGTCCAGCGAGGAGGTGAACCAGAAATTCATGTACCGCTGGATCGTCGGCAGATCGACGGCGCCGTGGCGGCGTACCGCTTCGGGATCGTCGGTGCCGAGTTCCTTCATGACTTCCAGGGTGCGCTTCACCACGCGGCCCACCCCGGTCTCGCCGACGAACATGTGGTGCGCCTCTTCGGTGAGCATGAAGCGGCAGGTGCGCGCCAGCGGATCGAGACCCGATTCGGCGAGGCTTTTCAACTGGAACTTGCCGTCGCGGTCGGTGAAGTACGTAAACATGAAGAACGAAAGCCAGTCGCTGATCGGTTCGTTGAACGTGCCGAGGATGCGCGGCTTGTCGGCGTCCCCCGAATGCCGGGCCAGCAGTTCCTCGGCCTCCTCGCGTCCGTCGCGGCCGAAATACGCATGCAGCAGATAGACCATCGCCCACAGGTGCCGGCCTTCCTCGACGTTCACCTGAAACAGGTTCCTCAGGTCGTAGAGCGACGGACAGGTAAGCCCCAGCAAGTGCTGCTGCTCCACCGATGCAGGTTCGGTGTCGCCCTGGGTCACGATAATGCGGCGGAACTGCGAGCGCAGTTCGCCCGGCACCTGCTGCCACGCGGGCTGGCCGTAGTTATCGCCGAAGCCGATGGTGCGCTCGGGCACCGGCTCGGCCAGAAAAATCCCCCATCGGTAGTCGGGCATCTTTACCGCGCCGTACGTCGCCCAGCCCTGGGCATCCACGCCGGTGGCGGTGCGCAGGTAGACGTCCGCCGAGGAAAACGCGTTCGGCCCCATCTCCCGCCACCAGTCGAGGAACCTCGGCTGCCAGTGCTCGAGCGCTCGCTGAAGCGTGCGGTCGTTCGCGAGATTGACGTTGTTCGGAATCCGTTCTGAATAGTTAATGCTCATGATCTACTCCAAAATACACCCAACACAGAGGCACAGATACCCTACGTGCCCAGCACGTCGGAGTACCCTTTAGAGCACAGAGGACGCAGAGGAAACCTTGATAGAGATCGTATTGGCGTGCTTGCATCTGGTTGCCTCTATATCAATGGCGCACCTTAAATAGCAACGAACAATATTCTTCCTGCTTTTCTCCGTGTCCTCTGTGTTCTCTGTGCCTCTGTGTTGGGTGTAGACAGACCTAAATTCTTTCCCAATTGAACTTCGGCTTGCTGCCGGTTCCGAACACTTTCAGCGCGCCGTGTTCGCCGACGGCGTTCGGGCGATTGAAAATCCAGTTCTGCCATGCGGACAGCCGGCCGAAGATGCGCGTCTCCATGGTTTCGGCGCCGGCGAAGCGCAGGTTCGCCTCCATTCCGGTGAGCGCGTCAGGCGACAGGCTGGTGCGTTCCTCGATGGCGATGCGCACTTCCTCGTTCCAGTCGATGTCGTCCGGCGCGAAAGTGACCAGGCCCAGTTCCCGGGCCGCTTCGGCATCGAGCTTTTCGCCAATGTGCATGCGCAGCGTCGCGACTGTTTCCTGGTTGCCGCAGAAGCGAGTCATCAGCCGCGTCTGGTGATTCACCATGGGGTATGCGCCAAAGTTCATTTCCGACAGCACCATGCCAGGCGCGTCCGCCTCACCCTCGGGTAGCAACAGCATGTAGCTGCGGTCGGCGGCGAATGCCAATTCGGCAAGCGTGCCGGCGAAGCACGAGCCTTGGTCGATGATCGCAAACAGCGTGCGCGAGGATACGTCGAAACGCGCCAGCGTCCGGCGCAGCATCCCGGCCACCTCGCGTACAAACCAGTCGTCCCGATGCCGTTCGAGCGTGGCGTCGGCCGCGAGCACCGCACCCGCGCCACCGCGCGTCTTCAGAATCCAGGTGCCGACGTCCAGTTCGTTGGTTCGCAGCATCAGGATCGCGTCATCCAGTTCGCGCGCCATTGCCAGCGGCCACCAATTTGCCCCGGCGGCGTGTATGCCCTCGGGGTCCGCAGGTTGCGGTGTGGCGGGAGCATGCACGGTTATGGTCGCAGTGCGCGCCTTGCGATCGATTGCCACGTCCACGTTGCCGTAGTGGTAACCGGCTGCATCGATGGTGCGTGCGAGTGCCGTCAGCGCGACGCCCCTCCCGGATCCGGGGCGTTTGCTCTGTGCCATGAGCGCAGTCGCGCGCTCCTTCACGGCTTGCGCGAATTGCTGCGGCTTGGCGATCCGGTCCACCAGCTGCCACTGTTGCGCACGATCGGCGCGCACGCCCTCCGAAGTCGAGCAGAACACGTCGGCGAGATCGCGCCGCACGTGTCGCTTGTCGGTAATCCGCGTCAGTCCGCCGGTGCCCGGCAGAACACCCAGCAGCGGCACCTCGGGCAGGCTCACGGTGGAAGAACGGTCATCGATCATCAGGATCTCGTCGCAGGCAAGCGCCAGCTCGTAGCCTCCACCGGCGACCGTGCCGTTCACCGCGGCAAGGAACTTCAGTCCGTCATTGCGGCTGGAATCCTCGATGCCGTTGCGCGTCTCGTTGGTGAACTTGCAGAAGTTCACTTTCCAGGCGTGGCTTGAAAGCCCGAGCATGTAGATGTTGGCGCCGGAGCAGAACATGCGTTCCTTGGCGCTGGTAAGCACCACGCACTTGACCTCGGGGTGCTCGAAGCGGATGCGATTGAGCGCGTCGTAGAGCTCGATATCCACGCCCAGGTCGTAGGAATTCAGTTTCAGTTTGTATCCGGGTTTGAGGCCTTTATCTTCGTTCACGTCCATCGACAGCGTCGCCACTGCGCCCTCGACGGACAGCCGCCAATGGACATACTTGTCGGGCTGCGCGTCGTACAGCGTGGGCCGATTGGACCCGGGCGGAGTTTTTTCCAGAACGGCGTTCATGATTTTTTCCCCTCTTTCGGGCTGACGGCCTTTTTCAGGGCCCTGAGACTCTGCTCGACAGTTTGACCGGCCGTGTCCACGGTCGCATCGGCCTGGCCGTAGAGCATGCCGCGGCCGTCGAGTATGCGGCGCAGGTCTTCCATGGCCTGCGCGTTGCCGGCCATGGGCCGCGTATCGCCTTGCGCCACCACGCGTGACATGTGTTCCTCAGGCGCTGCCTTGAGCCACACGGTGTAACAAGTGGACAGCAGAAAGTCGTAGGTCGCAGGCTCGGACACGATGCTGCCGCCGGTGGCGATCACGCAGCGTTCATGGCTCTCGATCACCCTCTCGAGGCAACGGCGCTCGTAGCGGCGGTAGCCCTGCTGGCCGTAGAGCAGGAAAATTTCCGAGAGGCTGATTCCGGCGTCACGCTCGATCTCCTGGTCCAGTTCTACGAAAGGCGCGTCGAGCTTCCGCGCCAATGCCGAGCCCAGCGTGGATTTGCCCGCACCACGCAGGCCGATGAGCGCGATGCGTTTGCCGCGATCGGCCGGGGGACTGCCGAAATCGCGCAGCAACTGCGCACGAATGCGCGCCAGCCGCTGCTTCGGCAGCCTCTGCAGGAACTGCTGAATCAGGGCCAGTTCCACCGGCAGATTGTCGTCGTCGCGCAAGAGATCATTCAGCGGAATGCCGAGTGCGGCGCCGATCTGCCGCAGCAACAACACCGAGACATTTCCCTGTCCGGTTTCGAGCTGGGCAAGGTAACGCTCCGAGACCCCGGAATCGCGCGCCAGGATCCTGCGGGTCATGCCGCGCCGTGCGCGGGCCTCGCGCACCCGCTCGCCGAGCTTCTGCAGGAAGGCCGCGTCGCCTGCGCTCAGGTTCGGTGCCGCCGGTTTCGGATCGCGCGCGCCCATCGGGACTCCTGGAGGATAATGCAATATACTGCTTATCTGCTGATTAAGTGGCATGATAATACATATACAGGCAAGTTCAATGGAATTCATTATCCGGAGGCCCCGGCAGTGGCACTGACGCTCACGATCCTGGTCGGCACCATGACCGGCGTTGCCCAGCTTGTGGCGCAGGAGATCGAGTTGCGGCTGGACGGCGACGGGGTGCGGATTGCGACGCTGCTGATGGACGAACTCGATTCGGGCGTCTTCGCCAAGGGCGGATTGTTCCTGATCTGCACTTCGACCTATGGCCAGGGCGATGTACCGGACAATGCGAAACAACTCTACGAGTCCCTGCAGAACATACGGCCGGATCTGGCCGGCGTCCGTTATGGTGTCATCGCGCTGGGCGACATGACTTATGCGGAAACTTTCTGCAATGGCGGCAGGCGTTTTGACCGCATCCTTGCGGAGCTGGGCGCCCGGCGCATCGGCGACATCATGTTTCACGACGCGAGCGCAGGTACCCTGCCGGAAGACGAGGCAGCAGAATGGATCGAAGGCTGGATCGCCTTGTGCCGCGCGCAAGCCGGCGTGGCTGCTTCGACCTGAAAATGGAATCTGAAATTCTCAACGCAGAGGCGCAGAGGATTCATTTCAATACCCCCTTGAGGGGTACACAGAGATCGCAGAGAGATTCCAAACAATGAGATAGAGTCGGATTAAGCTGGGTAACGAAGCGTCTGGAGGAGCATGCCCAGCCTATGAACGTGATTCCAAGTGATGAATCGGTATCTGTGTTCGTTCCGCAGGGAAATCCTTCTTGCCGAGGGTGATTTTCCTCTGCGCCCTCTGCGTTCTCTGCGCCTCTGCGTTGGGTTTGCTGAGTTTGAGACTAATTCCGCGTGAAGCGTGACGACTGTGCGGCTGGTATATTTCGGCCAGGAACGAGAGGGCCGACACAGCCCCCACCGGAACGAAAACAAGGAGGAGAAGGTGTGCCGGGACTAAGCCAGGCGGATCACAGCGTCAGCCCGCCGAACATCAGTATTCCGCGCGACTACAACGCCGCGCATGATCTGATCGAGCGCAACCTTGCCGCGCAGCGCGCGGACCGTTTCGCCTACATTGACGACGCCGGCCGCTACACCTATGGAGAACTGGCGCAGCGGGTCAATCGCGCCGCCAATGCGCTCTCGGGGCTCGGTCTGGGAATGGAAGAGCGCATTATGCTGGCGCACCTCGACACAATCGATTTTCCGAGCGTGTTCCTCGGCGCGATCAAGGCCGGCATCGTGCCGGTCGCCGCCAATACCCTGCTCACCACCGCCGACTACAAGTTCATGCTCGAGGACAGCCGTGCGCGGGCGCTGATCGTGTCGGAAGCATTGCTGCCGAATTTCGAGCCGTTGCTGAAAAGCCTGCCCTTGCTCAAGCACGTCATCGTGTCCGGCAAGGATCCGCATGGGCACGCACACCTGCAATCGCTGATGGCGAAGGCCGGGACGGAGTTCGCGGCCGCGCCGACAAACTGCGACGACGCGTGTTTCTGGCTTTACTCTTCCGGCTCGACCGGCACGCCGAAAGGAACGGTGCACGTTCATTCCAGCCTGATCCAGACGGCAGAGCTCTATGCCAGGCCGGTTCTGGGCATCCGTGAAAGCGACGTCGTGTTCTCTGCAGCGAAGCTCTTTTTCGCCTATGGGCTGGGCAATTCGCTGACGTTTCCTCTGGCAGTGGGCGCGACCGCGGTGCTGATGGCGGAGCGGCCCACGCCTGCCGCGGTGTTCAAGCGCCTCAAGGAGCATCGCCCCACCATCTTTTACGGCGTCCCGACTTTGTACGCCGCGCTGCTCGCGAGCCCGGACCTGCCGCGCAAGGAAGACGTCGCGCTGCGAATCTGCACGTCGGCGGGTGAGGCGCTTCCCGCCGATATCGGCAGTCGCTGGACCGGGCATTTCGGGACCGAACTGCTCGACGGCATCGGCTCCACCGAGATGCTGCATATTTTCCTTTCGAATCGTCCGGGCGACGTACGCTACGGCACGACCGGCAAGCCGGTGCCCGGCTACCGCATCCGCCTGGTGGACGAGGCGGGCCGCGAAGTCGGCCCCAACGAGATCGGCGAGTTGCAGATCAATGGTCCGACCAGCGCGATCATGTACTGGAACAACCGTGCCAGAACGCTGGCGACCTTCGTCGGTCCCTGGACCTGCGCCGGCGACAAATACACGGTCGATGACGACGGGTACTACACCTACGGCGGCCGATCCGATGACATGCTCAAGGTGAGCGGCATGTATGTTTCGCCTTTCGAGGTGGAGGCCGCGCTGCTGACGCATCCGGACGTCCTCGAAGCGGCGGTGGTCGGTGCGATGGATGAGAGCCGACTGATGAAGCCCAAGGCGTTTGTCGTCACCAAGCCGGCCGTGGGCGTCTCGGCCGCGCTTGCCGAGACGCTCAAACAGCACGTCAAGGACCGCCTGGCGCCTTACAAGTATCCGCGCTGGATCCAATTTGTTCCCGAGTTGCCGAAGACGGCAACCGGTAAGATTCAACGCTACAAGTTGAGGAACCGATAGGGGCGAGGGGCGAGGGGCGAGGGACGAGGGACGAGGGCAAGAACCAGGACAACCAGAACATCAGGGACCGGAAAATGCAAAATCAGAAAAGACGAAAACTTCTAATCGGTGCAGGTGCGTTCGCAGGGGCTTCGCTGCTGCCATCGTTGGCACGGGCGCAATCGGCAAAAATCCGGCTGGGCTTGATGCTGCCCTACACCGGGACCTTTGCCCAACTGGGCGTGGCGATCGAAAATGGACTGAGGCTGGCGCTGGAGGAGGGTGGCGGCAAGCTCGGTGGCCGCGAAGTCGAGTTCTTCAAGGTGGACGACGAGTCCGAACCGTCCAAGGCCACCGACAACGCCAACCGCCTCATTACCCGCGACAAGGTGGACGTACTCATCGGCACCGTGCACTCGGGTGTGGCCATGGGCATGATCAAGGTGGCGCGCGAGGCCGGCACGCTGCTCGTCATTCCGAACGCCGGCGCCGATGCGGCAACCGGCGCGCTGTGTGCGCCCAACGTGTTCCGCACCTCGTTCTCCAACTGGCAGCCGGTGCATCCGCTTGGCAGGGTCATGGCCGAAAAGGGCCATAAACGCGCGGTCTTCATCACCTGGAAGTACGCCGCGGGGGAGGAATCGCTTGCCTCGTTCAGGGAGGCGTTCACCGCGGTCGGCGGCACGGTGGTCAAGGAATTGTTCGTGCCGTTCCCGAACGTGGAGTTTCAGGCGCTGCTTACCGAGATCGCGGCGCTCCGACCGGACGCGGTCGCGTGCTTCTTCGCCGGCGGCGGCGCGGTGAAATTCGTGAAGGATTACGCGGCGGCCGGCCTCAAGGACAAGATCCCGCTCTATGGGTCGGGATTCCTTACCGAAGGCGTGCTGGCGGCGCAGGGCGAGGCGGCCGAGGGTCTGCTGACCACGCTGCATTACGCCGAATCGCTGGACAACCCGAGGAACAAGGCTTTCCGCGCGGCCTACCTCAAGGCCTGGAAGTCCCACGCGGATGTCTATTCAGTACAGGGCTACGACACCGGACTGCTGCTCGCACAGGCCCTCGACAAGGTCAGGGGCGATGTCGGAAGCAAAAGTGCGGTCATCGCGGCGATGGAGGCCGCGGTCATCGACAGCCCGCGCGGCCAGTGGAAGATGTCGAAGGCGCACAACCCGATCCAGGACATCTACCTGCGCCGTGCCGAGAAAGGCGACAACAAGGTGATCGGCATCGCCTGGAAGGCGCTCGAAGATCCCGCTCGCGGCTGCAAGCTGGGATAGGTCAAGAGCGAACACCCAACGACAGAGACACGGAGAACCCAAAGCGAGAGCGCAGAGGACGACCAGGAAAGGTGAAATGCGGCGCCGGCTCCGTCGCATATGGGTAGAATCCGACCAGCGCATCGACATAGGTCCATTCCCCGTTGAAATTCTCTGCGTTCTCTGTGCCCTCTGCGCCTCTGCGTTGGGTGTTGCCCTAGATGGATATAGCCACTTTCTGCATCCAGTTGCTCAACGCGGTCCAGTACGGGCTGCTGCTGTTCCTGGTGGCGAGCGGACTGACGCTGATCTTCGGCATCATGGGGATCATCAATCTGGCGCACGGCAGCTTCTACATGATCGGAGCGTATCTCGCCTGGTCTCTGTCCGGCAGCCTCGGCAATTTCTGGGCGGCGATCGCGCTCGGCATCGTTCTCAGCGTGCTGCTCGGGATGCTGCTGGAGTGGCTGCTGATCAGGCATCTCTACCGCCGCGATCACCTCTACCAGGTGTTGCTCACCTACGGGTTGATCCTGATTTTCGAGGAGCTGCGCAGCATCATCTGGGGCGACGATGTCCACGGCGTGCCGGTTCCCGATGTCCTGTCCGCATCCGTCCCGCTGACCGACACGCTCGAGTACCCGGTGTACCGCTTGTGGATGTCGGGCGTGTGTGTGGTCCTGGCGGTGCTGATGTACTGGCTGATCCAGCACACGCGGCTCGGCATGATGATCCGCGCCGGGGCATCCAACCGCGACATGACGCAATCGCTCGGCATCAACATCCAGCTTCTGTACCGGCTGGTGTTCGCCCTTGGCGTGGCGCTGGCCGCATTTGCAGGGATGATCGCCGCGCCGGTGTCCTCGGTGTTTCCCGGGATAGGCGGGCAGGTGCTGATCATCTGCTTCGTAGTGGTCGTGATCGGCGGCATCGGCTCCGTGAAAGGCGCGCTGGTCGCGGCGCTGCTGATCGGCCTGGTGGATACTTTCGGCAAGGTTCTGGAGATCGACATCGGCGGCTTCCGGGTTCTGCCGGAGCTGGCCGGGATGAGCGTTTACCTGCTCATGGCGGTGGTGTTGCTGTGGCGGCCTGAGGGGCTCTTCGGGAAGCGGCTGTGATGGGCGGCGCACGCGTCACGGCGGCAGCGATGATCGTGTGTCTGCTGGCGCTTGCCGTGCTGCCATTCATCGCCGACAAGTTCACCGTCCAACTCGTCACCAGGATCATGATCATGGCGATCTTCGCCATGAGCCTCGATCTGCTGGTGGGTTATACCGGCCTGGTGAGTCTCGGACACGCGGCATTCTTCGGCATTTCCGGCTACATCCTCGCGCTCAGCACGCCGCAATACGAAGCAGCAAACTTCTGGGTCAGCCTGCCGCTCGCCGTGGCCGGCGCGGGAGTGCTGGCGCTGGCGATCGGCTGCCTGGTCCTGCGCGTTACCGGCGTGTACTTCATCATGGTCACGCTCGCTTTTGCGCAGATGCTGCACTATCTTTTTCACGACACCGGCATCGCCGGCGGCTCGGATGGCATGTACATCTACCTGCGTCCCGACGCGAGCTTTCTCGGCTGGCGGCCATTCGACCTCGAGAAGTTCGGTGACTTTTACTTCGTCGTACTGGCGCTTTTCATCGCGGTTTTCATTTTCCTGCGAGTGGTGTTGCGCTCCCTGTTCGGACAGGTGATCTCGGGCGTGCATGTGAACGAGGGCCGCATGCGTTCGCTCGGCTTTCCGACCTTCCGCTACAAGCTCGCCAGCTTCGTGCTGGCCGGCATGCTCGCCGGCATGGCGGGTTTCCTGTCGGCAGTGCAGTTCGGCGTGGTCAATCCCGACATGCTCGGCTGGCATTTGTCCGGATCGGTTCTGATGATGGTGATCCTCGGCGGCATGGGCTCGCTGGTCGGGCCGATCATTGGCGCGTTCGCGATGATGCTGCTCGAACTGGGCTTGCAGTCGCTCACCAAGCACTGGCAGTTGCCAATGGGCCTTGCGATCGTGCTGGTAGCGCTCCTGCTGCCGCGCGGACTAATCGGCCTCGCGAGCTTGAGATCGCGCAACAAGGAACCCGCCGATGCCTGAGGCGATCCTGGAAACGCATGACCTGACGCGCCACTTTGGCGGACTGGCCGCGGTCCGCGACGTGTCGGTTACCTGCAATGTCGGCGAGCTGCACGCCGTGATCGGCCCGAACGGCGCCGGCAAGAGCACGCTGATCAACCTGCTCTGCGGTGAGTTGCCCTCGAGCGGCGGCAGCGTGCGCTTCCGCGGGCGCGACATCACCGGACTGCCGGCCGACCGGATTTCGCGGCTGGGCGTGGGGCGCAGCTATCAGAAGACCAACGTGTTCCTGCCGTTCACGGCGTTCGAGAACTGCCGCCTGGCCGCGCAATCGCGGCTGCCGAGTTCGATGCGATTTTTCAAACCGGCGGCGCGCTATCGCGAAGTGTCGCAAGCCGCCGAACGCGCGTTGGCGATGGCGGGGCTGGAGGGACGCGAAGGCGCAACCGTTGCGGCGCTTTCGCACGGGGAGCAGCGCCAGGTCGAGATTGCGATGACGCTGGCCACGGACCCCGTGTTGCTGCTGCTCGACGAGCCGCTGGCCGGAATGGGCGCGGAGGAATCGATGCGCATTGTCGAACTGCTGCAGAAACTGACCAAAGACCACGCTATTCTGCTGGTCGAGCACGACATGGACGCGGTATTCGCCGTGGCCGACCGGCTCACGGTGATGGTCAACGGCCAGGTGCTCGAATCCGGCCCGCCCGCACAGATCCGCGCCAGCCGCGCTGTGCAGGAGGCTTATCTTGGGGTTGATAGTGCCTAAGGCCTACACCCAACGCAGAGGCGCAGAGAACGCAGAGGACACGGAGGAAAACCTGATCCATGTTCCCCATTGTGCTGATCGTGTATGGCTGCCGATGGGAAGCGGGCCTCCATGAACCGATCATGAAGAACCTCACATCTGTCCGTTTGTTATTCGTCCTATCTCTGCGTTCTCTGTGCCCTCCATGCCTCTGTGTTGGGTGTTCCTATGGCTGAGGCATTAATAGAAGCGAGAGGCATCCACGCGTACTACGGCGCGAGCCACGTGCTGCACGGCGTGGACCTGGTGGTGCATCGTGGCGAGACCATCGGCCTGATGGGACGCAACGGCATGGGCAAGACCACGCTGATCCGGAGCATTCTGGGTCTGTTGCCGCCGCGCGCGGGAGCGGTTCAGGTGCGCGGAAAGGACATGACGGGAACGGCGCCGCACGCAATCGCACGTGCCGGAATTGCCTACGTGCCGGAGGGGCGCGGCGTCTTTCCGAATCTTTCGGTACGGGAGAACCTGGTCATGGCGGCGCGGCCGGGCCCGGACGGCCGGCGCGAGTGGACCTATGAACGCGTGCTCGCCACTTTTCCCAAGCTCGCAGAGCGGCTGCATCACGGCGGCCAGCGACTCTCCGGCGGCGAGCAGCAGATGCTGACCATCGGCCGCGCGCTGCTGACCAATCCGGACCTGCTGATACTGGACGAGGCGACCGAGGGACTGGCGCCGCTGGTGGCCCGGGAAATCTGGACGATCCTGCGGCAGATACGCGACACCGGAATCGCCGCGATCATCGTGGACAAGAATTTTTCCGCCATTTCCGCGATCGCCGACAGGAACGTCATTCTGGTCAAGGGCCGCGTGGTGTTCGAGGGCTCAAGCGAACAACTGCGCCGAACCCCGGATACCCTGCAGCGGCACCTGGGAATCTAGATGTTCGTAACGGCTGGCGGCCATCGTCTCGAGTACAGCCGGATCGACCCCACGCCGGGCCCCGGCGCGGCGGCGGACGCACCGGTGCTGGTGTTCCTGCATGAAGGCCTTGGCTCGGTCGCGCTTTGGAAGGATTTTCCCGCCCGGGTTGTCCAGGCCACGGGTGTGCCGGCGCTGGTTTATTCGCGCTACGGGTACGGCAAGTCCGACCGCCTTGTCGAGGC
Organism: uncultured beta proteobacterium; assembly: GCA_963789945.1. Classification (GTDB taxonomy): domain Bacteria; phylum Pseudomonadota; class Gammaproteobacteria; order Burkholderiales; family JACQAP01; genus JACQAP01. The sequence goes on along the minus strand of CAWBMN010000008.1, from coordinate 94,594 downwards.
GCGCGGCGTGGACTACATGCACCACGAGGCGCTCGAAGTCCTTCCGGAATTGCTCGACACGCTTTCCATACGAAAGCCGATCCTGATCGGTCACAGCGACGGCGCCTCGATCGCGCTCATCCATACTGGCGCCCGAAGGCGCCCGGTCCGCGGCCTGGCGCTGCTGGCGCCACACATCTTCGTCGAGGACATGACGGTGGAGAGCATCGCCGACGCGAAAGTAGCTTTCGAGAAGACCAACTTGCCGGCGAAGCTCGCGCGCTACCACGACGACGCGGAATCGACTTTCCGCGGTTGGAACGATATCTGGCTGCACCCGGACTTTCGCGGCTGGAACATCGAGGAGTACCTACCGGGTGTGAGCTGCCCAGTATTGCTGATTCAAGGTGAGGACGACCAATACGGGACTTCTGCCCAAGTCAAAGCGATCGCAAGGCAGGTATGCGGTCCGGTCGAAACATTGATGCTGCCGAACTGCGCGCACTCGCCTCACGTGGATCAGCAGCAGGCGACCGTCGAGAAAATCGCGCACTTCGTCGGCGAGCTGGGCGACAAGACATTGGCGGGCGCTAACCGGCGCTGAACTACGCCGGCCACAATGCTTCTGCTAGACTGCGCGGCAACGTCGAACGCGAGGGCGCCCGTACAGCATGTTGAAAGGCAAGTCGGCTGTCATTACCGGTTCCACCAGCGGCATCGGCCTGGGCATCGCCCGGGCATTTGCCGCCCAGGGCTGCAACGTCATGCTCAACGGCTTCGGCGACATGGCGGAAATCGAAAGACTGCGCGCCGGATTGGCCTCTGAACACAAAGTAGCCGTGCTCTACTCTTCGGCCGACATGGCCAAACCCGCCGAGGTCGTGGCGATGGTGGATCAGGCAAAGCGGCGTTTCGGCGCCGTGGATGTGCTGGTCAACAACGCCGGCATCCAGCACGTGGCGCCGGTGGATGAATTCCCTGTCGAAAAGTGGGACGTGATCCTCGCGATCAACCTGTCTGCGGCATTTCATACCATCCGCACTGCGCTACCCGAAATGAAAAAAAGGGGTTGGGGCCGCATCATCAACGTGGCCTCCGCGCACGGACTGGTTGCTTCCCCGTTCAAATCGGCGTATATCGCCGCCAAGCACGGTCTGGTCGGACTGACCAGGACGGTGGCGCTCGAGACCGCGGGCAAGGGCATCACCTGCAACGCCATATGCCCGGGTTACGTGCTGACCCCTCTGGTGGAGAAGCAGATCGGCGATCAGGCAAAGGCGCACGGCATTGCGCGCGAGGACGTCATCAGGGACGTGATCCTCGAGCGGCAACCGAGCAAGGAGTTCGTCAAGGTAGAAGAAGTGGCTGCGCTTGCGGTGTTTCTCGCCGGCGATTCCGCCGCCTCGATCACCGGCGCGGCGCTGCCGATCGACGGCGGATGGACGGCGCAGTAGGACAGTGAAGGGTGACGGGTGACAAGTGACAAGTGACCGGGAGAACGAATGCCCAACACGATTCAACCTCAGATCAATGGACCGCTGAAAGTCAGCGGGGACATCGAGATCGTCGCCGCCGACGGCACGGTGCTCAAGCGCATGACCGAGGCGTGGCTGTGCCGCTGCGGCAAATCGGCGAACAAGCCCTTTTGCGACAGCGGCCACAAGGCGGCGGGTTTTCGCGACCCGGTCGCCGTATCCCCCGAATATCAACCCAAGGCGCTCGATCCCGGCGCGCCGGGAACGCAGCTTCGCATCACGCTCAAAACCAACGGACCGCTGCGCTGTTTCGGCGAGATGCAGATCGCCGACAGCAAAGGTGCGGCGGCATGGATTGGTGGACAGGCATCCTTGTGCCGTTGCGGCGGCTCGAAGAACAAGCCGTTTTGCGACGGCACGCACAGGGACATCGGATTTGCCGCGGATTAGGCGGCGGGTGTGGGAGCAGTTGAAGTGGTTCTTTGATCGTTTCGCAACAACGGAGGAGACACCATGGAAATTGTGAGAATGTACGGGCCGCTGGTTGGCCGTGTTTTGCTGGCCTTGATCTTCATCATCGCCGGATACGGGAAGATCACCGGCTTCGAGGGTACGGTCGGCTATATGCAGGCGTACAACGTGCCGATGACCAAGGTCCTGGCGGTCCTGGCCATCATCGTCGAACTCGGTGGGGGCCTCATGATCGCCGTGGGCTGGAAGGCGCGATGGGCCGCCGCCGCAATCTTCATTTTCGTGCTCATTGCCTCGTTCATCTTCCATGCTTTCTGGGCGGTGCCGGCTGATCAGGCGCAACTGCAGAACATCATGTTCATGAAGAACCTGGCGATCATGGGCGGCATGCTCTATATCATCGTTTACGGCTCCGGGCCGCTCAGCGTGGACAAGAATCGCTGAGTACCCGCGGCATCAGCGGCAAAAAAAAAGACGCGGCCAGGGCCGCGTCTTTTTTTGCCCCGGAGGAAGTCAAACCAGGTGCTTCATCACCTCGGTAACCACGACCTCGCCGCGATACTTGTCCCGCATCCTGCGCCCGGCGATGATTTTCTTCTTCACCAGGAGGTCTTTCGATTTCGGCCTGGTCAACGCGTCGATGTAATCGGCGGCGTTCGAAATCGGCGGGTACCAGGGTGTCTTCTTGTCCATAGGGCACTCCGGGGGAAGGTTGGGAAAGTCGCGACAAGCTAGCACGCCTCTCCGCGCGAATTGTGACACTTTATTGACACATCATTGCAGGGTGCAAAAACGCTAGCCTTTCAAGAGATTGGCAGTCGCCCCTGACATGGCCCCGACCCCTTGGTTGCCTCTTTTTTGCACAGGGCCCGGCACCCGCCGAGCCAAATTGCTGTCGCAAATACCTCAATTAACAACATGCTTGCCACAGAGACACAGATACCCTACGTGCCTAGCACGTCGGAGTACCCTTTTAGAACACGGAGGAAGGAAAAAAGAATTCGAAAGTCAGGATTTCCAGTTGGCGAATGGCCCACTCAAGATTGGGCGGGCGGCCGAGGATCACTTTCAGTCACCCCGCTTTTCACACCAAAATGCTTTTCCTCGTTTTTGTTTTTCCTCTGTGTTCTCTGTGTCCTCTGTGGCAAAAAGCCCTTCAGTCCCCGAAAATACGCAGCAGCGCAGACCCGAAACGCCAAATCGCGAGCAGGTTGGCCGCCACCGCGGCCAGCACCACGATAGCGATCAGTATTCTCGTTGCGCCTTGCGTGCCAAACCACGCCAGCCACGCCAGCCGCAGACCGGCGGCGGAGAATGCCGGTACGACCAGCAGCAGCGGCAGCATCAGCAGGTAACTCAGGGTGGCGTGCTGATCGAGCGGCACGCGATTGAGCATGTTGCCGAACCACAGCGTCGCCGCGCCGATTGCGAGGCTCGCGCCTGCTGCCAGCGGGGCGGAACGCCGCCACCAGGGCTCGATCCCGGGATCTTCCTGTTCGGGAAGCGGCGCGGAGGATTCGGACTCAGACACCGGCGGCAGCGAACTTCGCCCGTATGTCTTCGATGCGCTTGCGGTTGGCGCCCAGATCGCTGTAGCCCAGGCGTGACGCGGAACGCACGTGAATGAGCGGCTGGTCCGGCGGAAAATAGAACTCGACATCGTCCACGAATCCGATCAGCCGGCTGGTGAACTCCGCATAGAGATAGTCGGCACGCTCCTCGACGATGCTGGTGCGCGGAGTACTCTCGATGACGGACTTGAGCGCCGCCATCGCCGGCTCGGCTTCGCCGTTGTAGCGAAGAGGTTCGATCCGGTGATAGCCGCCGGTGGCCTGGCTGCTTACCGCGTTCGGCGACCCCGGCACGGGTTTGAGCAGCCCGTTCCTGACGCCAAGATCGTTCGGACGCCTGCCGCTGAATAGTCCCATGATCGCTCCTCGGTACGCCTGCGGGTTGCCAGGTCCTGCGCAGGAATCGACATATTAGCGCGTCGCATTGAAAAAAGACTCCCAAGACGTTGTTCCCGACTGACAGATCGGCGTTCGGACTTGCGGGGGCTGCGCACATGCTTTAACTTCGCTCGTGGGAAATCAACTCCGGATGCTACCGACGTGATGGATCAGCGCGCATTGCCCAAGTCTGCCCTTCGATACTCCATTGTCGTGCTGGGCTTGCTGGCCGCCGGCGCGGTCGCCGTCGCGCGCGACCAGCCGGATGACGCCGCGCTCTCCGCGGGCAGCTTCACGATTCAGCGCTTCGACAAGGCGGCGTTTTCCGAACCCGCGCCGGTGCTCAACGCCAAGCAGCGTCAGCTGTTCATGGCCGGGCGCAGCGTTTTTCACCGGCTGTGGGCGTCGGTCAATTCGCTCAACGGAGATTGGGGACTCGGCCCCACCTTCATTGCCGATCGCTGCAGCGTCTGTCACGTCAACGTCGGCCGCGGCAGCCCCCCGGCCTCGCGCGATGAGCAATTGCTGTCCATGCTGGTGCGGCTCAGCATTCCAGGCGAGGACGAACACGGCGGGCCGAAACCGCACCCGCATTACGGCGACCAGTTGCAGAACCGTTCGCTGGACGGCCGCAATGTCGATTTTGCCTATGCCGGCTCGGCGGTACCGGCGGAGAGCGAGTTGTACCTGGACTGGGAAGAGCGCCCGGTGTCGTTCGCAGACGGGGAAACTGCTGTGCTGCGCAAGCCCATACTGCGCATCGAAGGGCTCAACTTCGGTCCTCTTGGCGCAGAAGTCATGACCTCGCTGCGCGTCGCCCAGCCAATGGTCGGCATGGGCCTACTCGAAGCCGTCCCCGAAGAAACATTGCTGGCGCTGGTTCGGCGCCAGAAAGCTCAGGGTTTCGATGGCCGTCCCAATTATGTCTGGGATGCCGTGAACAGGCGCGTGGCCCTCGGCCGTTTCGGCTGGAAGGCCAACCAGGCCAGCCTGAAACAGCAAACCGCCGCCGCGGCGCTCGGCGACATGGGCGTGGCATCGCCGTTGTTCCCCGACCAGAACTGTCCGCCGGTCCAGGAAATCTGCGCGCGCCATTTGCCGGGCAACGTTCCCGAGATCATCGACCACGAGATTCACACCGTGGAAGTCTGGCTGCGGGGACTGGCGGTGCCCGCGCGCCGCAACATGGCCGATCCCGAGGTGCGGCGCGGCGAGAAACTGTTCGCCGAAGCGAAGTGCGCGGTATGCCATGTGCCCGAGATGAAGACCGCGGAGAAGTTTCCGCCCATGCCGCAACTGGCGAACCAGACCTTCCGCGCCTACACCGATCTTTTGTTGCACGACATGGGCGAGGAACTCGCCGACGGCCGCCCGGACTACAAGGCCGGCCCGCGCGACTGGCGCACTGCGCCGTTGTGGGGATTGGGGTTGTCGCAGACGGTAAGCGGCAGCACCACGATGTTGCACGACGGCCGTGCGCGCAATATCACCGAGGCAGTTCTGTGGCACGGCGGCGAGGCGGCGGGGGCGCGGGAGGTTTTCCGCAATATGCCGAAGGCAGAGCGCGAGGCGCTGGTGAGGTTCGTGGAGTCCATCTGACCTTCGTGGCGCATTGGATTGCGGTTGCCGTACCATGGCACCATGCTTTCGGAGCTCGATGTACTCAAGGATGCCTGTACCCGGCTCGAGAGGGCGCGAATTCCATACATGCTCACCGGCTCGATGGCGATGAACTATTACGCCCAGCCACGCATGACGCGCGACATCGACATTGTCGTGGAACTGGAAGATTCGGATGCCCGGAAAATTGTTTCTTCGTTCGAGCCCGATTACTTCGTTCCGGAGGATGCGCTGCTCAGCGCTCTGCGGGATCGGAGCATGTTCAACCTGCTGCATCTCGATAGCGTGGTGAAGGTCGATTTCATCGTGCGAAAGGACACACCGTACAGGCAGCATGAGTTCGCGCGGCGAGTGAAGATTCAATTGCCGGGATTCTCGGCATGGCTGGTCAGCAGGGAAGATCTTGTGCTGTCGAAATTGGCATGGGCCCGGGACTCGGGGTCCGAGTTGCAGATGCGCGATGTCCGCAATCTGTTGTCCTCGAAGGCCGACGTGGCTTATCTGCGCCAGTGGGCACCAGCGCTGAAAGTATCCGAAATGTTGGAGGCTTGCCTTCATGAATGACACGAGCCCTGAAATCGAATTGATGGTCCGCGAAAGGTATGCGCGGATGCTGCCGGTCGAGCGATTTCAGATCGGGGTTGCCATGTTCGAAACCGCGCGGACCATGGTTCTTTCCTCCTTTCCGCCGGATCTTTCGCCCCTGGAGCGACGCAGGCAATTGTGCGAGCGGCTCTATCCCGGATTTGCAGTGGGCGCGTACGGAAACGGGAATGGCAATGAGAGATGAGATGGCGGCGCAGGGGTCGAGCGACCGAATGAATACGGTTGCCGACCGGGCTGCGTCCAGTCCTGGTCTCGCGAATAGACCATGGCGTACGACCTGCTGATCAGGAACGGCCTCGTCATCGACGGCACCGGCGCGCCGGGCCGGCATGCGGACGTGGCGGTCGCGGACGGGAAGATCGTCGAGATCGGCCGCGTGAACGGTAGCGCCAGGCAAACCATCGACGCCTCGGACTGCGTCGTCTCGCCGGGATTCATCGATCCGCACACGCACTACGACGCGCAGATCTGCTGGGACGGCGCGGTGACGCCGTCGTCGTGGCATGGCGTGACCAGCGTGGTGATGGGCAACTGCGGCGTGGGCATCGCGCCCTGCCGGCCCGAGTCGCGCGAAATCGCGATGCGCGACCTCGTCAACGTCGAGGCCATTCCCTTCGAGGTGCTGTCGAAGGGCATCACCTGGGACTGGGAGACTTTTCCCGAGTACATGGATGCCGCGGCGCGCCGCAAGCCCTCCGTGAACCTCGCCTTCCTCGCGCCGCTGACGCCGTTCCGGCACTACGTCATGGGTGAAGCGTCGATGGAGCGGGCGGCCACGGTGGAGGAAACCGCGCAGATCAGAGCGCTGCTGGCCGGTGCGATGGATGCCGGCGCGTTCGGCTTTTCCAGCACGATCCTCAACCAGCATCTCGGCTTCGGCGGAAGGCCGCTGGCCTGCCGTAACGCCAGCCGCGCCGAGCTGAAGGCCTACGCGAACGTGCTCAAGGAAAAGAACAAGGGCGCGATCGAAGTGGCGCTGACCCGGCAGATCGGCGTGCTCGAGGAATATCAGTGCGAGACGCTCGACTTCCTGCTCGACGAAAGCGGCCGGCCGGTGACGTTCATCGCGCTGTTCGACCGCGACGACATTCCCGAAGCCGTGCGCGACACCCTGCGCCGTGCCGCGCCGATGATCGCCAAGGGCGCGAGGCCGCAGACCTCGCCGCTGCCGCTCACCCGCGAGATCGACATGCGCAGCCCGTTCTCGTTTGCGCCGTTCCCGTCCTGGAAGCGCGTGTTCGAGGACAAATCCAAAGAGGCGCAGAAGGCGGTCTACCGCGACCCGGCCTTCCGCAACCAGTTTCGCGAAGAGCTGAAGAACCCGATGAGCCTTCGGCAACTGGGAACGCATCACGCTGCACGAAGTCCGCTCTCCGGAGCTGAAGCGCTTCGAGGGCTTGACGGTGGCGGAGATCGGCCGCGCCGAAGGCAAGGACGGCGTGGATGCGTTCCTCGACCTGACGCTGGCCGATGATCTCGAACTCGAATTCACCATGAAGTCGTACAACACCCGGATCGACCGCATGACCGAATTGCTGAACAACCCGGCGATCCTGATCGGCCTCGGCGACGGTGGCGCGCACGTGGACATGTTGTGCGACTCCGGCTATCCGACCTATCTGCTCGGCACCTGGGTTCGCGAACGCGAAGTCCTGTCGCTGCCCGAAGCCATCCGCCGGCTGACCTCCGATCCGGCGGACCTCTTCGGTATCCGCGACCGCGGGCGCCTCCGGCCGGGCCTGGCTGCCGACATCGCGATCTTCGATCCGCAGACGGTCGGTTCCTCGAACCGCGGCGAGCGGCGCTATGATCTTCCGGGCGGCGGGAAGCGCATGGTGATGCCTTCGCGCGGGGTCCGGTACACGATCGTGAATGGCGTTACGACGTACGCCGATGGGGAGCTTGTCGGCGCATCGGCCGGAAAGGTGTTGCGATCCTGACGCTTAACCATCTCAGGCCTACACCCAACGCAAAGGCGCAAAGGACGCGAAGAAAGACAAGAGGGGAAAAAAGCATTGAATGTGTGCGCTGAACAGTGGACATCGCGCCGATGGTTGCAGCATTACGGACCATCTGATTTCTCAGCAATCTCTCATTTCTCTTTTGCACCTCTTCGCGTCCTTTGCGCCTTTGCGTTGGGTGTAATCGGTAGGCACTAGACTACCCGAGCGTCATGCGGAGGATTATGCTATTGCCACCTCTCCCATGAACCTCACTTTCAAATCGCTGCATCCCACCTTCGTCGCTGAAGTCAGCCCGGTTGATCTGCGAACGGTCTCCGACCGCGACTCGCTGGAGCAGATTCGCGCCGGCATGGACCGCTACGCGATACTGGTTTTCCGCGACCAGGCCTTTTCCGGCAGGGAGCAGGTCGAGTTCGCGCAGCGCTTCGACGGCCAGCTCCACGCCAGGACCGGCGCGGCGGCGATCGCCAGGAACCGCTTCGGCAACGAGGCGCTGACGGACATTTCCAACGTGGACGAGGGCGGCGAGATCCTCCGGTCGAACGACCGGCGGCGCCAGTACATGCTGGGCAACCGCCTGTGGCACACGGACGCGTCGTTCCAGGACCCGCCGGGGCGCTACTCGATGCTGTTCTCGGTGGTCGTGCCGCCGGTGCCGGCGGACACGGAATTCGCCGACATGCGCGCGGCCTACGATGCCTTGTCCGACGACATGAAAGTGCAACTCGAAGGCCTGCGCGTGCAGCATTCGATTGCCTATTCGCGCTCGACGTTGGGCTTCGAATTCTCCGAGAAGGAAACCGAGACCCTGAAGGGCGCGGTGCATCCGCTGGTCCGCACCCTGCCCAGCGGACGCAAGTCGCTCTACCTCGCCTCGCATGCGGCTTCGATCATCGACTGGCCGGTGCCGGAAGCGCGCCTGCTGCTGCGGGACCTGACCGAGCACGCTACCCGGCCGCAGTTCGTCTACCGGCATTCGTGGCGTGTGGGCGACCTGGTGATCTGGGACAACCGCGCCACCATGCACCGGGGGATGCCCTTCGACGACACGAAGTACCGGCGCGAGTTGCGCCGCGTGACCACGCTCGACATTCCTCGTCGGCGCACCTGCCTAGCACCCAACCAGAGGCACAGAGAACACAGAGGGCACAGAGAAGAACGAAAAGGAAAGATGGTTATGATCCGAGCGCTGGCATGGACGGACATGCGTTCATTACTGTGCGCGACAATGTCATAGATTTCCAACATTCCATTCTCGTTCACTTTCTTCTTTCCTCTGTGTCCTCCGTGTTCTCTGTGCCTCTGTGTTGGGTTGAGTCAGGTTGGGTTGAGACAATTCGACGTCGAGACAAGTTGGGTTGAGAAAAGCTAATGGAAACGCGCATCCTGGGAAAAACCGGTCTCAAGTTTTCGGTGCTGAGCTTCGGCTGTGGCGCCGTCGGCGGCCTGATGGTGAAGGGCACGGCGGCCGATCAGGAGCGCGCGGTCGCGCGCGCCATGGAATTCGGCATCAACTACTTCGACACCGCGCCGATGTACGGCAACGGCGAATCCGAGCGCAATCTCGGGCGGGTGTTGAAGGCGCTGAAACGGCCGAAGGTTTATGTCGGCACCAAGGTATTCGTCGAAGCAACCGGCGACATCGGGAAGTTCATCGCCGATTCCATGGAAGCGAGCCTGCGGCGCCTGGGCCTCCGCAGCGTTGACCTCTACCAGTTGCACAATCCGATTTCCGACGCGAAGCGCGAAGGAGTCATCGACCCTAAGTCTGTGCGCGAACAGGTGCTGCCCGCCTTCGCGCGCTTGCGAGAGCAGGGCAGGGCGCGCCATTTCGGGTTTACGGCTTTGGGTGACACGCCGGCCATTCACAGTGTTCTGGATGCTTTCGAAACAGCCCAGGTGAGCTACAACCTGCTCAATCCAAGCGCGGGGGCGAAGCTGCCGTCTAACTACCCGGCCCAGGATTACGGCAATCTCATTGCGCGCGCGCATGCGAGCGGCGTTGGGACCATCGGCATCCGTGTGCTGGCGGGTGGCGCGTTGAGCGGCGTCGAAACCCGGCATCCGCTCGGCATGCAGAGCGTGGACCCGATCGGCTCGGCCTCCAGCTATGCCGGCGACGTGGCCCGCGCGGTGCGGTTCGGTGAAGTCGTAAAGCGGGGATATGCGAAGAACCTGGTCGAAGCCTCGATACGCTACGTCCTGTCGAACCCGGATCTCACCACGACGCTGGTGGGCCTCTCGACCCTGGAACAATTGGAGCACGCCGCGCAGAGTGCGAAGAAGGGGCCGCTGTCGGCCGAGGCGTCTGAAGCTGATCTCAAGTATTCAGCAGAGCTTTGTGGGCGAGGCTCGGTAGAACCGGCCGGGGGTAGCCCGGCGGCTAGTTCCTTTTCTTGCGCGGCCAAGAAAAGGAACCAAAAGAAGGCCGCCCCGGTGTCGCGCCCCTTATCAGGGGTGGCCCTGTGCTGCCTGACTCGACGAGGCGACTGCGGAACTCGACCTGGCAGGGCACACACAACGTGCCCTGCCATGGGACTCGAACAGTCCTCGTCGACTTCCCCTCGTCGAGTCGAGCTGCTCGGCGCGCCACAAGGGGAAACCCACATTGCTAAAAGGTGAGTGCGTGTTCCTGAAACAAAAATCAGTTCCGCATCGCGATCGAGACGTTGCAGACTGTTTCCAAGACGCGTTCGTAGCCGGTTCCGGCTTCAGGGCGGAAGAAGGCCGGACCGCCTTGCATGCCGTCGGCCCATACCGTGGCGCCGGTGCCGAGCGCATCGGCATGCAGACTCCACTGCTCATAGCTGACAGCACCGGCCTCACAGTCAACCGCCATCAACATGAATCGGGACTTGTGATCGTAAAAACCATGACCCATGTTCCTCGTGTCGGCGAAGTTCTCGAGTATGCGAACCTGGATGATGTTGTCCGTACCCTTGATGAGGCTTTGCGAGTCGACGAACACTTGCTCCTCAGCCGAGGACGACACCATGTTCCAGTCGGCGGCGAAGGCATTGAGAGAAGCCCCGGCAAGGAAGGCGGCAAACAGGGATTTGAACTTTGTCATTGCGATACTCCTTATGAGATCCGCTGACCGAAAGGGATCGGCCGGCGCCCGGCTTACTGAAAAGCCGATTGGTGCAATGCCGCATCATCCTCTTATCTGTGAAGAAATATAGAGCACGTATCGAATTGGTGCTATGCATTAAATGCGCTGAATGCCGTGACAAGACTGAAATAAAGGATCACGAAGTGCCCGTTCCGGATTCTCGTGACACTCTTTGAAGGGACAATACCCCGGGAGATTGAAGGGGCCGCTGCCGGCCGAGGCGTTGAAGCTCATCTCTACCATTCAGCAGGGTTTCGTGGGGGAGGCTCGGTAGGTGTATGCCGCTTCAGGCTTACACCCAACGCAGAGGCGCAGAGGGCGCAAAGATCGCAGAGGAAAAACTAAAGAGAAGGAGAATGGAGAGACGACAATCCGGAAGTTGATACGTGCAGCAGATTCTCAAAGGTGGAGTGGGACATCTTTGTGAGGTTTGTGGGGACGATTTAGATCTTCGCGCGTAGAATCGAGTCAGTTCTTGGCTTTTGTATACTTTGGCAGTGCAAGAAATACCCGATCCCTTCCCGCCATTCGTGGCGCTAAGCGCTTCAGGAAAATGTGACGGCTTGATGGCAATCGCGTTTCTTAACAAGTCTACCAATGGCCTCTGAAACTCAATTCCCATCGGGCCTCGACTTCGGTACCGTCCTTGCATTTGTGGCGCCTGGCTTTGTGGTAGTCCATGCGGTTTCATATCATCTGCCAGTTGCTGCGGCATGGATGGCAGCTGCAAGTGACCAAGAACAAAGTGTCGGGCTATTCCTCTTCGTGCTACTTGCATCCGTATCCTTTGGTCTTGTTGTAAGCGGACTGAGATGGATAATTATTGACACTGTTATTCATTGGCCTGCGTTGGGGCGCTTTGCAGTGCAAAGACTTTCTCTAGATTGGTCTCGGGTGGATGGCGGGTGTCTACCTGTCTTGCTTACCATCCGAGACAACTTCTACCGCTACTACCAATTCTATGCGAACACTCTTACTGCTTTATTGCTCTGGATCCCAGCTCGTGCTTTTGCCCCAGGGCCCACCGTTGATTGGCCATATTGGGTAGTACTAACTTTAACCGGTGTTGCGCTTCTGCTTTCCGCGCGTAACGCTATGTCCAACTATGTGAAGGCCGTACACCAAGTTTTTCCGCCCAAAGGGAGAACCCAATGACTAACGGTTTCGCGAAGCACGCAAAGAAATCCTCGGCTAAGAAGAAATCCACCAAGAAGCGTCCGGCAAGAAAGAAGATGGCGAAGAAGCCCGCAAGAAAGGCGAAGCGACGCTCTGGAAAGAGGAAGAAAGCCTAGCTTTCCGGTATCCACTTAATGTGTGTCGTTACGCTGACCCCGGCGCGTGGAAACCTCGATACGCAACGTCCTGTCGAACCCGGATCTCACCACGACGCTGGTGCGCCTTTCCACCCTGAAACAACTGGACCACGCCGCCCAGAGCGCGAAGAAGGGGCCGCTGCCGGCTGAGGCGTTGAAGCTCCTCTCAAGTATTCAGCAGGGTTTCGTGGGAGAGGATCGGTAGGACCGCGACGCGAGCTCTGGAGTTCAAAATGGTTCTATCATGGCTAATGGCATCGGGGCTGCGCCACAATGCAATTACGCAGGCCTGACCCGGTTTTTGAACTTATTGTCATCGCGAATACGCCGACTCAAGTCTATGAAGGTGTGACTGTTACTACGCTCGAGAAGCCTGACCATGATCCTAAGCATTGAAGTCGACGGATTCAGATCTCTAAATCGCTTTCGTTTAGATATCCGACCGGGTCTGAATTTACTGGTTGGCCCAAACGGTAGCGGAAAAACTAACGTCATTAGTTTTCTTGAATTCCTTACGGAACTAGCGGTAAACGATCTGTCGACAATTGTGAGTAATCTCGGTGGAAGCGGTGCTGTTTTTAGGAAGCTTGGTGCCAATCGGTATCAATCACAGATAAAAGCGAAGGTTTTCGGAAAGATCAAGGCCGATGCCAGATTTCGGCATCGCCAACGCGCAGAAGACGAACAAGAAGATGATCGAATCCTATACTACAAGTATGCCTTCACCTTGGAATTGTCAGATGATCGAGAGAGTGTTTTTTTCGCGAAGCAATCAATACGATTTAGCGTTGCACAAGACCCTGATGTTGACCCACGGGCTATCACTGAGTGGAGTGCGGAAGTGCAGGTTTCAGGAAATGCAGATGGGAGTGTAAATTGCGACCACCTCAATTTGATTGAGGGTATCAAATTCTCCCCAATCTATGTCTCATCAGGAAAGACTCCAGAGCTAACTCCAATTCAACAGGTAGAGAAAAGTGTAAGTTCCGACGCACCCCTAATTGTTCTAGCATATGCACTCCTACCGAGTGAACTCGGTGGGCCGCTGTATTCTGATTTCGGTAGAGGGATGATATTTAATCCTCACCCAAGTCGAATACGACTCCCGGAGGACTCCGCAAAAACTCCAGGTATTCGCCCAGACGGCTCTGGTTTGTATGCGAGCCTATTCGCATTGAAGCGTGGAAAACCAAGGTCAGATCCAGGGTACTTCCGGTTTATTTATCGAGCAACTGACGTTCCGTTTTCCCGCGGAATTAAATTAGATCGCCTAATAGAGTTCTTCAAGCTGGCCTATCCGGCAATGGCAAATCTAGCTGTGACGAACGATCAGTTCGAGAACACGATCCGTGTCCGGATCACTCTTGCGGGACCCGCGAAATCCCAAATACCGCTGGCCGCACTTTCGGATGGTACGCTCAAATGGATGGCATTCGTAACGGCGGTATTTACGAACTCCAATATCATGGCGATAGAGGAACCGGAGAACTTCGTGCATCCATTTGTTCAAAGAGAGGCCGTCAAATTAGTTAGAAACCAATTGCAAGATAACTCTTTCATGTTCATGTCGACACATCAGTCGAGACGATTCTAAATGCCGCAGAACCAGAAGAGGTGATAGTTGTATCTTTTCGGCGAGGCCGTACAGAGGCGCGTCGCGTGCGCAATCCTCAACATTTGCGCAAGTTGATTGGCAGTTCTGGATTTGGTTTGGGTTTCTATTATCGGGAGCCCTTGACGATGCCTAAGGGTAAAGTGGTTTTTATCGTAGAGGGGGATTTGGAAAAGGATTTTCTGCAAAAGCAATGTGAGGGGAAGTCCGTAATTAGAAAGATTCCTTCGAATGGGGAGGATGTGGCGATCGAACGACTCGCCATCATGATAAAAGCCATAGTAGATGTAACCTATAGGCCGGCACAGGTAATTGTAATTCTCGATAGAGAAAAGCGTGAAATGTCCGCTGCAGATATGGAGGCTGCCCCTAATCGAAAAAGTAACGCAACTAGGTGTGACTATTCCGCTTTGTGCCCATGTGGCGGACCGCATGGTCGAATTGGATTATTGCTGATGCGCAAGCTCTTGCCTAGAAGATCTCATAGTGGACATGGCACCTGGCATTGACGGAAACGGTGGAAAAGGCCGGTTGTCGAAAGCATTCCGAAAGAACAATCAGACCTACTCTGAGCGAGTAGATGGTGTTCGATTGTTAGAAAAATGCAAAGCTTCAGCGATAGCGTGTAAGAGCCCGTCGTTCGCGCAACTGCATGCGAATATCAGCGGTGCACAACTGCCGTGTCACTGGATGCAACAGTAATCTATGGCCCAGATCCCAACCGCGTCGGACTGCGGCAAGTTTCTGATCGTGCTTTGAGATCTGGCTATCGTCATAGCGTAAGCTTCCCCATTAACCGGACATCTTGGAAGTAGAACTTTCTGGCACATTTTCAGCCAGGAGGTTGGAATGAAGAAGTCGAGGTTTAGCACCGCCTTCAGTCAGGTCGGACCACAGCAAGTTTCTGATTCTCTGATTTAAGAGTACGAAAAAGACCCCCGATTTGAGCTTAGAGGCACGTTTTCAGACCAGAAAAGCACGCTATAAGCTCTCTGCGCCTCGAAGCGTGCGTGCCGGCTGATATTTCAGCTACAGATCATGAACACCCCAACGTTTCTGTTTTTCTCTGCGTACTCTGCGTACTCTGCGCCTCTGCGTTGGGTGTAGGCATTAGGTGTAGGCCTTAGCCAGACGGAGGGGCGAGAGCCGGGTCGCGCTTGGTATATTGCATAAAGGCCGCCTTTTCTCTAGACAGATCGTCAGGTCGCCGCCGAGATATGCTTCGCAACGCACACGCGGCATACAACGGACTTCGGTAGGTCGCTTACAAGCGCAGTAGCCCCGGTGTGCGATGATTGCGCCGCGCCGGTGGTCGCACCGGCGTGGCGGCTTCTCCGCGGTGCGCGGGCGCGGGAGGCAGCGTACTGACCGATGCCGCGATCCATTCGAACCGACCATGCCCGAATCCCCGCGCCATGAATTCGCCGACCTCGGCGACGTCCGACTCCACTACTCACCGCCGGCAAGGGGCCCTGCGGTCGTTCTGCTGCACGGCTGGCCGCAGACCTGGTACATGTGGCGCGACGTCATCCCCGGATTGGCGAAGAAGTACCGCGTAGTCGCGCCGGACCTGCGCGGTCTTGGTGATTCCTCCCGACCGGAAGGCGGCTACGACAAGAAGACCATCGCCAACGACGTCTGGCGTCTCATGCATGACGTGCTCGGGCGAGAAGCGTTCTTCGTCGTCGGTCACGACTGGGGCGGGCCGACGGCTTTTTCGCTGGCCGCGCAGCATCGCGAGGCGGTGCGGCGAATGGTGATCTTCGACGTGCCCGTGCCGGGCGACGGCACGCCGGTGATGTTCAACAACCGCTGGCACCACGGCCTGCACTGGGAGACGGACTTGCCGGAGGAACTTACCGCCGGGCGTGAGCACATCTATCTCGGCTTCTTCTACAGGGTGTGGGGCGCGCGGCCGAACGCGATTCCGCACGAAGCGCAGGCCGAGTACCTGCGCTGCTACCGCCAGCCGGGCGCGATGCACGCCGGTTTCAATCTCTATCGCGCCACGCCGCAGGACGTGAAGGACAACGAGGCCTTCCTCGCGCAGGGCAAGCTGCCGATGCCGATCCTCTGCTACGGCGGGGCGAAGGGCCGGGGACGCGGCATGCTCGCGCTCGAATCCTGGCGGCGCGTGGCCAGCAACGTGCGCGGCGGCGTCGTCGAGGACTGCGGACACTGGATTCCGGAAGAGAAGCCGGAATGGGCGGTGCAAGAAATCCTGAAATTCTTCGGCGAGGAAGACTGAAAGCGCAAGGGACCCAGCGGATCGGGCTAGGGGAAGCACGGGCCTGCCTCAGCGGGGTCGGACCGCGGCAAGTTTTTGGTTATCTGATTCAAGAGCAAGCACGAGAGCCCACATTTGTTCTTAGAGACAAGTTCTCAAACTAGAAAAGCACGCATTAAGCTCTAGAGCTTCTGCGCCGCAAAGCGTGCGCGCTGGCTGATCTCTCGTCCAGAGATCATGAAGGCCCCCTCGCCCCGGCAGTGAACTGTCTCCGGATACTTCGGCGATGCCGCGACATGCGCCTTCACGACTTCCCAAAGCGAATTTCGCAAATACCTTGGCGGTTGGGGCCCTCAGCGCATGCCCCGTACAATGACCAGGACCGATCGATGGGGAGCGAAAGTTCGACATGAGCAAGAGCCCGGTAGTGGGTGTCGCTGGTTGCGGCTCGATGGGATTGCCGATGGCACAGGCGTTGCAGCACGCCGGCTATGAAGTCTGGGGGCTCGATGTCCGTCCCGCCAGTGAGTTCGGTTCCTTCCGGTTACGCATGCTCGAGGACCCCACGGAATTCGCCAGTCGCGTGCAGGTTGTCATCTCAGTAGTTCGGGATGTGACGCAGAGCCGCGAGCTGTGCTTCGATCGTCAGGCCTTGTTCACGCGCGCGCAGTATCCGGGCACGTTGATCGTGAGCTCCACCTTGTCGCCGCGCTTCATGCCGGAGTTGCGCAGCCGGCTTCCGCTTGACGTCACCCTCATCGATGCGCCCATGTCTGGCGCCCCGCATGCGGCACGTCTGCGCAAGCTCAGCTTCATGCTGGGCGGGCCCGATGACGCTCTGGACCGGTTGACGCCCCTATTCCAGGCCATGGGTCAGCATGTGTTCAGACTCGGGCCCCTTGGCGCTGGCATGACGGCAAAGGTTCTGAACAATTACGTGGCCAGCGCCTCCGTCGTAGCCGTGCGCCGTGCCTACGCCCGCGCCCGCGAGTTGGGCGTGGACCTGGAAGCGCTGCGATCAGTCATGAAGGCCAGTTCCGGATCGACCTGGTTCGGCGACCACTTCCACGACATCGACTGGTCGCGCGAGGGTTACGAAGCCAACAATACGATCGGAATTCTGGAAAAAGACATCCGCTCCGGGCTGGATGCAATGTGCGGGGCGGAGCGCGCAGAGCCCGATGCGTTCGACGCTGCATTGCTCGCGGCGATTCGCGCGCTAGAGCCGTTCGAAGTGCCGTGACTACGTGACTGTCGTGAAAGCCCGTGACGTCGTGATTATCGTGCTGAACGGGGTCAGTCGATTTTTCAATTCGATCCCACGCCGGCAAGCAGGCGTGGGTGGCTGGGCAGTTGGATGATTTTTCGGTCGGCCCCGATCTGCTGCGACTTCAGCTGCGACTGCGGACCTTCCACCCATTCGGCAACGGGCCGGAATTGCTCGCGCTCGGATTTCGATGTCGCCTCGTCCATTTCGAAGAGCCCCAATCCGGATTCCACGGCCTGGAGATAGACGTCGGAATCGCGAAGGCGGCTCAGCAGCGGCAAACTGAGAGATTTGAGAAAGCGCTCGAGCGGTTCGTAGGTCGGCATGGAATTGCGAACCTTGTTGGCGACCACCCCCAGGCGGATATTGCGCATCCGGATGCGGCCCGCAAGCAGCAATTCCCGAATGAAGTTGGCGGTGGCATGAATATCGATTGCCGAAGGCGCGACCGGGACCACGATGCAGTCCGCCCGGGCAAGCATCTCCTGGATTAAAAGGCCGGAAGCGCCCGCCGGCGCGTCGATAATGAGTTGTCGCGTGTCTGGTGGCACATGCATCTCAATCCCGCGCAACCGGTTGCCTCTCTGGGGCGCGGCATTGGCGGCGTAAATCCGGTTCCGAAACGAATCGCGCAGACGTAGCCAGTTGAGGCTCGATCCCTGGGGGTCGTAATCCATGACCGTTACGGGCACCGACCTGGCGGCAAAATAGCTGGCGAGACTGGTCGTGACGGTAGTCTTGCCCGACCCGCCCTTTGGATTGATTACGAGGGTGGTGTTCATTCGCATGATCGGTGCTCGATTTTCACTTGAATTACCCAGGCGCGGCACGGGGGAAATACCTCGCGCCTGTGTGTCAACCGCACGTATCATGCCATTCGCCTTACCTGCATCTGGAAACAGATACTTAGCCCGTATCAGAGGTGGAGGGTTGTCACTCCCAAGCGACGGTAGGGCCCACATACGGCAGCGAGCAAATAGGGTCGGTGGGAAATGGTGTCTGGCCTGGCCTCCAGTGCGCATAATCGCTACTGCGCGCTACGAAACCCAAGAGCGAACGTCGCAAAAACGCGATCTTTTCGAGGAGCAAGCTCATGCCGGCCAAGGAACAATCGATGTCACTGATCGTGATGGTCGCCGTAATGACGCTGTGCGGCGGCAGCGCATACGGGGAGGGCGATCCCCAGCCGACGAATGATCTTCCCAACCCTTACCAGACCATTGCACCGTGGGGAGATCTTCCCGAGGGGAGGACATGGGGAGCCTTGAACGCGGTCGCGATCGACAACGACGGAGAATCCGTCTGGGTCGCAAACCGGTGCGGCGCGAATCCGGACATCCCCCCTGGAGAATCCCCGTTTGCGTACGACAGCTGCGCCGGTTCCACCGTCGCGCCGGTCATGAAGTTCGATTCTTCCGGAAAACTTCTGAAGAGTTTTGGCGCCGGCTTGTTCATTTTCCCGCACAAGATTTATGTGGATGCGGACGGCAATATCTGGGTCGTCGACGGCAGAAGCGCCAACGACCGGGAGCGCAAGAAGACACCCGGATGAAAAGCCGAAGGGCCATGTCGTGGTCAAATTCAGCCCGGATGGCAAGGTGCTATTGACCATCGGCACTGCAGGTGTAGCGGGAAATCCGCCGCTTGCCCTGACCGAACCGTGCAGCGTCGTGACCGCACGCAACGGCGACATCTTCATCGCCGAAGGCCATGCGGGGCAGTACCCCGGCGCCGGTCCGGATAGTGTCGGGCGCATCTCGAAATTCACGAAGGACGGCAAGTTCGTCAAATCATTTGGCCGGTGGGGATCGGCGCCAGGCGAATTCAAGACGCCTCACGATATCGCCCTGGATTCTCAAGGACGGCTATTCGTCGCCGATCGGGGGAACATGCGTATCCAGATTCTCGATCAGGACGGCAAGTTCATTGCCGAATGGGCGCAGTTCAGCCGTCCAAGCGGCATCTACATACGCGACGACATGATCTATGTCGCGGACTCCGAATCGAACGGACTTCCCTTCGCAGCCCACCCCGGTTGGAAGAGGGGAATTCGAATCGGAAGCCTGAAGGACGGCCGTGTCCTGTACCGTATCCCCGATCCGCTGGAGATGGAAGGAACCAGCGCGGCGGAGGGTTTGGCGGTGGATGCGAAGGGCAATGTGTATGGCGGGGAAGTCGGACCGAGGCAATTGGTCAAACACATCAAGTGAGAAATCCGGGCCAGCTCACTGGCTGCGGTCGTAGAGCCGGCATTCGAAGTTCGCGTGGCACTCCTCGATCAGCGGGGCACGCAGCGGCGCGCCAGAAACGCGGCCAACGTTTCGGCGCAAGCGCGGCCGTGAGACAGCGGCAGCCCGTGTTTGGAATGGGCGAAGACCTGCAACTCGGCGCCGGGAATCGCCGCGCGCATCGCCGCCATCACTTCCAGCGGGATGAAGGGGCTGGATTGCGGACTGAACAAAAGGGTCGGTACGGTAATTTCGCCCAATCGTGGCGTCAGGTCCGCGCCGAGCAGCAAATCCGCCAAGCCGAGCGTTGCGTCCATCGAACAGGTCTCGTGCACCCGCAGATACCAGGCGTGCAACTTGGGATCGAGCGCGCCGGGATGGAAACGCGATTCCATCAGTTGCCTCGCCCAGCCTGGTTGACCTTCCTGCGCGAGAACGTCGCGCCAGCCTTTGACGTTGGCGACCAGCCCGCCGCGCGCGGCGGCGTTGGAAAGCGTGAGGCTCAGCAGTCGGCGCGGTGCAGCAAGCGCGCAGGCGAGCGCCACCGTGCCGCCTATCGACTCGCCCACCAGATGGAAGCGCTCGGCGCCTGCCGCATCGGCCACTTTCAGTAAGTCAGCCACCAGCCCATCGAACGACCAACGATAATCGCGTTGCGGCTGCACCGATTTGCCGAATCCGCGCATGTCGAACCGCAACAGCCGGTAACGGGTGGCGAGCACCGGCAGCCATTCCGCCCAGATGTGCGTGTTGGCCGCAATGCCGTGATGGAAAACAATCGTCTGCGGGTTGTCGACCCACGCCGGCACCACGTCGCACAGGTCGTAATAGAGCGCACCGGATCCGGTCTCGATCATGGGCACGATGAGCGGCCTTTCAGTCGTAGACCACCAGCGTCTTGCCGCGGGTTTCCGGCAGAAGCGCCACAACCAGAATCACCACCGCAAAGCCGACAATCGCCACCATTCCGATGGCTTTGCCCAACGTGATGGTGCTGCTCAGGTAACCGACCAACGGCGTCGAAAAGGCGCTCATGCCGCGCCCGAAGTTGTACACGAACCCCTGGCCCGAACCGCGCACGCGGCTCGGGTACAGTTCGGTCAGGAAAGGGCCGCATCCGCTGAAATTGCCCGAAACGAAGAAGCCGAGCGGGAATCCGAGGAACAGCATCAGCGTATCGCTGATCGGAATCTGCGTGTACAGGATGGCGATGACCGCCGAGCCCGCTGCAAACAGGAAGAAAGTATTCTTGCGTCCCAAATGATCGGACGCATAGGCCGCCGCCAGGTAACCGACGAAAGAGCCGAAGATCACCACAAAGGTATACAAACCGGTGTTCAATACCGACAATCCGCGCTCGGTTTTCAGGAACGTCGGCAACCAGAAAAACACCGCGAAGTAACCGGCCATCATGCCGGTGATCATCAGGCTGGTGAGCACCGTGGTCTTCAACAATCCGGGCGAAAAGATTTCCAGGAAGTGGCTGCCGCGTTCCTTCGCCTTGGTTCTGGTCGCGTTATAGACCTCCGGTTCCTGCACGTTGCGCCGGATGTAGAGCACCAGCAGTGCCGGAAGAATCCCGGCCCAGAACAATGCCCGCCACGCCAGATGTTCCGGCAGCACGGAATACAACAACAGGTAAAGCAGGTTCGCCACACCCCAGCCCACCGCCCATCCACTTTGCATCGTGCCCACAGCCTTGCCGCGGTGCTGCGGGCGGATCATTTCCCCGATCAGCACCGAACCGACCGCCCACTCGCCGCCGAATCCCAGGCCTTGCAGCGAGCGCGTGACCAGCAACTGTTCGAAAGAATTCGTGAATCCGCAGAGGAAGGTAAAAAACGCGAACCAGGCGATGGTCAACTGAAGAATGCGCACACGGCCGTATCGGTCCGCCAGAACGCCTGCCAGCCAGCCGCCGATCGCCGAACTGATGACCGTCGCAGTGGTGATCCAGCCCGCTTCGATCTTCGACATGCCCCACACCGCAATCAGGGTAGGCACGACAAAAGTGAAGACCATGACATCGACCGAGTCGGTCGCCCAACCCCCGGCCGCGGCGATCAGCGTCTTGCGCTCCCGGCCATCCAGCTCTTTCAGCCATGCGAACATATGCCGCCCCCGTTCTCACTGCCCCGTTCCGGATGATACGGCCTGGGAGAAATTCTGAGCAATTCAAGGAGCGCGATAATTGGGGCCTTGCGGCCGTGCCGGAAGGGGCGGATTTATTTTTCAGACGAAGAAGCTGATCTAAAATCGAAAATTGACCCGTCCCTTTAGCGGCAAATGTACTGACCGGGTCCGACTTGGATCAGCATCAATCAATCTAGCAGAGCCTTGCTGACACGACCCTATGGACAACTTGCAGGATTTGCAGTCTCTCGGCCTCACCTTGCCCAGCCCGGCTTATATTTTTGGCGCCGTCGTTTTCGGCATAATCGGCTTCGCCGCCTATCGATACGGCAAGAAAGCTCAGCGTAATACGACCAAGTGGCTCGGCGTCGCGCTGATGCTCTACCCCTATGCTATCTCGCAGACCTGGTTGCTGTACGTTGCTGGAGCTGCCCTGTGCGCAGGGCTGTTTTTTGATCGAGGCTAAGCGACCATGGTCGATCAGTGTCGGTCGGAGATCGATTTTTCACCGATGATTCCAGATTGGCCCAAAAGCAAAGCAATGCTCTGCCTTACTGAATCGGCACCTAAGGGTTATTTCCGGAGCAGATTATTTTTTCGGGGTAGCAACCCACGCAGTGCAGTAGCCATTGGGAGAAATTTCCGTATCACCGGGGTATATCTTGCAACCTCCCAATGCCTTGGCCGTCTTTCCCGGGACAAATTGAACACAGCCGCGACAGGCCTTGTCGCCATCAGGCTTGTCCTGATACTTGAAAGCGGCACGCATCGCCGCGTTGGTCGCAGCGTATGTCCTGCCAATGAGAGCCGTGAGCGGAACCATGGCAAGGGCCGCGCCTCCTAACTTGAGCATTCGACGGCGCGCCGATTCGATGTTGTCATTCATTTGCTTTCTCCTTCAGACTGGATTGACCCTATCAAGGGTGGAATCACGCTATGTATCGGCTCTGATGCCGAAGCCACATAACGTTCAACGCTGCGAAATCGATGACGGAATGCCGATCGGGTAATTCGCTTATCGGGTCGGACCGCCGCAAGGCTCTGATTTTCTGATTCAAGCGCAAGAATAGAGAGGCCACACTTGCTCTCAGAGTCACGTGTTCAGGCCATAAGCGCATCCTATAACTTCCAGAGATTCCGGGCCTCAAAGCGTGCGCGCCGGCTGATCTCCCGTCCGGAGATCATGAAGACTCCCTCGGGCCACGCAAACGTGCAACACTTTCCCGATTGCGGGAGCTGAGGCGGCACTATGGAAGACAGGCAAGCGATTGAGAACACCGTTCATGACGGTACCTACTTTTGTAGCGGTGACCGCGTTCAGTCTTGCGACAATAGCTTGCAGCGTGCGGCAGCTCCCGCCCATTTCAGCACCGGTGAGTAATAGCGGAGTCGAATTGTCCGCTCCGGAGATGTCCGTGCGGCATCTCCCGCCCATTTCAGCACCGGTGAGTAATAGCGGAGTCGAATTGTCCGCTCCGGAGATGTCGAGTATCTCGCTTTCGGTTCACCTCGACATTGGCCCTGCTGTGACGGCGTTGGAGTCGGTGGTGCCAAAGCGGGCGAACATGTTTGGGCCGGGGCGGGGTGCAAATGACGGTCCACCTGAGGACTCTAAGTGGTGGCTAAAGGTCAACGACGATCCACATACAGAGCTGCGGTACCGCGTCGAGCGCGACCCATTTAAGGTGGCGCTCAGTGGATCGGACCTGCGGGTTGTTACCACCATTCGGTACGCGCTGCGAGTCAGAGTAGCATTTGATGCTTGGTGGACTGCCAGCTGTGGCTGTCAGGGCGAGCCTTGGTGCAACCGACACAAGGACAATGAAAATGCGTCACGTCGCACGATTCCAATAGTAATTGATAGCCCGATTGTGCTCACTCCTGAGTGGCGAGTGATATCGAAGTTTGCGGTAGATGCTGCCCCCGGAGACCGTTGCATTATCTCTCCCGGCGGCTTGGAGACTCAGGACGTAACGGATCAAGCGGTGAGTGTGATTCGCGGACCGTTGAACGCATCAGCGAAGGACTTGGACCGATTTGTTGTGGAGCACGGTGACCTTCGTAGTCTTGCCGCGAGAGCGTGGGACATGTTGCGCAATCCAATTCCAATTGACGCGGAGCATCACCTGTGGCTACAGATCGATCCGCAATCCGCGAGCGTCTCGACTCTGCAAAGTAGCGGCGCGCAGTTAGCCTTTACTGTGAATATCGCTGCTCGGCCCCGAGTCCTCGAATCGGTGTCGCCAGCCGTGGTTGGACCGGACTTGCCGCCACTGGGCACTTCCAAAAGCACCGACCAAGGATTCCATGTTGCCGTGCCAGTCGGCGTTCTGTTTACTGAACTTGAGAATCGCGTGCGGCGAGAGCTTGTCGGGAAGACATTGCCCGTGGTGGGGCATACGCTTCGCGTTAGGAACATATCGCTGTATCCGTCGAGTGAAAATATCGTTGCTGCGATCGACGTAGACGGTGACGTCGCGGGGAGAATCTACGCGCAGGGTATACCTTCGTATGACCCCAACTCCCGCGAGCTACGGATCGACAATTTCGACTACACGCAGGATACTCGCAACGTACTTGTGGGCGAATATGACTGGATCGGTCAATCACAGATCAGGGAACGCATCGCATCGTCCTTGCATTGGGACCTCGGCAGCCGCATCGACGATCTGACGGTTCGCCTGACCGCCGCGCTGAATCAGACCCAATCCACTGTCCGTCTGACCGGCACTGTTTCCGACCTTCGGTTAATAGGCGTCGCGCTCGACGACACGGCGGTACGAGCGCTCTTCGTAACTAATGGCGCCGTCCGATTGGACGTCGTCCAGTAGGAGAGGCCAACGACTTGTAAACGCGTCGCTACCAGAGCACGGTAGGGCGCAGGCGGCAGGCAGCGGCTAGTCCGGCAGGATTCGGCGGTACTCGCGTTCTGTGACGTATTCACGCTTTACCGTGTAGGAGTCGGCGCTTCTCCGAATGTCCGCTCAGGGTAGGCCTTAGCCAAACGAAGGGGCGGTTCTGTGAAAAAAAAGCGGGCTAGAATGTGCCACGCACCAGAGCGCCATAGAAGGTGACATATGCACGATCTCGTGATCGAAAACGCCCGGGTCATCGATGGCCTCGGTGGTCGGGCCATAAAAGGGGGCGTCGCCATCAAGGGCGGCCGCATCGAGGCTGTCGGACAAAATCTCGGCTCGGCCCAAACGCGCGTGGACGCGGACGGACAAGTGCTGGCGCCGGGCATCGTTGATCTGCATACGCACTACGACGCGCAGCTCACCTGGGACAGCTTCGCCACACCGTCGCCGGGTAACGGCGTTACCACGGTCGTCATCGGCAACTGCGGCTTCACCATCGCGCCTTGCAAGCCGGGGCATCGCGACCTGACGTTGCGCAATCTCGGGCAGGTGGAAGGCATGCCTCTCGAAGCGATGCGCGCGGGCATCGACTGGGGCTTTGAAACCTACCCGGAGTACCTCGATCTGCTGGAACGCAAGGGTTCAGTGCCCAATGTGGCCTCGTTCTGCGGACACTCCTCGGTCCGCGTGAACGTGATGGGCGAGGACGCCATGAAGCGCAAGGCCACCGATGCCGAGGTCGCGCAGATGAAACGCATTGTGCGTGAGGCTATGGACGCGGGCGCGATCGGGTTTTCGACCTCCACGCTCGAGCAACACAATGGAGAAGGCGGCGTCCCGATGCCTTCGCGCTTCGCCGGCGAACACGAATTGCTGGAACTCACCGGCGCGCTCGGCGAAGCCGGCAAGGGCGTGTTCATGCTCACCAAGGGAATGACCACCACCGTACCCTGGCTCGAAGACGTCGCGGCACGCAACGGCCGTCCGGTGATGATCGCCGCGATGTTCACGGACCCGAACGATCCCGACCGCGTCGTGTCCGAGTTCGACGAAATCCAAACCGCCCGCCGTCGCGGTCGCGAATTGTGGGGCCAGGTGGCATGTTATCCGCTCGGCATGGAATTCACCCTGTCATTGCCCTACCCGCTGCATGCGATCCTCGCCTGGCGCCCGGCCATGGAAGCGCTGGGTACCGATCGCTACCTGCAGTTGTTAAAGGATCGATCGTTCCGGGAGGCCGTCAAGGCGGAAGCGCGCACAAAGGGGGTGCCCGTTCGCTTTTCCTATCACTCCTTCGAACACATGCATGTGCACGACACGCCGAATCCGAAGTTCAGATCGCTCGTCGGCCGCCGGGTCACGGACCTTGCAAGCGCGGCGGGCAAGGATCCCTTCGACTGGGTGTTCGATCACGCGCTCGACGGAGGCATGCAGACGCTGTTCGACTGCAAGCTGTTCAATGTGGACGAGGAGAAGGTGCGCGATCTGCTGGTCCACCCGTGTGCGGCCCTTGGCCTCGGTGACGCGGGCGCGCATCTGTCCTTCCTGTGCGACGCAGGCTACGGATTGCATTTATTCGGCCACTGGGTCCGCGAGCGGGGCGACCTGACCCTGGAGCAGGCAGTCCAGATGGTGACAAGCCGTCCTGCCGATGCCTATCGCATTCCGGATCGCGGCCGCCTCGTGCCGGGCGCATACGCAGATGTCATCCTGTTCGACCCGCACACCGTCGGCCGCGGCGAGAAACGCCGTATTTCGGATCTGCCCGCGGGAGCGAGCCGGGTGGATATTCCGCCGCTCGGCCTGAAAGGGGTCTGGGTAAACGGGCAACGCGTTGTCGATGAGGCGGGACCGCTCGCCAACTGCGGCAATCCCGGCATACTGATTCGGAACTTCCCGGCGTAACGATCTGCGGCGCGGTTTAGCTAGCGCAGAAACAGCAAACCCGGGACAGCTCACTCTGGCCCAATTCAATTTCCCGGTTGCCAGTCTTCGCCACTTTTACTCAAATGAAGGGAGAAGCACACATGAACAGGATTACAAGCGTCTTGTCGCTGTTTACGGTTGTCGTTGCCTTGCTTCCGGGCGCAGCCATTTCGGCGAGCATCGAGGAAGAACTCAATGTGCTGGAAAATCGTCGGTACGACGCGATGATTGGTGGCGACTGGCAATCTCTTGATGTCTTGCTGGCTGACGAATTTTTTTACAACACGGCCGCCGGCGCCTTGATGACCAAGAACGCGTTTATCGAATTGCTGAAGTCCGGCACGGCCGTCGTCAAGAAGGCCGTCCGGGATGAGGCCAAGGTCCGCGATTTTGGGGAAGTGGCATTGGTGACCGGCGTTGCCCACATCGACGTAAAACTGCGAGGCGAAGACAAGACTCTTCATTCCCGGTATTTGCATGTTTGGGCAAAGGACGGGCAAAGCTGGAAGCTTATTGCGCGTCAGGCAACCTATTTGCCCGAGAAATAGTAACGTCTGTGGCGCCTTAGGAGCGATAGGGTCAGGCGCCACGTACGCGAATCCATCCGGCCCGGAATAAATCGGGTGTGACTGAACTAACCCGGGTTTCATGCGTTCCCGGATGCTCCTGCGCATGAACCCCGTATGGCACTGATCACCAATCAGATGCCAATCACATAGCCACAGTCACACCGATTCGTCATCCTCCGGGCTTTCCGGGGTGTTCTGTCGTGTCTTTTCAGGCGCGGATCTGAGCCCCCGATCGTAGAGGCTCTCCAGCTCGTCGATTGAAATCGACCGGTTCTCGCAGGCCAAGCGGGCAATTTCGAAGCGCTTGCCAAGACTCCAGTTGCGCTCCCGCGCGCGGTCGTCGAGGCGTTCGATCACCTCGTCGAAATCCGCGTAGGTAGAAGGCTGTGGCTGCTCCGCGGGTCCCGGCAGGACTTGCACGTTGCGGGGCCGGAGCCGCCACCATGCGATCAGCACGGCCGTCCACGCCAGAACTCCGGCAGCCGCGCCCGCGGCGCCGCCTACGAGGAAGCCCGCCGCGCCGGTGGCGACGAGCATTGCTGCATGCGTGTTCACCTTGACCTGGTCTGGTCATGCGCCGGATGCCGGAACTTCCGTTGGGGATTCACGCCATCCGCAGCGCGTTCGGGGCTATCCGGCACCCACCCCTTCATCGGGTGAAGCCGTTCGCGCTTGACTGCGGCCCCGGAGTTTCTGGTTCGCGCCTCCGCGCGCCAGCCGGCAAGTATCTGTTCGAGTTCCTGGGCCGGTGATGGCCTGCGCTGGCCAAACAGTTGTTGAACGCGCGCCCAGAGGTCATTTGTCATGGCGCTCTCCGGGCGGGACATCCTCAGCGGCGGACGCGGGTGCGGCGCACCGTGCGGTGAGTGCTGCGCCCGCGTGTGCAGTGCCAACTCGCGCCGACGTCCGTCCGCCGAAGTCCATGACGAATCCCAACGCGGGGATTTGATGCCGTCCTGCCGGCTCGGAGCCGTAAATGGCGCGCCAGGCGCCGCGGTAGGCGCGTGCGAACACGTGCGCCTCGGTACTGTCTTCGTCTTCGCCACTCGACATGTTGAAAACGCGGTAGTCCATCATCCTCGCTCCTGGTCCCCATCACGGGGCGTCTCGCTCGAAGCGCCCCGGTCGGGAAGACCAGTGCGCGAGAACAGTGTCCGTTGGCGGGAACGAAGTCGCTTGACCCGATGCGTCAATCGTTTATCCGCATGCGACAAGAGGGTACGGGCACGGCCCGGTGCCGATGGCGGCCCGTTTCGCAGCCGGTTCGGGCCAGCAACAGGCGCGCCTTCAGGCGGCCACGGAATGCTGCGCGCGGTAGGCGCTGGGCGACATGCCCGTCCAGCGCCTGAACGCGCGCGTGAAGGCGCTTTGCTGTGAGAAGCCCAACAGGAAGGTGACGTCGGTGATGGAGTGCCTCGGGTCCTCGAGATGACGCATCGCGAGGTCTCGTCGCGTGTCGTCGACCAGCTTCTGGTAGGTCAGGTCCGCCTCGGCGAGCTTGCGCTGGAGCGTGCGTCGGCTCCTCCTTATGTGCGCTCCGGACTCGGCGAGCGTAGCATCGGGGCGGGTAGGAGCGCATGGAGGCTGTGTTGACCAAAATAAACGGAGCGCTTATACGGCTGCTCCCGCAAACGGGCGTACCGCTAACGAGTCACAGCCGTCCGGCTACACGGCGTCCTCGCCGTCTTGCCCTCGACCCGAATCGCCTCGGTCGCGCATGTGGAACTTGGTCAGAGCTTCCCTAACTCTCCACGGCTATTGGGGTTGTGCGCCGGGTGGTGAACGCGGAGCTTGAGGCAATCCGTTTTTTCTGCGGCTCGAAGAAAGCACCTTTGATCCGGGGCAGGGCTTGCTCCTTTGCTGCTGGGGGTCGAGGTTGCTGGCATTGCTCGGCGTGCTGCCGACGGACGGCCTCGTGCTCGATCCACTTGAAGACTTCGAGCTGGACGCGGCTTCCGCCAACGTCGCCGAGAACCGGTTGCAGGCCTGCAAGTAACTCCGCTGCCTCGCCATAACGGCCTTCGCTCCAGGCGCCGAGCGCACGCAGACCCGGCCGGGTGACGTGCCGCGCCCGCAGCGCCGAGTAGTCGCTGCCTCCCGCACAGCGCTCGATCTCATGTACCAGACGTTGCGCCCGCGCCCTTTGCCCGGCACTGAAGTGTGCGAGAGCCGCATGAAGGTCGATATAGGGCCAGAAACCCGGGGTCATTGTCCGTTCGAAGGCGTCGGAAACCTTGCGCCAGCGGCCTTCGACGTCCACCCCGTCGGTCGCGAGGCGCCATAACAGCGCAGCGGCGTCGCACGCATCGGGTGCCGATCCCGCGCTGGCGGGAAGCAACCAGGTGTCGAGTATGCCCAGCGCCGACGCAACGTTTCCCGCCTCGGCGTCGAACATGGCGAGATGCCATGCGTTGTGAGTGCACATGCGGCTCTGCGTGGCCCAGTGGCCACGCTGATCGCGCATCCATTGCGCGCCGTCGCGGTGCCGCCCGGACCCGGCAAACGCGTGCGCGACCGCGTGCACACCCAACGGGCAGGCAGGGTCGTCCGCCAGCGCTTCCCGCCCCAGTGCCTCGGCGCGCGCTCCGTCGCCGGTTTCAGCGTGCGCGAACGACGCCATGGCAAGCACGAATCCGAAATCGCGCTGATCGCGCCTCCACGCCGGGATTACTGCATCGACGAGCGCGCAAAGCTGCTCATGCCAGCCCAGGTAGAAGTAGCACGACAGCGCGAGCCGCAGCGCCAGCAAATCCCGAGGCCACCGGCCCAGGATGAAGGCATAACTTTCAGCGGCGAGGACCGGGTTCCCGGACAGCCACGCTTTGGCCGCGGCAAGGTGGGCGCGTGTTCGTGGCGATGCCGCAAGCTCATCGACCGCCCGGATCGCCTGTGCGATTGCGGGAAAGGTATCCGGGGTTTTCGCGAGGACGCCGGCTGCGGCCCGGATCGTCTGTGCTCGATCGAACTCCGGATGACCGAGACCGATGTCGCGTAGCTCGGCGACCGGATCGCCCACGGCGCGCAGGAGGTGATCGAGGGCCAAAGAGGTCGTGTTCATGGAGGCGAATTTTGCGCGCGAGCCGGATCGCGGACTTGACGCAGAATCCGGCGTTCTTTGCCGACGCACCGCCAATACAAAGACGAAAGGGTGGTCTGGCTTGGTGTTGCATGCATAGGACCCAGTTCACGCAGACCCCGGTCCACAATCCGCCGGTCCAGGTTCGAAACTTCCCGGCGTAACGATCTGCGGCGGGCCGAACGCAACACTACTCAACTTCGCAATTCAAGATACAAGGCTTGGCATGCAGAGAAAGTTGACATACGTGGACAAGAACGGAGCGGCCTGCGCCTATGGTCCCGCGGCGGGGTTCCGGGTGGACCCGCAGATCTGCCAGGCGCGGGGATGAGGAAAACCTGTGCTGGGTGGCGAGTGCGGCGACTGCCTAAGGGAATAGGAAAAAGGGGATAAGGGATCGGACTTGCGCCACCACTCGAAACGGCTGAGGTATCTGGTGGCGATGACTTAACAGGCCGGCATGGGCGCGAGCACCTTCATGGGCGCCAGGCTTGCCGAAGGACGTTCCACGTTTGACATAGGTCAAGCCAAGAATCTGCAAGGGAGGGTATGAATACTCATGATATGTTGTCCTTTCTGCTGCCACGGTGGCAGCATTCGCTATGAGGAGCCATCAGCCATGAAACAAATCAGAGCCTTAGCGTCACTGTTTGCCGCCGCAGTTCTCAGCGGCTCGCTATTGTTGACCCCGGCGTTTGCCGAATCGCAGGACGACAGCGGTTTTTCGGCGCTGCAAGGCGTTGAAGCACAGGCGTTGTCGTCCCAGGATATGGACGCGATTTCCGGCGAGCTGAACGCGTACAACATCGCAGCGGCACTGTTCGACACCGCTGCCGCGCTGACCGAGGCCGGTCGCACGAGATTGGCGGCCGCGACGACAAGGCTGGCGCTTTATTACCAGACGAACGCCGAAGCCATCAACGCAGCATTCGTCAAACGTGGCCTCTACACGTGCGTCGGCGGGGGCACAGGCACGAACCCCTGCTAATCTTTTCACATCGGCTCAAGATCCAAGACGGCCCCGACAAGGGGCCGTTTTCACGTCCGCATGCAGCGCGAGGTGAATCCGTAAGCGCTTGGCGATGTGGTAGTGTTATTTCGCCCATGTCGAACGCAGTCGAGCCTTCCTGGAAAACCGGTCGCGCCCAAGCGGTCCGCGTCGCGGGCGTGCGAACGTTCGCGGTGTTATTCGCTGCGACGCTGGCCTCGGGCACATGGGCCCAAGCGCCGCAGGACGATTCCCCTCGGGCCGGTGTCGGTTCATGTGCGGCCGCAGAGCACGGCGGCGGCGGGTGCCCGGACGCGCAAGTCGTCGTCAAGGCCGGCGCTGCCAGGACTGAGTTCAACGTCAGGTCCCTGCGCGCGCTACGCGATGCGGGCGTCGTGAAGCAACGTTACGACTATTCCTGCGGTTCGGCAGCGCTCGCGACCCTGCTGACCTATGGACTGAACGATCCGGTCGACGAGGACGTGCTATTGCGCGCGTTGCTCGAGCCGCTCTCGCCCGAAGAGCTCATTGCGCTTCAGAAAAAAGGGCTGTCGCTGTTCGATCTGCAGCAACTCGCGCAAAAACGCGGCCACAAGGCGCAGGGGTTCCGCGTTCATCGGTCTCAGCTTGCCAAGCTGTCACGGCCGGTGATCGTGTTCATCAAGCCCCACGGCTACGAGCACTTTGCGGTGTTGAAGGGCCTGCGGGGCGATCGCGTGCATCTCGCCGACCCTTCGCTCGGAAATGTGCGCATGCCGCTCTATCGCTTCCTCGATATGTGGTCCGACGAGTCCGGTCGCGGCGTGGTCTTTGCGGTGGAGAGAGCCGCGGGCGACTGGCCGGAGCGCTACGCTTTGCGGCTCGCCGGCGGGCCCGACACTCCGCTGGAAGTGCTGAGCGCGGAGCGCTTGATGGAGATCGGCAAGCCGATTCCCTTGCTCTTCCCGAACAGGTAACGCTTTGGCCTGCTCCACTCTCCATCGGCTGCTCGCGCTCGTCGCGCTGGTTTTCTTGAGTACGTTGCCGGTCGCGTCGTCTTGTGTGGCCGCCGACGCCAGCCCGAGCCTGGAGGTGCTGGATCTCGACGAAGCCGCGTTGCTGTTGCGGGTACGGCCCGAGGTGGTTCGCGAACTGGCCGAAGCGCACCGCATCCCGGCTCGTCGCGTCGGCGATACGTGGCGCTTTTCGCGCGCCGCGTTGCTCGAATGGTTGAAGGACGCACAGTTTACCGGCGCGCCGCGCATAGTGCCGGCGCCATCGAGCAATCTCGATCCAGCGGAAGCGCTTGCCGGGGAACTACCCGCGTTGCGCGCGAGAGGCGCGGCGCCGGAATCCTCGACGCGCCTTTCGCAAGCCGCGCCGGATACAAAACCTCCGGCAAGCAGTCCGCCGCCCACCGTTGGCGAGCGCCCCACGACGCCCACAGCCGAGGAAATCGCCTTGCGCGATCAAAGCGTACTCCTCAAGCGGGGCGCAGCGACCGTCGACTTTGGCGTCTTCTATTCCTACAGCGAGCAGACGTTGTTCCCGGTCATTCGGCAGGAGCAGCGTGCGGTCGGCGCCAACGCCGCGTTGCGCTATGGTTTGCTCAACGACCTGCAAATCACGGCGCGAGTGCCCGGGGTATCGCGCCGCGACACGACCTATACCGACGCCACGATAAGCGGCACAACCTCGGCGCTCGTCACCCGCGATGACTACATCGGGGACGCATCCCTTTCATTGCTCGGCGTTGCCTCGCGGGAAGCGGCAGGTCGACCCAACATCATCTGGAGCCTGGACGTGGTGTTGCCTACCGGGCCGGGCGACCAAGGAGTGGGCGGGGGTTTGGTGTTTTCCAAGAGTTACGATCCCGCGGTGATTTTTGCCGGATTCAGCTACTTGTATGGGCTGGAGATCGATCCGGCGGATTCGCAGCGATCCCTCGCCAAGAACAACTTCGGCTTCAGTCTCGGTTATACGTACGCGCTCAACGACGTCCTCGCTGTCAGTACGCTTTTCGTCGGTACCTATCGGAACACGGTTTCGCCGGATGGCGTTTCGATTCCGCCGCCGCGCGAGCGCTACCAGCTGCAATTCGGCATGACCTGGATGCTCGCGCGCGGTCTGTTCATGGAGCCCGCGGTCGCGATGGGTGTCGGCGGCGACAGCCCGGATCTCACGTTGTCGCTGAACCTGCCGTATTCCTTTTAGGTAATCCCGGGACAGCTCAGCGTCATCCGTCTTTGCACGTAGGGAAGAACGGTGCCAGATGGGGCCCGTACATATAGTCGGTGAAATCGCACGGGTCCGGGAACGAGCCGTGACATTGCGTTTCCGACTCGAGTTCGCAGTATTCATTTCCGCGCCTGACCGCCAATGGCGTGTAGGTCACTGCCCCTTCCAGACGCTCAGGCCTTGCAACCAGGTCTCCCTTCGAAGTTTTCAGCAAGACGAGGGAATACGGGAAGTGTTTGTTGGGTTTGTCGTTGCAACCGCAGAAATGGGCTTCCACCTGTAAATCTCCCAGCTGCAATCCCCGGAGTTCGCTTGCAAAAAATCGGGTACGGGGCCAAACCGCTGGACCGTCCGGCTTCGTCGCCCCGACCTGTGTGGTCTCATCCTTCTGTGTCGTCGAGTCATTCGCCAGACAACCTCCGGACGCGGTTGCCAACGCCAACGCCGCAACAATGGACACCAGCGTGATCTCACTCATTCCAGCTCATTCCAACATTTTGAAGAAGCCAATGGTCAGGGCTTCCGGAAGCGCAGAACGAACCGATCGCTGGTGCCACGGCGTTCGCCAGCGGCGCGCGGCGAATCGTTCCAATCCCGGGTGTCGTCCTTGTTGCGGAGAAAATCGGCTTGGCCATCGAGCACGAACCCCGCTGCCTGTATTTCCGATTTGACGATATTCTCGTCAATCCGATGAAACGTATTGGCCACATCGACACCGTCCCCCGGCCGCGCGCTGTGATCGACAATCACGAATACACCGCCCGGCTTAAGTGCGGTGAACACGGCCTTGTTCATGGCCTCGCGATTCACCCCGAGCCAGACTGTGTCGTGATAAAACAGCACCATCGTGACCGCGTCGAGCGGACGCATGTCGCCCGGGAAGGGATCGTCGAAATCGCGATCCAGACGCACGACACCCTTCATTGCCGGCTTTGAGAGCCGCGCGCTCCAGGGCTTTTCCAGGAACATCTCCAGCAACTTCTTGGAGTTCTGTCCGTAGACGGCGCCGTCGCTGCCTACCGCCCGCTTGAGTAACTCGGTCGTATAGCCGCCGCCGGCACCCAGGTCGGCGATACGCCAGCCCGGCTGTACGCCCAGGAAGGCGAGCAGTTCGGCCGGTTTGCGGCCGGCGTCGAGCGCGCGATCCTCAGGGCTGCGATCCGCCGCCGCGACGACAGCGTTCGCAAGCGCCATCGAATCCTGACTCAATGCGTGTTCAGAGAGGCTGGCGGTTGCCAGAAACGCGGCTAGCAAAGATAAGCAGATTCTATTCATGCATTTCTCCAATAAAGGTCGAATCCATTCTGGATCGGCAGAACGATTGTACTTTCCTCGCACAGGGATCGTAGCGCAAAAATGTGTCGCTCCCGATCAACAGGATCTCGATGACGTGTGGAGGTTGGTGGATTCAACTTCCAAGTGCCGGACGCGCCTTTCTCAAGGCAATCGCTACGGTTCATGTGAATGCTCCTGCGGGTAGATGCGGCACTAAACGCAAGTGTCAAGATTCTTCGATCCGAATGCAACAAGCCTGTCATGCTCGACCAGTAGCATCCCCCACGTACCGAATGGATTGATGGCCGGCGCAGGTTTTCTCCAGGGTTGGAGATGCGCGGTTTTCGGATTCGACTTTCTGTTCGTTGGTTTGATATCGCTCCCAATCTGATCTGTATCGGTACAACCTTTGCTTAATACCAAGAGGAATTCCTTATGATGCTCAAGAATCTTTCGCTTGCGATCGGCTTGGCACTGGCTGGCTCTTCAGCTCTTGCCGCCGGCACGTCCTTCAAAGATTTCACTCCCATGACTGGCGATGTGGGTGTCGACACCCTGCCTGCGGCCGCCCCCTACCGGCTGTCCGCACCGCACTTCAGCCAGATGACTATCGTTGCCCGGGATCCCGCCCAGGCCACCCGCTTCGATACCGGTAGCTACGACATGCACACCGCGAACGAAACCGGCCCCGACGCCGGCCGGTTCCTGTTTACAGTGTTCGAAACCGGCCAGGCCGGCATCCAGCGCACCGATCTGCGCACCATGATCACCACCACCATCTGGTCCAGCCCGGCTGCCGCTCCTGCGCTGAACAGCCACGTGGCCTTCGACGCATCCCGCTGGACGCCGTGGGGCGGCTTCCTGACCGCCGAAGAATCGTGGAGCGATCCGGGTGCCAACCCGACCAGCATTTACGGCCGCCTGTTCGAAGTCACCAATCCCTTGGCCGCTCCGGCCGATATCAATTTCGTCCATCGCGACATTCTGCCACGCGTATCCCATGAAGGCCTGGCGTTCGATAAAAAGAAGAACCTGTACTTCATCGACGAACGCGACAACAGCCACATCTTCAGGTTTACCTCCACGGACCCGAACGCCCACAACGGCGATTACTTCTTTCGCACCGGCCAGACATCCGTGCTGCGCGTGGGTGATGGCACGGTTGAAGAAGCCACCGGGGCTGCCACTTGGATCCCGCTGACCGACTTCAATGGCGTGCCGCTGCCCGGCGCGGTCATCGTTACCGACCCCAATGGCAAGACCGCCATCGACGGCCGTGCCACACCGAACCTGCCGGCCTTTCGGGGCACCGATTTCGACCGCCCGGAAGACATGGAGATCAAGACCCTGAAGCACGGCAAGCAGATGCTGTTCGTGGCGACCACGACCAACCACAAAGTGTTCTCCATCGACCTGAGCACCAACACGGTCAAGCTGTTCGCCAGCCGCAACACGATCGACATGGCCACCGGCCTGCCTGTCGGCAACATCTTCGCGAATCCCGACAACCTGGCGATCGACGCAGACGGCAACATGTACATCGTGGAAGACCAGCCGGGCGGGGTCGAAGACATCTGGTTTGCCAAGGACGAGGACAATGACGGCGTGGCCGAAGCCATCGGCAAGTGGGCGAGCCTGTCGACCAAAGGCGCTGAAAGCACCGGGTTGTACTTCGACAAGTTCAAGCCGAATGTTGCTTACGTCAACGTGCAGCACCCCGACAGCGGCGTCGATCGTACCATTATGATTTCCGCGCCGTGCCCGAAGTGCAGGAGGGGTGACCGCGACCACGACGATGACGGTCATCATGATCGTGACGATGACTGAATGACAGGGTGCTCATCCGCGTTTAGCGCCCGCCGTCTGCACGTTCGATTTTAGTTCGTTCAAATCCCCGCTGGTTTCGCCAGCGGGGATTTTTCTGGCGCGCGAGAAGGAACGCGAGCAACGAGACAACTCAGACCAAGCTGACTTCGGCTGCGTCTATGTGAATTGGCGCGGGCTCTCTCATCGGGAACGCGCGCCGGGACCGGGGCACCCCCATGCCAATTCGGAAGGGATATGCTGTCGCAAACCTTCCCAGTCCCAACCGAGATGACCATATCTTTCGTGAGAACAATCATTGCAATGGCCCGCCTGCTCGCGGCACTGGCGGCGGTTTGCACGCCGCTGCGGGCGGACGGGCCGTCTCCCGTCCAGGTGTGCGATTTCAACGGGGCGGATTTCTTAAGCTCGGGCGAGAAACAAAACGGCCACTCGGTCGATGAACTGGCGAGGGAGCTGCCGAAGATGATCGAGGCCTGCCGCAAGGCGGTGGAGACCGAGCCCAAGTCCGCTCGCCTGCACGCGCGATATGCGCGAGTGCTGGCTGTCGCCGGCGATACGGTGGGTGCATTGAGGGAAGCGCGCTTGGGAACCGAGCTCGGTTCGTCTATGGCAATGGTCCTGCTCGGCGTGATGTACGCCGACGGCAACGGCGTTGCGCGCGATTACGGTGCCGCGCTCAAGCTCTTTGGCGACGCCGCGAAGAAGGATCATCCGCTCGCGGCTTTCAATCAGGGCGTCATGGTCGCCAACGGCTGGGGGACGGCGGCCGATGATGCTGAGGCAATCGCACAATTCCACCGCGCGGCAGGGGGCTACGACCCGCTGGCGATGCAGATCCTGGGCGACGCGTACGCCAGGGGGCGCGGTGTTGGCGCCGATCCGGCTGCGGTCGAACGCTGGTGGAAAAAGGCAGGTGAGCGGCCGCAAGCGCTGCCGGAAGGACGCCGCAATCCCATGCGCATCGCGCAGCTCGGGCGTGTCGAGCCCGATACGGCCGCGTTGGTCGCATGGTACGAGCGTCTGGCCCGCGCGGGAGAATTGTGGGCGCAGAACTATGTGGGCCATCTGTACGAGGCCGGGCAGTGGGTGCCGCAGGATTACGCGACGGCACAGACCTGGTATCGCAGGGCCGCCGAAGCGGGTTTCGGCCCGGCGCAGATGAGCATGGCCATGCTCTACCAGAACGGACTGGGAGTCGAGCGCGATCGGACGGAATCGCGGCGCTGGGCGATGATGGGGCTGCATCAGTCGTGCGATCGCGCGGCGCAGGCAGAGCCGGGCGCGAATGCCTGCGACCGGTTCGCCGCGGACGCGTACGACCCGGGAAAAGTCGTGCCGGGCATAAGCGCCTACTGCATGAGCCGCTACGCGGAACAGGCCATCCCCGCCTGCCGGAAGGCGGTAGCGGAGTTTCCGTCCATCTTGCGCTATCGCGCTCAGTTCGCGCGTGCCCTCGCCCACGCCGGGAAGTTCGACGAGGCGCGCCGCGAAGCGGGTATTGCGGAAGCGAAAGGCTCGACGCTAGCGATGACGCTGCTGGGCGCAATGAGCGAATACGGGTACGGCGCGCCGAAGAACGAGGTCGAAGCCCTGGCCTGGTATCGCAAGGCGGCCGATCTCGACGACGGCCGGGCGATCAAGCTCGTTTCGATGAAAGCGATGAGCGGTGTCGGCGTGGAAAAAGACAGCGCCGAGGCGAAAGCGCTCTCCAAAGCGATGAGCGATCGCATGTGGAAAAACCTCGCCTCAACGGCTCCCCCCGTGGACACCATGGCATCGCAGGCCGAAAAAGGCGACGCGAAGGCCCAGCACAACCTCGCATTCCAATTCGAGCAGCAAAAGCAATACGACGAGGCGATCAAGTGGTACACGCGCGCCGCGGAGCAGGGATACGGCATATCGCAAATGAACCTCGCCCAGATGTATGAGAAGGGGACGGGAGTCAAGCAGGATCTCGGCGAGGCTAAGAAGTGGTATCGCAAATCAATGGAGAGCGGTGGTGGCGAATCGCTGTACCGGCTCGCTTCGCTGAGCGACAAGACCCAGGATTATCCGGAGGCGCTCAAGCTCTACCGTCGCGGCGTCAAGCAGGACGACTATCGGGCCATGGTCGATCTCGGGGAAATGCTCGAACAGGGCCGCGGCGGAAAGAAGGACGCGGCGCAAGCTGCCCAACTCTACGAGCAGGCGGCGGACCGGAGCCGGTGGGCGCAGTTCAAGCTCGGCATCATGTATTCGCAAGGCCAGGGCGTGCCGAAGAACGAAGCGAAGGCGCTGCAGTGGTGGCAGAAGTCGGCCGACGGGGGCAACGGCAAGGCGCAGAACAATCTCGGCGTCATGTACGACCGGGGCCTCGCTGTACAGCGCGATTACAAGAAAGCGCTTGATTGGTATCTGCTGGCGCTGAGCCGCGGCGTGCCGCAGGCGAAGGGCAACCTGGAGGACTTCTTCGAAGGAGGCCGCGGTGCACCCACAGCACCCTCAAGTGCGGCAGCGTGGTACCGCACCGGCGCCGAGGCGGGCATTGCGTCTGCGCAGTACAAGCTCGGTACTTTCCATGCCAAGGGATACGGCGTTGTGCGCGACGACCTCGAAGCAGCGAAATGGCTGTCGGCGGCCCTGGATCAGGGATACGCGAAAGCGGCTACAGAGCTTGCGGACGTGTTCTTTGCTCTTGCGCAAAGATACGAAAAAGGCGAAGGCGTTCCGCAGAACCAGCAGGCCGCCCTCCAGTTTTACTCGCAGTCCGCGATGCTCGGAAACAAGCGCG
This sequence comes from uncultured beta proteobacterium, assembly GCA_963789945.1. Taxonomy (GTDB): domain Bacteria; phylum Pseudomonadota; class Gammaproteobacteria; order Burkholderiales; family JACQAP01; genus JACQAP01. The sequence continues at coordinate 55,132 of CAWBMN010000008.1, read as the reverse complement.
CGGTCGAACATCTGGTGGCGCTTAACGAGAAGGCCGGAGACCGGGAGGGCGTAGCGGAATTGCGCGAGATCTTTGCGCGGCCACCCGAGATCCGCGCAGCGCCGCCGTTTCCCGTTGGGTTCAATCTCGATCCGGGCAAGGACGAGCAACGCGAGATGCAGATACGTGTGGCTGGCACCGCGCAAGCTGCGTCCGCCGCGATGGCCGCGGACTCCTTCGAAGTCATCTTCTGGGCACCGCCGCAGACGAGTCGGGGGAGTCAGCCGTAATTCGAGCAGGGGCGGGCTGAGCTATCCCGGGTTATGCGGTCACTCTTGAAGACAGACAGAGCGCCGGGCATCCACTACGTACCGGCCTGAGCTTTGCGCCAGGCGGCCGGCGGCATGCTGACCATCCGCTTGAAGGCGCGCGAGAACGCGGCTTCGGAGTCGTAGCCGACGTCGAGCGCAATCGTCGCGACATTGCGATTCGATTCGCGCAACAATCGCGCGCCGAGCTGGATGCGCCAACTGGCAAGGTACTGCATCGGCGGCTGCCCGAGGTATTGCACGAACCGCTCGTGCAGCGCGGAGCGCGACAAGCCGACCTCGCGGGCGAGATCATCGACGGTCCAGGCGTGATCGGGACGTTCGTGCATGAGCGCGAGTGTCTTGCCGACGTAACGGTCGCGAAGTCCCGCGAGCCAACCGGTCGCATCCTCGGGCAGGGAATCGAGATAGCGACGGGCCGCATCCACGAACATCATTTCCGAGAGCCTTTCGAGCACGGCTTCTCCGCCGGGCCGCTTGTTGTTGGATTCGACCACCGCCTGGTCGATCACGCGGCCAACCCAATCACCGGCGCGTGAGGCCGGCAGATGGAGGATCCGGGGAAGCGCCGCAACGAGCGGATTGAACGGGCGCACATCGCAGCCCAGGAAACCGCACACGAGGATCGCATCGGCATCCGCCATGGGCATCAATACGCCCGGTTCCCGGACGCCGTGGTGAAAAGCAATGGGCACCGGCTTGGGATCATTGCGGCGGGCGGACACCCATTCGGCGTTTGCGGGAATCGGCTCCAGGCCCGGGGCGCTCGAGATGACGTGGCGATCCCCCTGCGGAAACATCACGATGTCGCCCGCGGCGAGTCTCACCGGAGGCAGACCGGAAACCGCGGCCCAACCGCTGCCCTTCGCCAGCATGTGGTACTCCATGACATGTTCGCAGCCGGGCATCACCCCGCCGGCGATCTGCTTCGCCGGCAAGCCCTCGGCCGACCACTGGTCGCGAAAGCTGATGTAGAAAAACACCGCACCTCGCAGGCGCACGCTGCGCAACAGGTCCGAAAGCGTATCGCGGCTCATGGCATGGAGCGTTCGGTGGAGGATTGATCAAGTAGCGTGGACGCGCGATCAAGTCTGGCGATCAATCGCGGACGCGCGGTCAAGTGTGCCGGACGCGTAGTGAAGCGTCAATGACACCATCGCGGAAAAATGGCGCCGCTGACAATCACCAACGGTCTGCGCAACTGAATTCCGCAGCCGTGAGAGCAGCAAACAACCATTTCCATCAAGCGACAAAGGAGCCAACATGCAAACCGCCCATGTTTCGCCAGAACATCAGCGCTACGCGAAGGCCATCGAAGTCTCCAAGCGGATACGCTGGGACATCGACCGCGACGTGATTCACGGCCGCGACTTCGACCTGCGCAACAAATTCCTGCCCGATGGCCTGTCGTGCGTCAATGAACTGGCTTTTTTGAATCCGAAAGATAAGCGCTTTCTGAGCCAGGTGCAGGGCCGTACCTACGCCAACATGTTCGGTTTGGTCGAGCGCTTCATCAGCGCCAAGATACTGGAGATCAGCCGGGATTACTGGCTTGGCGACCAGACCGCGCTCGAAGCCCTCGTGCGGTTCACGGACGAGGAGTTGAAGCACCAGGAACTGTTCCGTCGCATCGAAAAGCTCGCTGCCGATCGCATGCCGCCCGGCTACCGCTTCGATGTCGCGCCCAATGATGTCGCATCGTTCGTGCTCGGAAAGAGCACCTGGGCCGTGCTGGCCCTGACCTGCAACATCGAGTTGTTCACGCAGGCGCACTACCGCGCGAGCATTGCCGACGACGACGGCCTGTCAAGCCTGTACAAGGACGTGTTCCTGTTTCACTGGAAGGAGGAGTCGCAGCACGCGATCCTCGACGAGCTGGAATGGGTGCGCGAGGATGGGAAATTAACATCGGACGCGGTGCGTGATGCCGCGGTCGATGATCTTATTGCTCTCGTCGGCGGTGTGGACGGCATCCTGCAAGCGCAGGCCAAATCCGACGCCGCGTACTTCCTGGGCGTGACCGGCATTCCCGCCGACGACGCGCGCGCCATGCAGATCAATGCCACCGTGCTGAAAGCCTATCGATGGCAGTTCATCGTCTCGGGCGTGATGGAACCGCGCTTCCAGAAAATACTGAGTGCGCTGATCAGTGAAGCGCAGATGACGCGGATCCAGGCAGCGCTCGCGCCGCTCACCTACGCCGTGCCCGTCAAGGTCGAAGCGCCGATGGAAATGGTGCATTGAATCCACACGGCGGCGAGTGAAGGCTCGCCGCCGTGCCGGTCCGGGAGCGACTCAAAGTGAGTTCCACTTCCAAGCGCACTACTTCTTTCCTCAGGGATGGCCTCGAGTCATCGCGCAATTACGGACGCACGATCAAGCGTGCCGGATGCCTGGTGAAGAATCAATCACGCTCTCCCGGAACAATGGCGCCGCTGTCAATCATCAACGATATTCGCAAGGACAACCTGGGGGCACGGATGCTGGAATCTGATCTCTTGCAATCGCTCTTCAACAATTCTTTCGCAGCCGGGTGGTCCCGCGGATTCCAACTTACAAGGAGCATCTCCCCAATGATTGCACCGACCGATTTCTCCGCCCTGAGCATGCACCAGGGAGCCGCATGGGCGGACCACGCCTGCATGTTGAACGATCGCATGAAGCGTTTGCTCGATCATGAATAGGACAACCGCTAACCCATCGCAGCGCGAGCGTACCGACTCGCCGCGGCTGCCCGCTGGCGCGGATGCCGGCGACACCGGGGTGACGGTCCTGGATGCGGTATTTGCCCGGCCGGCGAACAACGGCCGCACGTTCACACTCGAGGCCCTGGCAGAGATAGCGCGCACGACGATGCGCGAGCCGGCGCGTCCTGTGCCTGTCGAAGCCGACCCCGCGGCACAGCGCACTGGCGTTCAACAACCGCCGGTGAGCGCAGCGATGAACCGCTTGCCGCATTACCGCGAAGCCGGAACCGGGCCGTTCGTGCTCTGCATTCATTCGTTCTCCAGCAGCTCGGCCCAATACCAGGGGCTCATGCAGCGCCTCGCACCCCGCTTCCGTGTCGTGGCCGCCGACCTTTATGGCCATGGCAGGACTCCCTCGTGGCTGGGGGAGCGTCGATTCACGCTTGCCGACGAGGCCGCGCCGCTCGAAGCACTGCTGCCGGACGATACTCCCGTGCACCTGGTGGGCCACTCTTACGGTGCGGCCGTGGCGCTCAGAATTGCCGCTGCCAACCGCGCGCGCGTGCAATCGATGGTGCTGTACGAGCCGACGATGTGGGGCACCCTGTCGCACCTGTGCCCGGGCGATCCGGCAACGCTCGAGATCGAAGCGGTGCGCGACGAGACGATCCAGTTGATCGACAGCGGCCGGGTCGAAGCCGCGACCGAGCGCTTCATCGACTACTGGGCCGGCCCGGGCAGTTGGGCTGCAATGCCCGGGGAGCGCCGGCCAAAGCTCGTCGCCTCGGTGCGCTCGTTGCGCGCCGCCTGGATCGCGACGTTCTTCGAGCGCTGGTCGGCCGCCGCGCTGCGCTCACTGGACACGCCGTGCCTGCTCATAAGCGGCACGCACACGACCGCGGCGGCGCGTCGAGCGACCATCCTGCTTCGCGACACGCTCCCGGCTGCAACTGTGGTCGAGTTTGACGGTGTGGGTCACCTGGGCCCGATCACACATTCCGAACGCGTCGACGCAACGATCGACACCTTTCTCACTTCTTCTTCAAGGAGTCTTGCATGAATGCATTCCTGACAGTCCTGTACGGCGTCGTAACGTATGCTTTTTTTCTCGTGACATTCCTGTACGCGATCGCCTTCGTGGGCAACGTGGCGGTGCCGAAGTCGATCGACAGCGGGGCGGCGGTGCCGCTGGCCGAGGCCTTGATCGTAAACCTGCTGCTGCTCGGCCTGTTCGCCGTGCAGCACAGCGTGATGGCCCGGCCCGCGTTCAAGCGCTGGTGGACCCGCATCGTGCCGGAGCCGATCGAGCGCAGTACCTTTGTGCTGGCCGCGACCCTGGCGCTCGCCCTGCTGCTCTGGCAGTGGCGGCCGATCGCCGATCCGGTGATCTGGACAGTGGAAAACCGCACCGCGGTCCTGGCGCTGCATGCCGTATTCTGGCTCGGTTGGGCGGTGCTGCTGACCAGCACCTTCCTGATCAACCACTTCGAGCTGTTCGGGTTGCGGCAGGTGTTCGCGCGGCTGCTTGGCCGCACCGTGCCGGCAGCGGAATTCCGGACGCCGTTCCTGTACCGTCACGTGCGCCATCCGATCTATCTCGGATTCCTGCTCGGCTTCTGGGCGACGCCGCACATGACGGCGGGGCATCTTCTTTTTGCCGTGGCGACTACCGGCTACATCCTGATCGGCATCTATTTCGAAGAGCGTGACCTGATCGCGCAGTTCGGGGACCGCTATCGCCGTTATCGGGAACAGGTCGGGATGCTCCTGCCGTGGCCGGGCAGGTCACGGTAACGCCCCATCCAATCCCGCATCCATTTGTTTCCATCGATCATAAGGAGAAACCACGTGAATCTTGAACTGAACGTCCGCACTTCAAACACTCCGACAATGGCGCCGGCTGCCGCCCCTGCCAATGTCGATTTCAACGCGATCAAGCAACGCCAGCAGGCCACCTGGGCCAGCGGTGATTTCGCGATCGTCGGCACCACGCTCCAGATCGTCGGCGAATTGCTGGCGGAGGCGGCGGACGTGCGCGCCGGTGAAGCGGTACTGGACGTGGCCGCGGGCAATGGCAACGCCACCCTGGCTGCCGCCCGGCGCTTCGCGAACGTGACTTCGACAGACTATGTGCCGCATCTGCTGGAAAAGGGCGCGGCGCGGGCAAAGGCCGAGGGACTGGACGTCCAGTTTCAGGTGGCGGATGCCGAGGCGTTGCCCTTCGACGATGCCTCCTTCGACGTGGTGCTGTCCACGTTCGGTGCGATGTTTACGCCCGAACACCATAAGGCAGCGCACGAGTTGATGCGCGTGGTTCGCAGTGGTGGCCGCATAGGCATGGCGAACTGGACGCCGGAAGGTTTTATCGGCCAGCTCTTTCGCGTGATCGGTGCCTACGTGCCGCCGCCCGCCGGCACAAAATCCCCTGCGCTGTGGGGCGCCGAGCCGAGGATCGTCGAGCTGTTCGGCCCGGAAGCGATCGACATTCGCTGTGTGCGGCGGAACTTCAATTTCCGCTACCGGTCGGCCGCGCACTGGATCGAGGTGTTCCGCAACTTCTACGGACCCACGCACAAGGCTTATGCGGCGCTGGAACCCGCTCGCCAGGCGGGCTTGACCAAAGACATTACGGCGCTGCTCGAAGGCCTGAACGTAGCCGGCTCGAGCTCGCTCGTCGTGCCCGGCGAATATCTCGAGGTTGTGGTCACAAAGAAATGAGGGACGAGGGGCGAGGGGCAAGGGGCGAGGGGTGATAGAGGGCGAAAGTGGTCGGGCCTGCAAGTGGACTCGATTCATGCTGCAGCCTTGAACGGTAAACGAAGGTGACGCGGACCGCAGCAACCCGCTAGGCGGCGCCGATGCGAAGCCGCTCCCGTTCCCGCAACTCGCGGCGAAGGATTTTGCCCGTGGGCGATTTGGGGATCTGGTCGATGAACTCGACGAGGCGCACCTTCTTGAAGGGCGCCACGCGCGCCGCGACGTAGTCCATCACTTCCTGCTCACTCAACTCGCCCTTGCGCACGACAAAGGCCTTGGGGATCTCGCCATGCTCCTCGTCCGGGCTGGGGATCACCGCCGCATCGGCGACCGCCGGATGCGACACCAGTACCGCTTCCAGTTCGGCCGGCGCAACCTGGTAGCCGCTGTACTTGATCAGTTCCTTCAACCGGTCCACGACATAGAAATACCCCTCGTCGTCCGCGTAGCCGATGTCGCCGGTGTGGTACCAGCCCTCGGCGTCGATGCTCTGCGCCGTGGCGTCCGGGAGGTTGAGGTAGCCGCGCATGATGTTCGGGCCCCGCACGCAGATTTCGCCCTGCTCTTTCGGGCCGAGGGCGGCACCGCTGACGATATCGACGACCTTGGCCTCGCAGTTCGGCACCGGCGGGCCAATGGATGTCGCCTTTTGCGGATCGAGGGCGCGCGCGTTGAGGTGCGTAGCCCCGCTCGCCTCGGTCATGCCATAGCCTTGCATCATGTTGCACTTCAGCCGTTCGGCGCAGGCGCGCAATGTGCTCGCCGCGATCGGCGCGGCACCGGAGGCAATCAGCCTGAGGGACCTCAAGTCGAACTGGTCCACCAATGGATGCTTGGCGAGTGCCAGGACGATGGGCGGGACGCAGGGCGCGTAGGTGATCTTTCGATCTTGAATGGCGCGCAGGAAAACTTCCAAATCGAAACGCGGCATCGTGTACAGCGTCACGCCCCGGTACAACCCCAACCCGAGGATCAGGACCATGCCGTAGATGTGAAAAAACGGCAGCGTGGCCAGCACCCGGTCGGACTCCACGATCATGTCCGCAGTCAGGCATTGGCGGATGTTCGCCGTCAGGTTGAAGTGCGTGAGCATCACTCCTTTGGATCGGCCGGTCGTCCCCGAGGAAAACGGAATCGCCGTGAGGTCGTTGCGCGCATCGCACTGATGAACTGGTTCTGAAGGTTCGCGGTCGAGCAGGTCGTCGAGAGATACGACGCCCGGCGCGGCGCCGATGACAAAGACTTCCTTGACGCCCGACCGAAGCGCGGCCTCCCTCGCCCGTTCCAGCAGCGGCGGGATGGTCAGCAGGAATTTCGCCCCGGCGTCCTGCAACTGAGCGGTGAGTTCGTCCGCCGTGTAGAGGGGATTGATCGTCGCGCTCGCGCCCCCCGCCGCCGCAATACCGAGGAAAGCCACTGCATAGTCCGGATGGTTGGGACTGAAGATCGCCATGACGTCGCCCTTGCGGAACCCGCGCCTGGCAAGGCCCGAGGCGAATTGCCGAACACGTAGAGCGAGCTGGGCATAGGTCAACGTGTACCCGGTACCGACATCGACAAGGGCCGGCTTGTCGCCGAGCGCCGCGGCCTTGTGCAGGACGAAGCGATCGAAGGCCATCTCGGGGATGGTTACATCGGGATACGGGCTGCGGACGATCATTCGTTTCCTCCCCTCCCGAAACGCAACGGACTTCCGCCACAACGACAGGGCCAGATAATGGCTTTTGCTACTTCCGACTTTCGATACCCAGAGTATGCGACACAACAACGGGTACCGGTCCGGACTCCTGGCTAATTGGCGTGCTCGGCGTCACCCATATGGGAAGTCACGGGCCGTTCTCCGAACCCCGTGCGACGGGCGCGGATGCCTTGTCACGCGCGCGCCTTCAGGCGTTCATTTTTGCAGCGCTTCCTTCACGAAATCCATCCGGTCCTGCCCCCAAAACATCTGGTCGCCGACGAAGAACGTCGGTGCGCCGAAGACGCCGCGATCCACGGCTTTCTGGGTGGCGGCCTTGAGCGCGTCCTTGGTGCTCTGCTCGCTGGCCGCGGCAACCAGGGCCTGGGCGTCGAAACCCGCCTTTCGCAGCGCCTCCGCTGCCGTGGCCGGGTCGTTCATGTTCAGCGAATCGACCCAGATGGCGTTGAAAATGGCGTTGCAGTAATCCCTGAATCGCGGGTCGCCCTTCATCTGCAAAACGATGGCACCACGCATCAGCAGCAGGGTGTTGATGGGGAAATTCGGGTTCACCTTGAATGGCACGCCGTAGCGTTCGGCAAACCGGTCGAAGTCCACAAACAGGTACTTGCCCTTCGCGGGAATGTTGGCCGGCGATTGATTGCCGGTGGCCTGGAACACGCCGCCCAGCAGCATCGGCTTGAGAACAGCGGTGGCCCCGGTCTCGGCTTCAAGGGCGGGGAGTTGCGTCCACGCGAGGTAGGAGGCCGTGCTGCCGAAGTCGAACCAGAATTCGAAGCTTTTCATGTGAACTTCTCCATGCAGAGCTTCCCTAGCCGTTGGGCCGCAATTGCACCTTGCCGCCGCGCGCTTCACGTTTGGCGTGGGCCATGGCATCGGAGATTTTCTCCAGCGGATAACTGGCCTCGACCTCGACGTGAATCGTCCCGTCCAGCAGTCGCGCACCGAGTTTCCCGTACAGCCCCTGAATCTCGTCGAACTTCATGCCGCGCATCACTTTGGCCAGCCAGAAACCAACCAGGTGAATGTCGCGGAACAGGAAGTGGGACGCATCGATCTGGCACTGCTCGCCGGACATCAGTCCGTAATTGACCACCGTGCCGCCTTCGGCCACGCATTGCGCGAGCCGGCCGGTGGCCGCGCCGGCAACCGCGTCGATGCCGAGCTTGATCGCTGCGCCGCCGGTTTCCTTCGCGACTCGCTGTGCCACATCCGGCCCGTCGACGACGACCACGTCGGCGCCAAGCTTCTTTAGCGCATCAACCAATGCAGCGCGGCGCACGACGTTGACGCTGCGAATTCCGTCGGCATGGGCCAACCGGATCAGGTCGACGCCGACGCCGGAGTTGGCGGCGTTCTGAATGACCCAGTCGCCGCGCTTCAGTTGGACATACTGGGTCAGCATCAGGTGCGCGGTGGCGACATTGACCTTCAGCATAGCAGCCTGCGCGAGGTCCACTTCCTTCGGCAGACGAACGAAGGTCTCCGCTTTGTCGCGGATGCGCTGGATCCAGTTGGTGCGACCCAGGCTCATGACCTTGTCGCCGACCTTGAGGTTGGTCACGCCTGCCCCGACAGCCGCGACGGTGCCGGCACCCTCGATGCCAAGCGCGCACGGTGGTGTCGGCCTGGTTGCGTATTTTCCCTCGATTATCAGGATGTCGGCCGGGTTGATCGAGCAGGCGACGACATCGACCAGCACCTCGCCGGCGCCGGGGGCGCCCGGGTCAGGGACATCGATGCAACGGACCGATTTTTCCGCCGGGCCAATTGCGCTGAGTTGTGCTGATTTCATTCGAGGGGTTCCGGGGAGTCGGGAACGACAACGTACTTCTGCTGACACGAGTCACGAAAGCGATGTGCGAATCGTCTCCACGCGCGCAATCAGGTTACACGACCCCATTCGCGACGTACAGTTGAGCGGTGCCTGCCGAAGAAGCCCCCGGCTGTAATGGCGCAGATTTCCGGGCTGCCTCGCAACCCGGCGTCTCGCGCCTCCGGTAAACTTCGGGCCACACGAGATCGTGCCAATTCTTCCCGGGCCGCACGCATGAACGACCTGAGTCATCTACTCAAGAACAATCGCGCCTGGGCTGAAGGCGTGCGCAAGCGCGAACCGGATTTCTTCGACCAGCTCGCACACCTGCAGACGCCGGAGTACCTGTGGATCGGCTGCTCCGACAGCCGCGTTCCCGCCAACCAGATCACCGGCCTTGCGCCCGGTGAAGTGTTCGTCCATCGCAACGTCGCCAACGTGGTGGTGCACGCCGACTTGAATTGCCTGTCGGTGCTGCAGTACGCGGTGGATGTACTGAAGGTGAAACACATCATCGTTTGCGGCCATTACGGCTGCGGCGGCGTGATCGCCGCGCACGATCATCTCAAGCTGGGGCTGGTGGACAACTGGCTGCGCCACGTGCAGGACGTCGGCCAGAAGCACCGCGATATGCTTGCCGGCAAGAAGGCGAGGGATGAGCGCATCGCCCGCCTGTGCGAGCTGAACGTGATCGAGCAGGTGGTCAACGTTGCCCAGACCACGGTGGTGCAGGACGCCTGGGCGCGCGGCCAGACGCTCACCGTGCACGGCTGGATCTACGGCATCCGGGATGGATTGATCCGCGACCTCGGCATGAGCGTCGCGCAGGCGGAAAACCTGCAAGCACGTTATGCGTCAGCGGTTGGGGCAGGAGAACGTTAGGCGTTTCGGCTGGATGACCATTCAGCGCCGCGGAACCAACAGATCGCGATGGAGCAAGGCCGTGAGGAACGTAACGTGACGCAAAGGCACCCGAGTCGGGGCGAAACTTGTGAGGAAGAAGCCTGACAAAGAAGGAAATGCCCGGACGGCGCCGGACCGGCCGCCGGGACGGGAGCGGACGATGCGAGAAGAGGACGAGAGGTCCCCAAGGTACGCGGCACGGGAAAGGAACGCCGCGAAGGGTGGCCTGCGTCCCCTGTCGATCGTTCTGTCTCTGGGCATCCTTGCGCTGGCGGCACTGTCCCCATCTGGCGAGGCTTCCGGGGTGAAGAGCGAAGCGCGGGCGGCGGAAAAATCGAGCGCCGAGTTTGCAGTCTATGCGCTGTCGCGGGGCAAGGGCGTACCGGAACCGACACGCGGTGCGCTTCGGAAAGCGCATACGCTGCTAGAGGGCGCGCAGCAGCGCGGCGAGGTGATAAGGCTCAAGGAGACACGCATTGGCCTGGAAGGCGAGACGCGTCTGTGCGTCGAGGCGAAGGATGTTGCCGCAGCGCGCGCGCTTCTGCTGGAACTGCGTGCGATGGCGGAAAAAGTCGAGTTGTTCAATGTCGTGGTGGAACCTTGTCTGAAGAAGTAAGGATTCATTGGCTTTGCGCACGGGAAAACCCGGCGCGTGGGAGGTAGCGTATGAGACGCTTTTTGGCAGTATTGCCAGGCGCATGCGTTCTTGCCTTTAGTTGCCTTTTGTTTTCCGGTTTTGCGCCCGCCATCGGCGCTGAGACCGACACCGATTGCGAAAGGCCGACGCAGTCCACTAACGAGGAATTGCAGCAACCGGCGGGAGAGAGCCCCGCCGGGACGCACATCCGTCCCGCGACGGAGCGGGTGGAAGCCACGCCCGAGACTGTCGCGGAGGCCATGTCGCAACTCGAGCGCAAAGCGAAGGAGGAGTGCCGGCTATGGGCGGACCTGGCCTTCGAAGCGTTCGAGCAGTCCACTTACAAGGAGCCGTTCCCGGGTGGCAAATACATCGTCAGCGGTGACATCGCCATCCCCGATCGCAAGCGGCTCCGGGAGTTTTTTGAAACGCGCATCAAGCGCGAATCACCCGAAACGGTGCCGGGGGCGCTGATCGTGCACAAGGTCGGTGGCCGGAATGCCATCTGGGATTCGAACCACAGGAAGCGTCTGACGTACTGCGTGAGCAGTGCTTTCGGCGACCGGCAACGACAGGTCATCAAGGATATGGAGGCCGCCGCCGGCGCCTGGGAACAGGTCGCGGATGTGGATTTCATCCACGTTGCGGCCGAGGACGCCGACTGCACGGCCGAAAATGCCGACGTCGTGTTCGATATCCGGCCGGTCAACGTGTACGGGCAATATCTGGCCCGGGCATTCTTCCCGAACGAAGAACGCGGCGAACGCAACCTGCTGATCGATGAATCCTCGTTCCGTCTGGATCCCGACGGGGCCCTGCAACTGGTCGGGATTCTTCGCCACGAGATTGGCCACACGCTAGGCTGGCGGCACGAGCACACCCGCCCGGAATCCGGGACCTGCTTCGAGGACAACAACTGGCGGCCGCTCACCGATTACGACCGCTTCTCCGTGATGCATTATCCTCAGTGCAATGGGGGCGCCGACTGGTCGCTGAAACTGACGCACGTGGACAAAAACGGAGCGGCCTGCGCCTATGGTCCCGCGCCGGGTTTCCAGGTGGACCCGCAGATCTGCAAGGAGCGGGGATGAGGGGACACCACAGGCTGTCAATGCTGAAAGTGATCGAACAGGTGGTCAACGTCGCCAGGGCCAGAACCTGGGGAGTGGATTATTGCGGGTCCGTAATGCTTGGGCTCGCTCTCGCACTGTCAATTTGTGCGTCAGGAGCCGCCGGTGCGGAATCGCCTGAACCGGCGTTTTCCGTCCTGGTTTTCTCGAAGACTGCGGGATATCGGCACGATTCGATTCCCTCCGGCATCGCCGCCATTCGGGCGCTGGGCGAGCAGAACGATTTCCGCGTTGACGCCAGCGAAGACGCCACGGTCTTCAACGACACGAATCTGGCGCAGTACCGGGTGGTGGTTTTCCTCAGCACATCCGGCGACATCTTCAACCCCGGTGAACAGGCGGCGTTCCAGAGGTTCGTTCGGCGCGGCGGGGGATTTGTCGGCATTCATTCAGCGACCGACACCGAATACGACTGGCCCTGGTACGGCGACCTTGTCGGAAACTATTTCCGCAGACACCCCGTTATCCAGCCGGCGACCCTGAAAGTGGTGGACCCGTCCCACGAGTCCACCCGGCACCTGCCCATCGAATGGAAGCGCACCGACGAATGGTATGACTTCCGCAATGACCTCGCCTCCGATATCACGGTATTGATCCGGATCAACGAATCGACGTATCGGGGCGGTAGGATGGGCGCGAACCATCCAATGGCGTGGTACCACGACTACGATGGCGGCCGCGCCTGGTATACCGCACTCGGGCATACCGTCGAGACGTACAGGGAACCGTTGTTCCTTGAGCACATCCTCGGCGGGATCACCTGGGCCGCCGGGATCAGGCCGGCGAGATAGCGCGCCCGGAAAGAATTTTCAATAGCACACCCAAGGACCAGGACCATGACCGAAGAAAGAAAAATTCTCGTTCCGACTTTCTCGACCGACCAGCTTCCCACCTGTCCCGACGAACTGCAATCGAGACGCAGGTTGCTGAAGATGTCGCTGGCGCTCGGTGTCGCGACGCTGGCCGCGCCATTGCGTGCGGCAGCGCAGGACTCACCGGGCTTCGACCCCCGTGGACCGATGCCGACCCCGGACCAGATTCTCGGACCGTTCTATCCGGTCCAGAAGCCGGCCGATGGCGGCAACGATCTGACGCAATTGAAGGGGCGTTCCGGAAAGGCCGCCGGCAATCCCATCTACGTGATGGGAAGAGTCCTGAGTGTTCGCGGGGAGTCTTGTCCCGGTGTGAAGCTCGAGATCTGGCAGGCCAATGCGGCCGGCCGCTACACGCATCCGCATGATCGCAATCCGGCGCCTCGCGATCCCAATTTCGACGGTTACGCCACCGTGATCACCGACTCAGAAGGGCGTTACCGGTTCAAGACGGTGAAGCCGGGTGCGTACCCGGTTGTCCCCGAGTACTGGCGTCCGCCCCACGTTCACTTCGATATCACCGGCAAGGTGAACCGGTTGATCACGCAGATGTACTTCGCCGGAGAAGCGCTCAACGATAAGGACCCGTTGCTGCAACAGTCCTGGGCTAAGGACAGCCTGATCGCGAAGGTCTTGCCGCCGACCGACAAGGAAGAGTCCGAAGCCAAGCTCATCGTCTGGGACATCGTGCTGATCCAGGGTTAACAAGGCGAGAACTGCCTGAGCAGCGAAGCGCATAGTGACCCCGGCCATTCAGGCCGGCGCGCTCGCGGCAAAATTGGCCGCCCCGGTAAACGCCGTTGTGTCCGATCCGTTATGCGGATTGCGTGGTATGGTTGACCGATCATTCCCAAATCCATGATGGACATCGCCACGACGGTCCGTCGCCATAAAATCGGGAGGAGCCAGATGAATCGTTCGTTGATGGGCGTTGCGAGGTCCGCGAGCCTGGCCGTTTTGGCGGGCCTGGCGCTGGCCGGCGCGGCCGGCACAGCCGAGGCGCAGCACAAGTGGAAGGTGCAGAACCTCTACGGGCCGAACACCACGGTCTACAAGGATTTTCAGGCTTTTGCCGCGCGCGTGAAGGAGGCCACCAAAGGGGAGGTGGAGATTCAGCCTTTCCCGGTTGCGACCATTGTGCCGCAGGCCGAAGCGCTCGACGCCATCAAGGCGGGCCTGCTCGACGGCGCCGTGGGAACAATGGCGTACCAGGGCGGCAAGGAGCCGGCGGCGGCGTTCTGGGACATGACAGCCGCCTACGACAATCCGCTGCACCTGCTGATGTGGTACCGGCAAGGCGGCGGGATGGAGGTCATGAACAAGATTTCCGCCAAGTGGGATGCCATTTTCATGGGCCCGATCATTCTCGGGCAGGAGTCGATCCCGTCGAAGAAGCCGATCCGCTCCATTGCCGACTTCAAAGGCGTGAAAATGCGCGCGCCCGACGGCATCCCGGCCGAGATCTTCGCGTCGCTGGGCGCATCGGTGTCGGTGATGCCCGGCACCGAGGTGTACACGGCGCTGGATACCGGCAAGATCGAGGCGACCGACTGGGGCACGTTGTCGGTGAACGACGAGGCCGGCTACAACCGGATCGCACCTTATGCGATCTACCCGGGCATCCATTCCATGAACTCGGTCGACTTCGTCGTGAGCAAGCGCAAGTGGAATGCGTTGTCCGCCGAGCAGAAGGCAATCGTGACCGCCGCGGTGGACGAGTGGTGCATGCGCACGTGGATGGACCAGGAACTCGAGGACCGCAAGGCCGCCGCCAAGCGCGATCCGGGCACGCTGGTCCAGTGGGGCGAGAAGGAAAAGGGCGAGTTTCGCCAGGTTGCTCACAAGGTGTGGGAGAAGTGGTCGAAGAAGAGCCCGCTGGCCAAGGAGATCTACGAAAGCCAGACGAAATTCCTGAAATCGATCGGCAAACTTTAGGGGTATGCCAGCAAGGAACTGAACGCACGGGCGCGGCTTGAGCCGCGCCCGCTTCGTTCCCGCGAACAACAATAAGACGGGGAGAAAATCATGGCGGAATCGGTACCCGATGCGGAAGCAACCGGGATAAACGCCGTCGATCGCGCGATCGAAACGATTGCCAGGGCGCTGAGCTTTAGCTTTGCGCTGTCGATCATCGTGACGATCTACGACGTCGTCGCCGACGTGATCTTCAAGTCGCCTACGGTGTGGGTGTACGACGTCGTCACCACGGCGATCGCTGTGGCCTTCCTCATCGGCGGATCCTACTCGCTGATGCGCCGCGAGCATATCCGCATCACCGCAGTGCACGATCGCCTGTCGCGGCGCACTAGGCTGCGCTTCGATGTCGTCACCTCGATTCTCGCTATCGTCTATCTCGTGGCGTTTGCCTGGTTCTCGTTCAACATGGCATGGCTGTCGGTCCAGGACTGGGAGGTCGGCGGTTCCGCGTGGGCCCAGCCCACACCGGTAATCGTCAAGGTTTCCATGGTCATCGGCGCCCTGCTGATGATCGTGCAGATGATCTCCAATATCCGCGGCGACCTGAAAGCGCTGCGCGCGAAGGACTGAGCCATGGGCATCGAGATCATTTCGCTGCTGATGCTGGCGGCCTTCGTGCTGCTGATCATCGTTCTGGGCATGCCGATCGCGTTCGCGACCGGGCTGATCGCCGTCGTGTTCTGCGCGCTGTTCGCCGATCTGGACAGCCTGGCGATCGTCACCTTCCGGACTTACGGCTTCGTCAACTCCTATGTCCTGCTGTCGGTGCCGATGTTCCTGATGATGGCCAACATCCTCGACAAATCCGGAGTCGCGCACGATCTGTACGACGCGTTGAAGATCTGGGCCGGGCGGCTTCCCGGCGGCGTGGGGGTCATGACATTGATCGCGGCGTCGGTGATGGCGGCTATGACCGGCATCATCGGCGGCGAGGTCATCCTGCTCGGCCTGGTCGCGCTGCCGCAGATGCTGCGGTTGCGTTATGACTCGAAGCTCGCAATCGGCGTGGTATGTGCCGGCGGCTCGCTCGGAACCATGATTCCGCCGAGCCTCGTGCTGGTGTTCTACGGGCTCACGACCTCGACCTCGATAGGCGACCTGTTCCTGGCCTCCACGATTCCGGGCGTGGTCCTGGCACTGATCTACATTATCTACGTGCTGATCCGGTGTGGGCTCAACCCGAAACTCGGGCCGCCGGCGCCGGCGGAGATGCGCAACATCCCGTTGATGGCCAAGTTCGCGGCACTCAAAAGCGTCATTCTGCCGCTGTTGATCATTTTTTCCGTGCTCGGCAGCATCTACACCGGCATCACGTCGGTGAGCGAGGCGGCGGCGATGGGTGTGGCGGGAGTGACTGTGGCGGCTGCGATCCGGCGCACGTTGACCCTCGCAATGCTGCGCGATTCGCTGTACTCGGCGATGTCGACATGCGGCCTGCTGATCTGGTTGTCGATCGGTGCCAACGCGATGGTCGGCGTTTACAATCTGCTGGGAGGAATCACTTACCTGAAGAGCATCATGACCGGTCTGCCGCTGGAGCCGATCGGCGTCATCCTGATCATGATGGCGATCTTCCTGGTGCTTGGCATGTTCATGGACTGGTTCTCGATCATGCTGCTGACCATGCCGATCTTCGCACCGACGGTGACCGCGCTGGGCTACGACCTGATCTGGTTCGGGGTCCTGTTCAACATCACCATGCAGGTGGGCTACCTGTCACCGCCGTTCGGCCAGGCGGCGTTCTACCTGAAGTCGGTGGCGCCACCCGAGATCAGCCTCAATCACATTTTTGTGTCGCTGCTGCCTTTCATCGCGCTGCAGGTTATCGGCCTGCTGATCGTGCTCTTCATTCCGGATGTGGCGATGTTCCTGCCGCGGCTGCTGCACTAGCGAGCGAGCGGATCGGGTCGCATCTGTAATTTGTAGACCCTGGCACTGCGTTGGGTGCCGCCTTCTGAATGAAACGGCGTCCGGGTGGAATCCGTGGCCCAGATCGCGCGGCCTTTCCAGCCGGCCTTGGGATCGTCGATGCGGCCTTCGCCCCACTTCGCGTAGAAACCCATCGGGTAGGGCACGCGTAGCGTTACGAACTTGCCGTTGACCAGCGCGAAGTAGGCATCGCTGGTGTTGCCCGTCGCGATCGGCACGTTGTTGCCCAAACCCAGCGTGTTGAACCAGTCCACCCAGACGTAGTAACTCGCCTCGGCGCTGCCGTCGTCCTGCACATCGCGGAACTGCGGTCCGGGAAAGCGGTACAGCGTCCAGCCTTCGGGGCAGTGTTTGCCGGTCGCGTTCGGTCCGCTCAACGGTGCCTTGCACTTGCGACGGTCGAAGCTGCCGAGATGGCCGCTCGCGAACGACGCCCAGAACACGCCGTTGCGGTCGATGTCTCCGCCGCGCGCGCCGTAGGCGGGCAACGGCGGCTCGTAGATCTCGGTAATTGCCGTGTGCGTCGGATCAGTTCCCGGCGCGACGCGCACGGCATAGCTGGGGAACGGCGCAAGCGCGGTTCCCCAAACCGAACCGTCCACCGGGTTGACCGCCACGCTGTAGAGGTTGATCGCGATGCGCTTGTCTTTCGCGGGGTCCAGCGGCTGGTCGGGCTCGACCCATTCGTCGCGCCTGCCATTGCCGTTGGCATCGAGGATGAAGGGCGTCCAGCCCTGTGACTTCATCTCGTCGCCGGTTTCCTCGAACATCTTCCGGTTCAGCCAGCCGGCCACGCCCGGGCCGCCGACCCCGGCCGAGGTCCACAGCGTGCTGTTGGCGTCCTCGGCGAAAATCACGTGGTGTGTCGGAAAGCAGGTCGAGATCAGTGTCCACTTGTTCGTGGCCGGGTCGTACATAGACAGATGCCGGTTCGCGCTCTCGATGGGAAATGCTTTCGCCGACGGATGGTCCGAACCTTTCCTGCAATCGTCGGGGTTGTTTGGATGGCGGACGCGCGCCGCCGCCCAGACCCGCCCCCTCTCGTCCATCATCTGGTTGTGCGTGCTGGTCTGGCTGTCCCAGATTGGGTCCGGCCCCCAATACGCGGAAGGCGCCATCGGATCGGTCTTATGGGAAGGCGTATTCGGATCGCGCACGGGATGCCTGACTTCCGTCGCTGTGTGTGTGAGCGGATCGAGGACCGGCCAGAAATCGGTGCTGTTCTCGGGCGCGCCGTAGAACTTCCCGTTGGCATTGAGCGTGGGCTTGCGCCGGTCGGTTCCGATCAGATCATGCATGTAGGCTGTCGGGCGGCTCCAGTCCCACATCGTCACCACGAGATTGCGCTCGATGCCCTGCGGCCGGTCGGGCTTTGCGAACGGCAGTTCGCCGGCGGCGATCCGGTCGGTCCAGTCGGCCCATTGTGCGAGCGCTCGCGAGGTGCCGAGCCGGCCCGCCCAGGTGATCATGTTGTTCATCGCTTGTCCCGAGGCGATGCGCCGCCCCCACGCCTCGGTGGAGGTCATGTGCGCGAAATCCTTCGGAATGGTGCGCGTACCCACCGTGCCCAGCGCGTGACAGGCCATGCAGCCGTTCGTCTTCACGATGTTGAGCCAATGGGTCTGCATCTTCATGCCGGGGTCGATGCCGTTGCCATCCAGCCCCGTGCCGGGGAATTCGCTCTTCGCGGGAATCTTCAGCAGCGAGTACCAGTAGATCGCCGGGTAATATTCGGCCGCCGCCGCAGCGCTCGGCGACACGACCGCGCTCAGGTCGAGGCGTTTCCCGGGCGTGGCGTGGACTTTGGGCGAATCGACCAGACCGTATCCGCGCACCCAGACGCTGTAGCTCGCCTTCGGCAGGTCGGGCATGATGTAGCGCCCCTGGTCGTCGGTGACTACGATCTTGGCGAATCGGGTCGGAAGATCGATTGTCTCGGCGATCACCCACACGCCGGCTTCCCGCCCGTTCGCGGTTTTCACGAGGCCGCCGAGATCGTTCTCGCCGATACCGAAATCCGCATCGGCTGCATATGAACCAGTCGCCGCCGCGGAGGCGGCGAGCAGCATCGCGATTCCGGCCGCCGTGATGCCGCGGCGCAATCTTCCAGTCGTCATGTTTGTGCTCCCACTCCGGATTGCATTCGATCAGACGAACTTGCCAGGCATTCCTACTCCGGCAAGGCGAACACCATCACCGCGTCTCCCTGCTTGAAGCCGAACAGCGCATTGCCGCCCGCAGCGACTGCGACGTACTGCCTGCCGTCGACCTGATAAGTCACAGGCGGTGCGTTCACACCGGCGCTGCCGTTGACCTGCCAGAGCAATTCGCCGGTTTCGGAATTGAAGGCGTTGAAATTGCCATTGCCCTCACCCATGAAAAGCAGATCACCCGCGGTGGCAAGCACGCCGCCGACCAGGGGCTCGGTTGTTTTCACTTGCCACTTGATCTTGCCGGAGAGTCGGGTTTCGATGGCGCTCAACACGCCCCAGCGCGGCCCGGCGCCGGGCTCCAGGGACGTGTATCGCAGAGCGGCCTTGTCCGCGGTCGCTGGAATTTCCTTCACCGTGTAACGCATGGGCCAGTGAATCGCCGCGACAAAGGCGATCCCCGTGCGCGTGTCGAAAGAAACCGGCGACCAGCTTGCGCCCCCGGCGCCGCCCGGCGCGATTTCGATGCCCTCCGCGGTAGGTCGCTTGAACAAGTTCTGTTGCGGCACGAAGGCCTCGGACTTGAAGAGCAAGCGGCCGTCGCGGCGATCCATCACATAGAACCATCCCGTCTTGCCCGCCTGGCCTATGGCCGGAATCGTGTCGTAGCCTCTCGTCACTTCAAACAGCACAGGTGGACTTGCCACGTCGTAGCCCCACATGTCGTGCGGGACTTCCTGGTAATGCCACTTGACCTTGCCCGAGTCGGCGTCCAGTGCAACGAGAGACACCGTGTAGAGGTTGTCACCCGGTCGCGTCAAATCATCCATTTGCGGCGAAGGGTTGCCGACGCCGACATAGATCAGGTTTTCCTTCGGGTCGATGGCGGGAGTGGTCCAGGCCGACCCGCCGCCGCGACTGGCTGCATCCGGATACTGCGCAAACGTGGCGCGTTCTCGTTCGATGTCTCGTTCCAGTTTCGCCCCGTCGGCAGTAGTCTCGAGAAACGTGCCTTCCCACCCCGAAGCCGGCGTGGAGTCGAATTGCCAGATCTTCTTTCCGGTATTGGCGTCGAAGGCCGCGTAGAAGCCCGCCCGCTGACTTTGCCCCGCGATACCGACGACTGCCCCGAGCGGGGCGCCCTCGCGCTCGGAGTCCAGATGCAGGCCGTAGCCCACCCCGGTAATGCCGATGATGACCTTGCCCTTGTAGACCAGTGGGGCCATGTTCGCGCCCACACCGGTGGACCCGCTGACGCGGCTGTTGCGAAGCGGATCATCGGCACCAAGCTGATCGGTCCTCTCCGTCGCGCCATCGAGACCCTCCACCAGCGGAATATCCCAGACCGGCTTGCCGCTGTTCTGATCCAGGGCGATCAGGCGCGCGTCCACCGTGCCGATGAACACCTTGCCGTAGGCCACCGCAACGCCGCGATTGGCGGGACCGCAACACATCTTCTCGGTGCGCCGTTTGTGCTGATAACGCCAACGTTCCTTGCCTGTCTTCGCGTCCAGCGCAACAACATGGTTAAAGGGCAGGGACAGGTACATCACTCCGTCCGCCACGATCGGCGTGGCCTGGAAGGTGGACGACACGCCGCTTTTGAAAGTCCAGACCGGGGCCAGACTCTTGACGTTGGCCCTGTTGATTTGCTTGAGGGGCGAGAAGCGCAGGTTACTGTAATCGCGGCCGTGACTCAGCCAGTTGCCCGGGTCCGCCTGCGCTTTGAGCAGGCGGTTGTCGTCGATGAGTCCGGCGCCATTGGCGTTGAGCGAACAACACAGAGCCAGGAGGCCAAGCACCAAGGCGTGATGACGCATGTTCAATCTCCTATTTCCCGAATGTATTGGAGTAGCGCTCCGGCACGAATCCCACCACCAGCGCGCCGCCGTGGTCCAGTACCGGGCGCTTGATCAGGCTCGGGTTCTCGCTCATCAGCTTGAGCGCCTTGGCTTCGTCGAGATTTGCCTGCTGCGACGGAGACAGCTTGCGCCAGGTGGTGCCGCGGGTGTTGAGCAGCGTTTCCCAGCCGGCCTGCTTCGACCAGGCCTTGAGTTTGGCTGCGTCGATCCCTGCCTTCTTGTAATCGTGGAAGTCGTAGCGTACGCCGTGATCGTCCAGCCAGGCGAACGCCTTCTTCATCGTTTCACAGTTCTTGATGCCGTAGATCGTGGTCACTGAAGGGGCGAGGGACGAGGGGCGAGGGGCGAGGGAAGTCCGAGGAGGGAAGAGAGGCGAGGGAAGAGGGTTGAGAACTCTTAAAACAAGGTTAAGGAAAGATTTGCTTTTCCCTCATCCCTCGTCCCCCGCCCCTCGTCCCTTCACAACGTGAAAATTTTTCCCGGATTCATGATGTTCTGCGGGTCGAGCGCCTTCTTGACCTGGCGCATCACCGCGACCGCCTCGCCGTGCTCGGCGGTGAGGAACTTCATCTTGCCCAGTCCGATGCCGTGCTCGCCGGTGCAGGTGCCGTCCATCGCCAGTGCGCGCATCACCAGCCGATCGTTCAGCCGCTCGGCTTCGGCAATTTCTTTCGGGTCGTCGCGGTTGATCAGAAAGCCAAGGTGGAAGTTGCCGTCGCCGACGTGGCCGACCAGCGGCGCCGTCAGGAAGCTTTTCTTGAGATCCTTCTTGGTCTCGAGGATGCATTCGGCGAGACGGGAGATCGGCACGCACACGTCGGTCGCCCAGATTTCGCATCCCGGGCGCAATGCCTTGTTGGCGTAGGTCACGTCGTGCCGCGCGGTCCAAAGATGGCTGCGCTCTTCGGGTTTGGTCGCCCACTTGAACTCGCCGCCGCCGTGCTCCGCCGCGATCGACTGCACCAGCTCCGCCTGTTCCTTGACGCCCGCATCGGTGCCGTGGAATTCGATGAACAGCGTGTCCTTGACCGGGTAGTTCAGCTTCGAGAACTTGTTCACCGAGTCCATCTGCACGTCATCCAGCAATTCGATGCGCGCCACCGGAATGCCGAGCTGGATGGTCTGGATCACGGTTTTGACCGCGCCTTCGATGCCTTCGAAGGAGCACACCGCCGCGGCCATCGCCTCGGGAATGCCGTAGAGCCGCAATGTCACTTCGGTAATGATGCCGAGCGTGCCTTCTGAGCCGACGAACAGGCGGGTGAGGTCGTAACCGGCGGCGGATTTGCGCGCGCGCCGCGAGGTGCGGATGATGCGGCCGTCGGCGAGCACCACGGTCAGCGCCAGCACGTTCTCGCGCATGGTGCCGTAGCGGACTGCGTTGGTGCCGGACGCGCGGGTCGCCGCCATGCCGCCGAGGGAGGCGTCAGCGCCGGGGTCGATGGGAAAGAACAGGCCCTGGTCGCGGATGTGCACGTTCAATTCCTTGCGGGTGACGCGGGCCTGCACGGTGACGTCGAGGTCTTCCGCATTCACCCGCAGGACCTGGTTCATGTTCGCCAGGTCCACCACCACGCCGCCCTGATGCGGAATGACGTTGCCTTCGAGCGAGGTGCCGGTGCCATAGGCGACGACCGGCGTGTTGTGCCGCGCGCAGATGCGGACGATCTCGGCGACTTCCTCGGTGGAGTTCGGAAACACCACCGCGTCCGGCCGGTGCGGGTGGTGCCAGGATTCGTCCTTGCTGTGATGGTCGCGCACCCCGGTGCTTGTAGAGAGGCGATCCTTGAATATCACGCGCAATTCGTCGATCGCGGTCTGGAGTTCTGCTGCAGCAAGGGTCATTGCCGGTTCCTCGATGTTGGGGTGCAACAAATCGATGCACCTCATCTATGAGCCATTCTACGCCAGCAGGTACTTCTTCACTGCGGCCTCGTTCCAGTCGAAGCCCACGCCCGGCCGGTCCGGGATGATCACGTTGCCGTTCTTCACCGCGAATGGTTCCTGCAGGATCGGATTGGCCCAGTCCATGTACTCCAGCCAGTGGCAGGTCGGCGTCACCGCCAGCAGATGCGCGCTGATCTCCGGAAACAAATGGCTGGACATCTCGAGGTGGTGCGCGTGCGCGAGCGCGGCGGCACGCATCCAGCCGGTGACGCCGCCGATGCGCTGCACGTCGGGCATGTAATACTCGGCGGCCTTTGCTTCGATCGCCTTTTGCATCTCGAAGGTGTTGAGCAGATTCTCGCCGATCTGGATCGGCGTCTTCACCTCCAGAGCGATCTTCGCGCAGCCGGCGTAGTTGTCGTGGCGCACCGGTTCCTCGATCCAGTACAGTCCTTCATCGTCGAGCGCGCGCCCGCGCAGGATGGCCTCGGTCACCGTCTGGCTCTGGTTGAAGTCGGTCATCAGCGAGATGTCGCCGCCGATGCGCTTCTTCACGTTGCGTACCGCGGCCAGGTCGTCCTTGAAATTCGGCCGCCCGATGCGCAGCTTGACCGCGCTGTAACCGCCCTCCGAAAGCAGTTCCGCCGCTTCGTCCGCGAGCAACGCCGGATCCTTGATCCACAATCCGCAACTGTTGTAGGCGCGCACCGGCCTGACTTGTCCCCCAAGCGCACCGACCAGCGGTACGCTAAGTCCCTTGGCATAGGCGTCCCATGCCGCCATGTCGATACCCGCGAGCGCAAGGCCGACCAGCCCGGGCGTGTCGAACAGCGTGAAGCGCTTGCGCAGCTTGGTGTCGATCTCGTAGGGCACCAGCGCATCGCCCTTGATCATCTCGGCAAGTGCCTCGGTGGTGCTGACCAGGGGCTTCAGCATCGCCTTGCCGTACGCGGCCAGGTACGCATGCCCGGTGATACCGTCGCCGGCTTCCACGTCCACCAGCACCAGTGCCGCTTCCGGCAGCGCTCCCGAGGCCGATATCGGCGGGCGCTTCAGCGGCACCATCACTGCTCTGGCACGGACGTTCTTTATTGTCAGTTTCATTGTTGTCTCCCGAAGTACAAAACCCAACGCAGAGGCACAGAGAGCACAGAGGTCACGAGAGAAAAACAAAGTCGCGACTAATTGGACGCGGCACCGAACATCTATCCGGTGGCGCTGCAGATCAGACCGCATATTTGCCGCGATTGCTCACGAACATGAATTATTCATCCATTGCCTTCTCCGTGTCCTCTGTGTCCTCTGTGCCTCTGTGTCTCTGGGTGTACGTATCTTAGACCTGCGCTTCGGCGGGACGGCCGTTGGCGAAAAGCTTGAGCGCCGCGTACACGAAATGATTGGCAGGCGTCGGAATGCCGAGTTCGTCACCGAGCCTGGCCACGGTTCCCGACAGCCACGGCAGTTCCAGCCGGTTGCCGCGGCGCAGGTCGCCGCACATCGAGGCCACCATGGTTGCCGGATAGCCATCGACCTTGGACATCTGGTCGGCGATGAGCACGTCATCGAACTTCACCCCTCGGGCTTTGCCGATCGCCAGCACCTCTTCCATCACCTGCTGCATCAGCGCGCGCGTGTCCGGGTCGGAGCGGATCGGGCCGATCGGCATGCGGGTGAGCGAAGTCATGGCCGAGAGCGTAACCAGGCGCACGAATTTTTCCCAGATCGTCCTGTTGATGTCGGTGACCAGCTCGGCCTGGATGTTGGCTATCTTGCAGGCAACGAGGAACGCCTGCGAACGTGCGGAGGGTTTGCCGTCGAGTTCACCGAAGAACAGGTTGGCCATGTTGCCGTTGTGGCGGATCACACCGGGCTCTTCGATGAGCGCGGCAATGTTCGCCACGCCACCCATGACGTGTTCCTTACCCAGGATCGGCAGCAGCGTGTCCACGGCAACCACGCCGTTCTGGAAAGACACCGCGACGGTGTTCGGACCGATCAACGGCTTTGCGGACTGCGCCGCTTCCTCGGTGGCCCAAAGCTTTACCGCGATCATGACGACATCAACCGGACCAATAATCGTCGTATCTTTGGTGGCTTTCACCTCGGGCACATGCAGGTCGCCGAGCGCGCTCAATACCTTGAGCCCTTTTTTCTGCATGGCTTCGAGATGCGCGCCGCGGGCGACGAAAGTGACATCCTGTCCGCTGGCAGCCAGACGGGCGCCGAAATAGCCGCCGACTCCGCCGCTGCCGATGATCGCTATTTTCATTACCGGGTTCCTGTCCAAGTAGAGGGGATGAAAGGATCGTCATGGTAGACGTTCGGCGCCGTTTTTTGAACCGCTTCATTGCGGCGGGCGGCTACGGGGGCATAGAATTGGATCATCGGTCCGCCCAATCGGAAATCGCGCATGGCGCGGACGCCGCAACGAGCCGAGAACCGGATGAATCGCCCCGAGAAGCTTGCCCGCAACGCCAGTCCCCACCTCGCCTCGCGCATGGACGGCATCGAGCCGTTCCACGTGATGGCACTCATCGCGCGGGCAAGGGAGTTGGAGGCGCAGGGGCGGACCGTCTCGAACATGGTGGTGGGCGAGCCGGATGCGCCCACCCGCGCCGTTGATCGCCGAGGCCGGCATCCGCGCCATCCAGGCCGGCCGGGTCGCCTATACCCAGTCGCTGGGCATCACCGAGTTGCGAGAAGCGATATCGAAGTGGTACCGCACGCGCTACGGCGTGGAAGTGCCGCTCTCGCGGATCGCCGTGACCACCGGCTCCTCGGGCGCGCTGTTGCTGACGATGGGTGCGATACTTTCGCCCGGAGACCGGGTGCTGATGACCGATCCCGGCTATCCGTGCAACCGGCACTTCGTACGCACGATGGAGGGCGATCCGGTCGGCATCCCGGTGGAGGCTTCGACCGCCTACCAGCTCACCGCCAAGAATGGTGGAGAAGCACTGGACGGCGGAAACCGCGGCCGTGCTGATCGCTTCGCCCTCGAACCCGACGGGCACGCAGATCGCGCACGACGAGCTCGAGCGCATTCACGCCGTGGTGCGCGCGCGCGGCGGGGTGCTGATCGTGGACGAGATCTACCACGGCCTGACCTACGGCCAGCGCGACCGCACTGCGCTCGAGTTCGGCGATGACCTGTTCATCATCAACAGCTTCTCCAAGTACTTCGGCATGACCGGCTGGCGCCTGGGGTGGATGGTGGTGCCGGAGGCATTCATGCCGGCGGTGGACAAGCTGGCGCAGAACCTGTTCATCTCCTCCTCGGAAATCGCGCAGAAGGCCGCGCTCGCCGCTTTCCATCCCGATACCATTGCGCTGCTGGAACAACGCCGCGACGCCTTTCGCGCGCAGCGCGATTTCCTGGTGCCGGAACTGCGCCGCCTGGGGTTCGACATCCCGGTGATGCCGGAAGGCGCGTTCTACGTTTACGCGAACTGCGAACGGCTCACGTCCGACAGCTATCATTTTTGCTGGGACGTGCTGGAGAAAGCCG
This sequence comes from uncultured beta proteobacterium, assembly GCA_963789945.1. GTDB lineage: Bacteria > Pseudomonadota > Gammaproteobacteria > Burkholderiales > JACQAP01 > JACQAP01. Next base: position 29,010 of record CAWBMN010000008.1, on the reverse strand, counting down.
GCGTGGCGATCGCGCCGGGAATAGACTTCGGCGAGTATCGGGCGAAGCAGCACGTGCGATTCTCGTATCCGAAACCCATTCCCGTCCTGGCAGGAGGGAGTTGAACGCTTGCGCAAGTATCTGGGGAAGTGAAACACAGTAATTGGTGACCGGTAATTAGTAATTGGTAAAGGCTAAAAAGCGCTACCATTTCTTTCCAGTCACCGCACCAGTCACCAGTCACCAGTCACCAGTCACCAGTCACCAGTCACTCATATGTCCTTCATGCCCGGAACGCAGCAGCAGACCATTCGCGCGAACGGCGTGCGCATTAACGCATGGGTCGGCGGCAAGGGTGCGCCGGTGGTGCTCCTGCACGGCTATCCGCAGACTGGACAGATGTGGCGCAAAGTCATGCCTGGCCTGCTGGATAAGTTCACCGTGGTGTGCCCGGACTTGCGCGGGTACGGCGACTCCGACAAGCCGCGCGACGGTTACGACAAGCGCAGCATGGCTAAGGACATCAGCGAAGTGATGTCCGCGCTGGGATTCAAAAGCTACAGTGTGGTCGGTCATGACCGCGGCGCGCGGGTGGCGCACCGGTTGGCGATGGATTACCGGGATCAGGTGAGAAACCTCACTGTGCTCGATATCGTGCCCACGCACACCGTATTCCGGGACACCGGCAAGGAACTCGCCGCCGCGTACTGGCACTGGTTTTTCTTCCAGGTGCCGGATCTGCCCGAGATCATGATGGCCAACAGTGCCGAGCCCTTCCTGCGGCACATGTTCCGGGCGCTGTGCTTTCGCCAGGACGCCATCGAGGAACCGATGTTCCAGGAATACCTGCGCGCCTTCAGGCTGCCCGGGACGATCCGCGCGGGACTCGAGGACTATCGCGCGGCGGCGACCGTGGATATTGCCGACGACGAACGCGACCTGGGAAAAAAGCTCGCCTGCCCGGTACTGGTGATCTGGGGCGAGTACGGCAAGATGCACACCCTGTTCGACGTGCTCGCCACCTGGAAGGAAAAAGCCGCCAGCGTGCGAGGCCACCCGGTCAAGTGCGGACATTTCATACCCGAAGAGGCGCCGGACGAGTTGCTGCGCGACCTTACGCCCTTCCTTTTGGAGGTTTCCTAGGAACCCGGTGCGCAGCTACCGGTCTACCCATTGGGCCGGGCGATCGTCCGGTCCGAATTGCAGGAGATGTGCATGAAGCCCCGGTCACTGATGCTTGCTGCTTTTCTATCGCTGTCCTGTGCCGCATGGGCGGTCGAACAGGAAGAGACCTTCACCGATCTCACGCCGGGACAGGAAATGCTCGACCCGGCCAACCTCGCGCAGCTTCTGCGCCAGGGCGACGTTCGCGCGATGAACAACGTCGGCCTGCTCTGGGCCAAAGGCTACAACGGCAAGCAAAGCTGGGTGGAGGCGATGAACTGGTGGAAGGAAGCGGCCAAGCGCGGCTATACCGTTGCGATGAACAACATCGGACTGCTGTACGCCAAGGGCAACGGCGTGGAACAGGACTACAAGGAGGCGTTCAAGTGGTGGCACCAGGCGGCGTTTCTCGGCAACGCCTGGGCCATGAACAACGTCGGCGATCTCTATGAGAACGGTCTCGGCGTCGAGCAGGACCTGATCATGGCGATGACCTGGTACCAGAGCGCCGCGGAGCAGGGCGATCGCATGGCAACGTACAACATCGGCGTGCTCTACGAAACGGGCAAGGGTGTGGATCGCGACTACGCCGCGGCAATGGGTTGGTTCCGCAAGGCGGCGGACAAGGGCGACGCTTCGTCAATGCACAGCATCGGCGCGATGTATGCGGAAGGGCGCGGCGTGGGCGCCGATCCCGTGGAAGCATATGCGTGGTACAGCGTCGCCGACCTGCGTTTTCTGCCCGGCGATGCCGACGAGGCGAAGCGGAACCGCCGCGATCTGGAGGCTCTCGGCGCGCGGCTCGATGCGGAACAGCTTGCGCGTGCGAAGGACAGGGCGACCGCCATCGAGGCGCTGACCCGGCCAGTTGCGCCGGAGCCAGAGCCACTGAAACCTCTCGGCCCTGGTGAGAAGTCCACGTGACTTCCATAACTTTTTTTACACGAAGGAACACGATGGAACGGAAATAAAGGATCACGAAGGAGTTGCACTGACGAATACAAAACAAGGCGGGTCAAGTGATACGCTATCCCTTCCGTGAATATGGACAAAGTATTGCGTGCCGGACTGGTAGTCAGTTTTTCCTTCGTGTGATTTTGTTTTCCCTTCGTGTCCTTCGTGTTGAACGCGTTTCACGTTTCTTCTATGCCGCACCTCACCAACGGTGATATTGTGGTCGGGGAAAGGAGTGGCATGGGATCTTTTGCTTCGCGCTGTCAGACTAGGACTCTGTTGCTGGGTCTCCTGGTCGCGTTCAGCCTTGCGTGGCCCGCCCTTGCCGCCGACAAACGCGCGAAATCCAAGCAGAGCGGCGTCGAGTCCCCCGGCATGTACAGCAATTATGTGGATGAAGGTCGGACAACGTTCGATAGGTTTCTGGGCGACACCCGTCCGCTCACCGAAGCCGAACTGGTGCCGTCCTTGCTGTCCGCCATCGATGAGTTGTCCAAATACCCGCGGCCCACTGCCGTGCCGGAGATCCTTCGCGTTCCGCAGGAGAGGTTGCAGGAGTTGGCTTGTACCTCGCAGTGCCGCGTGCTGGCCACGTATCAGCCGGGCGAAGGGATTTTCCTGGACGAGCGCCTCAAACCGGAAACCAACCTGTTCGACCGTTCCGTGCTATTGCACGAGTTGGTGCATTACGTGCAGGAGGTCAATCACGAACGCGGAGACGCCAAACCCTGTGAGCGCTGGTACTACCGCGAGTTGGAGGCGTACGCCATCCAGAAGGCCTTCCTGTCGCTGGTCGGTAGCCCGTCTCGCGTGGGCTTCCACGCCAACAAAGCCATTTGCGACGCTCTGGACGATCAGCAGGCCTCGAAGACTTATCACCAGTAAATCCTGTCCCCCGGCGGGCAACCTGTAATCCGCGGGCGGCCCTTTGGCTTGCCGCCGCAATTCGCAACGCGTATCAAATGAATTGCGGCAATATATTGGACGTCTGCTCCCGCGACGGCCAACATGCGTTGCTGATTCCTGACCCGGAGAAATCATGACCGCTACCCCGACCCCGTTCCGGCTGCATGTCGGCGACGACGTGCTCGCCGATCTCAAGTCGCGTCTCGCGCGCGTGCGCTGGCCGGACGAAGTGCCTGACAACCACTGGAAATACGGAACGGATCTGCCTTACCTCAAGTCGCTCGTGGAGTACTGGCGCGACCGCTACGACTGGCGCAAGCACGAAGCCGAGATCAATCGCTACAAGCAGTACAAGGTCGGGCTCGCCGGAATCGACGTGCACTATATCCGCGAGGAAGGCAAAGGCGCGAAACCGATGCCGCTGCTGATCTCGCATGGCTGGCCGGGATCGGTGCACGAATTCCACAAGCTGATACCGATGCTCACCGATCCGGCGCGTTTCGGCGGCGACGCCGCGGACGCGTTCACCGTTATCGCGCCCTCGCTCCCCGGGTACACGTTCTCCTTTTCGCCGAACCAGCAACGCTTCTCGGTCGAACAGATTGCCGACGTGTTCGCTGAGTTGATGACCGGCGTGCTTGGCTACAAGCGCTTTGCCGCGCAGGGCGGCGACTGGGGCGCGTTCGTCACCTCGCGTCTGGGTTACGCCTACGCGCGGCATCTGGCGGGCATTCACATCAATCTGCTGAGCCTGAGGCGCGACACGGCCATGCCGGACAACCCCGACGATGACGAACAGCGTTACTTCGAGGAGCGTGCGCACTGGATGAAGGAAGAAACGGGTTACACCTGGATCCAGGGCACCAAGCCACAGACGCTTGCCTACGCGCTTACGGATTCGCCGGTCGGTCTGGCGGCGTGGATCGTTGAAAAGTTCCACACCTGGAGCGACCACAAGGGCGACCTCGACGGCTACATCGGCCGCGACGCCATGCTCACCAACATAATGCTGTACTGGGTGACCGGCGCAATCGGTTCTTCGTTCTGGCCGTACTACGCGCGCATGCACGGCCCCTGGCCGATCCCCGATGGCGCGCGCATCCAGGTGCCGATGGGCTACGCCGAGTTCCCCAAGGAAATCCTGCGTCCGCCGCGCTCGCTGGCGGAGAAGATGTATAGCGACATCCGCCGCTGGTCGAAGATGCCCAAGGGCGGGCACTTCGCCGCGCTCGAACAGCCGGAGCTGCTGGCCCAGGATATCCGCGAGTTCTTCCGGCCGCTGCGCTGACGGTAACGGTGATGTGGGACGACCAGGACGGAGGCGCAATGCCGGGATCGTTCTTGAGGGAGGCTTTCTTTCGTTTCCCTGGTGCGCTGGACAATTGCTGGCAATGAGGTTGTAATGCGGCGACACGGCGCATCGAACGCCGTGACCTGAAGAATCTGGTAACCCGGAGGAGAAACATGAAGCGGCCAATCATCATTGCTGTTGCCGCGGCTTGTGCCGCGGTCATCATTCCCGCCACCACCTTGTCGCAGGATGCCGCGCGCAAGGTCAAGATCGACGTCACCAGCACCTATCCCACCTCGCTCACGCTGGTCGGGGAGGCGGCACCCAGGCTGGCGAAGAGAGTGCTGCGCGCTTCCGGCGGGACGATCGAGATGAAGATCCACGAGCCCGGTGCACTCGTTCCGGGTCTCCAGGCCATCCAGGCGGTCGCCCGCGGTTCGGTGGACGCGGCATGGTCCGCCCCTGGCTTCTTTTCCGGCACGGACGCCGTATTCAATTTGTTCACCACGGTACCGTTCGGACCTGGAATCCCTGAGTATCTGGCGTGGATGTACTACGGCGGCGGACAGGAGCTGCAAAACGAGATGTTCGCCAAGCACGACGTTCACGCGATCATCTGCGGCATCCATTCACCCGAGTCCTCCGGCTGGTTCCGCAAGGAAATCAAGACGGTCAACGATCTCAAGGGTCTGAAGATGCGCTTCTTCGGACTCGGCGGACGGGTCATGGAAAAACTCGGCGTCTCGACCCAGTTGCTCGCCCCCGGCGACATCTTCCAGGCGCTTCAACTCGGCACCATAGACGCAACCGAATTCTCGATGCCGGCGCTGGACCAGAAGCTCGGTTTCTACCAGGTCGCCAAGTACTACTACTTCCCGGGCTGGCACCAGCAGGCCTCGATCCTCGACCTGTTCATCAACCAGAAGAAGTGGGACTCGCTATCCGATCAGCACAAGGCGATCATCGAACTGGCTTGCGGGGATACCATTCGCGACATCATTGCCGAGGGCGAGGCGATCCAGTGGAAGGCGATGAAGGAAATGCGCGACAAGAACGGCGTCAAAATCATGCGCTGGTCGCCGGAAATCATGAAGGCTTACGAGAAGGCGTGGCTCGAAGTCGCCGCGGAAGAATCCGCGAAAAGCCCCAACTTCAAGAAGGCCTGGGATTCCTACTCGAAGTTCCGCGCCGACTATTCGCTCTGGCGCGAGTACGGCTACCTGAACCAGTAATCCGCTGAGAAGTGCGGCGGCCGGCCGTTGCCGGCCGCCGTCCTGCGTCCGGGAGAGACAAGAACAATGGACCGGCTGCTGAAGACCAGCGACGCGATAAACCGCGTCCTGGAGAGAATCGCGATGGCCGCAGGCTGGCTGTTCGTCGTCTGCACGGCGGTGATCGTGATGGACGTGCTGTCGCGCAAGGCCGGTTTCCAGATGCCGGGAATGGGATCCACGCGCCTCCAGGAACTGGAGTGGCACCTGCACACCGCGCTCTTCTCCTTCTGGCTCGGGGCGGCGTACATCAAGAACACGCACGTCCGCATCGACGTCGCCTTTGCCAACGCCAAGCCGGCTACGCATGCCTGGGCCGAGTTCCTCGGCTGCCTGATTTTCGCTCTGCCGTACTGCCTGATCGCGATCTACTTCAGCTTCGACTTTTTCTGGATCGCCCTGCAACAGAACGAGTTCTCCGAGAACCCGAGCGGCCTGCCGTGGCGCTGGGTGCCGAAAGGATTCATCTTCATCGGGCTGGTGTTGCTGCTCGCGGCGGTCGTTTCGGTGTTCATGCGCGTGATCGTGTACTTGTATGGCCCGGAGCGCCTGCGTGAAGCGGCCGCTTTTGCCGGCGCCAGGAAACATTGAGGATCAGGCCATGGAATGGTTGACCCATCATCTGGCGATTCTCCTCTTCCTGGCCATCGCGATCGCGCTTTTCTGCGGCTATCCGGTCGCCTTCGTTCTCGGCGGCATGGCGATTTTCTTCGGCGGGCTGGGGATACTGCTCGACGTCTTTCATCCGGTGCAGTTCTTCAATCTTTTGCCGCGGATCTGGGGCTCGGCGGCCTCCAACCCGGTGCTGGTTGCGGTGCCGATGTTCATTTTCATGGGCACCATGCTGGAGCGCAGCGGCGTAGCGAACGATCTCCTGCATTGCCTGCAAGTCCTCACGCGCCGCATCCCGGGTGGTCTGGCGATGTCGGTGACGCTGATGGGCACCATCATGGCCGCGACCACCGGCATCGTCGGCGCCTCCGTCGTGATGCTGACACTCATCGCGTTGCCAACGATGCTCGAGCGCGGCTACAAAAAGGAGCTTGCGGTCGGTACCATCGCCTCCGCCGGCACGCTCGGAATTCTCATTCCCCCGTCGATCATGTTGGTGATTATGGGCGACCTGTTGTCGGTGTCGGTGGGCACGCTGTTCGCCGCGGCGGTGATTCCCGGCCTGATCCTGTCGTTTCTCTATCTCCTCTATATTGGCACGTTGAGTTTCTACAAACCGGAGGTTGCGCCGCCATTGCCGGCCGACATCGGCCCCAAGACCCGGGCCGAATTCTGGAAAATGATCGGCAAGAGCTTTCTTCCGCCGACTTTCCTGATCGTGCTGGTGCTGGGTTCGATTTTCGCCGGCTGGGCCACGCCGACCGAGGCGGCAGGCGTGGGCGCTTTCGGGGCGATCCTGCTCGCATGGTTCAACAAGCGGCTCAACATGAAGGCGATGAAGGAGGTCATCGAAAACTCGGCGCTGACCAACGCCATGGTCTTCTTCATATTCTTCGGCGCGACGCTGTTCTCGTTCGTGTTCCGCTCGCTCGGCGGAGACGATATCGTCAAAGAGATTCTCGCGGCAATGGGGCTGAACACGGGCTGGGAAATCCTGACCTTCCTGATGGTGCTGGTGTTCGTGCTCGGTTTCTTCTTCGACTGGATCGAGATCTGCCTCATCGTCCTGCCGGTGTTTGCGCCGGTGCTGCAAGGGCTGGAATTCGGCCCGCACATCGGCGATGGCGCGCCGATCGTATTCCTCACCTGGTTCATCATCATGATGTCGGTGAACCTGCAGACTTCGTTCCTGACCCCGCCGTTCGGTTTCACGCTGTTCTACATGAAGGGAACGGTGCCGCGCTCGGTGACGATGGCGCATATCTATCGCGGCATCATCCCCTTCGTGGCGCTGCAGGTCATCGGGTTGATCCTGGTGATCGTATTCCCGGAGATTGCGCTGTGGTTGCCGCGCTCGGTGGGTTTCCTGGACTGAGCCGGGTCGTGGCCGCCAGATGAACAAGATCGAGGGCTCAAGATGATCCGGAAAATATGCCGTGCGGCTGTCGTACTGGCATGGGGGTCGGCCGGCATATCAATGGCCGCCGCCGAAACCATAAGGATCGCGGTGATCGATCCGTTCAGCGGTCCAGCTGCGCTACAGGGCGAGATGGGAAGTCGCCATACCCAGATGGCGGTGGATGATGTCAACTCGCGTGGTGGTGTGCTGGGCGGTGCCAGGCTGGAACTGGTGTTGTTCGACAACAAGTCCAGCCCGCAGGAAAGCCTCGTGGTGCTCAAGCAGGCGATCGACCAGAACATCCGGCTGATCACCCAGGGCGTCGGTTCGCACGTGGCACACGCATTGAGCGACGCCGTGGTCAAGTACAACCAGCGCAATCCCGGGCGCGAGATCCTCTACCTGAACAATGGCGCGACCGACACACCGCTCACCGAGGAGAAATGCAATTTCTGGCACTTCCGCTTCGATGCCAACCTGGACATGAAAATCGATGCATTGACGGGTGTCCTGACGACCCAGAAGTCCGTGAAGAAGCTTTACATGATCAACCAGGATTACGCCTACGGACATTCATTCAGGCGCGTGGCGAGGGACATGCTCGGCAAGAGGCGGCCCGACATCGAGATCGTGGGAGACGAACTGATCCCGCTGGGGAAGGTGAAGGACTTTTCGCCGTATGTCGCCAAGATAAAGTCGAGCGGCGCGGATACGGTGCTGACCGGCAATTGGGGCAGCGACCTTGCACTGCTGATCAAGGCGGCCGAGGAGTCCGGACTGAAAGCGACGTTCTATACCAACTACGGCTTTCTGGTGGGTACGCCGCGTGCCTTTGGCGCAGCCGGCGCCAACCGCGTCAAGACGGTAGCGGGCTGGAACGCCAACATCGCAGGCCATCCCCTCGAACGCTACTTCCTGGACTACAAGAAGCGCTACAAGGAAGACTGGGGATTCATGCCCTACAAGTACTTCGTCGAGATGCTGGCGCTCGCGATCGACAAGGCCGGCTCGGCGGATCCGGTCGGTATCGCCAAGGCGCTGGAAGACATGCGCTACGACGGCGGTGTCGGAGAAGTGTGGATGCGTGCCGATGACCACCAGATCATCATGCCGCTTTTTGTTTCGACTTTCGTCAAGGCCGGCACGGCCGACGTGAAGCACGACGCCGACGACACCGGCTACGGCTGGCGCTCGGATGTACGTATAGAAGCGAAAGACAACATCCTGCCGACGATCTGCAGGATGGAAAGGCCGTAAGCACGGTGAGGGGTGAGGGGTGCCCCACAAGGGGATACCGGCCTTTGGCCATAAATGCGTGAAGGGTAAAACCATTTATCCTGAAACTACGAACGCACAACCAATGGCTGCAATTGGCGTCTCTTGTTCCAAGGCTGATTTTGTTTTTTAGAACGCCCTCCACAGCAGGGACAATCCGCTAGCGATCAACAGCACGCTGATGAAGCCACCGACCTGCTCGCGCGTAAGTTTCGCGTGCAGGCGGTGGCCGATGGTCAGCCCGATCAGCATCGAGGGGACGAGGAGCAGCACGCCCCACCACACCTCCTTCTGCAGCATCAGTCCGGATAACAGGAACACCAGCAGCCGGAAGCCGGTGCTGCACGAAAAAACCGCGGAAAGCGTGGCGCGCATGCGCGCGTGGTCGGGCATGCGCGCGGTCAGGTAGGCCGCGTAGATCGGCCCGCCGACGCCGAACAAGCCGCCGACCAGGCCACCCACCAGACCGGTCGGAATTCCCCACCAGCGCGACACGCTCCTGGTCGAGGCCTTTGCCACGAGCCTGTAAACGCCATAGCCGGTCACGAAGGCGCCGAGCAGGACGACGGTCGCTTCTTTCGGCAGCGTGGCCAGCAGCGTCACACCGGCCAGGATGCCGGCAATCATGGTCGGCACCAGGAACTTCAGCTCCGCGATTTCCACGTTTTCTCGAAATCTGATTCCGCGTAGTCGAGGTCGCCAGAAAATCCACCAGTACGGCCAGTGGAACCACCGTCTGCAACGGCAGGAAGTGAACCAGCAGCGGAATGGTCACAAGCGCCGAACCGAAGCCGGATATGCCGAGAATGATGTAGGCCAGCAGGCCGATCAGCGGCGTGGCAATCAGGGTTTCGAGCGGGAAGGGCATGGCTCGTTGATATAGGGAAGCTCTGCACAAGTCCCGCATGCGCGACCGATGCGATTCGGGTCCAAGGCGAGATGGTGAGGAAGACGTGAAGCCGGTCTACATAAAGAGGAGCCGACAAGCATCCGTCCGAATCGGCCGGTCCCTTACGGAGTCGACGTGTCATTGGGTTGTGCCAGGTGCGACGCCTGCGTTGTTACGTTCCTTGTTGGGGCTTCAGCCGCAACTGCGGACCGACGCCTAGCAGTCATCCGCACCTGGCGCAACGCGCGTCGTGGGACTTGTGCAGAGCTTCCCTATGGAAGACGCGGAGTTTATCAGACGTGCTCCCCTATAATGCTCCATCCATTCCGAGAGCAGAGGATGCAGTCATGCAGGGACACCAACGCGCCGTGATTGTCGGCGGTGGAATCATGGGTGCCGATATAGCCGCGATCTTCGCAGCCGGCGGGCATGCGGTTGATGTCGTGCAGCGGCCGGGGAAGACCCGTGACTCGCTGGGCGAACGTATCGCGAAAGCTGTCGCGCAACTCGGTGGAACAACGACCGAAGATGTCGTCCCGCGCGACACATTGTCCGACGTGCCATGGGAAGACGCGGCCATCGTCGTCGAATGCGTGGACGAAGATCTTGCGCTCAAGCGCCGAATTTTCGCCGAGCTGGAAAGCCGTTCACCGCCGAATATTCCGCTCGCCAGCAATTCCTCGGGCCATCCGATCAGCCGGATCGGCGAAGGTTTGAAGACCGCGCGGCGCATGCTTGGCCTGCACTTCTTCATGCCGGCGCACATGGTGCCGCTGGTGGAAGTGGTGAAATCCGGGGTGACCGATGCGGCGGTGGCGCAATCGGTGTTCGATCTGATGGCGCGACTGGGCCGCAAGCCGGTGATGGTAAAGAAGGACATCCCCGGCTTTCTCGCCAATCGTATCCAGCACGCGCTGATGCGTGAAGCCTGGTCGCTGATCGAGCGCGGGATAGGGACGCCCGAGGACGTGGACACGGCGGTGCGCTACGGTTTCGGTTTCCGCTACATTGCGGCGGGACCGATTCTGCAAAAGGATATGTCCGGGCTGGACGTAAACCTCGCAGCGTCACAAGTTGTCTATCCCGATCTGTGCAACGATGCCACGCCGATCCCGACGCTGGCGAAGAAAGTGGCTGCCGGCGAGACCGGAATGAAGGCCGGCCGGGGTTTCTATGACTGGCCACCGGAAAAGGTCGCAGCCGAAAAGGCCCGTTACGAAACAGCCTTGAAACGCGGCCTGGCAATCCTGACGGCGGAAGACGAAAACAACTAGCGTGAATACCGCTGCGTCCGCTTGCGTTGTCGTGGTGCACGGCCTGTGGATGAAGGGTGCGGCGATGCTGCCGCTCGGTTGGCACCTGTCGCGTTGCGGATTCGGCGTCGTGCGCTTTTCCTATGCATCCATTGGGGACCGGCTCCAGCACAATGCCGATCGGCTGGCGAGATTTTGCCGGGAGCGAGGAACGGCGCCGCTGCACCTTGTCGGCCACAGCCTGGGTGGGTTGCTGATTCTTGCCGCACTGGAGAGAAACAGGGATCTGAACGTCCAGCGGGCCGTGTTGATCGGCAGTCCTTACGCGGGAAGCACGGCGGCCGAGGGCCTGGCGCGATTCGTCACCGGCGAAAAGATGTTGGGCAGGACGATCAAGGACTGGATGCGCATGCCGAGACCGGCGATTCCGAGCGGATTGGAGTTGGGCGTTATCGCGGGGAATGTCCCTGTTGGGCTGGGCCGGCTGGTTGCCAGCCTGCCGGTGCCCAATGATGGTGTCGTGAGCGTGGAGGAAACGCGTATTCCCGGCGCAAAGGATGCGATCGTGCTGCGTATCAACCACACCGGGATGCTGGTCTCGCCGGCGGTAGCGCGTGCGACCTGCGCTTTTCTGCGCAACGGGACTTTCGGGCATGCGTAACGCGCTCCTGATGGCGGTGGTGGCCGCAGGCCTCTGCGGTTGCGCGAACATCGGCTACTACTTTCAGGCAGTGGGCGGCCAGATGGAGATCTGGAACCGCAGCAGGCCGATCGAAAAGCTCCTCAGCGACGAACGCACCGATGTGCGGCTGCGCGAGCGGCTGACTCTGGTATTGAAGGTGAGGGAATTCGCGAGCCGCGAGCTGGCGCTTCCCGACAACCAGAGCTATCGCAAGTATGCGGATCTGCAGCGGCCGTTCGTGGTCTGGAACGTGTTCGCGACCAAAGAGTTCTCGATCGCGCCGGTGGAGTGGTGTTTTCCGCTCGCAGGTTGCGTGGTTTACCGGGGTTACTTCAGCGAACAGGGTGCCGGGCAGTTTGCCGCGGGACTGCGCCCGCAGGGGCACGACGTGTTCGTCGCCGGCATACCCGCTTACTCGACACTGGGATGGTTCGACGACCCGGTACTGAATACCTATATCTTTTACCCGGATGCCGAAATCGCGCGATTGACCTTCCATGAACTTGCACATCAGGTCGTGTACGTTTCGGGCGACACCGTGTTCAATGAATCCTTCGCCACTGCGGTGGAACTCGAGGGCGTGGATCGCTGGCTAAGCGCGGCAGGCACTCCGAAGCAACGCGCTGCATTTGACGCCATGCAGGAGTACAAGCGCGGCTTCGTCGAATTGATGATGAAGTTTCGCGGCAGGCTCGGGGAGTTGTATGCCTCGCCGCTGGCCGAGGAAGAAAAGCGAAGAATGAAGGCCGAGACCTTCGCCGAACTCAAGTCCGAGTACCAGCAACTGAAGCAAAGCTGGAATGGGTTTGCGGGCTACGACCGGTTCTTTGCCGGTGAACTGAACAACGCCAATCTGGTGCCGGTGGCGACTTATTCGGAACTGGTACCCGCGTTCCGGCGCATGCTCGCCGAAAACGGGGGCAACTTCGAGCGCTTCTATGCGGAAGTGAAGGAACTTGGCAAGCTTTCCAGGGACGAACGTGGAAGACGCCTGGGCGCGAATATGGTTTCCGGCGCCGGCCAAAGGTGACATTCGGGCCGCGTGGATAAGCGGTACGGGAAACGGCCCAAAACGGAAAAATCTTGACGCAAAGGCGCGAAGACGCAAAGTAGCCCTGAACAGAGATCGAGAACAGCGGGGAAGTCGGATCGAGCGATCCCAGGACGTTCGCGTCGATGAAAGCTTGTCGGCTCGTCCAAACAGGACTCCGGGTCACCGTTCGCTCTTCTTCTTCTTTGCGCCTTCGCGCCTTTGCGTCGAAATGTTTTGATTTGCGGAACGAGGTGATTCCATGTTGATCAAGGTCATGCGCTCTCTGCCCATCCTGTTGATTCTGACGGCATTGGCTGGCGCGCCTTTCCTGGCCCGAGCAGTCAGCGATATCGGCGACCCGGCCAAGCTCGAGGCGGTCCTGATCAATGGCCAGAAAGTAAACCTCGAGCAGTGGAAAGGCAAAGTCGTTATGGTGAACTTCTGGGCCACCTGGTGCGCCGTCTGCCAGACCGAAATGCCGGGCTGGCAGAAGTTCTACGAGGCCAACCGGGCCAAGGGCTTCGAGATGATCGCGGTGAGCGTGGATGACGGCGTGGAGGAAGTGCACGCGTTCCTGGCGAAGAAGCCATATCGCTTCCCGGTGGCGTGGCGCTTCGACAAGCAGGAGGACGACGACTTTCCCACCGTGCGCAGCACGCCGACGACCTACTTCGTGGACAAGCGCGGCAAGGTCGCGCTGATGCACGTCGGCCGGATGTCAGACGAGTTTCTGGCACAAGCCGTCAATGGCCTGCTGAGACAATAGGCGGTTCCGCGACGCCACGGAACGTGCGTCGACTCGCGGCAGGTTGCGCAGTCATGCGCCTCTGCGCGGCCACATGCGATTTCTTCAGTAGTCTAGATTCTCGACGTCGTGGATGAGGCCGGATCCGCGGATGCGCCGTATCGTCGCTGCGATTACATTGGCATCGTTGTCGAAAGAACCGTGGGCGGCTGGGATTGACTTCGGCCCGGTGCTCACCATCGGTTCAGTGACGGGATAAAGCTTATTGCCGCTCCTGGTCCAGAATTTCTGCCATGCCTGCAGCGATTGCAGAAACACGGCGTTCCAGCCGCCGCTGGCAGAGTGGCCTGCCTCAGGATCCGGATTCTCCCTGGGGTCGAACGCACGGGCCATTCCCAGCAGCGGTGTCTTGTGCGTGTCCTCCAGCGCGCGGCTGACCAAGTACAGAAGCGACTTGTTGTAAGGACCAACCCTGTCATCGCGTTCGCGTTCGTCGGAAAGAAGATGAATGTGAAGTTGGCCTTTTGCCAGGACTGAATTGGCCTGAGCCTTGACGAAATGATCGTTGGCGAAATCCATAGTGCAGGCCGGCGCGAACAGCGTGCACGAGGCGAGCTTCAGTCTGCCGCGCATCCCATCCAGTGTCTGTCCGAGAATGATCGAGCCCGCCGAGTGGCCTATGAAATGTAGTTCCAGTTCCGGCACTTGTCTTGTCAGGGCTGCAAGGGCCTTGACCAATAACCCCATGCCGCCGTCTGAACGCGAGGAATCTATGCCATTCTGTTTCATCTGGCTCCAAACGGATTTCACCGACGCCGCTTCGCAGACGGCTTCGATGGTGCGGTCGATCGCTTCCGTCGCGGCGTCCTTGAGAGTCTTCAGCCAGTTCGCGCCGGGCGGGGTCGGCAGACCCTTGACCTCGTCTTCCACCAGGTCGTGCAGTGTTTCCAGAGGCCCGGTCTTCCAGGTGAGGAAAATCGGGTAGATGCCGTTGGCTTCGAAGTAGGGGGCGAGGACGCGGATCCGGCTGACCGAATCGTTCTCAGAATTTAACCCTCCGTGTGCGTAAACCACCAATCGCGGTCTGCCGCGGGCTTGTTCGAACCAGCGCGCCGGAGCCTCCTGCGCGACAAAGCGCACGGAGGCATCCGCATCCTTGGCGGTAACGAGCCGGCTGATGACGCGGCCGTTGTTGCCCATCACGACGCTGTGCTGATAGGCACGCTCTGTGGTCCAGGGAACGACCGCTGTGTCTCGATACGCATAACTGGTGTGGCGCTCTTCCTTTACGCCGATGAGCGGCGCGCCCGCGATGCCGGCCGGCTCGTTGGCTGCGCGCGTGCCGCTGCCCTGGACGAAATGTCGTGGAGAAACGCCGTTAACCGCGGGCACGCCAAGAGCGCAGACCCAGGCATCGGTGCCGTTTTCGACCCAGTCTTCGTAAGGAAGGACTGCAAAACCGCGCACGCCCCAGGTGGTGCCCCACGAGTTCTGGACCACGAAGCCGCGATGGTCGTAGCCGACGATGGCGAAGGCATGGCCACCCGTCTCGCTGGACTTCGGTTTGCCGATGACAGGCAGGGTTTCGTGGTTTACGGCTTTTGCCTTGCTCTCCGGAAGGTCCCAACCATCATGCACGTCGGCGGAGCAATAGATCGCACCGATCTGGTAGATCGCGGCCTGTATGTCCACAACGGAGCGTCTGTCAATTCGGTAGTACACCCCGATCGGCCGGCGTGCTGCATCCAGATCCCAACCCTGAGCGGGTTGGATGAAGCGCACCGCGCCGCGCTTGTCCCGGTAAGGCCACAGCTTGTCGGCGCAAACGCCGTGCTTGTGCCATGCCTTCATTGCACCCCGGCAGCTCGAGCCGTCATAGTCTTCACCGGGCCACTCGTCGTAGAAGCGCGCAAGGTGGTAAATCATGCGCGGGCTGATGCTATCGAAGGGCCCATCGGCCCCCGATTCCAGGTGCCGCCGCCACAGCAGATAGTTGATGACGCAGGCCAGTCCGAATCCGGTGCACGCGCCCTCCTGTCCCTGGTCGAGGATGAGATCGTCCGCGACGTATTGTGTCAACAATTCCTGTACCTTTTCGTCTGAAGGATAGACCTGGGGAAGCGAGCGCACCGGCGGGCGATACGGAAGATCGCGCAAGTCCAGGCGGTCCGGACGGGCGTCCAATTTCATACTGCTGATGAAGCTCTTGGCCATCTTGTCCTCCCTTCGAATGTTGCTATTGAGGTCCTCGTCTGCGAAGCAGGTAACCTGGTTCCTGCTGCTCGTAACTGATGTTTAGTTCAATGTGAAGAAAAAGCAAGTCTGACGAATCGTGAGGTTTGTCATTTGGCAAGGATTCTCAGATACTTATTTTGCGGTCGCCGCAGGAAAAGCTTGCATCATGCGCACAACCGCGCCGCTGCAAGCGTGACAGGCGGTCAAGAGCATGGGTGCTAAACTTCGCATTTTTCCACACGACAAGAGCGCCGTCCCCGCACTTGCACCCAGGGATCAGGATTCATGAGCGACAACACCGATATCAACACGCTGCGCCGCATCCTCAGGCAGTACAAGACCATTGCCGTGGTCGGCCTTTCCGCCAACTGGTACCGGCCCAGTTCCTTTGCCGCCAAATACATGCAGGAGCACGGCTACCGGGTCATCCCGGTAAACCCCATGTACAAGGAAGTCCTGGGTGAGAAGTGCTACGCCTCGCTCAAGGACATTCCCGAGAAAGTCGAGATAGTGGATTGCTTCCGCAAGAGTGAAGACATCGAACCGATCGCCGACGAGGCCATCGCCATTGGCGCCAAGGTGCTGTGGATGCAAATCGGCGTGATGAACGAGAAGGCGGCGGCGAAGGCACGCAAGGCCGGGCTGGAAGTGGTGCAGGACCGCTGTGTCAAGATCGAGCATGGCCGTCTGTTTGGCGGCCTGAACTGGGTGGGCGTCAACACCAAAATCATCTCCGCTAAACGGCCGAAGTGGCTTCCTTATTGATTGGCAGATCCAGCCAATTCAGTTGAACCGCCAAGACGCCAAGCACGCCAAGAAGAACAAATGCGAGAGAAAGCGTTGTAGTGAATACGAAGATGTCCGAGGCATGCTCGGCGCTGATGAATATCGGATATGTTCACTCGTTCCCCTTCTTCCTTCGATTTCCTTGGCGTGCTTGGCGTGCTTGGCGTCTTGGCGGTTCCATAAGTTTTTCAAATATTCGAGAGAGTTGATCAATGCCTGATAGAGAATTCGGATTCGGCACCTTGTGCCTGCACGCGGGACAGATCCCGGATGCAGCCACGGGTTCGCGCGCGGTGCCGATCTACCAGACCACTTCGTTCGTTTTCGACTCGGCCGATCACGCGGCCAGCCTGTTCAACCTGCAGACCTTCGGCAATGTCTACTCGCGGATCTCGAATCCGACGGTGGCGGTGTTCGAGGAGCGCATGGCGGCACTGGAGGGCGGCCGCGCGGCGCTGGCGGCTTCGTCCGGCCAGGCGGCGCAGATGTGTGCCCTGCTTACCATCCTGCGCGAAGGCGACGAAATCGTCTCGGCGAGCACACTCTATGGCGGCACGTATTCGCAGTTCGACGTGACCTTCCGTCAGTTCGGCATCAATACCGTGTTCGTGAACCCGGACGACCCGGAGAATTTCCGCAAGGCACTCACGCCGAGGACGCGCGTTCTTTACGCGGAAACCATGGGCAATCCGCAGATCAACGTGCTCGACATCGAGGCCTGCGCGAGGATCGCAAAAGAAGCGGGGGTGCCCCTGATCGTCGACAATACCTTTGCCTCGCCGTACTTGTGCCAACCCATCAAGTTCGGCGCCGACGTCATCATCCACTCGGCGACCAAGTTCATCGGCGGCCATGGCACCACCATGGGTGGCGTCGTGGTCGAGTCCGGCAAATTCCCGTGGGGCAACGGCAAATTCCCGATGATGACCGAACCCTCGCGCGGCTATCACGGCGTGATTTTCCACGAGACCTTCGGCGACTTCGGCTACACCATGAAATGCCGCATGGAGACCATGCGCACGCTCGGCCCGGCTTTGTCGCCGTTCAATGCCTGGATGCTGCTGCAGGGCCTGGAAACATTGCACGTGCGCGTGGAGCGCCATGTCGCCAATGCCGTGGCGGTAGCGAAATTTCTCGAGAACCATGCGCGGGTCTCCTGGGTGAATTACCCCGGGCTTCCCAGCAGCAAGTATCACGCGCTGGCGAAAAAGTACCTGCCCAAGGGCACCGGCTCGATCATGACTTTCGGCATCAAGGGTGGCATGGAAGCGGGGGTGAAGTTCATCGAGGCACTGCAGTTCTGCTCGCACCTTGCCAATGTCGGTGACGCCAAGACGCTGGTGATCCATCCCGCTTCCACCACGCATCGGCAGCTTTCGGAGGAAGAACAGGTCAAGGCCGGCGTCGGGCCGGACATGATCCGGCTGTCCATCGGCATCGAGGACGTCAACGACATTCTCTGGGACATCGACCAGGCCCTCGCCCAATCGAAGATTTGAAGGTCGGATACCACGAAGGCACGAAGGTACGAAGAAGCACGTTAACGAGTAGATTTTCGGCGGGCTGTCCTGATGCGCGATTTCCGGGAATGCATGAGTTCGCCTTTCCGGATTCCGCCATTAATTCTGCTTCGCCTTTCTTCGTGTCTTCGTGCCTTCGTGGTGAAGGATTTTCCAGATGAAAGGCGTGGTGTGGCCATTGATCGTCACCATGGCCATCCAGGCGCTGGTGTCGATGGCGGTGTTCGCGCCGCCGGTGTTCGCTCCGGCCGCGCACGATGACATCGGATTCCCTGCAATCTGGGTCGGAATCGTCACTGCCCTGACTTTCGCCGCAGCCACTTTCGGAGCGCTCTTTTCGGGAGGGGTCATCGCCCGGGTTGGCGCTCTGCGGATGAGCCAGTTCTCGCTGTTGCTGTGCGGCAGCGGCATCGCGCTGATCGCGAGCTCCAACGCCTGGCTGGTCGCACTCGGGGCGCTGGTGATGGGCCTGGGCTACGGGCCGGTCACGCCGTCCAGTTCGGCGATTCTCGCGGACCGCACACCCGAGCGCATCCGCAGCTTCATCTTCTCGTTGAAGCAGACCGGCGTGCCGATCGGTGGGGCGCTCGCCGGAGCGGTCGTGCCCGCGCTCATCGTCGCTTTCGGCTGGAGGACATCCGCATTGTCGGTGGGCCTCGCCTGCGTCGCGCTGGCCGCAGCGATCCAGCCGTACCGGGCTGCGGTGGACCTCGCGCAGCATTTCGACCGTCCGAAGAGGCCGGCAAGCCTGCTCGAGCCGCTGCGCCTGGTGCTCGCACATCCGCGCCTGCGCGAGATGGCTTTCGCGTCCTGCACCTATTCCGGAATGCAGGCCTGCCTTAGCACCTTCCTGGTCGTCTATCTGACCCAGCGAATCGGATTTTCCGTGCCGGTAGCCGGAGCGGTGCTGGCGACCGCGATGACGGCCGGCATCATCGGTCGAATATCGTGGGGAGTGGTGGCGGACAACTGGGTGAAACCGCGGGCGCTGCTCGGCATTATCGGCGTGA
The DNA here is from genome assembly GCA_963789945.1 of uncultured beta proteobacterium. Taxonomy (GTDB): domain Bacteria; phylum Pseudomonadota; class Gammaproteobacteria; order Burkholderiales; family JACQAP01; genus JACQAP01. The sequence continues at coordinate 10,006 of CAWBMN010000008.1, read as the reverse complement.
CGATGTCGGCGGGAGCCGCCCTTACCGCGACGTTCACCGGCACGTGGCCGCTCGCCGCGATCTTCGTGGTGAGTTTTGTGTTCGGCGCCACTGCGATCGGATGGAATGGCGTGTACCTGTCCGAAGTCGCCCGCATTGCGCCGCCGGGCCGGGCAGGCGCGGCAACCGGAGCTTCTCTTGCAATGACCTACGCGGGCGTGGTGGTCGCGCCAACCGTGTTCTGGCTGATCGTCTCCACCTCCGGAAGCTACGCGATCGCGTTCGCGGTGATCGGCATATTCACGCTATGGCGCGGATCGTACTTTTTCCGGCGCGATTGAAGCATCCGCCCCGGGAGAGTCACCGCATTATCTGTCCGGCGCCCGGGTCGAGCACAAAGGCCTCGATTGCGGCGGCGAACCGCTCGGGCTGGTCGTGATGCATCATGTGGCCGGCATCGGCGATTGTTTGCTCGCGAAGCGAGCTGTAACAGGACCGGTAGCCGTCCAGCAACGCCTTGTCGCCCTTCATCCACTTCATCATCCATTCGCCGTCGCCACACAACCAGAGCACCGGCGCGGTTATGCGCCGCCAGCAGGCCATCGCCTCCTCGACGCGGTAGAGCACCGGATTGACTACTTTGTGGCAGGGATCGGCGCGCAGACGGATGCTGCCGTCGGGCATCTGCTCCGCCCAGTGCGGAGCGAGGAACGCGGCGCGCTCGTCCGTGATGCGCGGATTGTTTTTCTTCAGGCGCTCGACCACTTCACCGAAACTGGCGTAGGGGCGCAGTCCGGGCGGATTACGGTTCTCCTCAAGCCACTGCGCGTAACGTTCCGGCGCCTTGTCGGGCTTCGTCGGCGGCAGGCCGAAACCCTCCGCCAGCACGAGCTTGCCGACCCGCTCGGGCCGGATCCCGGCGTAGAGATTGGCGACATTGCCACCCATGCTGTGTCCGACCAGGATCGTCGGCGAGTCCGGCTGGAAATGGTGCAGCAGCGCGTCCAGGTCGGCGATGTAGTCCGGGAACCAGTAACTGTCGTTGGTCCACTCCGACAATCCGAAGCCGCGCCAGTCCGGTGCAATGACATGCCAGTCGCGCCGCAATTCGTCGACGACAAACTGAAACGACGCCGACACGTCCATCCAGCCGTGCAACAGGAAAAGTTTTGGCGCGGATGCGCTGCCCCAGGTGCGCGCGTGGTAGCGCAGGCCACGGATGTCGAGGAATTCAGGGCGGCTGGCTTTCATGGCTCAGGTTTTCCTGCGGATGCCGGACGGCAGGCTTGTGATTCGGGCGTGCTCGCCGGTAGTGAACGTGGAGGGGTCGTTCAGATAGTCGAGCATCATCTGGCTGGAATCGAATCCCCAGAAACAGAAACCGTCGATCACGAAAGTCGGCACGCCCCAGACACCGGCGGCGACGGCTTCTTCTGTGTTCGATTTGAGTCGTGCTTTGACCACCGGGTCGGCGATGCGGGCCCCGGCGTCGGCGACGCCGAGGGCGTTCGCGAGCACGGTGAACTCTGCCGCCTCGGATGGATCGCGGCCTTCCGCCCAGATGAAGTCGAAAATCCTGCGCACGGTCTCAAGCGGCGCATCGAGGGCGATGGCCAGTCTGAGCACCGAAAGCGGATTGAAAGGATGCCGCGGCGGAAGGCGCATCGGCACGCCGTGACGCTGTGCGAGCCAGAGCGTCTGGCGGTAGGTGTGCTCACGCTTGCCGGGAATCTCCGCCGGCCCGAGTGTGCCGGACTGGTCGAGCAGGGCGCCGAACAACACCGGTTTCAGGTGTACTTGGACGTCAGCCGGCAACGCCGGAAAAGTCGCGCACTGAAGGTAAGAGTAGGGCGAAATGAAATCGTAGTACCAGTCGAGTGTCCTCATGGCCTACTCCTGTCCGGTCATCGGTTCCGGTTCTTCGTGGCGGCGGATGCTCAGGTAGGAAAGCAGCGCCAGCGCGATACCTATCAGCAGCATGCCGATGAGTTCCGACTTGCCCGGCTCCTCGCCGAGTTGCAGCCATGAGGCAACGATCGCGATCACGGGGATGCCGAGCGACGACAGGCTGGTGGTGCCGGCAGGAAGCCGGTGCAACACGTACAACCACGCCAGCCAGCCGATGCCGGTGGCCAGCACGCCGTTGAACAGCGTGACGACGACAAACGTATTCGACCAGATGATCGGTTGGCGATCGAACAGCGCCTGGGCAATAAGGACCGGGATCAAGCCGACGATCATCTGCCAGAACGTGAACGACAAGGGTTCGACCTTTGCCCGATTGTGCAGGCGCTTCGCGTAGACCACGCCGATTGCCCAGCACATGCCCGCCACCACTGCCAGCGTCTTGCTGAACAGCGAGGTATGCATCTGCCACGGCTCAAGCACGAACAACAGGCCGACTATCGCCAGCACGACCGAAACCCACTGCAGTCCCTGGATGCGTTCGTGCAGCATGGGCCAGGCAAACACGAGAACCCAGAAAGGCATGGTGAACACCAGCACCGAGGTCTTGCCGGGCCCGCCTTCCGAAAGGGCCCAGGTATTGAGTAGCAGAAACGCACCGGTCTGAATCAGTCCGATCATCACCAAGGCCTGCCAGTGCCGCGGCCTGAGCGGCCTGCCCGTCGATAACAAGCCGATGAAGAGCGTGAGAATGCCGAGTTCGAGGCGAAGGGCGACGACGTCCATCGGGCTTGCGTAATCCAGGCCGATCTTCGAGGTAATCCAGGCGTATCCCCAAAGGACGACCAGGAGGACCATGACGATCACCGCCCGGCGGATTTCGCGGGCGCCGCTCATTGTGTATCGGCGACCTCGGGCTCCAGATTGCCGTCGAGCGCGACCCGCTCATCGAAGACAAAGCAACGTCCATTGAAATGGGCATCGCCACATTCCTCGAAATATTGCAGGATGCCGCCGTCGAGCTGGAACACTTTGCGAAATCCCTTTCCGATCAGGACCGGAGACGCTTTTTCACAACGGATGCCGCCAGTGCAGAACGTGACGATGGTCTTGTCCTTCAGCGACGGATCGAGTCTGTCGGCGGCCTGTGCGAACTGGCCGAAGGAGCTCAGCCGCAAATCCATTGCGTTGTCGAAGGTTCCGGCATCCACTTCGAACGCGTTGCGGGTGTCGAGCAGGACCACCTCGCGCCCCTCGTCCAGCCAGCGTTTGAGCTCGGCGGGCGTTAAAGCCGGCGCGCGCTGTGCCGCCGGATTGAGGCCGGGCACCCGCAGGGTAATGATTTCCTTCTTGATCTTGACCAGCATGCGCTTGAAAGGCGGATAGGAAGAAACGCTTTCCTTGAATCGCAGCCCCGCGAGGCGCGAATCGGCGTGTACGAAAGCCTTGAAGCGCGTCACCTCCGGCGTGGAGCCGGAAACAAATATGTTTATGCCTTCGGGGCTTAGCAGGATCGTGCCCTTGAGGTCGAATTCCCTGCAGGATGCTTTAAAGGCCGCCTTGAGTTCAGGCAGGCGATCGAGCTGCACGAACTTGTAGCCGGCGAGATTGATGAAACGCATGGCGGCGGTGACGGTGGGAAGGCGCGTATTTTAGCAAGCGGCGTTGCAACGACCTAATTGCACGCCCGGGAAGCGAATCGGATTTTTCGGCCGGAACTGAGGGGGTAAAATGCCGCCCATGCAACCGAAGTTCATCCACCTGCGTCTGCACAGCGAATATTCGATCGTTGACGGCATAGCCCGGCTCGACGGCACAGTGGAGGCAGCACAGGCGGACGCGATGCCGGCGCTGGCATTGACCGACCTCTCCAACGTCTTCGGCATGGTGAAGTTCTACCAGGCGGCGCGCAGCCAGGGACTCAAGGCGATCATCGGCTGCGACGTTTGGATCAGCAACGAAGCGGATCTCGACAAGCCATTCAGGGCGTTGCTCCTGTGTGGCTCTCCCGCAGGCTACCTGCGGCTGTGCGACTGGCTGACGCGCGCCTACCGTCACAATCAACACCGCGGCCGCGCCGAGATCCACAAGAAGTGGCTAAGTGAGACCGGCACCGACGGATTGATCGCGTTATCAGGCGCGCAACTCGGCGATGTAGGCCATGCGCTGCTTGCCGATAACCCGCAGCAGGCTCAAAAGCTGGCCCACGAATGGGCGCAGCTTTTTCCGCAGCGCTTCTATATCGAGTTGCAGCGCGCCGGCCATCCTCATGCCGAGCACTACGTCAAGCGCGCGGTTCGGCTTGCTTCCAGCCTGAAACTGCCGGTGGTGGCGACGCATCCGGTGCAGTTTCTCAAGCGCGAGGATTTTGTCGCCCACGAAGCGCGGGTGTGCATTGCCGAGGGCTATGTCCTTTCCGACCAGCGCCGCCCGCGCCACTTCACCGAAGAGCAGTACTTCAAGACTCAGGCGGAGATGGCGGAACTCTTCGCCGACCTGCCGCAGGCGCTGGACAACTCCGTGGAGATTGCCCGCCGCTGCAACTTCGCGCTCGATCTCGGCAAATCGAGGCTGCCGCTGTTTCCCACTCCCGAGGGGGCCAGTCTCGAGCAGTATCTGCATGAGCACTCGGTCGCCGGGCTGGAACTGCGCATGCAGGCGCTCTACCCTGAGCCCGCGGAGCGCGCCGAAAAAATACCGCGTTACCGCGAGCGCCTCGAGTTCGAGATCAGGACCATCGTCCAGATGGGCTTCCCCGGCTACTTTCTCATCGTCGCCGATTTCATCAACTGGGCCAAGGCGAACGGCGTTCCCGTGGGGCCGGGCCGCGGTTCCGGCGCGGGTTCGCTGGTCGCGTATTCGCTGGGCATCACCGATCTCGATCCGCTTCGCTACGACCTGCTGTTCGAACGTTTTCTCAACCCCGAGCGGGTGTCCATGCCGGACTTCGACGTGGATTTTTGCCAGGACGGCCGCGACCGCGTGATCGAGTACGTCCGCCACAAGTACGGCGAGGAGTCGGTGTCGCAGATCGTGACCTTCGGCACCATGGCGGCAAAGGCGGTGGTGCGCGACGTGGGCCGCGTCATGGAATGGAACTACAGCCGCACCGACGAGCTCGCCAAGCTGATCCCGTTCCAGCCGGGCAAGCTCATCACGCTCAAGGACGCGCGCGAGATGGAGCCGCGGTTGAAGGAGCGCGAGGAATCGGAAGAGGAAACGCGCGAATTGCTGGCGCTCGCGGAACAGCTGGAAGGCCTGACCCGCAACGTCGGCATGCATGCCGGCGGCGTGCTGATCGCGCCCGGCAAGCTCACCGACTTCTGTCCGCTGTACACGGCTTCCGGATCGGAGAGCGCGGTGTCGCAGCTCGACAAGGACGACGTGGAGGCAATCGGACTGGTGAAGTTCGACTTCCTGGGGCTCACCACGCTCACCATCCTCGACTGGACGATTCGCTTCATCAGGCGCCTCGATCCGGATTCGCGAATTGCGCTTGAGCAGCTTCCGCTCGACGATCCGGCCGCGTTCAAGGTATTTGCCGCCGCCAATACCACGGCGGTATTCCAGTTTGAATCGCGCGGCATGCGCGAGCTGCTGAAGCAGGCCAGGCCCGATCGCTTCGAAGACATCATCGCGCTGGTCGCCCTGTTCCGACCCGGCCCGATGGAACTCATCCCCGATTTCATCAAGCGCAAGCAGGGCCAGGAGCGATTCGAGTATCTGGACAAGCGCCTGGAGCCGATCCTGTCTCCGACCTACGGGATCATGGTGTACCAGGAGCAGGTGATGCAAATCGCCCAGGTGATCGGCGGTTACAGCCTTGGCGCCGCCGACCTGCTGCGCCGCGCGATGGGCAAGAAGAAGGCCGAAGAGATGGCGCAGCACCGCGACATCTTCAAGGCCGGCGCGACGAAGAACGGCGTGTCGGAGTACCGTGCCGAGCAGTTGTTCGACCTGATGGAGAAGTTCGCGGGCTACGGTTTCAACAAATCGCATGCCGCTGCTTACGCGCTGGTCGCCTATCAGACAGCGTACTTCAAGGCGCATCATGCGGCCGCATTCATGGCCGCCAACATGTCGGCGGTAATGGACGACACCGACAAGGTGCAACAGTTCTGCGAGGACACGATCGCCAACGGCCTGGAAGTGCTGCCGCCGGATATTCACGCAGCCGAGTACCGCTTCGTGCCGGTGGATTCGAAGCGCATCCGCTACGGTCTCGGGGCGGTGAAAGGGACCGGAGAATCGGCGATCGCGCACGTCATCGAGGCGCGCGAGCGGGGCGGGCCCTTCAAGGACTTGTTCGATTTCTGCCGCAGGGTGGACAAGCGGATCGTCAATCGGCGGGTGATCGAATCGTTGGTGCGTGCCGGCGCATTCGACTCCATCAACGATCATCGCGCCAGCCTGATGGCTTCTGTCGGTATCGCGATGGAGGCGGCCGAACAGGAAAATCGGGCCGCCTCGCAGAACAGCCTGTTCGGCGAGGCATCGGGTACGGTCGAAGGGCCGAAGCTGATCGAAGCGGCGCGCTGGGAGGCAAAAGAGCAGCTGCAGAACGAGAAACTCGCGCTCGGCTACTACTTCAGCGGCCACCCTTACCAGAGTTACGCCGCGTGGGTGGAGGCCTTCGTCAAGACGCGGCTCGTGAATATCCAGCCGCAAGGACAGACGGTGACCGTCGCGGGTGTCATCTACAGCATCCGGCAGCAGCAGACCCGGCGCGGGCGCATGGCGGTGGTCGTGCTCGACGACGGCACAGCGCGCGTGGAGCTGACGGTTTTCAACGAGTTGTTCGAGCAACACCGCAACTGGCTCAAGGAAGATCAGTTGCTGATCGTTGAGGGCAAGGCAGGCTTCGACAATTTCACCCAGGGCCTGCGGCTGACCGCGGACCGGCTTTATGATCTCGCTGCCGCACGCAGCCGCTTTGCACGCAAGGTGCGGCTGCACTGCAATGGCCAGTCGAGCGGCGGCAAACTCAAGGAGTTGCTCGCGCCCTATCGCAACGGCGGGGAGGGCGGCTGCCCCGTCTCGGTCGTGTACACCAACAACGATGCGGAAGCTGAAATCGAGTTGGGCGACGCGTGGCGGGTGAAACTGGAGGACGGATTGATCCACTCGCTCGGCAACTGGATCGAGCCCAAGAACGTCCAGATCGTTTACCCATGAATGAACCGACAATCATCGGCCCCGCGCTGCTCGACCAGATATGGCGGCAGGCACGCGAGAGTCCGCGCAAGCGCAAGAACTTCAACTTTCACCTGCGGGAATCGGATCCGGCAAGCCGGCTGCTTAACGCTGTCGAACCCGAATCCTATGTCCGCCCGCACCGGCACATGGATCCGGCCAAGGACGAAACCATCATTGCGGTACGCGGCAGCTTCGGGGTGGTGTTCTTCGACGAACGCGGGGCAGTGACCAGTTCCCTGATCATTCGTGCCGGCGGCGAGACCATGGGTGTGAACATTCCCCACGGTATCTACCACACGCTTGTGGCTCTGGATTCGGCCTCGGTGTTCTTCGAGGCGAAGGCCGGTCCTTACGTGCCGACCTCCATGGCGGAGTTCGCGCCCTGGGCGCCGGCGGAAGGTGATCCGGGGGCGCATGCTTATCTCGAGAAATTACGGGGTTTGTTCGACTTTCAGCTTGCCGACTGAGTACCGGCCTGCGGACTTGGCGATCCGCTAGCCGGTCGGGCGCTTGTCGAAAATCTGGAAGTCGCCCTCACCTTCGGCAGATTCGACGTCCACGCTGTCCACTCGCGCTGTCGCCGGTCCCTCGCGGGCCCAGTCGACTATGGAGTCGATGTCAAAAGCCTCACCCTGCACGACCGCCTCGACCGTTCCGTCGAGGCGATTGCGCACCCAACCGGTCACCTTGAGCTGGTCCGCGCGCTGGCACATGGCCTCGCGCAGGTTCACGCCCTGTACCTGGCCTCGGATGCGAAGTCGCCGGGTGATTTTCATGGGAGCTGCTCACTTTACGCGCATGCCCGGCTGCGCGCCATCGTCGGGCGAAAGCAGGAAGATGCCCGGCCCGTCGCCGCTGGCGGCCAGAACCATGCCCTGCGATTCCCCGAAGCGCATCTTGCGCGGCTGCAGGTTGGCGACCATCACAGTAAGCCGCCCGACGAGTATCGCCGGGTCATAAGCAGACTTGATCCCGGCGAACACCTGGCGCGTTTCGTTGCCAATATCGAGCTGAAGTTTGAGCAGCTTGTCGGCGCCTTCCACATGCTCGGCGGCTACGATGCGGGCGACGCGCAGTTCGACCTTGTTGAAATCGTCGATCGAAATCATCGTCGCCACACTCTTGACTCCCTCTCCGCCTTGAGGGGGACTCTTTTCAGTACCCCCTCGAGGGGTAGAGGGCTGGGGTGAGGTGGGGGTGGTGTTCTTTTCCACGGCTTTCTCCTGGTGCTGGGCGTGACGCTGCGGCGAATGGCTCTGCGACGTGGGTTGCAAGCTTTCCTTGTTGGCTTCGACGAGAGCGGTGATCTGTTTCGGATCGATGCGGGTCATCAGATGCTTGTATTCGTTGATGCGATGGCCCTCAGGCAGCACGGTTTCGGCATCTCTCCATAGTAACGGCTTATCGCCAACGTTGAGGAATCTGGCTGCCACGGTTGTGGTGCCAGGTAGTATGGGAGCCAAAAGAATTGTCAGATATCGAAAGAGATTGATACCCACACTGCACACGTAGTGAAGTTCCTGCGCTTTTTGAGGGTCTTTCGCAAGGTCCCATGGCTTTGTCTGATCGACGAACTGATTTGCGACATCGGCGATAGCCATGATCCAACGAGCTGCTTTCCCAAAGTCCCTCGCTTCATAGTCATCGCTTATCCATTCCGAATTCTTCCCCTGATCTTGGCCGTTTTCCCATGCATATTTAAACGCCCTTTGAATCACCGGATGCAATATGGAGACTTTTGCGAGCTTGCCGTCAAAACGCTTCAATATGAAACCTGCGCAGCGGCTCGCTATGTTCACGTACTTCCCGACCAGGTCGCTATTCACCCGTGCGACGAAATCCTCGAGATTGAGGTCGATATCCTCCATCGTGCCGTTGAGCTTGGCCGCGTAGTAGTAGCGCAGCCACTCGGGATTCAAACCCTGCTCGAGGTAGCTCTCCGCGGTGATGAAGGTGCCGCGGGATTTGGACATCTTCTGTCCGTCCACCGTGAGGAAACCGTGGGCGAAGACCTTCGTCGGCACGCGGTAGCCGGCGAATTCCAGCATCGCCGGCCAGAACAGGGCGTGGAAATAGAGGATGTCCTTGCCGATGAAATGCATCATCTCCGTGTTGCCGGCCGGACGCAGGAATTCGTCGATTTCCTTCTGGGACCGGCCAGATTTCTCGAAATAATTCCCGAAACTGCCGAAGTAGCCCACCGGTGCATCCAGCCAGACATAAAAGAACTTCTGGTTGTTGGTGCCGGGGATCGGGAAACCGAAATAGGGCGCGTCGCGGGAAATATCCCAGTCGGCCAGCTTGTTATCGCCGGGCTCGCCTAGCCACTCTTTCATTTTGTTCGCCGCTTCCGGTTGCAGTCGGTCGCCGGTCTGGGTGAAGCGGCGCAGGAAATCCTCGCAGCGTTTGTCGGACAGCCTGAAGAAGTGGTGTTCGGAGGCCCTGCGCTCCGGCTTGGCCCCCGACACGACGGAGTAGGGATCGATCAGCTCGGTGGGGCTGTAGGTCTTGCCGCAGACTTCGCAGGAGTCGCCGTACTGGTCTTTCGAGTGGCAGTTCGGGCACTCGCCCTTGATGTAACGGTCGGGCAGAAACATCTGCTTTACCGGATCGTAGAATTGTTCGACAGAGCGTTTCGCGATCAGGTCTTTGGCTTGGAGCTGCTTGTAGATGTCTTCGCAAAAAGCCCGGTTCTCAGGGGAATTTGTGGTGTAGTAGTTGTCGAACGCCACATGAAATCCGGCGAAATCGCGGGTGTGCTCGCCATACACGCGGGCGATCAATTGCTCCGGGGCGATGCCCTCCTTGTCGGCGCGCAGCATGATTGGGGTGCCGTGGGTGTCGTCGGCGCAAACGTAATGCACCTCGTGGCCCCGCATCTTCTGGAAGCGCACCCAGATATCGGTCTGGATGTATTCCACGAGGT
>CAWBMN010000007.1:0-414582 GCA_963789945.1 uncultured beta proteobacterium | reverse complement strand
TTGGGTCAAACGCAATCCGGTATTCGTCAAGGGCCGGCCCACCAAGAAGGCGCGCCGTCAGATCATCAGATTCACGCGTTCAGATGATTGATTTTATTATATATTCACGGCATTCACGAAATTCACGGCATCCACGGCATTCACGGCATTCACCGCTTCTGCGCCGCAACATTGTTCTCGACAAGGGCCAAAACCGGGGCGTAAACTGCGCGCTCTTTTCCGCCGCGGTCAGGACGCTTCAAGATGCCCCCGGCAGCGCCGGTGTTGCAGCAAATCCCGAATCGAGGAGCCTCTCAAATGGATGACGTGGTAATCGTCGCGGCGCTGCGCACCGCGGTCGGCAAATTCGGCGGCACAATCTCCAGAATTCCCGCGTCGGAACTCGGCGCCAAGGTCATATCCGCGCTGCTCCAGAAAACCGGCGTGAAGCCGGACCAGGTAAGCGAAGTGATCATGGGCCAGGTGCTCACGGCCGGTGTCGGCCAGAATCCCGCACGCCAGGCTTCGATCCGCAGCGGCCTGCCCGACATGGTTCCGGCGATGACCATCAACAAGGTCTGCGGATCGGGACTCAAGGCCACGCATCTGGCCGCGCAGGCGATCAAGTCCGGCGACTCCGAAATCGTGATCGCCGGCGGCCAGGAGAGCATGAGTCTCGCCGCCTCACGTGCTGAACGGCGCGCGCGACGGGCTGCGCATGATGGATAACAAGCTCACCGACACGATGATCGTGGACGGCCTGTGGGACGTGTACAACCAGTACCACATGGGCATCACCGCCGAGAACGTCGCGAAGAAGTGGGGCGTGTCGCGGCAGGAGCAGGACGAGTTCGCGGCCGCTTCGCAGCAGAAGGCGGAAGCCGCGCAGAAGTCCGGCCGCTTCAAGGACGAAATCCTGCCGGTCACCATTCCGCAGAGAAAGGGCGATCCGGTGGTGTTCGATTCGGACGAATTTGTCCGCCACGGCACCACGGCGGAATCTCTCGCCGGCCTCAAACCGGCGTTCGACAAGAACGGCACCGTCACTGCGGGCAACGCCTCGGGCATCAACGACGGCGCGGCGGCGGTCATGATGATGTCGGCAGGCAAGGCGAAGGAACTCGGTCTCAAGCCGCTGGCACGCATCAGGGCCTACTCTTCGGCCGGCGTGGATCCGAGCATCATGGGCATCGGTCCGATCCCGGCTTCGAAGCTGTGCCTGAAGAAAGCCGGCTGGACGCCGAAGGACCTGGACCTGCTGGAAATCAATGAAGCCTTCGCCGCGCAGGCGATCGCGGTGAACCGCGACATGGGCTGGGACACCACGAAAGTGAACGTCAATGGCGGCGCCATTGCCATCGGGCACCCGATCGGCGCTTCCGGCTGCCGCATCCTGGTGACGCTCATTCACGAAATGATCAAGCGCGACGCGAAGAAAGGCCTCGCCTCGCTGTGCATCGGCGGCGGCATGGGCGTCGCCCTTGCGATCGAACGATAAATAAACTTATTTGCCACAGAGGACACAGAGAACACAGAGGAAAAACAGAAACGAGAAAAAGCAAGTCGGGGATAAGAGCGGGATTGCTGTTCGCTAACCTTTGCCGCCAATTTTCTCCGCAATGGACTGTGAACCAACGGAAGGTTTTCACCCAAACCTGTTTTCTTGCACTTGCGTTTCCTCTGTGTTCTCTGTGTCCTCTGTGGCAAGACGACTTAGATTCTGTGGCCAATCGCTTTAGACGGAGACAGTAAATGAACAACGGACGTGAAGTAGTGGTGGTTTCGGGCGTGCGCACAGCCATCGGTGATTTCGGTGGTGCGCTCAAGGATTTCGCGCCGACCGATCTGGGCGCGCGCTGCGTGCGCGAGGCGCTGTCGCGGGCGAAGGTGGCGCCGGAGGAAGTCGGCCACGTGGTGTTCGGCAACGTGATCCACACCGAACCGAAGGACATGTACCTGTCGAGGGTGTGCGCGATCAACGGCGGAATTCCAAAGGAAGTGCCTGCGCTGACGCTGAACCGCCTGTGCGGCAGCGGCCTGCAGGCGATCGTCACGGCGGCGCAGATCGTGGCGCTGGGCGACGCGGACGTCGCGGTTGCCGGCGGCGCGGAATCGATGAGCCGCGCCAACTACTGGCTGCCGAGCGCCCGCTGGGGCTCGAAGATGGGCGACCAGGTGGTGATGGATTCGCTGATCGGCGCGCTGTCCGATCCGTTCGACGCAAATCCACATGGGCGTAACCGCGGAAAACGTCGCGGCGAAATACAGCATCAGCCGCGAAACGCAGGACCAGTTCTCGGTGGAAAGCCACCGCCGTGCGGCCAACGCGATCAAGAACGGCTGGTTCAAATCGCAGATCCTGCCGATCGAGATCAAGGATCGCAAAGGCACGAAGGTGTTCGACACCGACGAGCACGTGCGCGCCGAGACCACCATGGACAGCCTCGGCAAACTCAAGCCGGTGTTCAGGAAGGACGGCTCGGTCACTCCGGGAAACGCCTCGGGCATCAACGACGGCGCCGCGGCCGTGGTGCTGATGGAGCGCAAGCTTGCCGAGAAAAGAGGACTGAAACCGATGGCGCGGCTGGTGGCCTACGGCCATGCCGGCGTGGAGCCGATGCTGATGGGCCTGGGCCCGATCCCGGCAGTGCAGAACGCGATGAAGAAAGCGGGATTGAAGGTCGCCGACATGGACGTGATCGAATCGAACGAGGCATTCGCGGCGCAGGCCTGCGCGGTCGCGAAGGATCTCGGCTTCGATCCGAAGAAGGTCAATCCGAACGGCGGCGCGGTCGCGCTCGGCCATCCCGTGGGCGCCACCGGCTGCCTGATTTCAGTGAAGGCGCTCTACGAACTGCAGCGCATCGGCGGCAAGTACGCGCTGGTGACCATGTGCATCGGGGGAGGACAGGGCATAGCCGCGATTTACGAAAAGATGTAAATCGCGGCAGGGATGAAGGATGAAGGCGGAAGGATGAAGGAACAGCAAAGGCCGTAAACGCTGCCTGGAAATTGGAAAAGTCGAATACGGTCGATCTCCTTTTGTGGTTTTTCCTTCGCGTACCTTTGCGTACTTTGCGTTGAACGCTCTTATCGCTGGCCCACGGCCAGCTGACTTGTCGCATCACACAACACGCAGCACTTCTGGTCGTTCCTTCATCCTTCCGCCTTCATCCTTCATCCTTGCTTTTCGCCCGCAGCCGCGCCAGTTCGTCCAGACACAAGTGGACAAATGCCAGCGCGGCGAACACCGGGCCGATCAGGTTGAAGGGCGGAATGAAGTAGAGCACGCCGGTTATCAGGCCGAGCAGGAACAGCCTGCCCCGGGCTTCCAGGAAAATGCGTTGCATCTCCTCTCGGCTGGCGTGCTCCGACAGCGCGTCGTAGCGGAACAGCCGCTGGTTAAGGTACGCGGACAACATCAGCGGCAACACGGCCGCGACCGGGCCCAACAGCCACAGCGGAATCGTGACCACCCACAGGACCAGGAACAGGCCGATCGCCACGAAGGCGTTCCAGGCGCTGCCGAGAACCGTGCCGCCCTTGCGCCGCTCCAGTTGCGGATAGTCGCGCCGCGTGACGTGACTGACGAGCACCGGCATGGCAAATATCGCGGCGATCAACAGCGCGGTAACGATGATCGCGGGCGTGAGCAGGATCACGACGACGATCACGGCAACCACGCCCGCCACCTCGGTAAGGTCCCAGCGGGCGGTCCAGGAATACCCCGTATGGTCCATCACGAGGGACTGGATGGCCGTGGTCCAGGTATCCCAGTAAGCCCATGCCACGCCGAGCCAGACTGCCGCCGCGACCACCATCGGAATCAGCAGAATCAACAAAATGATGGGGTGCACAAGAGAGCCTACGGCCCTTGCCAACGCCCTGATGACGGCTTCCATTGCAGCTCCTAGAGGATTCATTGTTTTTATGTAACTGTATGTTATGTATTGCATTTTTGAAGTACTGGAGGGCTTGCGAAGAAAAACCACGGATTAAGTGTTGACTTCCGATCCAGGATCAATAGAATGGCTTTGTTTTGCGGTGCAACAAAAACCCAAACGGCGCCGCACAGCCCCGGCAGCAAACATCCTGAAACGTCCACCCTATTTCGCAGGAGAGCACATGCACAACGCACCCGAACATTTGGTCGCAACGAACAAGGAAAATCTTGAAACCGTAATCGCATTTGCCGGCATTACCGCGGCTGGTGCGGAAAAGCTGATGGAACTGCAACTTCGCACCGCGAAGAACGCCTTTGCCGATGTAGTCAAGAATGCCAAAGCGCTCTCCGCCGTCAAGGATGTACAGGAACTGACCGAAGTCCAGACTTCGATCGCCCAGCCGCTCGCCGACAAGATCACCAGCTACGGCCGCAGCGTATACGCCGTGATCGCCGAAACCCAGGCTGAGCTGAACAAGTTCTTCGAAGAGCGCATTGCCGCAACCAACAAGAGCTTCGTCACCGTGCTGGACCAGGCCGTCAAGAACGCGCCGGCCGGCTCCGATGTGGCCGTTGCCGCCGTGAAGTCCGCGATGGCTGCCGCAAACCAGGCTTACGACGCCTTCTCCAAGGCCAGCAAGCAAGTCGCCGAAGCGACCGAAGCCACGATGACCGCCGCGGGCCACACCGCCGCTGGCCACACCGCTGCGACCAAGAAAAAAGCCGCTTAAGCTACACCAGATTCCCTTGAAGGGCCCCGGGAGCGATCCCGGGGCCCTTTCTTTTTTTTCGGGTTCGGAATCCCATGGCCGTCCTATAGAATCTGGGTATGCCCATGGTTTGCGCCCTTGCGCGTCACGCGTCACGTGCCACGCGTCACGGCTCCTAAAATGCTCCGCCTTAAGGAACGCCCCGCCTGGAAGGCGCTCGAGGCCCATGCCTTCGAGATGCGCGAGGCGCGGATAGCCGACCTGTTCACGAATGATCCCGCGCGCGCGCAGGAGTTCTCGGTTGCAGCCTGCGGTCTGCTGCTCGACTACTCCAAGAACCCGCTGTCGCGGCAGACGCGCCGCCTGCTGATGACGCTGGCCGAGGAGGCCAGCCTGCCGGCGCAGATTGTGGCGATGTTCGAAGGCAAACGCATCAACGTCACCGAGAAACGCGCGGTGCTGCACACGGCATTGCGCAACCGCTCCGGCCGCCCGGTGCTGCTCGACGGCAACGACGTGATGCCCGAGGTGCGCGCGGTGTTGTCGCGCGTGCGGGATTTTTCGGAGCGGGTGCGGGGCGGCATCGCCCGGGGCTACAGCGGCCTGCCGTTCACCGACGTGGTCAATATCGGCATCGGCGGCTCGGATCTGGGCCCGCTGATGGTTTGCTCGGCGCTGCGCCCATATGGTTCTCACGACCTGTCGGTGCATTTCGTTTCGAACATCGATGGCGCCCACCTGGCGGCAACGCTCTCCGGCCTGAATCCCGAAACGACCCTGTTCGTGGTCTCATCGAAGACCTTCACCACGCAAGAAACCCTTACCAACGCACGCTCGGCGCGTGAGTGGCTGCTTACATTACTGCGCCCTTCCGGGGCCACGGATGCGGCAGTCCAGCAGCATTTCGCCGCGGTCTCCACAAACCTCGAGGCCACCTCGAAATTCGGCATCGCTCCGGACCGTGTGTTCGGGTTCTGGGATTGGGTAGGAGGCCGCTATTCCCTGTGGTCGGCCATCGGCCTGCCGATCGCTTTGGGGATCGGCTTCAACCGCTTCGACGAACTGCTCGCCGGCGCCTACGACATGGACGAGCACTTCCGTACGGCACCCCTGGAAAGCAGCATGCCGGTGATCGCCGCGCTCACGGGAATCTGGAATATCAATTTCCTGGGCCACCGGTCCCATGCAGTCCTGCCCTATGCGCAGGATCTCGCTCACTTCCCGGCGTTCCTGCAGCAGCTCGATATGGAGAGCAACGGCAAACGCGTCGACCACTCGGGAGCGGAAGTCGAATACGCCACCGGCCCGGTGATCTGGGGCGCACCGGGCACCAACGGCCAGCACGCGTTTTTTCAGCACCTGCACCAGGGCACGCAAGTCACGCCGGCCGATTTCATCGTCGCGGCAAACGGCGCGGACCGGCTGCCGGAACACCAGGAAATCCTGCTCGCCAATTGCATCGCCCAGAGCGAGGCGCTGCTGCGGGGGAAAAATGCCGACGAGGTCCGCGCCGAACTCAAGGCGCGCGGCATCGAGGGCGAAGAAGCCGAACGCCTGGTTCCGCATCGCACTTTTCCCGGCAACCGTCCCAGCAATACCATCGTGATGCGGCATCTGGACCCGCGCTCGCTGGGCGCGCTGATTGCGCTCTACGAGCACAAGGTGTTCGTGCAAGGCGCGATATGGAGCATCAATTCCTTTGATCAGTGGGGCGTGGAACTGGGCAAGCAACTTGCCAGCGGCGTGCTCGAAGACCTGAAAGCGGGGAAGGCCCGCAGCGGCCACGATGCCTCTACCGCGCGGCTGATCGAATACGTACTCGGAAACAAGGAGGACAAATGAACGACGAGAATTTCAACATGAGCATCCGCAAGTTTCTGAAAATGGCCGGCGTGGGCTCGCAGCGCGAGATCGAGCAGGCGGTGTCGAAGGCGCTGGCCTCGGGAAAACTGAAGGGCAGCGAGATTCTGCCGGTCAAGATGAAGCTCAGTGTTCCCGCGATCGGGCTGAATGTCGATTTCGACGGGGAGATAACGCTGGAGTGAGGGAAGCGGTGGTACGTGACACGTGATACGTGATACGTGGCACGTGAAACGTGACTCGCAAGTTTGAGAAACGAACCACGTACCACGTGCCACGAATCACGGTTATTGAAGGTTAAGAAACTTCTCGCGGTAATACTTCAACTCATCGATGGACTCGTAGACGTCGGCCAGCGCTTCGTGCTTGCCGTGCTTGGTCAGGCCCACCATGATTCCCGGCTTCCAGCGCCTCGCCAGTTCCTTGAGCGTGGAAACATCCAGGTTGCGATAGTGGAAGAAGGCTTCGAGCTTCGGCATGTACCGCGCGAGGAAGCGGCGGTCCTGGCAGATAGAGTTGCCGCACATCGGAGAGGTATTCTCGGGCAGGTACTGCAGAAGGAAGGCGATCAATTCGGCCTCCACTTCGACCTCGCTCTGCTTCGCCGCCTTGACCTTGTCGATCAATCCGGATTTCCTGTGCGTGGATTTGTTCCATGAATCCATGCGGTCGAGCACCGCGTCCGGCTGATGCACGATCTTCACCGGTGCTTCGGCCACAGTGACGAGTTGCGAGTCGGTGACGACGATCGCGATCTCCAGCACGCGGTCGGTGTCCGGGTACAGGCCGCTCATCTCCATGTCGATCCAGATCAAATGATTGGGATCCTGTGCCATAATCCTCATTAGTTTTCTACTGAATTTTCCCGGCGATATTCTGTCATAGCTTGCACTGAATCCCTAATAATCGAAAACCGCAATGTCCACTTTCTCCATTCTGTTTCTCGCCGCATTGTTTATCGCCACCGGCATGCGCTTGTGGCTGGCAAGGCGCCACGTCCGTTACGTACAGGCACACCGCAACGCGGTTCCCGCCGCCTTCTCCCGGGAAATCAGCCTCGAAGCGCACCAGAAGGCCGCGGACTACAGCAGCGCCAAGACCCGTTTGAACATCGCCGCGATCGTCTTCGACTCGCTGGTGCTGCTGGCGCTCACCTTCGGCGGCGGCTTGCAGGCGATCGACAATCTCGCCGCCTCGTACTTTCCGGAGGGCATTTTGCGCGGCGTCGTGTTCGTCGCGATCCTGACAGTAATCATGTCGGTGATCGAGCTGCCGTTCAGCCTGTACCGGACCTTCGTTATCGAGACCCGCTTCGGCTTCAACAAGATGACATTTGCGATGTTTCTCGGCGATCTGGCGAAACACGCGGCGATCGGCGCCGTGCTCGGCCTGCCGCTGCTGTTCGCGGTGCTTTGGCTTATGGCGGGAATGGGCGAGCTGTGGTGGCTGTACGTCTGGATCGTGTGGGTGGTGTTCAACACGCTGGTGCTGGCGCTCTATCCGACATTCATCGCGCCGCTGTTCAATAAGTTCTCGCCGATGCAGGAAGGCGAGACGAAGAAACGCATCGAAAACCTGATCACCCGCTGCGGCTTCACGTCCAGGGGCCTGTTTGTGATGGACGGCAGCAAGCGCAGCAGCCACGGCAACGCCTACTTCACCGGCTTCGGCAAGTCCAAGCGAATCGTGTTCTTCGACACGCTCCTGTCGCGGCTGGAGGTCCCCGAAATCGAAGCGGTGCTTGCGCACGAACTCGGCCACTTCCGCCGCCGCCACGTGCTCAAGCGCATGGTGTGGACTTTCGCCGTGAGCCTCGGCTTCCTGTGGCTGCTCGGCGCACTCAAGGACCAGGCCTGGTTCTACGAGGGGCTCAACGTCGCCTACCCGGCCACCGACGCGATGGCGCTGACGCTGTTCTTCATGGTGGTGCCGGTGTTCACTTTCCTGTTCCAGCCGTTGCTGGCGATGTACTCGCGCAAGCACGAGTTCGAGGCCGACCAATACGCAGCGCAGTTCGCACCCGCCCGCGATCTGATCCACGCGCTGGTGAAACTATACAAGGACAATGCCTCGACGCTTACCCCGGACCCGCTGCACTCTGCGTTCTACGACTCTCACCCACCGGCCTCGACTCGCATCGCCCGCCTCGAGCAACTCGCCAAAGCCTGAAACCTGAGGATTGGCCACGGAGAACACAGAGGTCGCAGAGAGAACAGGATCAAGAGCGTTGACGCAAAGCGACGCAAAGGGAGAAGAAAGGGCGCAAAGAGGTCAGACAAACTGGAATTCGGCTTGTAATGCGTACGACCACCGTTTGGTCACGACATTTCGCTAACAACCAGCACTGGAATTCAAGACCTTTCCCCTCTCTTGCTTTTTTCTCTCGTGTTTTCTCGTGTCCTCTGTGGCCAAAAGGTTCTTTTGAAATTGGAGTACAGATCATGAGCGAGATATCGGAAGGATTGGCAAGGAAGAAATGCAAACCTTGCGAGGCCGGGGTGGCGCCGATGACGCCGGTCCAGATCGGGCACATGCTCAAAGGGCTCAATGGCTGGAAATACACGGACGGGATGCTCCAGAAGACATTCAAGTTCAAGAATTACCACGAGACCCTGGCATTCGTGAACGCCACTGCGTGGATCTCGCATCGCGAGGATCACCATCCGGACATCACAGTGGGTTACAACAAGGCCACCGTCGCCTACATGACGCACGCGATCAAAGGAATTTCAGAGAATGACTTTATCTGCGCTGCCAAGCTGGATGCGCTGTTCGATCTTTGAATATGGGTGTAATGGAGTCATTTCACAGCAGGCTCTTCCACGCTCACTGGCAATGAGGAAACCGACAACCGCCAGGGACGCCAAGGACGCCAGGGAAGGGCAAGACAAGATGCGTGACAATGTGGAAGTTGTTCGACGGTCGTACCGTTACGGTGTTCTCCGTTGAGTCCTTGTCGCAAGAGAATTGCCGCAACTGCTTTTCCTTTGCGTCCTTTGCGTCCCTGGCGGTTAGCGTTTTTTGGGTCGGTCTGGTCCTTTGCGATTGGCGTTCGCCGTGCGTAGCCATTGAGCACGAGCCAGCCGCACCTACATGGCCTGGTGGTCGGAAATTTCGGCCGGCGATATCTTGTCGAGCTGTCTGATGCCGAGGTCCTGACCTGCGTCCCGCGCGGCAAGCGCAGTTCGCTCGCCTGCGGAGACCGTGTCGAAGTGGCTCGCACCTCGCCCGGCGAAGGCGTGGTCGAAGCCGTGGACCCGCGCTCCACGCTTCTGTACCGCTCCGACCAGTATCGCCAGAAACTGGTCGCCGCGAATGTCACCCAGGTCGTCATCGTGCTGGCGGTGGTCCCGAGCTTCTACGAGGAGTTGCTGAATCGCTGCCTGGTGGCGGCCGAGCACCAGCGGCTCTCGTGCCTGATCGTTCTGAACAAGTTCGACCTGGCGAACGAGGACTCGACCGCAATGGACCGGCTCAAGCTCTACACCGATCTCGGTTATCGCGTGATCCCGCTGTCGGCCAAACGCGATGTTTCGCCGCTTCGCCCTGCGCTCGACGGGCACACCAGCGTGCTGGTGGGGCAGTCGGGGATGGGCAAGTCCACGATCATCAACGCGCTGATTCCCGGGACCGGCGCAGCGACCTCGGATGTATCCGCGGCGCTGGACTCCGGGCGGCATACCACCACGCACGCGCGCCTGTATCACCTCGACGCGAAATCGCACCTGATCGATTCTCCGGGCATGCAGGAGTTCGGGCTCCATCACCTGACGGAGCAGGACGTTGCCGGGGCGTTCCCCGAATTCCGGCCGCTCAACGGCCATTGCCGATTCCACAACTGCCGGCATCTGGTAGAGCCGGGATGCGCCCTCGCACAAGCAGTGGAGGACGGAACCGTCGACATGCGGCGGCTGGACGCCTACCGCAAGCTGGCAAAAGAGATTGAGTCGGGCAAGAGGTTCTGAGGCGGCGACCGGCCTAAGCGCCGACCCATCGGGCAACCAGGTTTCCCCCGCAGAGCCAAGGTGTCTCCCTTGATAGGCTAGAGACCGCCAGGACGCGGAAGAGCCCGGCAGCGCAGACCAATGCCGGATCTTGGCATCAGAGTAGGATACTTTCTTCAGCAGCCGATGCTACTTTCCAAAATTTGGTTGCAGTATTTGACGCCAATCCGGAATCTTGCCGCGAACAAGTACGGGAGGGTTTGGATATGCAAACGAATTCGAGCCGGCATGTTCTCGTAATGGCCCTGTTGACCGGACTTTTTGGCCTGCGCGTCGCCGGGCAGGCCGTGCAGTTCTGGATACCGCAATCCTTTCTTCCGACATTCGATTTGTTCCAGGGCAGCAACTTACGTTATTCCACCCTGCTTCTGATTCAGCTTCTGATACTCGGCTTGATGCTGAGGACTTGCCTGCGCATCGGCGGCGGGATAAGCGTGCCCGATCGCCGCCTCGGCCGGGGTCTGGCCTGGTTCGGCGGCATTTATATGGCCGGATCTGTCGCCCGCATCGCCGTCGGCATCGCGGTCCCGTCGGCGCCCGCGTGGTTCTCGACCTGGATCCCCGCGTTCTTCCACCTCGTCTTGGCCGGATTCATCCTGACCGCCGCCCACTACCACCTGCACCATTCCCGGCCGGCCGTCCGGAGGGCCGAACAGTGAACCGCGTGCTGCCCTATATCTGGTATCCCTCGTTCTTTGCCCTGGCCATCGCGATGTTTGCAACGATGCTGGACCGTGGATCGCATCTGCTCATCGCCGTGAATGTCCCCATAGCGCTGGTGGCAATCGCAATCATCGGACTGGAATTGGTATTCCCCGCACGGTTGGACTGGAGGCCGCGCCGGTCGGACGTGGCGTCGGACGCGCTGTTCATGGTGTTGGTCCAGACGCTGCTGCCACGGGCATTGGCCGCCGGACTTACCCTCGCGATCACCGCATGGACCCATGCTTACGCCCCCAGTGCATGGTGGCCGCATCAATGGCCGCTGTTCGGCCAGGCGCTCCTGATGGTGCTGGCCGTCGACTTTCTCCGCTACTGGCTGCACCGCGCCTGCCATACCTTCACGCCGCTGTGGCGCCTGCACGAAGTACATCACTCACCCGACATCCTGTACACGCTCAATGTCGGGCGTTTTCATCCCCTCGAAAAGCTGTTGCACTTCTCGCTCGATACGGTGCCCTTCGTGTTGCTCGGCGTGGCGCCTGAAGTCGTCGCGGCTTACTTCCTGTTCTATGCCGTCAACGGTTTCTTCCAGCACAGCAACCTGCGGTTGCGATACGGGTTCCTGAACTACGTGGTCGGAAGCGCGGAAACCCATCGCTGGCACCACGCCCGCGATCCCAAAGTGGCGTTATGCAATTTCGGCAACACGACGATCGTGTGGGACCTGCTGTTCGGAACCTGGTACCTGCCCAAGGACCGCAGCCTCGAGATCGGCATTCCCGACCGCGACTACCCCAAGGACTTCTGGTCGCAGATGTTCACGCCGTTCCGACGAGGAAAAGGTCGGGGCCGCAGCTTCAGCAACCGCATCGCCGATCTTGCCATCGCCTTGCAGTTGCGCTGGACCCGGCTGACACAGGGCCGCCGCATCGCAGCCGCGGCACGCAATCCGATGCGGGCGCAGCATGCCCTGCTTGCACGAATCATCCGTAGAAACCGCGACAGCACCTTCGGACACAAGCACGGCTTCGAGCGAATCGACAGTTACGCCAGGTTTGCCGAGCACGTTCCCGTTCAGGAATACGAAGCCCTGCGTCCCTACATCGATGCAGAAATTGAACGCGGCGAACAGGCGCTTACCGCCGAATCAACCACGCATTACCTGCGTACCAGCGGAACAACCGGCAAGCCGAAAGACATTCCGCTCGTGGAATCGCATCTGCGCCAGCTCCGGCGGATCAACCGGCTGTCCGTGTCGAGCCAGCATCGCGTCTGTCCCGCCGCTTTCAGGGGAAGCATTCTAGTAATTACGAGCCCGGCTATCGAGGGACGGCTTGCCAACGGAAAGCCTTACGGGTCCGCCTCGGGCATCGTGTCAGGCAGCACGCCGCCGCTGGTCCGGGAGAAATTCGTGGTGCCCGCGCCGGTGCTGACCATCGCCGACAGCCGCGTAAAATACCTTCTGATCCTCCGGCTTGCGATCGCGCGCCGGGACATCACCTATCTCGGCACCGCCAATCCGAGCACTCTGCTGGCTCTGATGAAGTTGTACCGCGAGAATGAAGGCGCACTGATCGCGGACCTACGCAGTGGCGGATTCTTTCTCGCCGACCGGGTTCCCGCCAACGTCCTCGCTTCGGTGCAAAAACGCTTACGTGCGGATCCATCGCGCGCGGCCGAAATCGGAAAATTGCAGGGAACAAGCGCCGGAAGTCGCATTGCCGATCTCTGGCCGGACCTGCGGCTTGTCGTCACCTGGACTTGCGCTAGCGCGGGCATCGCGGCAACCGCCCTGCGCGCGGAATTGTCGCCTCGCACACACATCCACGAACTTGGCTACGTCTCTAGCGAATTCAGGGGAACAATCACGATAGGCAAGCGCGCCGGCAGCGGGCTGCCCACCTGGGACACGCATTTTTTCGAATTTGTCGAAAAGGACCGCTGGGATTGCGGTCAGCCGGAGTTTCTTACCCTGGACAAATTGCGCAAGGGGGCCGACTACTATGTGCTCGTCACCACCCCGTCCGGGCTCTATCGCTACTTCATCAACGACCTGGTTCGCGTGACCGGCTTCTTCCACCGCATGCCGCTGCTGAAGTTCATGCAGAAGGGCAAAGGCGTGACCAACATCACGGGCGAAAAGCTTTACGAATCGCAGGTACTCGCGGCGGTTCGCCAGGTACTCGAACAGCTCGGCCGGACGCCCCGGTATGTCATGATGCTGGCCGACGAAGCCGCGCAACGCTACCGCCTGTATGTCGAAACAGACGCGGGCGAGAAAACGGAAGCCAAACTCCTGGCACAAATGGTCGATACGCAACTGCGATCCCTGAATGTCGAGTACGACGCGAAGCGCGAAAGCGGGCGCCTCGGGGAAATTGCCGCGGCATGGCTCTCGCCCGGAACGGAAGACGCCTACAAACACGCAAGTGTCCAACAGGGGCAGCGGGAGGGACAGTTCAAGGTTGTCGCCCTCGCCTACAAGCAGAAGTTCACCTTCGACCTCGATGCCTTCGTCGAAGGTTAGCGGGCCATGATCGAATCCATCGCCGCGCGCTCGCTCAAAATTCCGTTCAAGACCGCGTTCTCCCACGCGTCGGCATCCCGCGATACCACACTTAGTCTCTGGGTCGAGGTCAAGATGCGGGACGGCGCGGCCGGATACGGCGAAGGCTGTCCCCGGGACTACGTGACCGGCGAAACCCTGGAAGGGGCTCTGGCTTTCGTGTCCGGGTTCACGCCAATCTGGCTGAAGGAAATTTGCGACTTCGAATCGCTGGCCACATGGGCCCGGACACATCGCGGCGACATCGATGCAAATCCCGCGGCATGGTGCGCCGTTGAACTGGCCTTGCTCGACGCCTTTTCGAACGAGGCGGGCAAGACAGTCGAAGCGCTGCTGGGCCTGCCCCGGATCGGGGGCAAATTCAGGTATACGGCGGTGCTTGGCGATTCGGCCGCAAAGCGCTTCGAAGCAGAACTTTCGCGCTACCGGCAGGTCGGTTTTCGCGACTTCAAGATCAAGCTATCCGGCAACTTCCAACGCGATCTCGACAAGATTGCACTGCTGAAAACGGCGGGCATTGCGCCTGATTCGGTGCGCGCAGATGCCAACAATCTTTGGACCGACGCAGATGACGCAGTTCGCTTTCTCTCCAGCATGGATTACGGATTCAAGGCGATCGAGGAGCCCCTGCGGGCGGGCGACCATGCCGGCATGAACAGGATTGCACAGGAGACCGGCTGTTCAATCATCCTCGACGAAAGCCTGCTGCGCGCCGATCAGCTTTCGTTGTTCACCGCTGCCCCGGCGCGCTGGATTGTGAACCTGCGAATTTCGAAGATGGGGGGGCTGATCCGGTCGCTCGAACTTCTCGACTTGGTCCGTCGCTGCGGACTGTGCGTGATTATCGGCGCCCATGTCGGGGAAACCAGCCTTCTTACACGAGCCGCTCTGACGATTGCCAACGCGGCCCGGGACATTCTGGTGGCTCAGGAGGGCGCGTTCGGAACGCACCTGCTCGAACATGACGTGATCGATCCGCCGATCATGTTCGGGGTCGGCGGGACGCTGGAAGCAAGTCAGCTGCCCGTCGGTAATGGCTTTGGTCTTATTCCGCGGCAGATCACCCAATAACGATGTCCAGGTGAGGACGGAATCGTCGACATGCGGTCGCCGGGTGTAAGCTGCAGACGGGTTGCCGACTTTCACACAATTCACGGAGTCCCGGCGCGATGACTCGACTCACCCTGAAACCCCTGTTCCTGTTGATCCTGACACTTGCCAGTCTCGGCGCCGCGGCGCAGACGACCGAGCGCAAGGTCGATCTCTACAGCGAAGGCACACGAATGAGCGGGACGGTGTTCTACCTCCAGGCTCTGGAGGGCAAGAATCTGCCCACCCTCATTCTCTCCCACGGCTGGGGCGGCACGGCTGCCATGTTGCGGCCGCAGGCGGAGCGCTTCGCGCAGGCGGGGTACTTCGTGCTGGCCTTCGACTACCGGGGCTGGGGCGAGAGCGAATCGCGCTGGGTGCGGGACGAGTCGGCGCCGGCCGGAACGAGCAGTCGGCGGGAACTGCGCGAGGCGGTGGATCCGCTGGATCAGGCCGCCGATATCTTCAATGCAGTCCACTGGGCCATGGGCGAACCCATGGTGGACGCGAATCGCGTCGGCCTGTGGGGCACGAGTTTTTCGGGCGGTCTGGTGGCATTCGTCGCCGCGCGCGATCCGCGCATCAAGGCCATCGTCAGCCAGGTGGCTTGGTTCGGCGAGCCGCGCGACCGGATGGCGCCGCACGCCTTGGCCAAGTCGCATTCGGATGCAACGCGCCGCGCGCGCGGCGAGATCGGCTATCCGCCTCCTGGCGTGCGTGAAATCGGCAATCTCCGTGGCGGTCCGGTGCGGGAGAGTTTCCTGCGCTACGCGCCCATCGACGACATGCCCGCCATCAAGGGTTGTGCCGTGCTCATCATCGACGTCGAGAAGGAGGAACTTTTCGACATTCGCTCGCAAGGCGAACTGGCCTTCCAGCGGGCCGCGGAACCGAAAAAGCGCGTCGTGATTCCCGGCATCGCCCACTACGACATCTACGGCGCCGCACGCGAGCAGGCGACGAACCTGGCGATTGAGTGGCTAAAGCAGCATTTGTAGGACGCCCCCCCTTGGCGGGGTGCGGAGGCCGCTGCGGCCGGGGTGTGGGAGGGACGACCTAAGTCGCCGCGCCCTCAAGCCGCTTCAAGGTTTCGGCGTCGAATTCGATGCTCGTCATTCTCGCCGACTCTCTTTGGTAATTCTGAGGCGGCAAGCGATCTAACCGCCGACCCAGCGGGCAATGGTAACCAGCCCGATTACCAGCATCCATATCACCAGCGCACGCCAGATCATTCCCACCGCACTGGTCATGGTATTTACGTCCGCTTCGTCGCCGAGACCAAGTTCGGGACGGAAGCTCACAGTACCGTGGTGGTGCAGCGTTTCGCCGAGCCTCACGCCGAGCGCGCCCGCGCCGCTTGCCAGCACCACGCCCTGTTCCGGATGCATCCATGCAGTGGCTTGCGTGCGCCAGCAATGCACCGCGTCCTCGAAGTCTCCGGCGATCGCAAAGCTCATCGCCGTGACGCGCACCGGGATCCAGTCGATGTAGTGGAACACATTTCGCGCAAACTGCCCGAACTCGCCATATTCTTCGTCGGTGCGGCTTCCCCATTTCTGTTCCAGCAGGCCCGCCAACCGGTAAAGCACGGCGCCACTCGGCCCGGGAAGAATGAGGAACCAGAAGATCACGCCGAACACGTGCCGATGCGCCCCGATCAGGCCTTCCTCGATTGCGACCTTGGCGATCTCGGTACCGTTATATTCGGTCGCCGAATCGCCGCGCCATTCGCTTAGGAACTGGCGCGCCTTGTCCAGGTCGCCGACCTTCAACGCCTCGACCATCTCGGTGAAGGCGTGGCTGAATTGGCGAAAGCCCATGGTCAGGTAGAGCACCGCGACGTTCCATGCATAGCCGAGGACGACATGAATTTCGTACAGGAAACGGAATACCACGATGCAAACGATCACCCAGGGCAGGACCCCGAGGCACCAGGCGATCACGCCCTGGCGCCGCTCGCCGGCGTTGAAATGACTGCCCAACGAGTTCACATAACGCGTGAACCAGCGGTACACCGTGCAGCGCGGGTTGAGCGGCCGGACCTGCTCGATCAGCAGTGCGGCAATGAGGGAAAGGAATGACATGGCGAAATTCTAACATCACCCCCACCCCCTCTCCCCTACCCTCTCCCGCCAAGGGAGAGGGAGCCTTCAATATCTGAGAGACATCACTTCAATGCAAGCACATGCGCTTGCCGCTTTTGAACTTATTCCCTCTCCCCTGGCGGGAGAGGGCTAGGGAGAGGGGGAGAGGGGGGGCAGATGCTTCTCCAGCCACGATTCGACGTCTCGCAAAACCTGATCGCGTTCAGGCTCGTTATAGACCTCGTGGTACAGACCTTCATAAACCTTCAGGGTCTTGTCGGCGGAGCCGGCCAGTTCATGCAACATCCGGGCACCGGCCGGATCGACGAGTTTGTCCGCGCCGCCCTGGAGAATCAGGACCGGAAGCCGAATCCGGTTCGCTTCGGTGGTAATGCGCCGCATCGCCTTGAGCATTTCGGCACCCAGCCGTGCCGTGGATTTGCCCGTGAACACCAGCGGGTCGTTGACGTAAGCCGCCACTACGGCAGGGTCGCGGCTGATGCCGCGTGCGTCCAGCCCGAGAATGCCGATCCCCGGAATCAGTGCGGACAGGATCTTGCCGGCGACTACAATCGCCGGCGAAATGTTGCCGGGAATCTTGACTGCGGGTCCGGAAAGAATGGCGCCTTGCACGCCATCCTGATACTCCAGCAGATACGTCGCGCCGATCAGCGCGCCGAGACTGTGGCCGACTAGAAATATTGGCGCATCGGCCCGCCATTCACGGACCATGCCGAAGTAGGTCCTCAGCGGTTGAACGAAATCGTCAAAGCGCTCGACGTATGTCCGCGCGCCGTCTGATTTTCCGTGACCGACGTGATCCATGCCGTAAACCGCGTAGCCGCTCGGAACGAGATGCGCAACCAGGTTTGCGTAGCGCCCGCTATGCTCCGCCAGTCCATGGACGAGCAGCAAAGCGGCTTTCGGGGCAGTTTCCGGTAGCCAGCATTGAAAGTAATGGTTGCTGCCGCGGACACCCCTGAAGAATCCTTCCTGATGCTTCATTCATCTCCTCTCGCAATCGCCAGCCGACCTCAGCGCAACATGTCATAGACCTGAAGGCCAAGCAGCGAAATTGCCGCGACCGTGTTCGCGTAGGGCACCCAGAGAGGCACGGTATAGACGCCGGGCGCGGGGGGACCGGCGCGTTTCATCCGGGCCAGCGCCAGGCCGAGCAGCGCGAAGACCGCCAGCACCGCGAAACTCGTGATCTTGGCCAGGGTCACGAGCGGCAGGGCCAGGGCCAGAACAAGCACCACAGCCGAGACCAGTGCCGTGGCGAGGATCGGTGTTTGCGTGCGCGGGTTCACTTCGCCGATTCCCTTCGGCAGCCAGCCCTCGCGGCTCATCCCGTACAGCATCCGCGCCGCCATGATGATCTGGATCAGCGCGCCGTTGATCACCGCGAACAGGCTGATCAACGCCATCACTTCAGGGCGGGCGCCGGTTGCCCGCTCGAACATCAGCGCAAGCGGCGCCCGGCTGGCAGACAGCTCGTCCAGCGGCAGGGCAAGGACTGCCGCCAGCGATACCGCGATATAGAGCACAGTGGATACTGCGATCGCGAGCAGGATCGCGCGCGGCATATTGCGTATCGGGTCTTTGACTTCCTCGGCCACGTTGGCCATGTCCTCGAAACCGATGAAGGCGTAGAAGGCGAGAAAACCGCCGAGAAAGATGCCTTCCCAGGCCACCAGCTCCATGGGTGGGATCAGCTCGGGCAGCCGTTCGGGCAGCGTCGCAAAGGATGCCGAAGCCACGACGATAATGAGGATGAGCCCCCCGACCTCGATCACGGTCGCGACCGCTGCTGCGGCGACGGACTGCGCGATTCCCCAGGCCGCGAGCAGTGCCAGGGCAACGACCACTCCCACGATGATCAGCACATCCGGCAACTCCACGAAAACCCGGAAGTAGCCGACAAAACCTTTTGAGATCGTTGCGGCGGAAACCAGCCCGGACAGTATGATCAGGAATCCGACCAGGATAGACAGCCAGCGCAGGCCGAATCCCTGCTGCGTATACACCGCGGCGCCCCCGGCAAGCGGATGGCGCGAACACAACTCCATGTAGGTGAACGCCGACAAACCGGCGATCACTGCGGCCAGGGCGAACGAAATCGGCGCATACATCCCGGAAACACCCGCCACCTTGCCCACCAGCACATAGATGCCCGCCCCGAGGATGGTGCCGAGGCCATAGAAGGTGATGAGAGGAAGCGACAGGGAACGGCGCAGTTCCACCTTTCCGGCTGAAAGGCCGATTACCGGTTGCGCTTTATCTAGCCCCGCCATTGTGTTTTTTCCTTTCCGTCAGTGGAACGAAATTGCTTTACGGCGCCTTCTGAACCGAGGCCACCGAACTCTTCGGGAATACCTCGACCCCTTCCGGCACAACGATCCACGGACAAGCCGATCGCGTCCACGCATGGCGCTCTATCGTGAACCAGGCGCGCTCGTCGAATGTCCCGCCGGCGATGGCACGTACGCCGGGAAAGACCTCGGCCGAATGCGCGACCGTGGTGCCGCAGCGCGGACAGAACTCGATACGCAACCATCTGCCGCTTTCGTCGGACCGGTGCTCGAAACGGGTCGGGTTTCCCGCGGTGAATTCGACATCTTTTTCCTTGAAATATACGATCACGGCGAAGGCACTACCCGTGCGGCGCTGGCAGAACGTGCAATGGCAGACAGTGGTGCGCACAGGCTGTCCCGTGGTCCGGTACCGGACCGCTCCGCAGAGACATCCCCCCTCATGGATTTCAGCCATTTACAATCCCTCCCCCGAAGCCCGACGCGCGGACTCGTTAGCGACGGAGTCGCCCGTTTGCGGGTAGCGCGTCATTGCTCCGCTATTGTCCGTGTAAGAACCTTGCGCGGAGGTACAGCGGAGCAATGCCGCCTTGAATAGCCGTGCGGACGCATGGTACGGTGCGGTCCAATTTCCAACAAGGATGACCATGTCCGACGCCGAACTTGCATTTGAGTCAATTGCCAGGCTGGCTGGCCGCATCGGTAGCGGCCAACTCAGTCCAGTAAAGGTTGTCGAAGAACTCCTCGGCAGGATCGAAAAGTTCGACGGGCAACTCCATTCGTTTATCCGCGTCATGCCGGAACATGCACGGGCGCAAGCCCGGGCTGCAGAAATGGCATTGAAGAATGGCGCTAGTCTGGGACCCCTTCATGGCATCCCGTACGCTGCCAAAGATCTGTTCGACGTGAAAGGCGTCCCGACAACCGCCGGTTCTCATCTGCTCGAGAATAACGTCGCCAGGGAAGACAGCACAGTAGTCCGCAAGCTCAATGCCGCAGGGATGGTTCTCATGGGCAAGACGCACACGGTGCAATTTGCTTATGGCGCCGCCGGGATCAATCATGATCACGGCACGCCGCATAACCCCTGGCATGAGGTCCCGCACGCACCCGGCGGATCATCCAGCGGCAGCGCTGTCGCTGTTGCATCCGGCCTGGTGCCATTTGCGCTCGGCACGGACACGGGCGGATCGGTTCGAGTGCCCGCGGCCCTGTGCGGAATCGTGGGATTGAAAACGACGGTGGGAAGGATCAGTCGCGCCGGGGTGTACCCGCTGTCCTGGACGCTCGACAGCGTGGGGCCCATCACGAGATCGGTCGAAGACGCGGCGCTCGTCTATCAGGCGATGCAGGGAACCGATACCAAGGACGAGTCCACTGCGGGCGTGGCATCGCACGATACGTTGCGGGAACTGAAGGATGGCGTAAAAGGCCTGCGGATTGCATTCGGCGAAACAATTTTCTTCGATGACCTCGACCCTGAGGTAGAGAAGGCCGTCCGGGAAGCGGGCAAGGTATTCAGCTCGCTCGGTGCGCAGCTTGCGGGCGTCACGGTGCCCGAAGCAGCGGCAGCATGGGCAGAAAAGAACCGCGGCCTCCTGATTCCCGCCGAAGGGTGCGTGGCGAATCGCGATCTGCTCGACAAACACCTCGATGAGCTCGATCCAGTGATCGGACCACGCATGCTCACCGGGCGCGCGCTATCCGCCCCCGACTACTTCATCCTGCTGCGACGCTATGCTGAATTGCGTGAGCGGGTCCGGGCAACCCTTGGTGAAATCGACGCCCTGATTGTCCCGACCACAATGGTGCCTGCCCGGCCGCTCGCGGCGATCGATGCCAGCCCCGAAGCCTATCTCGACCACAACATGAGATTTCACCGCAACACCGGCATCGGAAACATCCTCAACCTCTGCGGCGTCTCCGTGCCCTGCGGCTTCACGTCCGGCGGCCTGCCGATAGGCCTGATGATTTATGCGAAGCCATTCTGTGAGGACATGGCGCTGCGGGTTGCCTATGCTTACGAGCAGGCGACGGAGTGGCATAGGCGGCATCCCCCCTGTGGTTCTTTAGTTCGTCACCCGCATGTACAGCATCGGCAACTTCTCCGGCAGGCGCCGGATATGGTCGAGGACCATGTAGTTGCGCATGCCGAAGATGCGCGAGACGTAGCGATCGGCCTTCGGGTCGAGGCTCATGCAGTAGGTGAAGATGCCGTGGCGATTGTTCTCCTCCACGGCCTTTTTGGCGTCGAACACCAGATATTGCGCATCGTGCACGTCGATGTCGGACGGTTCGCCGTCGGTGACGAGCAGGATCAGTTTCTTGTGCGCGCGGCGATCCTGCAGGAAAGAACCCGCGTGGCGCAACGCCGTGCCCATGCGCGTCGAGAGTTGTCCGGTCATGCCGGCAAGGCGGGCTTTCGAAAGCTCGCCGTAAGGCCGGTCGAAATCCTTGAAGCGGTAGTAACCGACATCGTGGCGGCCGTTCGACGAAAAGCCGTGGATCGCAAAGCTGTCGCCGATGCGCGCCATCGCGTCGGCCAGCAGCACGGTCGCTTCGCGCGCCAGATTCAATACCGTCGTCGAGTCGTTGCTGATCATATCGTTGGTCGATTGCGACAGATCGAGCAGGACCAGCACCGACAGGTCGCGTTGCTGCCTGCCGAGTATCGCATGCACGCGCGGATCCGGCGCAATCCCGGTGCGCAGATCGATGGTGGCGTTGATGCAGGCATCGAGGTCGAGCCGGTCGCCTTCCAGCCGTTTCTTCAGCCTGATCGGGCGCTGCACCTGGACCGCCCTCACCAGGTATTTCACGCGGTTGACCAGGTCCTCGTTGCGCTCGAGGATTTCCTCGATCTGCGTGCGGATCGCCTTCGGGCGCCGGCTTTTCCAGCAGCGTGCACCACGACGGCCGCTCGCGGCCGATCACGTAGTCCCATTCGTCGTAGCGGATCGGCGGCGACAGCGGTTCTTCCTTGATGGCTTCGTCCTGCTTCGAAGGGGCGGTCAGCTTGACCTGCTCCTCCTCGCGTGGCGGCTGGTTCCGCTCCTTCGTCGCCCTCGTTCTGCTCCTGTGTTCGAGTCGTCATCGGCCAGCCGCGCGCCCTGCATCACGACATCATCGTCGTCCGGCGATGGCTCGCCCATGTCGCCGAAATCCCAGATGCCCTGGTTGTCGTCGCGGTAAGCCGGCTCGACCACGTAGGTCTTGAAGTTGAACTGCACCCGCATCTGGCCCATGTCGTTGCCGAGCAGTCCGCCGAGCGCGCGGCTGATGGATTGCTCTTGCCAGTAATCCGTCTGCTCGAAGAACAGGCGGCGGCCTTTCGACCACCCACGGATTGTCGTCGTCGATAGTCTTCGTCGATCAGCGCGCGTGCCAGGCGCGCCATCAACGAACCCGAGGTTACGGCCCCGCCTGGCTGGGCGACATGGAA
The DNA here is from genome assembly GCA_963789945.1 of uncultured beta proteobacterium. Taxonomy (GTDB): domain Bacteria; phylum Pseudomonadota; class Gammaproteobacteria; order Burkholderiales; family JACQAP01; genus JACQAP01. The sequence continues at coordinate 391,930 of CAWBMN010000007.1, read as the reverse complement.
GGTCTTCCACAGATTCCGCAGCCCGGGAAACTCGCGCATCGCCAGTTGCTCGACGCGCGCGTCCTCGATCAGCGAAACCAGCGCGACCTGCAGCGGCTTGAGGCTGCCGACCGGGAAACGCTGCGTGGTAAAGACGATGTGAGCCGACGCGTGCGCGGCGGCGGCGCGATACAGCGCAAGCCCGATTGCCCGGCAAAGCCGCGATAGGACTGCGGCATCCGGATCGTCCATCCGTCGATGGTGGAGCGCCGCCCGGCAGCTCGCACCCTTGGTATGGATCACCGGCCGCAGCTTGATGTTGCGTCCCCACAAGCGCGCGCAGGTAAAGCGACAGGCGGCGCTCGACGTCGGGGAACACGGTCTGGTCGCCTTCCGCCTGCAACAGCTGGCGGCCTTCTTCGCTGTCGAGCGTGAAATAGCGGGCCTGTGCGTTCGGGTCGCGCATGTGCGACTGCACGCCGAGCAGGGCCCAGCGCCGCAAGCCGTCCAAGGTCAGTTGTTCGAGCAGACTGATCGAGGCGCTGCAGGATCGGCGTGACGCCCACGGGCGCCAGGCTCGCGAGCTCGCGCAAGGAATTCCAGATAGGCGCCATAGAGCGCGGCATCGTGCATGCCGGCGCGCCGCGATGTTGCCGGTGGAGAAAACCTGCTCGGCGGTGCGCGCATCGGTATGGGCGTAAACGGCAAGCGCCGCGTCGATCGCTCCGAATGCCGGCATCTTCACCGACTTCCCGCGCGACTGCCGGTGTTTCGCGCAGGTAGGCCAGCACCACGCTCCAGCCCAATCCCGCGGTCGCAATCTCGCGTGCGCCTTCGAGATAACGGGTCAGGCCCTTCTGCCGTGAACGAGCGACTCGCTTCGAGCCAGCTCGACTGCAGCAACTCCCGCGCGTGCGGCCCGAGCGCCTCAAGCAGATCTCGCTGTACTCGTCCAGCTTCGCCATACTATTCTACATCAAGAGCGTTGACGCAGAGGGCGCAGAGGAAAAGCGGAGAGAACGCAGAGGAAGACAAGAACGAAACGAGTGGAAGAACAGGAAATGAGTCCATCATGTTGTTCTTCGCAGCAAGTCGACGAGGCAACGTTCAGTCTGCAGACGCTCGCGTGCAATCATACCGATTTCTCCATCTGCTGCATTTCCTTTGCGACCTCTCTTGTTTTTCCTCTGCGCCCTCTGCGTCAACGCTCTTGGCTCTGAAGAGTTCAAGAAGCAAGCGCGGATGGTGGCGCCGAGGGCGTCGCGGATATCGGCGTCGTCGGTGATCGGCCTGATCAGCGAGACATGGCAGGCCGCGACCGGCTCCACGCCCTGGCCGATCAGCGAGCCGGCGTAGATCAGCATGCGCGTGGAGATGCCCTCTTCCAGTCCGTGGCCTTTGAGGTTGCGCGCGCGCTCGGCGATCGTCACCAGCTTGGCCGGCGGTTTCCGGGCCGATACCGGATTCGTGGCTGACGATCTCGATCTCGATCGTCGCGCACCGGATAGCCGAAGTCGAGCGCGCCGAAGCGCTGCTTGGTCGACTGCTTCAGGTCCTTGAGGATGCTCTGGTAGCCGGGATTGTAGGAAATCACCAGCTGGAAATCCGGATGCGCGTGCACCAGCTCGTTCTTCTTTTCCAGCGGCAGCACGCGGCGCGCGTCGGTCAGCGGGTGGATCACGACCGTGGTGTCCTGGCGCGCCTCGACGACTTCATCGAGATAGCAGATCGCGCCATAGCGCACGGCCAGCGTCAGCGGTCCGTCCTGCCAGCGCGTGCCGTCGGCATCGAGCAAGTAGCGTCCGACCAGATCGGAGGCGGTCATGTCCTCGTTGCAGGCCAGGGTGATCAGCGGCTTGCCGAGCTTCCACGCCATGTACTCGACGAAGCGGGTCTTGCCGCAACCGGTCGGGCCCTTGAGCATCATCGGCATGCGCACGGCGTACGCCGCTTCGAACAACTGCACCTCATCGGCGACGGCGCGGTAGTACGGCTCGACGTCGATCGTGTATTGGCGGACGATGCCGTCGGCGGGAGTCAGGTTGTCGGTAGTCCTGCGGATTCATGGTTTCATTTCCTTCGCTGGCATCGGTGCCGCACCGGTCAGTGTCTCGCGAACGGCCGTCCATGCGCAAAACAGGGCCGCCTTCAGCGCGGCGGCATCGGTTGCAAGGATACGCGTCCACGCGCCGCTTTGGTTTGGGCAGAATCGTTGCTCCGGCATAGACGCCGGTCGACTCCAGCGCAGCGCGCATCGCGGCGACGAGTTCGGCCGGCGGTTTGGCGGAGGTCACGACGAACAGGCTGCCCTGCGCCGTCCAGCTTCCGGTGATGCCGGCCAGTCCGCGCCCCAGCTGAACACCTTCGATCAGGAAGCGATCGCGAACCAGACAGCTTTCCCATGGCATCCTCGATACGGGTTTCGGATCGCAGCCAGTCGAACCGTCCGTCGCCGCCCTTCGGATCGTGCAGCAAGACTGAATCGCCGAGGATGACCGTCGCACCCGGATGCACTCTCACCCGCACTCCGCTCGTCCAGCTTCGCGCGCGGAAACAGGATGACGGGATCGGGCAGATACTCGAGAAACGACCCAGCCTGTGCATGGAGCTCGACCCGCTGGCTCGCGGCCTGCGACGCCATGCTGTGCACGACGGTGGAAGCGCGCCGACGCGACGTGCGCAGCGGCACCTTCGCCTGCGGCGATACGCAGCCGCAGAGTCGTCGCCTTCGAAGATGCCGCCCGAAGCAGCATTGCAGGTACACCGTGGGCATGCCGGGCGGATCGCCGGGCATCTTCAGGCTCCTGCCGACGTGAAAGGGATAGCCGACGCGCTGGCGATGCACATAGGTCTGCCCCGTTCGCGTCGCACGCAAACTCCAGCTCCGCCTGCGCCGTTTGCGGTCGCGGAGGCGCCAGCGCGCGCCGGATCGCGTCGAGAGGATTCACCGGTCGAACAACACCTGGCGGGAAATGGCTTCGACGACCGCGTCGATGCCGTCGCCCTTCGCGCAGTTGGTCAGCGAGCACCGGCCGGCCGCCGCGCACCTGGTCGGCTTCGCGCACCATGCGATCGAGGTCGACATTCACGTATTGCGCGAGGTCGGTCTTGTTGATCACCAGCAGATCGCACTGGATCACACCAAGACCGCGCTTGCGCGGAATGTCGTCGCCGCCGGCGACATCGATCACGAAGATCCAGTAGTCCACCAGGTCCAGCGAAAACGTCGAGGCGAGATTGTCCCCGCCGGATTCGATCAGGATCAGATCCAGCTTGCCGTACTTCTCATCCAGTTCGTCGGCCGCCTGGATGTTCATCGTCGGATCTTCGCGAATGGCCGTATGCGGGCAGGCGCCGGTCTCCACGGCCAGCACGCGTGCCGGGTCGATCAGTCCGCTGCGGCGCACGCGCTCCGCGTCTTCCTTGGTCGCGAGGTCGTTGGTGATGACCGCGAGGTTGGTGCCGCGCGGAGATGAAGCGCGGAATGAGTTGCTCCAGCAGGCGCGTCTTGCCCGAACCGACCGGCCCGCCAATGCCGACGCGGGCGGCGCCGGGATGCCGCGCGGCTTCCGCGTTGCCGCTGAAACCTGGAGTGACGGTGTTCATCGTGTTCCTCCTTGTGTAGCGTCGGCTGCGCGCAGGTGACTAGGGGCGAGGACTGAGTGAGTTGCAGAAATTGCTTTACGCCTTATACGCCCTCGCCCCTCAGTCACCTCGCCATCTCGTCACTCGCGCGTCAGCGCATCATATAGCGCTGACGCGAGCGGAACCACCTTCGCCGGTTCGCAGGTAATCACCTTGCCGTCGATCATGACGTCGAAGGTCTGCGGATTCACGGTGATGTTCGGGCAGGCATCGTTGTGCAGCATGTGCGATTTGTTGAGCTTGCGCGTGCCGACGTGCCGGCAGCAGCGCCTTGGTCATGCCGAGCTTGCCCTGGGTGCCGGCTTCCACCGCGAGATGATTGACGAAGTTGACCGACAACGCCTTCTTCGCTTCGCCGAACGCGCCCCACTGCGGACGCATGATCAGCGGTTCGCAGGTCATCAGCGATGCGGCCGAATCGCCCATCGCGCCCCAGGCGATGAAGCCGCCCTTGACCACCAGTTCCGGCTTGATGCCGAAGAAGCCGGGACGCCACAGTACGATGTCGGCGATCTTGCCATCTTCCAGCGAACCGATGTACTGGTCGATGCCGAATGTCTTCGCGGCATTGATGGTGTACTTGGCGATGTAGCGCTTGATGCGTTCGTTGTCGCCGAGCCTGGTTTTCTCTTCCGGCAGCCGGCCGCGCTGGTCCTTCATCTTCGAGGCGAGCTGCCAGGTGCGGGCGATGACTTCGTTGATGCGCCCCATGCCCTGGCTGTCGGAACCGAGCATCGAGATCGCGCCGATGTCGTGCAGCACATCTTCCGCCGCGATGGTCTGCGCGCGAATGCGCGACTCGGCAAAGGCGACGTCCTCCGGTACCGACGGATTCAGGTGATGGCACACCATGATCATGTCGAGGTGTTCGTCGAACGTGTTCACGGTGTAGGGATTGGTCGGATTGGTCGACGACGGCAGGCAGTTCATCTTTCCCGCCACCGCGATGATGTCCGGCGCATGGCCGCCGCCGGCGCCTTCGGTGTGGTACATATGGATGGTGCGGCCCTTGATCGCGGCGAGCGTATCTTCGAGGAAGCCGGATTCGTTCAGCGTGTCGGTATGCAGTTGCACCTGGAAATCGAGTTCGTCGGCCACCGACAGGCAGGTATCGATCACCGCCGGCATGGCGCCCCAGTCTTCGTGGATCTTCAGTCCCGAGGCAACCGCCGCGCAGCTGCTCCTCGAGCGATTCCGGTTTGGACGTATTGCCGCGGCCGAGAAAGCCGAAATTGATCGGCCAGGCTTCGGAGGCCTGCAACATCTTGCCGACATTCCATTCACCGCCGCAGTCGATGCCCACGGTGATCGGCCCGAGCGAGCCGCCGATCATGGTCGTGAGTCCGGAGGAGATCGCGTGCTCGCAGAGCTGAGCCGAGTCGAAGTGCACGTGCACGTCGATGCCCGCCGGGCGTCGCGATCAGGCCCTCGGCATCGCGCACCGTGGTCGCCACGCCGCACACCAGCTTCGGATGCACGCCGTCCATCACTTCCGGATTGCCGGCCTTGCCGATGGCGACGATCTTGCCGTCCTTGATGCCGATGTCGCCCTTGACGATGCCGAGCACGGGATCGATGATCGTGGCATTGCAGATCAGCATGTCGAGCGAACCCTGCGCGGCCGTGTAGCCCGATTTCAGGCCCATGCCGTCGCGCAACGTCTTGCCGCCGCCGTGCAGGCATTCGTCGCCGGGCACCGCGTAGTCGTGCTCGATCTCGGCGAGCAGCGAGGTGTCGCCGAGACGCACGGCATCGCCTTTCGTCGGGCCGTACATCGCGGCGTATTCGCGGCGGGTCATTTTTGCCATAGCGGTCTGTTCCTGTCGTAAACTCGTTAGTTCGTGCGTACGTAATCCGTGCCGGGGGTAGCCCGGCGGCTAGTTCCTTTCTTGCGCGGCCAAGAAAGTGACCGAAAGAAGGCCGCCCCTGGTGTCGCGCCCCGTGTCAGGGGTGCCCCTGTGCTGCCTGCCTCGACGAGGCGACTGCGGAACTCGACCTGGCGAGGCTGCACACACGTGCCTCCTGCGGGACTCGAACAGTCCTCGTCGACTTCCCCTCATCGAGTCGAGCTGCTCGGCGCGCCTCAAGGGGTATCAGCAGCATACTGAGCACCGCGTTTCAGCTTACTCAGTCGTCGTTCCTACGTTCATGCTCCCTTGAATCCCTGCGCCTTTGCTTTCTGCCAAGGCGTCTGCTTTGCTCTTCTCCCCCTTCGTCGTTCCATCCGTAAGATTATTCAATCCGAAGATCTCTCCGCTGCCGCCGAACGCGGCGAGCGTGACCTGCTTCGCTTCGCCGGGCTCGAAGCGCACGGCGGTACCTGCGGGAATGTCGAGGTGCATGCCAAACGATGCGGCGCGGTCGAAGTCCAGCGCCTTGTTCGCTTCGAAGAAGTGATAGTGGCTGCCGATCTGGATCGGACGGTCGCCTGTGTTCACCGCCTTGACGGTCGCTTTCCTGCGGCCCGCGTTGAGCTCGATGTCGCCTTCCGGGCGTGACGATTTCGCCAGGCACGACCGCCATGGAGTCCTTCTTCTGTTTGCCGGGACGGATCGGATCGTGCACGGTCACGAGCTTGGTGCCGTCCGGAAAGGTCGCCTCGACCTGCAACACCGGCATCAGGTCGGACACGCCCGGCATGACGTCATCCCATGTTCAGGATCGTCGAGCCGTAGCCGATCAGATCCGCCACCGAACGGCCTTCGCGCGCGCCTTCCAGAATCTCGTCGGCGATGATCGCGGTGGCTTCCGGGTAGTTGAGCTTGAGCCCCTTCGCCCGCCGCTTCCTCGCCAGCTCCGCGGCGGTGTAGATCGTCAGCCGTTCCAGTTCTGTCGGGGTCAACAAGCATAAGGTACCTATTTGCCCAGTTGACCGCAGAGATCACAGAGAGTGCGCCGACGACAAGAAGTACCGGCTGTTTGTCCCAAAGCAATGCCTCACTGGTGGGCAGCATCGCCAAATATCGTTCCCTTGATTTCGTTCATTCGTTTCGATTTCCTCTGTGCCCTCTGTGCCTCTGTGGTGGCAAATATCTAGTTGGCGAACAGTCGTGAGTCCTGGACTTCATGCCGCATGGCGGCGATCTCGGCGTGCGGCGTGTAGGCATACAACTCCTCGGCATGCCCGGCTGGCAGCTCGCAGCAGTTCCACCAGCACCGGCCTTACCTGCAGCAATATTTTCTGGGCATCGAGATGGCCGATCATGCCGAGGCGCAACGCGGCGCCGACGATGCCGGTACACAAGCGTGTGCGCGGACACGGCGCGACAGGTCTTCCTCGGAGAGTCCGGTCGCATTCCACAACAATGCCCTGCACGACCGGGAGATGTCCGCGCGCACGCGCGTGCCGCGATGCGCTCTGGCGATACTCGGCGGCCCCCGGCGTACCAAGGCCCGCGTGCACTTTCAGCAGCGATGCGCCGGCGCGGCGCGAGCCTTCGCGCAATTCGGTAGCCAGAGTCATCGCTTCCAACGAGTCGTCGAGGTCCGCGAGGCGATCGAACTTGTCGCCTCCGCGCGAAACGCGGCAACGAGCACGGGCGCATCGCAAGCTGGCCCAGCGATGGACAAGCTGGCCTTCGACGAATTTCGCGACTGGCTCCGCCGAACTACGATTTCCGATCGGTGCGCAAGGTTTCCAGTCCCCAGGAAAACGCATGCTGCCGCTGGGGAAAAAACTGTCGGCGTACTGCAGCGCGCCCAGCAGGCTGTGAGATTCAGGCATTGCCGATCTGCCTCGCCCTGCCGTCGGAGATGAACGGCTGCAAGCCGTTCCAGATAACGTTCGGCCGGTCCCTGCAACGCGATGCGCAGCCACGCGCCTTCGAAGCGCACGGCCCAATGCATGTTGCCCGCGAAATAGCCGAGTCTCGAGCGCAGACGCCGTATCGCGCGGCGCAAGTGTCAGCCACTCGGTTTCGCGCATCGCACGACCACTGCCCGCTCGTCGGTCAGCATCAGCACCGCGCCGTTGAACAACTGCTGGGCGCGATCGAGCACGACCGCGCATTCCGTTCCTGCATCCGTAGAGGCGCGCATCGGTGGCGCTGCGTGTCCTCCTGGACAACGACAGATACTCGACCTTGCCGTGCATGACCGAGATGGTGAAGCCGGTCGGCGATATGCGCATCCGTCGCCGCGCCGACGATGCTTTCGAGTTTCAGCATGGATACTCACCCGCGGAAAACCGGACGGCGCAAACGCCGCCTTCCGTCCCGTTGCTGCCGCCTCAGCGGTGTGCCGGTTCCTTCTTGTTGGGAATGCCCGGGATCGGCGCCTCGTCGGTGCCGACGGTGGTACGGGTGATCGCCTCCACCATCTCGCGAGTGGCGTCCGGATCGGTGATCCACTTCTTGTAGAAGTCGTAGGGGCAGGCCGCGACACCCTTGTCACCCTCGCGGGAATTGATCAGGCCGGTGTATCCGCGGTGCAACAGCTTGAACAAGTGGTTCTCCGATTGCATGTTCTTGCGCGCATCACGGATCAGGCTCTTGGAGAGCGCCGCGTACTGGATGCCGTAGTCTTCTTCGCCGCATTCGCCGAGCGTGCGTCCATCGAAGCCGATGATCGCGGAGTGGCCGAAGTAGGAATACACGCCGTCGAAGCCGGCGGCGTTCGCCACGGCAACGTAGACATTGTTGGCCCAGGCCATGGCCTTGGCCATGATCACCTGCTGGTCCTTGGCAGGGTACATGTACCCCTGGCAGCGCACGATCAGTTCCGCACCCTTCATCGCGCAGTCGCGCCAGATTTCCGGGTAGTTGCCGTCGTCGCAGATGATCAGCGACACCTTCAGGCCCTTTCGGGCCCTCGGAAACGTAAGTGCAATTGCCCGGGTACCAGCCTTCGATCGGAACCCAGGGCATGATCTTGCGATACTTCTGCACAACCTCGCCCTTGTCGTTCATCAGGATCAACGTGTTGTAGGGCGCCTTGTTCGGATGCTCCTCGTGCTTTTCGCCGGTCAGCGAGAACACGCCCCAGACCTTGGCCGCGCGGCAGGCGGCTGCGAAGATCTCGGTTTCCTCACCCGGACAGCTCGAAGCGGTGTCGTACATCTCCTTGCTGTCGTACATGATCCCGTGAGTGCTGTACTCCGGAAAGATCACCAGGTCCATGCCGGGCAGACCGACTTTCATGCCCTTGATCATTTCCCCGATCTTCCTGGCGTTTTCCAGCACTTCCTTTTTCGTATGGAGGCGCGGCATCTTGTAATTGACAACGGCAACTCCAACGGTGTCCTTACTGCTCGAAATGTCTCCGTGTAGCATTTTCCTTCTCCTTTACGTCGCTCGTTAATCACACGCTCGCCCTTGAGCTGCCCTCTGGTCGCCGCCGGCATTCGGACCAGCAATGCCGGATGCGAAAAAGATCTTGCTATTGCAGACCGGTCCTGAACCCTTCAAATCGTCAAATACGCGTGAACGCTTTTTGTATCCAGGTTGTCCTTGAATCCCTCGTATACGAAGTGCCCACTCTCGATGATCAGAAAACGATCCGCGATTTCCTTCGCGAAACCCAGCACCTGTTCGGACACCAGCAACGAAAAATTGCGGTCCGCCTTGAGCTTGTTCAGCGCCTTCGCTATTTCCTTGATGATGGACGGCTGAATGCCTTCGGTCGGCTCGTCGAGAACCAGTACTTTCGGATTGCTTACGAGTGCCCTCGCAATAGCGAGTTGCTGCTGTTGTCCTCCTGAAAGGTTCCCTGCGCGTCGCATGCGCATTTCCTGCAAGACGGGAAACACGGAATACACGTACTCGGGAATTTCCTTGCTCACGGAAGTTTGCATTCCCGCCAGGATGTTTTCCTCCACCGTAAGGTAGGGAAATATCATGCGCCCTTGCGGAACGTAACCCATTCCGGCCGCCACCCGGTCGAAACTCTCCGCGTTGGTGATGTCCCGGCCATTCAGGACGATCTTTCCGCCGCGAGAACGCAGAATCCCGATCAGGGACTTGAGCAATGTAGTCTTGCCCATTCCATTGCGGCCCATGATGGCAACGGTCTCTGCGGCCTTCAGCTCGAAGGATACGTCTCTCACTACGTGGCTCTCCCCATAGTAGACGTTTAGCCCGGTTACGCTGAGCACCTCTGCCCCTCTCCAGTCAGTGGCCTAAGTAAACTTCCTTGACCCGTTCGTCATTCTGCACTTCGTCCATGCTGCCTTCGGCCAGAAGACGGCCCTGATGCAATACCGTGACCTTGTGCGCGATCATGCGCACAAATGCCATGTCATGCTCAATTACGACGATGGACCTTCCCTTCGAGATTCCGTTCAGAAGCTCTGCCGTTTGCTCCCTTTCCTTGGGGCTCATCCCCGCCACCGGCTCGTCGAGCAGCAGAAGTTCGGGGTCTTGCATCAGCAGCATCCCGATTTCCAACCACTGTTTCTGTCCGTGGCTGAGCTGCGCGGCCTTGTGGCGCAATACTTCGTGAAGAAAAATCTGATTGGCGACCGTGTCGATCTTGCCGATCAGTTCGTCGTCGCGCTTGAAGAACAGCGAGCCGAGAATTCCGCGTTTTCTTGGATACGAAATTTCCAGGTTCTCGAACACGGTAAGATCTTCGTACACGGATGGATTCTGAAATTTCCTGCCAACGCCGACGCGTGTAATCTGATATTCGATCATTTGCGTCAGCTCGTAGTCCTTGAACCGGATTCTACCGTTGGATGGCTTGGTCTTTCCGCAGATCATGTCGAGCAGCGTGGTCTTGCCTGCACCGTTTGGGCCGATCACACATCTCAATTCGTCTTTCTCGACATAAAACACCAGATTATCCACGACCTTGAATCCGTCAAACGATACGCTCAAATCCTCAATCGAAAGGATCAGTTCGCTCATTTTCCGGCCCCGCCGCGTTCGACATCAGGCGACTTGAACGGCTTTGGCAGGATTGTCCGGTAGCCGCGAATTCGCTCCAGCAATCCGGCCAGGCCATGAGGCAGGAACATCACAACGAAAACAAACAGGCCTCCGATGAAATACATCCAGTATTCAACGAAATTCTCGGAAAACAAGGTCTTGGCCGCGCCCACCAGCACCGCGCCATACACGGCACCGATAAGGGAAAGCCGACCGCCGACGGCAGCATAGATCACCATTTCCACCGATGGCACGATGCTGACCAGCGAAGGCGAAGCCAGGCCGACCTGGATCGTAAACATCGCGCCGCCAAGAGAGGAGAAGAATGCCGCAACGGCAAAAATGAATGCCTTGAACAACGCGGGGTCATACCCGGAGAATCTCACCCGGTCCTCGCGATCTCTGATCGCAACCAGGACCTTGCCCAGGCGGCTTTTCAGAATGAAGCTCCCGGCAACAACGCACATTAGAAGAAGCGCACAGGTGATGAAATACATCGCCCACTTCGCTTCGTCGGTATTCAGATCGATCCCCATGAAGGTACGGAAATCGTTGATGCCGTTGACGCCGCCGGTGACGCCCTGCTGACCGATGATCATGATGGACATGATCGCGGACAGCGAAAGCGTGATAATGGAAAAGTACACGCCGCCGACTCGTTTGCGAAAAATCGCGTAGCCGAAACCGAACGCCAGCAAAGGCGGAAGCAGCAGGATGGCCGGAATGGTGAACCAGACGTAATGAAACGGTTCCCACCACCAGGGCAACGTTTCGACACTGTTCCAGACCATGAAGTCTGGGAGGTTGGATCCGAAAAAGGAGGACAAAGCCTGGGCCGAACTGTCTGCAGAGGTCGACTCCAGCTTGAGGAACATGGCCATCATGTAGCTTCCCAGGCCGAAGAAGACTCCCTGCCCGAGACTCAGGATTCCGCCATAACCCCATATCAGAACGAGACCTACCGCACAGAACGCCAGGCTGAGATACTTTGCAGCCAATCCGATGCGGAAAACATCCAGCGTGAAGGGCAGCACTGCGAACAAGAACACGGCAAGAATCGCCAAGCCGGCTCTTCCGATCCAAACTCCGCGGTCGTGCAGATCCGCGGCAGCAGCCTCGCCCGCACGTTCGAGCGGAACGCCATCGGCCGTCATCTCCTTACCTTCGTTGCGAACAGGCCGTTAGGCCGAAAATACAGAACCACGATGACCAGAACCAGAATGCTCGCGCGTGCCATTGACCCGCTCATTCCAAATTCGAACCAGGACTGCAACTGCCCGATTATGAACGCCGAGGCAACCGTTCCGATCAGGCTCTCCACGCCGCCGAATACGACGACAATGAAGGTATCGACGATATACTGCTGACCCGTCGTCGGCCCGGTCGAGGCCAGCATCGTAAAGGAACTGCCCGCGATGCCTGCAAGGCCGCATCCCAGGGCAAAGGTGTACGCGTCGACGTGCTTGGTATTGATCCCGGCGGCACCGGCCATGGAACGGTTCTGCGTCACGGCTCGAATCAGAATCCCCGAACGCGTACGGTACAGAAGCAGGTAAACCAGTACCGCCGTGACGATTGCCAGGCAGATGATGAAAATCCGCGATAACGGCAGCGAAACACCTTCAGTCACCTGCCACGCGCCCCGAAGCCAGGACACGGTGGGCACTTCGACCTCTCTCGGATTAATGAATTGGCGATAGCATTGCTGGAGAATAAGACTGATGCCCCAGGTCGCCAGTAGTGTGTCAAGCGGACGCTGATACAGAAACCGGATCAGTCCGCGCTCCAGCAGATATCCGAATGAACTGGTGACGATGAACGCGAGCGCGATGCCCACGAAGATGTAGGCGTCCATCCACCCTGGCAGGTAATGCTGAAAAAAATAAGCGGTTGCGTAACTGCAATATGCCCCCATCGCCATCAACTCGCCATGAGCCATGTTGATAACACCCATCAGGCCGAAGACGATGGCGAGACCCAGCGCCATGAGCATGAGGATGGTAAAGATACTCAGCCCCGTGAACGCTTGCATGGCGAGCATATCCAGAGTCATATGACAGTCCGCCCGTAATTCAACCGATCAACTCCATGCACTTGAATGCGGCGCGTTGCGGGGGAGGCCGCGGAAAAATGATTTCCGCGGCCCCTTCGGGACCGTGTCCCGGTGCAAGACACCAACTATCGTTACAGCTTCGGGAAAGGATTCGGTTCGATCAACGGAGATTCGTAAATCATGTCCACCTGGCCATCCCTTCGGAAAGTGCCGATGCGTGCATGCTTCCACAAATGGTGATTGGACTTGTGGAATTTGACCTTTCCTTCCGGCGCATCGATCGCCAATTCGGAAGATGCGGCGACCACTTTCTCCACCTCGAAACTCTTGGCTTTCTCGGCCGCCATCTTCCACAGGTACACCTGAATATAGCCGCACTCCAGGGTGTCGCCTACGACGCGGTTTGCCCCGTACTTGGCCTTGAATGCCTTGACGAACTTTTCGTTTGCCGGATTTTTCAAACTCTGGAAATAACCCATGCAGGTCAGAGTCCCCTCGGTATTGTCCGGACCAATCCCCGACACCTCTTCTTCGGACACCGCCAGTGATAGAACCGTCTGGTTCTTTCCGGTGATGCCGGCAGCAGTCAGTTGCTTGAAGAATGCAACGTTGCTGCCCCCCACGACGCAGTTGAGGACGACGTCGGGCTTGGAGGCTTTGATCTTGTTGATCTCGGAAGAGAACTCGATGTGTCCCAGCGGGTAGTAGCCTTCACCGACCAGCTTGCCGCCGAGACGCGCCAGCGTGGCCTTGGCGATTTTGATCGTAGTCCGGGGCCAGATGTAATCCGAGCCAATCATGTAGAAAGACTTGCCCTTGTTCTTGTACAGCCATTCCATGGCAGCGATCACCGACTGGGTCGCTTCCTGGGCGGTATACATGATGTTCGGCGATATCTCGAGACCTTCGTAATAGGTCGGGTAGTACAGGAGTCCCTTTTCCTTCTCGAATACCGGCAGCACGGCTTTTCGGGATGCCGACGTGTAGCAGCCCATCACTGCAGCCACCTTGTCCTTCACGATCAGTTTGCGCGCTTTCTCGGCAAACGTCGGCCAATCGCTGGCGCCGTCTTCGACAACCGGCTCGATCATTTGGCCCATGACGCCTCCGGCCTTGTTGATCTCCTCGATCGCCAGCATTTCCGCATCGACAACTGATTTTTCCGCGATCGCTATGGTCCCGGTAAGCGAATGCAAAATGCCAACCTTCACGGTGTTGGCTGCGTGCGCACCCTTGGGCCATATAAAGGGTGCCGGCAACACACCCGCTGCAGCCGTGGCGGCGCCAGCCTTCAAAAAGTCCCGCCTGTCGAACTTGCTCATTGTGAGTCCTCTCCCGTCAGAAACGTGCGCCGCAAGTCGCGGCAACCAGAAAAAAGCCCAGTGGCCGCTACGTCCGGTCAGTGGGCTCCTCTGCCTCGCTCGGCTTCGACATCTTTGTCCTCAGCCGAAAATTTCAACGCCTTCGCGGACACGCGTCCGCGCGCTTCCGCATTTTTCGCCAACCGTAACGCAATATCCGGGCCAACTCGATTCGCGCATCCATCTGTCCACCAATTGGTCACCGCGCGACCTCAACCAGGGCGGGCAGGTTACGCGTTCCCGGCAGAACGGCTTTAGGAAAAATTCTGGAAGGGCCTCTTGTGCTGGTCGGGTTGTACGCTTCCGGATTTCTTGCTGCAGTAAACTTTGCGTCCGCACTGAGTTCGTGCAACTTCGAGAGTCCGGCGCCCATTTGTGGGTCATCCCCCCATCCTGCGCCAAAAATGACAGCCTCCCCTTCCCGCGTATTTATAATCCTTACGTGTGTCAAGTTCAAGCGCTGATTGCACTTCGCACGGCGTTCATCAAGGTCTGCACTTCTCCACGTGCAGCGCCGCCCCTCGCCGGGGCTGGCGCCCCGCGGGGGCTCGCGGTCAGAACAGGAAATAACGCTGCGCCAATGGCAGGGACGTGGCGGGCTCGCAGGTGAGATGTTCACCGTCCGCGCGCACCTCGTAGGTCTCCGGGTTGACTTCTATTTTCGGTATGTAGTCGTTTAGCGGCAGGTCTTTCTTGCCGATAGTCCGCGTCCCGTGCACCGCGACCAGCGGCTTCTGCAACCCGAGTGCCCCGCCGATCCCGTTACGGATCCCCAGCGCCGATACGAAAGTCACCGAACTCGCCTGGCAGGCCAGTCCGAACGCCCCGAACATCGGCCGGTAGTGGACCGGCTGTGGTGTCGGTATCGACGCATTCGGATCGCCCATCGCGGCTGCGGCGATCATGCCGCCCTTGACGATGAGACTCGGTTTGACGCCGAAGAAGGCCGGCCTCCAGAGTACGATGTCGGCAAGCTTGCCCACCTCGAGCGACCCCACCTCGTGGGCAATTCCATGCGTGATCGCCGGATTGATCGTGTACTTGGCGATGTAGCGCTTCACCCGGTAGTTGTCGCAATCGGATTGCTCCTCCGGAAGCAGTCCGCGCTGTACCCGCATTTTGTGCGCGGTCTGCCAGGTGCGCATCACCACCTCGCCGACACGGCCCATGGCCTGCGAATCGGACGACATCATGCTGATCGCGCCGAGGTCGTGAAGGATGTCCTCGGCGGCGATCGTTTCCTTGCGGATGCGCGATTCCGCGAAGGCCACGTCTTCGGGAATGCCGGGGTCGAGGTGATGGCACACCATGAGCATGTCGAGATGTTCGTCAAGCGTGTTCACGGTGAACGGACGGGTCGGATTGGTCGACGACGGAAGGACGTTGCGCTCACCGCATACGCGAATGATGTCCGGAGCATGGCCACCGCCCGCGCCTTCCGAGTGGTATGTATGAATCGCCCTGCCCTTGAACGCCGCGATGGTGGTGTCTACGAATCCGGATTCGTTCAGCGTATCGGTGTGAATCGCCACTTGCACATCGTTGTCATCCGCCACCGCCAGACAGTTGTCGATTGCTGCCGGCGTGGTGCCCCAATCCTCGTGCAGCTTCAGGCCCATCGCGCCGGCCGCAACCTGCTCAATGAGCGGCTCCTTGAGGCTGCAGTTGCCTTTGCCGAGGAAACCAAGATTCATCGGAAACGCTTCGGCGGCCTGGAGCATGCGCGCGATATGCCACGGTCCCGGCGTGCAGGTCGTCGCATTGGTACCTGTTGCGGGCCCGGTGCCGCCGCCGAGCATCGTGGTGATGCCGGACATCAGCGCCTCCTCGATTTGCTGCGGGCAGATGAAATGAATGTGCGCGTCCACGCCGCCGGCGGTGGTGATCATGCCTTCGCCGGCGATGATCTCCGTCGCCGCGCCCACAACGATGCTCACACCGGGTTGAATGTCGGGGTTTCCGGCCTTGCCGATCCCGGAAATTCTTCCGTTCTTGATACCGATATCAGCCTTGACGATGCCCGAGTAATCCACAATGAGCGCGTTGGTAATCACTGTATCCGCGACCTCCGCGTGCGGACGCTGGCTCTGTCCCATGCCGTCGCGGATCACCTTGCCGCCGCCGAATTTCACTTCCTCACCATAGATGGTGTGGTCCTTTTCGATCTCGATCCACAATTCGGTATCGGCAAGTCTCACGCGGTCGCCAACGGTCGGGCCGAACATGTCGGCATACGCCGTCCGGGTCAGTTTGCAGGTCATTTCAGCATGCCCATAACTTTTCCGAGAAAACCGTAGACGGCACGTCCGCCGCCGAGTTCGACCAACTCGACGCGACTGTTCTGACCCGGTTCGAACCGGACCGCGGTACCCGACGGAATATTGAGGCGATAACCGTAGGCGCTGTCGCGATCGAACTTCAACGCCTCATTGGTTTCAAAGAAATGGTAGTGCGATCCGACCTGAACCGGCCGGTCTCCGCTGTTGATCACCGTGACCGTAACGGTCTTGCGACCGGCGTTTAGCTCGATTTCTCCCGGTTGCGTCCTGACTTCTCCTGGAATCATATTATTTTTCTTTCGAACGTCGGTTGGCATCAAAAAATCGGATTATGGACTGTGACCAGCTTGGTCCCGTCCGGGAAAGTCGCCTCGACCTGAATGTCGGGAATCATTTCCGGCACGCCTTCCATGACCTCGTTGCGTCCGAGCAAGGTCCTGCCGTAACTCATCAGTTCGGAAACGCTCTTGCCGTCGCGCGCGCCTTCGAGAACCCCGGCGGAAATGAAGGCAACGGCTTCGGGGTGGTTCAACTTCAATCCGCGCGCCTTGCGTCGCTCTGCCAGCAGCGCCGCGGTGAAAATCAGCAGCTTGTCTTTCTCTCTGGGTGCCAAATCCATGCTCTTGATCCTCTTCGGTTAAATATGCTTTCGCGGTCTGAATATTCTTACCAACGCACAACCCAGCCGCGGACCAGTCAATTCCGCCCGATGAGTGAGCACTCAACTAGGGAAGCTTTGACATGGCAAGGTGCCAAGATGTCAAAGTTTGCCGCAAAGCTCAAGTGCGGAACAATAAAGAAAGGAACGTGCGACTTCGGTGTTTTGCCCGCGCCCGGATCACTTTCGCGTCACCGCAGGACCAAGGAAGCGCAGAATCTCGTCTTTCCTCGCCATCGTGTCCTTGTATCCCAGCGCGATCAGCGCGCGGCAATAGGCAGGCTCGAACAGAAGGTAGCTGGTCAGCGTTGCGCCACCGGTCCTGGTCGCGCCCAGCCCGCGCAGCAGGAAACGGATCGAACGCGGTAATTCGTGCAAATGGCGCGCGGCCATCCTGTCTATTTCCTCGCTCGGGGAGATGACCAGCACCTCCACTTCACGCAACTGCACGTCGTGCCGGGACCGGTCCTCGTGAGAAATCAGCCGGATGGTCCGGTTGATGCGCTGCAGCCGCTCGATGTCGACTTCGAGGCTGTCGAGAAAAATGCTGTTAAGCGCGTGGCCGGCGATCTGCGCCAGCGACGGGTACGCGCTGGTTTTTACCCTTTCCGACTGGCTGCCCGCCTGCCGGCCCACGCCGATGACGATGACACGGTCTGCGCCGAGGTGCAGCGCCGGGCTGATCGGCGCAATCTGGCGCATGCTCCCGTCCCCGAAAAACTCGCGGCGCAAGGGCACGGCCGGAAAAAGGAACGGCAGCGCGCTCGAAGCCATGAGATGGTCGATGTCGATCATCTCCGGCACGCCGATACGACGCGCCCTTTGCCATCCTGCAAGTCCCGGCACGCCCTGGAAAAAGCTCACCGACTGGCCGGAGGTGTATCCGGATGCCGTGACCGACAGAGCGTAAAGCGCACCGGCCTCGATGCTCTTGCGAATTCCGGGAAAATCCAGGTACCGGCGCAGAAGTTGAGCAAGCGGCGCGTTATCCAGCAACGAAGTCGGATTGTTCTTGCCCAGACCGCCCAGCAGCAACGCGGCAAGCCACTTGCTTCCGGTACCGATAACACCCGGCACATCGGAACGATAGACATGGTCGACGTGAAAATACTTCCACACCAGCATCAGCCGGCGCACCGCCCTGTGGAAATCGGTGGCACCGGCGGCCATCGCCGCTGCATTGACCGCGCCTGCGGAAGTCCCGCAGATGATCTGAAACGGATTGGGCGTACCGCGCGACAACATGTGCGACACCGCGCGCAGGAAGCCGACCTGGTAGGCAGCTCGCGCACCTCCGCCGGTGAGAATCAACCCGATCCTGGGTTTCGCGCCGGATGTGGATTCGACCATGTGAATACGGCCGGCCGGCGGCCGCTTCGTGACGCTCCTGCCGTCAGGTCTCCTGCTTCTTCGCTTCGCTTCTTGCCGCCTCGACCGTCGGGCGAACCAGCTCGAGCGCGTCGCGCAGCGAGTCCTCGGAGACCTGGTTCAGAGCATGCGCGAGGACATCCGCAACCGCGTAGGTACTCTCGGGCAGGGACTCGCTGTCGAGGTTTGCGACAAACACCGCCGCCGCGCCGGTCGCGCGCAACAGGCTTTGCCGTTCGTTCATCAGCATTTCGATCTCGGAGCGCAGCATCTGGATTTCCTGCGCGTGGTGGTCGCTGGTCATGGCACTCCCCCCTTTTCGTTAACTCCATGATGCCACAAGACTTTTCGGAGAGCCAGAGATGGCTGCGAAATCACTCTTGAGTGTTTTCGTGCGGGACGCTATAGGCGGACGGGACATGTCGTCGTTTTCGTTCTGGAGGGACCGTTTGCTGACGCTGATCGGACTTCCGCTGCTAGCCGTTTTGTTCGGCCT
Organism: uncultured beta proteobacterium; assembly: GCA_963789945.1. GTDB lineage: Bacteria > Pseudomonadota > Gammaproteobacteria > Burkholderiales > JACQAP01 > JACQAP01. Next base: position 373,225 of record CAWBMN010000007.1, on the reverse strand, counting down.
GCTGATCGTGGCCTGTTTCAAGCTTGCGCACAGCCATCTGCTGCTCGCAACCGGAGCGCTGTGGATCGGCTACGGCATCTATGAATATTTGATGCAGATTCGCGTATTGTGCAGCGGCGAATGCAACATCCGCGTTGACCTCTTGCTCATCTATCCGGTTCTGCTGGCCCTGACCCTGGCTTCGCTGGTGCGGGTCACGATGGTTCTTTGGCGGCGCAGGCGTGGCCTCGACTGAACCGGCACCGGCCGCCGCCACGCCACGTGCGGCGCCGGATCAATGTCCTGGAATGACGACCTCGATATGATTGCGGCTGACGTTGAGAAATGGCGTGTTCATGACATGCCGTCCCGCGATCTCCCAGACTTCAGCGTCGGTGACGGCAATGAATTCCTTCGACTCGACCAGGTAGTCCGTTACCCGCGCGCCCAGGGTCAATTCAACGTGCCCCTTGATCCGGTAGGTCCCGGTCAGGATGGTCAACTTGGTCTTGTTCTCGCCAGCCATACGCGCCCTCCTCGGTCAATCTGCGGTTTTCATCACGGCAACCGGCTTGAGTATCGAATGTTCACGCAAGTATGCGCGTTTGGCAATGCCGGCTGTTGCCCATCCGCATTCGTCTACAATCCGCAGGAATTGCGTAAACACGTAAATCGTCATGCTGAAACAATTGTCGTTCTTCATCCTTCTCTACTTGTTGTCCCTTGCCGCGCACGCCTACGAGCCCGGCGAGGCGGAGGGCGAGAATACAAGCTGGTTCATTTTCGCCTGGCCGCTGGGCGAGCAGGCACTGAAGCCTCGCGGTGCAAGCACGCGCGGCTCACCGGTCGTTCTCGACTCCGCGCCCGGCGATGCATGGAAGCGGCTGCGCGAGCCCGGCCTGAGCGTGCAGGAGCGCGACCGCCGCGCCATCCTGGCGATGGCCGGCCCCTATCGCGTCAGTTTCGACTTCCTCGAAGTGCTGCGATTCGATCCGGCATTGAAGCCCGACGCGCCATACCAGAGCTGGGGCACGGAATACGTTTTCGTCGCCGAGGACCGCGACGACTTCGTCGCCCTGCAGCACATCCTGGTGATGCGCATGCAGATGGAAGACGGCAGCGCCAGCAAGCCGATCGTCATTCGCCACTGGCGGCAGGAATGGCGTTTCCAGTCCGACGCATTGCTGGCATACGAAGGTGCCAACACCTGGGCGCGACGGCCGTTGACCTCACAGCAGCGGGAGGGCACCTGGGTGCAGAGCGTGTACCAGGTGGACGATTCGCCACGCTACGCCTCCCGCGGACGCTGGGTGCATACCGACAGCAACTCCACCTGGATCAGCGACGAGACCTGGCGGCCGCTGCCGCGCCGCGAGTGGAGCGTGCGCAAGGACTATCAGGTTCTGGTGGGGACCAACCGCCACACGATCACTCCGGATGGCTGGGCACAGGAGGAGAACAACCTCAAGCTCGCGCTGGGCGGGAACGGCAAGGCGCGCTCCGCGATGCCGTACCTGGCGCGCGAGTACGGATTTGCGCGCTACCAGCGCATCAGGGACTATGACTTCAGCGAGGGAGAAAAATACTTCGCGCGCACGGAGCCTTTCTGGGCCGAAGTGCGCGCCGCCTGGCGCGAGATCGGCGAACTCCAGGCGCGTTTCATTCTGAAAGCGCCGGTGGACCAGGGCCGCCTGTTCGAGCCGTTTTTCGAATACGCGCAGAACCTTGCCGATGGCAAGGCCTTCGATCGCGACGACGCGCGTGCCTTCATCAACCGTACGCTGCGCGATACTTATCTCGCCAAGGACTGACTCGTTGCGTCTATTCCGAAAATCAAGAGATTGGACGCAAAGGCGCGAAGGCGCAAAGAAAGTCAGAAATGAACAACAGCACAAAGCTTTTGGCGGGTGAGCCGACAAGTTTTCGTCCAGACGAATAAACGGGAATTGCCCGACGCCAATCTCCCGCCATTTTTGATCCCCGTTCAGGATTCCTTTGCGCCTTCGCGTCTTTGCGTCAAGGTTTTGCATTTCTTGCCCGCCTCCCTCACCGCGACGCGGGGAGAAGGCGGGGGATGAGGTGAGGGTCTGGACTTGCCGGTCTTGCAGGTGCATGCTCTCGCCCTGTCCGGCGGGGGATCGCCGGTCTATGACGACGCCATTGTTGCGGCCGTGAAGTTGCCTGCGCAGGGCGGCCGGGCGGACGAGAACGAACATTCCAATACCGAAGGGGATAAACCATGAGTGCTGCCGGATCTGCTGCAAGCCCGCGTTGGTGGGTGCCGGGCGACTGGAACGGGTTCTTCGGACTTTTCACCAACGTTCTGCTCAATGTCATCGTCCTGACCACGTTGTGCCTGTACGTGGTGCAGCTTCCGCCCGACACGGTCTACGGACGAGTGCTGCCGGCGCTGGGAATCGCGCTGCCGATCGGCAACCTGTTCTACGCTTACCTCGCATGGCAACTCGCGAAAAAGGAGGGCCGCTCCGACGTCACCGCGATGCCTTACGGGCCAAGCGTTCCGCATATGTTCATCGTGGTGCTGGTGGTCATGCTGCCCACCTACCTCGCTACCAAGGACGCCATGCTCGCGTATGCGGCGGGTCTGGCGTGGGCCTTCATCATCGGCGTGATCGTACTGCTGGGCTGCTTCGTCGGGCCGTGGATCCGCAGGATGACACCGCGCGCAGCGATGCTCGGCACGCTCGCCGGCATCTCCATCGCCTTCATCTCGATGCGCCCGGCTTTCCAGATGTGGGAAGTGCCGTGGATCGGCTTCATCTGCTTCGCGATCGTTCTGGTCGCCTGGACTGCAAACATCCGCCTGCCCGGCGGAATTCCCGGCGGCCTCGCGGCGGTGATTGTCGGCGCTGCGATCGGGTGGATTGCGACCGCATTCGGCTGGAGCGACTACATGAAGGGTGCCGAAGTCGGCAAGGCCTTTGAGCAATTCGGCCTGCACCTGCCGTGGTTCTCGGGAGATGTGTTCCGCGGCCTGGCGACAATCGGGCCACTGCTGGCCACGGCCATTCCATTGGGAATCTACAACTTCACCGAGGCTATGAACAACGTGGAGAGCGCGTCGGCCGCCGGGGACAACTACAACCTGCGCAAGATCCTTGCCGCAGACGGTATCGGTGCGATCGTAGGTTCGATGCTGGGAAGCCCGTTTCCGCCGGCGGTCTACATCGGTCATCCGGGCTGGAAATCGGTGGGCGGCCGCATCGGCTATTCGCTCGCCACGGGTGTGGCGATTGCGCTGGTGTGTTTCCTTGGCCTCACCGCGCTGCTGCTCAACTTGATTCCGCTGGTGGCGATCCTGCCGATCCTGTTGTACATCGGCCTGGTGATCGGCGCGCAGGCATTTCAGGCGAGCCCTGCCAAGCATGCGCCGGCGGTGGTGCTGGCGATCATTCCGAACATCGCCGAGTGGGCCAAGATCAATATCGATGGCGCGCTGGGCGCTGCCGGCACCAGCGCCGACAAGGTCGGCATGGCCGCGCTCGGGCAGGTAGGTGTGGTCTATCAAGGCATGGCGGTGCTCGGCAGCGGGTCGGTGCTGGCCGGCATGGTACTGGGGGCAATGGCGGCCTTTATCATCGACCGCAAACTCACCCACGCCGCAGTGACGGCATTCATCGGCGCGGCACTGGCCTTCGTCGGCCTGATACACGGGCCGGCACTGGGCTGGATGGTCTCGCCGCTGGTGTCGCTTGGTTACGTGATGTTCGGGGCGCTTTGCCTGGCGATGTCGCGCCAGACCTCAACCGCCTAGAGCAGAAGCAGCACCGTGCGCTATCCGGCGCTCAGGCCGGCACGATGTGCGTGCCTGTGGCGCCGGAAAGCGCTCGACCGAGATTGGGCGGGTTGGTGATCAGTGCGCGCGTGCCGCCGCCCTCCAGAAACGAAATGATCGCCTCGATCTTCGGACCCATGCTTCCCTTCGGGAACTGGCCCTCGGCGAGATACTTGCGCACCTCCGCCAGCGTAACGCGCTCCAGCCAGCGTTGCGCCGGCTTGCCGAAGTCGACCGCTACTTTCTCCACTCCGGTGGAAACCACGAACAGTTCGGCGCCGAGGTCCCGTGCCAGAAGGCTGGAAGCGAAATCCTTGTCAATCACTGCCTCGAGTCCCTGCAGGTCGCCCTGTGCGTCGCGAAGCACCGGAATGCCGCCACCGCCACAAGCGATGACGATGTAACCCAGGTCGATCAGCGCCTCGATGATGTCGTGCTCGATGATCTTCTGCGGCATGGGCGAGGCCACCACGCGCCGCCAGCCCCGGCCGGCGTCTTCCTTTACGACCCAGCCGAAATCTTCCGCCAGCGACTTGGCCACATCTTCGGTCATGTGCGCGCCAATCGGCTTGGTCGGATTGCGGAACGCAGCATCGTTCGGATCCACCAGCACCTGAGTTACCACGGCCACGACCTTGCGCTTGAGCTTGCGGCGCTGAAACTCGTTGTACAGAGCGCGCTGGAACATGTAACCGATCGCGCCCTGCGTGTCGGCGTCGGCATAGTCCACCGGCACCTCGGGCACGACGCCCTTCGCAATTCCCGAGCGGCGCAGGATGAAGCCCACCTGCGGACCGTTGCCGTGCGTGAGAACCACGGTCCAGCCGGCCTCGACCATGTCGGCGACGTAATGCGAAGTCGTCGTCGCCGCCTTCACCTGGTCGGGAATCGACTGGTGCTGATCATCCACGATCAGGGAATTGCCGCCGACAGCAACGACCGCCGTTTGCTTGCGCCTGGCCATCGCAATCTCCTCTACGGTGTGGGGCGGATGCCGCCGGGCATGTCGACGCCGACCCGGGAGGCCAGCGCGATGATGGCCTGGGTGAAGCACTCGAGCGGCGCGCGCGTGATGCCGGCGCCGATCTGGCCGACTCCGGCCTCCTTGTGGGCAATGCCGGTGTTGATGATCGGCATGATGTTGGTATCGAGCACGCGGCGGGCATCGATGCCGGCGGGCGTACCGCTGAAATTCATCGCCGGCAGCGTGAACGCATTGTTGCGTCCAAGCGTGATGTGCCGCATTTCGCGCGTATTGGCGATCGCGTCCTGCGGGGTGCCGCCGACGAACTGGACGATGGCGGGCGCGGTGGCCATGGCAAAGCCGCCAAGGCCCGCAGTCTCCGTGATCGAGCTGTCGCCCATGTCCGGCGCTGCGTGCTCCGGTCCGTAACTGGGGAAGTACAGTCCGTTCACTACCGGAGATGGCGCTTCGAACCACTGTTCGCCGGTGCCCGAAAGGCGGATGCCGAAACGCACGCCGTTGCGCGACATCGCGGTAACCAGGCTGCTGCCCGGCACGCCGTGCGCGGCATCGAGCATGGTCTTGCACGCGGCCATCGACAGGTTCAGGAAAAAGTGATCGTTGCCGGCGATGAAGGTTACTGCATCGGCAATTGCTGCCGCATCGAAACCGGAGTGCAGCGCCGCGGGCACGATTTTCTTGAGGAACAGGGACGACGCGGCCGCGTTGCGGTTGTGGACTTCGTCGCCCATCTGCAGCGCCTGCGCGATCAGCGGTTTGAGTTCCATCGGACCCAGCTTCGCGAGCGCCGCGCCGAGCGCCGGCGCAAGCACCCGTGCCATCCACTGCAGGCGCTTGATCACTTCCGCAGAGTTAGCGCCGAAGCGCAGCACCTTGCCGAGACCTTCGTTGAGATTGCAGAACGCGCGGTTCCCGCCCGCCGCATTCTCGACGATCCATACCGGCATCGACGGGCTGATGACACCGGCCATCGGTCCCACCGCGGCATGATGATGTGCGGGCTCGAGAGCAACACTGCCACTGCCGGCCAGTCGCCATGCAGCGTCCGGATCCGCGGCCCAACCTTCGTAAAGAATCGCGCCGATCACCGCCCCCTGCATCGGCCCGCACATTTCCTTCCAGGCAATCGGCGGCCCGGCGTGCAGGATCATGCGATCGTCCATGTCCGGCAAGTGCTCACGCGCGACGCCGACCCCGGCAAGCACCGGCTGCGCGGCGAGGAACGCGGCATATGCTTTCTCGTTCGCGCCTTCCAGCGATGGATGGTTCAGCAATTGCGCCAGGCACCAGCCGGCCGCGCGGTTGCCGCCGGCGGGCGGAGTCCAATCGAGTTGCACCGCCTTGCCCCCGGCCGCGACGATCGAATCGGCGAAGGACTGCAATCCGACGTTGATCAGCGGCTGACTTTCCTGGAACAGCTTGTTCATCTTGTTCCGGTCCTGAACTAGGATTTGCGCAAGCGCTGCGCCGCCGGCGGGGCAAGCGTGGAGGCGATGCCGGCCGCGAGACGCACGGCCTGCGCGTTGCTTTCCACGAACAACATTCCGGCATCGGAAAGCGCCCGTGTTTGCCGGGTGAAATCCTGCGGATCGGCGGCGGTGCCGCAGATCTGGCCGACGAAGGCGATGGCCCGCCCTTGCGCGGACGCGGTTGCACGCGCGCGATTGATCGCCGGCACCAGTTCGCTCGACGGGTCCATGTGGCTGCCGTATCCCAACACCACGTCGAGCAGGATCACGGCAGTCTCCGGGTCCTCCGCTTCCCTGGCAATGCGCTCGGTGCGCAGGCGGTAATCGATCATCGGGTGCGGGCGCCCGCGGGTGAAGACGTCGTCGCCGAGGTCAATCAGCGTGTGCTGCCGGCTTTGCCAGACGTCGGCAAGCTCCGTGGTGCCGCGCGTGGGCGTATTGGAATGCACGTCGCCCAGAAGTTCGCCGAGCAGCAGCGTAGCCTCGTAGCAGAACGTGCCGCCGCTGTAGAGTCCGCGGACGTAGCGCTGGGAGTCGGAGAAGCGTGGCAGGCCGGACGGTACGGCTGGCGGTTCCGCGTAACTGTCACGCGGCTTTTCGCCCTTGGCGATTGCCACTGCTGCGCGCGCCGCATCCTCCAATGTTTTCACCGCGTGCACGCCCTTGCGCCCGACCTGTTTCGGATCGGTACCGAGGAAGTTCACCACCACCGGCTTTCCGGACTTGGCAGCCTCGGCGAGCACGTGCTCGGCAACTTCCGGAGCCGGCGGTTTGGATATCAGCACGATGACCTGGGTCGCAGGGTCCCCGGCCAGGTCCTTCAGGCCCTTGAGCATCGAGATCGCACCGATATCGCGCTGCAAATCGCGCCCGCCGGTGCCGATCGCCTGCGAGATTCCCGAGCCCAGCCGGTCAACAAGCACGGTGACCTGCTGCAATCCCGTACCCGAGGCGCCAACCACGCCGACCGGCCCGCGCTTCACCACATTGGCGAAAGCGAGCGGCGTGCCGTTGATGATCGCGGTGCCGCAGTCCGGCCCCATGACGATGAGATCGGCATCGCGCGCGAAACGTTTGAGCAATAGTTCCTCGTCCTCCGACACGTTGTTGCTGAACAACATCACGTTGAGCCCGAGGCGCAGCGCCTTCATCGCTTCGGCGGCCGCGTAGTCCCCCGGCGTGGATATGAGCGCCATGTTGGCTTCGGGCGTGGTCTTCAGCGCCATCTGGATGCTGCGCGGGCGCAGCGCAGTCCGGGCTTCTCCGCCGTTGTCGTCGGTCTGCCGCGTGAGGCTTTTCATCGCCTCCTCGATGGCGGCAGGCAGCGCCGACTTCTCTCCCTGCACCACGATCAGCAAGTCGCTCGCACCCGCGCCTTTCGCATCCACGCGCAGTCCTGCTTCCGCGAGCAACGCCAGGTTGTTTTCGGTAGCCATCACCGCGGAGGCCTGCTCCACGCCCGGGAGCTTCCCCAGCAGCGCGGACAACTGCATCAGCGAGACCGAGTCCCGGTATTCCCTGGGTACGATTTTTACCAGTGTGGCCGACACGTCACGTTCTCCCGAATCAACAGACGATCGCTGCCGCGAGCGCGGCATGGCGATCGGCCAAATGCCTTGGCGTGGCGCGGCCGCGAATCGGCAGCGCAGTCGGCACGGGCAAATACCCGAACAGCAGCCCGCACAAAACGTCCGCACCCGAACTGTGTCCGACTTCCAGCGCCCGCATGGCAGCGCCTGCAACATTGCCGCCACCGCAAACGCTGCGCACGACGTCGGCCAGGCGCTCCGCGAACTGACCTTGAAGCGCGTCGAGCAACATCTGGCGGCTGATGGCGTTGGTGTGCAGCGACAACTTGCCAACCGGAACAGCGAGGGAACCCAACAGTGCGGCGACGACAGGTTCGCGGTGCGAGCGGCTGCACAGCGCCGCCAGATAACCGACGATGAAGTCGTCTCCCGCGGGAGTGAGCCCGGCGCCGAGGCCCACGAGCACGCTCAGAGCCGAAACAACTGCGGCCGCATCGCCCGTTTCGGTCGCGCGCGCCAGAACCGGCAGCGATTGCGCCATGCGCGCAAACAGCGCGCGCTCGATCGTCGAGCGAGGGCAGCCGGAGGAGAACAAAGCCGGTGCGACGCCCTCATCCGGCGCGTGTTCGCGCAGCGTCTCGCGCAATTCGCGCAACGCGCGACACACCTGCATTCCCGGCAGGCCGGGTGGCGCGGCGGCGACTGTTCCATTCCAGATTGCGGCGCGTGACAAATGCACCGCCAAGCGGGCGGCAGGCACGCGCAATGCCGCATCGTCGAGTATCGCCGTCTGCCCCTGTCGCAGTCGCGCAAACAATGCTCCGATGGGCGGGGCGCAGCGTATTCCGTGCGGGACATTGCCGCAGCCGGGTGCAAGGAGCGTGACCAGTTCGCCGGAATCCGTTTCGATATTGCAGGTGCGCTGGAACACGCTGTGCACCTGCGCGCGCGCGCGCGTTGGCACGAGTGCGCCGACGCTGTCTGCATACACGACCTTCTCGACGTTTGTCACGGAACCGCCCGAAACGCGCCCTGTCGTGCAGCGCGTTCTCAGGCGCCGAGCGCGGCCAGCGCCCGGCGCGAGTCCGACACCCAGCCGAAGATGCCGCCCTGGGCCTTGATCATGGCGAGCGCGGCTTTCTGGAACTCCGGGAAGTACGAACCGACGCAATCGGACAGCACGACACATTCGTAACCGCGGTCATTGGCTTCGCGCACGCTGGTGTTGACGCAGACTTCGGTTGTCACGCCGCAAACGATCAGCGTCTTGATGCCCCGGTCGCGCAGGATGAGTTCGAGGTCGGTAGCGTAAAACGCGCCCTTGCCGGGCTTATCGATCACCGGTTCTCCGGGCGCGGGATACAGTTCCGGCACGATATCGTGGCCGATTTCTCCGCGTACCAGGATTCGCCCCATGGGACCGGGATCGCCGATGCGAATCTTTCCCCGGCCCCGCACCAGCTTGGTCGGCGGGCAATCAGTGAGGTCCGGCCGATGGCCCTCGCGGGTATGCACCACCAGCATCCCCTTTTTGCGCGCCGCCTCCAGCACCCTCTTGGTCGGGGCGATGGTTGCCTGCAGCGGCGTGACGTCGTTGCCCAGCGCCTCTCCGAATCCTCCGGGCATGACGAAATCGCGCTGCATGTCGATGATCAGAAGCGCCGTGCTCTTCGGATCGAATTCGAGTTCGTACGGTTCCGCCTCGATTGCCTTGTTTGCCATTTGTGTCCTCCTCACTGATTCGTCTGCTTTGCCGGCGGCACCGGTCATCCCGCGAAAGTACCATGTGGCGTCCGGTTTGCGCTTAGGTATACTCAATGGTATACAAGATGCAACACGGGGGAAAGCAGTGTCCATGACCATACCTTCGCTGCTCGCCGATTACCGTTCGGGCAAGCGTACACCCGGCGCAGTGATGGCATCACTGCAAACCTTGAACGATGAAACCTACGCCTGCGCCTGGATCTGCAGGGTCGGACCGGATGCGCTCCCCCAGCGCGCCCGCCAACTCGAACAGATGCTGCGCGAGGACCCGCGGGCGATCGATCGCCTGCCGCTGTACGGGGTCCCGTTCGCGGTCAAGGACAATATCGACGTTGCCGGGCTGCCGACCACCGCGGCCTGTCCCGCCTTTTCCTACGTGCCCAAGCGCTCCGCCACAGCGGTCGAGAAGCTCGAGGCGGCCGGCGCCATCCTGGTCGGCAAAACCAATCTGGACCAGTTCGCCACCGGACTGGTCGGCACCCGCTCACCCTACGGCGACGTGCCCAACGCGTTTCGCCCGAGTACATCTCCGGCGGCTCCAGTTCCGGCTCCGCGGTCACTGTCGCACGCGGCGCAGGTGAGCTTTTCGCTCGGGACCGACACCGCAGGGTCGGGCCGGGTGCCGGCCGGGTTCAACAACATCGTCGGCTTGAAACCCAGCCGTGGCCTGATCAGCGCGCGCGGTGTGGTACCAGCCTGCCAGTCGCTCGACTGCATATCGGTGTTCGCGCTGACCGTACCCGACGCAGTATCGGTGCTCGCGGTGGCACGAGGCGACGATCCGGAAGACCCCTGGTCGCGTGAACTGACGCTGTCTGTCTCACCGCTGCCCGATCGTTTCACTTTCGCACTGCCCGGACCGCTTGAATTCTATGGCGACGACCATGCGATGCACGCTTTCCATGAAGCAGTCGACAAGCTCGAAGGCCTCGGCGGCAAACCGGTCCGCATCGATTTCTCGGTGTTCCTCGAAGCCGCTGCCCTACTCTATGAAGGACCCTGGGTGGCGGAGCGGCTGGCGGCCATCCGGCCGTTCTTCGAAAGCCATGCCGACCAGGTGCATCCGGTGGTGCGCAAGATCATCGAAGGTGCATCCAAGTACTCGGCCGCGGACCTGTTCTCCGGACTGACCAGGCTGGAAGCGCTGAAAAAGCGCGCAGCAGCCCTTTGGAACCGCGCCGACGTGCATGGTGGTGCCGACCGCACCGACCGTCTACACCATCGAGGAAGCGCTGGCCGAACCGTTCCTGAACAATCGCAGGCTCGGGCACTACACCAATTTCGTGAACCTGCTCGACCTTGCCGCCTGCGCGGTTCCGGCGTCGATGCGCCCGACGGCCTGCCCTTCGGCATCACGCTGATCGCGCCGGCTGGCAGCGACCTCATGCTCGCCGATCTCGCACAACGCTTCCACCAACTCACCGGCCTCAAGCTCGGCGCGCTCGACGAAACGCTGCCGCCGCCCGAACCGATCACCACTCGCCGACGATAGCGTGCGCGTGGCGGTGGTCGGCGCGCACCTGTCCGGGACTACCGCTCAACTACCAGCTCACCGAGCGCGGCGGCCGGCTGGAGAAAGCCGGCGCGCACCAGCGCGCGCTATCGCCTCTTCGCGCTGCCCGGCACCACTCCGCCCAAACCGGGACATGATGCGCGATGCCGAACATGGCAGCGCCATCGACTCGAAGTGTGGCGAATGCCGATCAGCGAATACGGCTCGTTCGTGGCGGGCATTCCGTCGCCGCTCGGCATCGGCCAGGTCGAACTCGAAAACGGCGAATGGGTGCAGGGCTTCGTGTGCGAGGGCTGGGCGGTGCAGGGTGCCGAAGAGATTTCGCAGCTCGGCGGGTGGCGCGCGTTCCTCGCGCAGAAAGCCGGTGCATTGAATACGCACGGCGAAGCGCGCGCCGGCCGGCGACCGCCAGCGCCTGCCGGCGGCGCAAGACCGCGGCGGCGGACGAGGAGCGCAAGCCGTCGCTGGCCGACTCCGTGTATCTGGGCATCAAGCAGAACATCTTCGATTTCCGCCTGCTGCCGGGCGACCGCTTCACCGAGAACGAAATCGCCACGCGATTGCAAGTGAGCCGCACGCCGGTGCGCGAAGCGCTTTACCGGCTTGGAACGCGAAGGCTACCTGCAGGTGCAGTTCCGCAGCGGCTGGAACGTTCGCGATCTGGATTTCAGGCAGTTCGACGATCTGTACGACCTGCGCATCGCGCTCGAAACCGCCTGCGTGCGAACCTTGTGCGATCGGGCCGAGCGGCCCGAGCCTGGAATGAACTGAAAGTCGATCTGGCTGGTTCCGCCGCAAGCGAGGCTGCGCGACGGCGAGCAGGTGTGCGCGCTGGACGAGGCCTTTCACTGCACACTGGTCGCCGCCACCGGCAACCGCGAGATGGCGCGCTGCCATCAGGAAGTGACCGAGCGCATCCGCCTGCTACGCCGGCTCGATTTCACCGAAGACGGCCGCATCGCCGCCACCTACCAGGAACATGCGCAGATCCTGCGCGCGATCCTGCAGCGGCGCGCCGATCGCGCCATCGACCTGCTGCGGACCCACATCGAGACCAGCAAGACCGAGGTCCGGAAAATCAGCCTGCACAAGCTGTTGTCGGCAAGACGTTCCTAGCAAAACCGTTTCAGTTCAGACGTATCACGTTGCACGGAATGAGCGCCGCGACTGGAAGATTCAGCGCCAGCAGTTCGCGGCCCAGCAATGTAATGCTGCCCTTGATGCGGTTGTCGCCGGTATCGCTGAACTCGAACTCGTAAACCCGCCTCACGCGCACCCTGCCTTCGTCATTACGGCCGAGCCGGGTCTGTTTCAGCATCACCGTCCAGTCGAGCAACTGCACCCCTTCAGCGACGCAAGCCCGGCGGCCGGCGTCGAGCGCCGCTTCGCGGGCCCGCATGCTGTCGGTCCAGAACCATGCGCCGGCAATGAATATCAAGAGGGTGGCAAATTCCAACATGACTTGGTGATGAGCATTGAGTTATGGGTAATGGCTGATGAAAAGCAGGGCTCCGGACTCCGTGAAAAGCGGTGATACGTACGTGGTGCCGGGTGACCGCAATTTTCAACCCCTCGATTCGCATTTCTTTGCATCCTCTATCGCTTTCCTTGCGACCTTAAGGTGCAACAGTCAAAGAAACTCTTGGAGCTGAAGTCGTTGCGTCTACGTCTCTAATGCCGGTCTGCGGCCGGCTGCACTTCCCTCATCCTTCATCCTTCCGCCTTCATCCTTCCGAAATTCCCACCTTAACCAACCGGGGCGCGAGAACGCGCGCCACATCCTGCGGCGAGATTTCCACCAGATACCCGCGCCTGCCGCCGTTGATGTAGATCTTCGGCAGTTCCAGGATGGATTCTTCCATATATACGGGCATTTTCCTGCGCGTGCCGAAGGGTGATGTGCCGCCCACAATATAGCCTGAGTGACGATTCGCGGTTTCCGGGCTGCACGGCGAGACGGCCTTCACGCCGATGATCCGCGCCAGTTCCCTGGTGGACACTTTGAGGTCGCCGTGCATCAGCACCACCAGCGGCCTCTTGTCTTCGTCCTCCATCACCAGCGTTTTCACCACGGCATGTTCAGGAACCCCGAGTTCCCGCGCGGAGGCCGCCGTGCCGCCCTTCTCCTCGTATTCGTACGGGTGATCGGTGAACTCGACTTCGTTGGCGCGCAACTCGCGCACGGCGGTAGTGGCCGGCATTTTGCCCCTGCCCATCGTTCAGGACCTGCCGGTGAGGATCTGATAGAGCGTGTACAACATCCCTGCAGTGGCGCCCCAGATGTAGCGATCGCCGTAAGCCATCGAATAGAAGTGACGGGTGCGCCCGTTGAATACGTCGCTGTGGCGCTGATGATTCACCGGGTCGAGAAAGAATTCCAGCGGCACTTCGAACACGTCGGCCACCTCGAACGGATCGGGTGTAAGGTCGAACGGTGGCTCCACCCATCCGACTATGGGCGTCACCCGGAATCCGGTCAGGATGTCGAAGTCGGGCAGGCGCCCGATGATCTCGACGCGCTGCCGGTTCAGCCCGGTCTCCTCCTCGGTCTCACGCAATGCCGTGGCGATCCGGTCCGGATCGCCTTCGTCCACGCGTCCGCCGGGGAAGCTGATCTGCCCGGCATGGTCGTGCAGATGAGCGGTGCGCTGAGTGAAGAGCAGCGTCGGTCCGGCCGGTTGGTTCACCACCGGAACCAGGACCGCAGCCGGTACCGGCTTGCGTTCGGGAGGGTGGCTGTAACGGGGGAAATTGGCGTCCTCCGGCAGGATGCCCTGCCGGCGAAGACGCTCCGCCAGCCAATCCCGGGTAAGCGGCCTAAAGTCGTCGAATGGAGACAACGGTCTGCAATGTGCTTGCAATGGAGGACCCTATTTTATCCTTCTCGCAAAGGTATAAAATCTGCGGGCATCCCGGAACGGCGGCATTCGACCGCCGTCTAAAGGGAGCGGCCAGGTACTGCCGTTACACCAAATGAGGAGACGATGATGAAACTTCGCGGTCTGATTGCTGCGGTAATGTTTGCAATTGCGGGTAGCGCGTTTGCGATGCACTGCCCGATGGACATGAAGAAAATTGACGAGGCGCTGGCGAAGAAGCCGAACATCTCCGCCGAGAAGTTGGCGGATGTGAAGAAGCTGCGGGCCGAAGGTGAGGCCTTGCACAAGGCCGGCAAGCACCAGGAGTCGGTGGACACGCTGGCCAAGGCGATGGCGATTCTGGGAATTCAATAACCAGGATTACACGCACCAACCCCGCTCCGTGGAGACGCGTAGCGGGGTTTTTGTTTCCCAACTTCCTGAGACCAGCCTCGAGTGTCCCGCAGCAGATCTGCGCTCATGAAACGCGCCGCCTGGGTGCTGTTGCTCACAATTGCCGCGGCGCGTCCGGCTCTCGCCGATTGCCAGTCGCAACTCCGTTTGCTCGCCGATGATCTGAAGGGTGTCGTTCTGACGGAAACCCAGAAGAGCGACCTCGCAGCCATCGTTTTCGAAGCCCGGCGCTACTGCTGGGTTCATCAGGAAACGCCGGCGATGGGTTTGATCGGCAAGGCCCGCAAGGTCGCCGGGCTCAAGCCGCCTGTGGATGAGTTCGACTGGGAGACGGTTCCGCTGGAGTCCCTCGAGCAGCGCTAGCGCGTGCTAGTGGGTAGTGGCTAATGTTGGGTGAGCACTGCTTCGCCTGGATTTCGCGCTTTCATGCTCTTTACGAGCCACCAGCCACCAATCACCAGCCACTCGCCGCCATTGGCGGCTAGGCCACCGCGCCGCCGCAGGATGAGCCGGTTCCGGCGGTACAGCCGTAGCAGTGATTTGCGGTGATGATCCGTCTCGTGTCCAGTTTCGCGAGATCGAAGTCGCGAATATGCTTCGGCGCTCCGTTGCCGAGCGGCAGATCCAGCATCTGGTTGAAGTCGCAGTCGTAGAGCGTGCCATCCCATCCGATCGACAGCGTGAAGCGGCACATCACACCGGCCGCCGCCGCGGGATTGAACGCGTTTGCCAGCCGTTCCATGTATCCCTCGTAGTTTCCGCTCTGAATCAGGAATTCGAGAAATCGGCTGATCGGCATGTTGGTGATCGTGTACAGGTTGTTGAAAGCGACGCCGTGGCGCCGGAAAAGCTCGCGGCGGAACTGCGCCTCGGCGGCATCCTGCTTCGCCGGCAGGAAAGCCCCAACGGGGTTGTGCACAAGGTTCAAAACCAGGCCGCTTCCTTCCACTCCGTAACCGAGGCGGTTCAAAATCTGCATGGCCTGGATAGACTTCTCGAACACACCTTCCCCGCGCTGGGCGTCGGTTTGCGACGACTGGAAGTACGGCAGTGAAGCCACCACTTCCACACGATTGTTCGCCAGAAATTCGGCAAGGCCCGCCTGAGGCTTCAGCAGCAAGACGGTGAGGTTGCAGCGATCCATGACGTGACGCCCCAATGCGCGCGCGCGCTCGACCAGCCATCGGAAGTTGGGATTGAGCTCGGGCGCTCCACCCGTAATATCGACGGTGGGGATGTCGGTCTGGGCAAGCGCGCTAATGCACAATTCGGCCGTTTCGCGCGTCATCTGCTCGGTGCGCTCGGGACCGGCATCGACGTGACAATGCCGGCAGGATTGATTGCAGAACTTGCCGACGTTGATCTGAAAAATCGAAATTCCCGTCGCATGCAGCGGTTGAAGTCCCGCAGCCGCGAGCTTTTCCTCGAACGGCAGACAGGTCTTTGGCACGGTGAGCCGATTCAACTGCTCCTGGCTGGATGCCAGCGGGTCCTTCCGGGAAACGAGTGTCAGCCCCATGTCCGCGGTCTCACATCGACAATTTGTCGACAACGTTTCGCATCTGCACGCCATGCACCAGCGATGAGCCGCCGCGAATGGCACATGCAACATGGACCGCCTCGGTCATCTCTTCCACATTCGAACCCTTCTCGAGGCAGGCCTGAGCATAGGCGTCAATACAGTAGGGGCATTGCACCGCATGAGCCACGCCCAGTGCGATCAGCGCCTTCTCCCGCTCGGACAACGCGCCCGCGGCGAATACCGCACCGTAGTAGTCAATGAATTTTTCCCATAACTCCTTGTTGCCCTTGCCCATCTCGGCGAACTTGGACAAATCGTGCGGGTGGTAGTAGGTTTCCATGCAAATTCTCCTTATTGGACCTGCGCGGCAAAAATGATACGCAGCTGGTCGCGGTCTGGATGAGTCTCCGGGAAGCTTGCAGGCAGGTCAAGCGAGTGGCGATGAAACGCCAGTTCTGCGTGCTGCAAAGAATTCAGTTGAAGGTGAAAGCCGAATGATTAAGAGTGGAAAGGGGAAAGCAGGACGGCAATGCGGATTGTCCCTTCGACTGTAGTAATTCGGACACGGCGAGACGGCCAGAGTTCTAACCGCGACTTCCGACCTCAACCCGACCGCCAACTTCCTGCGAAGCTGTCGCCGAAACCTATGAAAGCCGCCGTTCGAGGATTGCCTCGCCGCTCAGCGACCCCTGTCCTCCCAGTCCACCCAATCCACCGGATGGGTCTCGAGATAGCTGCTGACGGCGGCACCCATTGTCGGAAAGAACGCCGTTTCGCCAAGCCGCGCGAAAAGCCCGAATCGCTTCAGCTTGTCCTTGACGGGGTCCTTCATCTCGGCAACGCACAACTCGATGCCAGCCGCGTGCAAGGTTTCGTCCAGCTCGGCCAGCATGTCGGCGGAGGTCACGTCCACGCTGGTGACCGGTTCCGCCGCAACGACCAGCCAGCGCACCGGCGTAGGCGATGTAGCCACCGCGTCCAGCACGCGGTCATGGAACAACTCGGCGTTGGCGAAAAACAAGGGCGCATCCCAGCGAAACAGGACCAGGCCGGGGATGAGGCGCGCGTCGGGATAGCGCGTGATGTCATGGTAGCCCTTGACGCCCTCGGCGCGTCCCAGAACCGCGGAGTACGGGCGCCAGCCATCCCACAGGAATTCGATGACGGCAATCACGATGGCCAGGCCGATGCCCGGAATCGCGCCCAGCACGGCCACGCCGACCGTACAGACGATCGATAGCCAGAACTCCCAGCGCTGGATGCGATAGATTCGTCGCAGGTCGGTGACCTCGATCAGGCCGATGGCCGATGCGATCACGACCGCAGCCAGTGCGCTGGTGGGTAAATTCTGCAGCAGGTCCGGCGCCACCACCAGCAGCAGGGCAACAGCAAGCGCGCCGACGACTCCGGTCAGCTGGGTTCTGGCGCCTGCGGCCTCGGCCACGGGGGTGCGCGACGAACTGCTGCTGATCGGAAAGCCCTGAAAAAATCCGGCGGCCAGGTTGGCGACGCCGAGCCCCACCATCTCCTGGTTCGGGTCGACATAGGTACGGGTCCGCGCCGCATAGACACGAGAGAGCACGCTGGTGTCGGCGAACGAGACGAGGGCGACGGCGCAACCGCCGATCAGGACGGGGACGATATCGGCGGTGGTGATCCACGGGATGGCGAACGCAGGCAGGCCTTGCGGGAGGGAGCCGAGGACCGACACGTCGGCGCGCGCTGCAAGGTCCAGCACGCCAACGACGACGGTCGCTCCGACCACGGCGATCAGGATGCCCGGCAAGCGCTTGTTGCCCTTGAGCAGCAGGATCACCGCCAGGGTGCCTGCGCCGACCATGAACGTGGTCCAGTTGGTCTTTCCATCCATCACCGCTGTGGCGATGGCCCATAAGTTTCTCAGCGGTCCGTCGCTTTCGATCGAAAAGCCGAAAAGCTTGGGCAGTTGGCTGATCAATACCGTCAGCGCGATGCCGTTCATGTACCCGTAGCGGATCGGCTTGGAAAGAAGCTCGGTGACGAAGCCCAGGCGCGCTACGCCGGCCAGGATGCACACCGTCCCCGACACGACCGCCATCATGCCCGCCAGGGCGACCGCGCGAAGCGGGTCGCCGCCGGACAGTGGCAGGACGACGGCGAGGATGACGGCGGCCAGCGAGGAATCCGGCCCCAGCACCAGAATCCGGCTGGGTCCGAACAACGCATAAGCGAGCAGCGGAACGATGGTCGCGTAGAGGCCATAGATGCCGGGCACGCCCGACGCCACCGCGTAGGCGATGCCGACGGGCACCAGCATCGTGGTCAGCACCAGTCCGGCCACGATGTCGTGCCGCAACCAGGCCACTTGGTACCCGCGCAGCGTGTGCAGTCCCGGCAGCCAGCGGCCCCAGCCGGTCTGATCGGCGGCCTTCGCCCGGCGCGCAATCCGGCCCGGTTCCGGGAGGGGGGACGAAGAAACCGAATTGCTCATAAGACCGTGGCCGCTTGGTGGACAGCGCAGATGCGCTTGAAGAAAGGCACGGAGAAGATACAGGTTTTGAAGTTGGCCGCTTCGACAGGCCGCGCAAGATGTTCGCCGATCCCCTTGGCCGTTTCCGGTCCCTCACTCATGAGGTGGGGTCGAGTTGGTCAAACGCTGTCTGTCAGTTTAAGTCCGAGCTTTTACACTTTAACATTGTCCCCTTCACTTTTCCCTTCGTTTTCCTGGCTCCGGCCCGCCACCGGACTGCCGAAGATCAGACCGACAGGACTTCGTCCCCAAGCCGGATCATTCCGCCTTCGACAATGCGCGCGATGATGCCGCCGTGCCCGCGCATTGCGTTGTAACCGCCCGCTCCCAACACTTCCTCCATCCGCGAACACGGATCGCAAGTGCCGGTGCCGTCAAGAACGGTATCGCCAATGCGGAAACGGCGGTCTCGCAGTGCGTAGAGATTGATCCCCGAAACCAGGATGTTGCGCCGGACCGACTCGGGGCGTACCTCAGACTTGCCGATCAGCTTGGCCACGGATTCCAAATGTTCCGCCTGGATCAGGGTCACCTGGCGCTTGCCGTTATTCTTCGATGCGTAGTGATCTCCTGCGAGACCGTAGCCCGCGACCGCCTCAACCCGATCGAGTGGCGCCAGCGGCGCTCGCCGTTCGAGCCGGATGCCGATCCATTCGACTTTCCCCGCCCGGGGAAAGATCGCCATCAGCTTCGCCAGTTCACTATCTGGGTGCATGAATCAAAAACCGTTTTTTGCCACAGAGGTCACAGAGGACACAGAGAATTCATGAATGCAACCCAACCTCCAAGGGAACTGCGGGGGACAACAAGGTATCAGGCTACTCTCAACGCCATGCTTGCAGGTTCATCATCATCGGGGCCTCCAGACGATGGGGCCTGGGCGTAGTGCTTGAATTCCATCGTATAAGTGGCGCGCCCCTGGGTGGCCGAACGCAACGATGTCGAATAACCGAACATCTCGGCCAGCGGCACCTCGGCCTTGATCACCATGGTTCCGTGCACTTCTTCCTGCCCCTGGATCATGCCGCGGCGCGAAGACAGATCGCCGATGACATTTCCCACGAAATTCTCAGGCGTTTCCACTTCCACCGCCATCATCGGCTCGAGCAGGACCGGGTTGGCCTTGCGCATGCCGTCCTTGAAAGCCATGGATGCAGCCATCTTGAATGCGTTTTCGTTCGAGTCGACGTCATGGTAGGAACCGTCGAACAACGTGACCTTGACATCCACTATCGGGAAGCCGGCCAGGACACCGTTCGGCAACGTTTCCTGCAGGCCATTGTCCACCGCCGGGATGTATTCGCTCGGCACCGTGCCGCCCTTGATCGCATCGACGAACTCGTAGCCCTTGCCCGCTTCGTTCGGCTCGACCTTGAGCCAGACGTGGCCATACTGGCCGCGACCGCCGGACTGCTTGATGAATTTGCCTTCGACTTCGACCGATTTCTTGATCGTTTCGCGGTAAGCAACCTGCGGCTTGCCGACGTTTGCATCCACGCCGAATTCGCGCTTCATGCGGTCGACGATGATTTCCAGATGCAACTCGCCCATCCCGGAAATGATGGTCTGGCCGGTTTCTTCGTCGGTGCGTACACGGAACGACGGATCTTCCTGCGCCAGGCGGTTCAGGGCGATGCCCATCTTTTCCTGGTCAACCTTGGTCTTGGGCTCCACGGATTGGGAAATTACCGGCTCTCTGGATTTCATTTTGGGCGATTACGCTAGCGGACGATCTTTGTGCCGACCATGTCCTCGGGTCTCACCCATTTGTCGAACTGCTCGGGCGTAAGATACCCAAGCGCGACCGCTGCTTCCTTCAATGTGGACCCGTCCTTGTAAGCCTTTTTCGCGATTTCGGCGGCTTTGTCGTAGCCGATATGGGGATTCAGTGCAGTCACTAGCATCAGTGATTGCCCCAGCATCTGTTCGATGCGCTCCCTGTTCGGTTCGATGCCGGCGGCGCAATTATCGTTGAAACTCACCGCGCCATCGGCGAGCAGCCGGACACTCTGCAGGAAGTTGTGGATGATGACCGGCTTGAATACGTTCAGTTCGAAATTTCCCATCGAGCCGCCCACATTGATGGCCACATCGTTGCCGAACACCTGGCAGCAAGCCATGGTCAGCGCTTCAGACTGGGTGGGGTTCACCTTGCCCGGCATGATCGAGCTGCCCGGTTCGTTCTCGGGAATTTTCAATTCGCCGATGCCGCAGCGCGGGCCGGACGCCAGCCAGCGGATGTCATTGGCGATTTTCATCAGCGAGGCCGCCAGCGTTTTCAGCGCCCCGTGCGCGTGGACGAGCGCATCGTTGGCCGCCAGCGCCTCGAACTTGTTGCGCGCCGATACGAACGGCAGTGCGGTCGCCTTCCCCAGCTCCTTCGCCACCCGCGCACCGAACTCCAGATGCGCATTCAGCCCGGTGCCCACCGCGGTGCCGCCCAGCGCCAATTCGCACAAGTGCGTCAATGACGCCTGTACGTGGGCGATGCCGTGGTCGAGTTGGGAGACGTAACCGGAGAATTCCTGCCCGAGAGTGAGCGGGGTGGCGTCCTGCAGGTGGGTACGGCCGATCTTGATGATGTCGTCGAACGCTTTCGATTTCTGCGCCAGCGTGTCACGCAACGTCTTCAGGGATGGCACCAGCCGATCATGCAGCGCGCGCACGGCCGCGACATGCATCGCCGTCGGAAAAACATCGTTGGAGGATTGCCCCTTGTTGACGTCGTCGTTCGGATGCACCAGACGCTTCTCGCCGCAGCTGCCACCGAGAATTTCCGACGCCCGGTTGGCGAGCACCTCGTTCATGTTCATGTTGGTCTGGGTTCCGGAGCCGGTCTGCCACACCACCAGGGGAAATTCGTCGTCATGCTTGCCGGCGATGACCTCGTCCGCCGCCTGGATGATGGCGTTGCCGTTCTTTGCGTCCAGCAGTCCGATCTCGATATTCACCACGGCGGCGGCGCGCTTCACCAGCGCCAACGCGCGGATCAGTTCCACCGGCATGCGTTCTCCGGAAATGCGGAAGTTCTGCAGGCTGCGCTGGGTCTGTGCGCCCCACAGCCGGTCGGCCGGCACTTCGATCTCGCCGAAACTGTCTCGCTCTATCCTAGTCTTCATACCTTCCCCCAACACCTTTAGCCACAGAGGACACAGAGAACACAGAGGAGACGCAAGAAAGTGCTATGCAAATCGGTTGCATAGACTGTTGCTCTGGCGTCGCATCAACACAGTTCTTCCTCTGATTGAAGTTTCCTGTGTTCTGGTCCTTCTCTGTGCCCTCTGTGTCCTCTGTGGCAAACTAGTCTTACCAGGGAATGGGTTTCCTGTCGCGGAAGAAACCCCCGCTGGGACCGCCGTGCGGAAGCATCGCCAGCCAGACCGCGGTTTCGGCGCCCTGCTCCACGCTGCGTGAGGCTCCCGCACCGCCCATGTCGGTGCGAACCCACCCCGGACACATGGAGTTCACCAGAATATTGTCCCCCTCTACCGCGCTTGCGACCATGCGGGTAAGCGCATTGAGCGCCGTTTTCGATACCCGGTATGCCGGAGTGCCGTCGCCCATGTCGTCGAGTTGGCCCAGGCCGCTGGACAGGTTCACCACCCGGCCATAGCGGTTCTTCTGCATCAACGGCACCAGCGCCTGGCACATGCGCAGCACGCCGTAAAAGTTTGTTTCAAGTGTGGTACGGAAGGTTTCTTCCGTCTCCTTGAGCACGCTGGTAGAACGACTGCCGATCAGAATGCCGGCATTGTTTACCAGCACGTCCACCCGGCCGTACTCGCTTTCGATGTGCCTGGCGAGGGCGGCAGCGCTGGCCTGATCGGTGACCTCAAGCTGGTGGTGCAGCACGTCGAGTCCTTCCTTCTCCAGTTTCTTGCAAGCCTCCCGGCCTTTCTCCGCGTCCCGGCTGGTCAGCATCACCCGCAGTCCCTTGCGCGCAAGCTGACGGCATATCTCGTAGCCGATTCCCTTGTTGCCGCCGGTCACCACTGCCAGCCGTTTATCCATCGTTGCCATATCAGTTCCTCGATAAGACTCAAAATCGTCAGCCACAGAGGACACAGAGAACACAGAGGAAAGGCAAGGACAAGGAATTGCCGGGTGTAGAAACTTTCATCGGCTGATGATCGGTCACAGTAAGAGTTGGTGGCGCAGGTTCGCGAACTTTCACCCCTCTATACCCAATCTTTGCTTTCCACTTTTCTTGTTCTTCCTCTGTGCTCTCTGTGTCCTCTGTGGCAAAGAAATCTATTGTATTGAAGGCGCCTTCGGAAATGACGTGCCGAGGTCGGCAAGCGGATGCTCGCGCACCGGCCAGGGACTGGCGAAGAAACCCTCGAGCCATTCCGGCGACACTTCCGCCAGCGTCGCCGGCCGCCAGCGCGGGCGCCGGTCCTTGTCGATCAGCAGCGCGCGGATGCCCTCGGCAAGATCCGGGCGGGTGGCGCAGGTCAGCGACGCCGCCAGCTCGACACGAAAAACTTCAGCCAGCGAAGCATGCAGCATGCGCCGCCGCAGGGCATGCGACAACGCAGCCGAACCCGGCGACCCTGCAGCAAGCGTAGCGGCGGCCTTTGCCAACCATGCGTCCTCCGTTTTCATACTGGTTATTGCCGTCACGGTTTCCGCCAGCGTCGCAAAGCCGCACAACTCGCCGATCAGGTCGTGATGCTCGCGAAGCGGGCCGGGCGCAGGACACGCAACCGCGACACTACGCAGGACGTCCGTGAGCAGGCGATGACCGACCGCGGCGGCCGCAGTCCACGGTTGCCGCATCAGTCTATCCATGACCCGGGCCTTGTCGGCGTGCGCGATCTGGAAGTCAGCAAACCGCGCAAACAGCGCATCGGAAGCATTCAACTGGGCACCGGTGAGCGCGAGGAAAAGCCCGCTGCGCCCCGGCGCGCGGTTGAGTAGCCAGGTGCCGCCGACATCGGGATACAGGCCGATGGTGATCTCCGGCATGGCCACTCGCGAGTGCTCGGTCACCACGCGATGGCTGGCGCCCGACATCAACCCTAGGCCACCTCCCATCACGATCCCGTGCCCCCAGCACAGCACCGGCTTCGGATAAGTATGAATCAGGTAATCGAGCCGGTATTCCCGGGAGAAAAACGCAGCCGCATAGGCGTTGCCGCAAATGTCGCCGCGCTGCGCCGAGGCGTGATGCTCCACCATGGTCCGGTAAAGATTGTGAAGGTCGGCACCGGCGCAAAACGCCTTCTCGCCGGCCCCCTCCAGAACCACGAATGCAACGCCCCGATCTACCGCCCATGCCGAAAGGCGCTCGAAGAGCAGGTCGATCATTTCCAGCGACAGGGAATTCAGCGACTTCTCTGCGTTCAGACGGGCGACGCCCGCTCGTGCGCCGTTGTCTGTTCGGCGCTCCTCGAACAATATCGGCTGGGTCCTGGGTTCGCTCATGCAACGTTCAATCCTGATACAGAAAAAGCCTGGTTAACACGAAGGATCACGAAGGAAAACGAATGCAAATGTAGTTTCAGTGGAGGCTAACCTTCAGGTTATGCCGGAGCTAAAAACGAAGTTACACGAAGGAAAGCGTGTGGAACTACAAATTGATTGCGGTCTGTATTGGCGCGAACCGGTGTGACAATTTCCAGCCTGGCATTGGGTTCCAGTAAATTTCTTCGTTTTCATGCATACCCTGTTTCCGATTCTCCTTCGTGTTCCTTCGTTTTCCCTTCGTGACCCTTCGTGTTCAAAGCGTTTCAGCTTTGCCTTTGAGAGGCGGCGTCGACGGAGGCCAGCGCCGCCATGTTCACCAGCCGCCGCACGGTGGCGGTGGGCGTGAGGATGTGCACTGGCTTGGCCGCGCCCAGCAGCATCGGTCCGACGGTGATGCCTTCGCCTGAGGTGACCTTGAGCAAGTTGAAGGATATATTCGCTGCGTCCAGCGTGGGCATGATCAGCAGGTTTGCCTCGCCCTTGAGCCGCGAGTTCGGGAAGATCCTCATGCGGATTTCCTCGCTCAGTGCCGCGTCCCCGTGCATTTCGCCGTCGACCTCCAGACTCGGTGCCTTCTGTTCGAGAATCTCCCGCACCGAGCTCATTTTCTGCGCCGACGGATTGCGCGAACTGCCGAAATTGGAATGCGACAGCAGCGCGATTTTGGGGACGATGCCGAACCTCTGTACTTCATCGGCGGCAAGCATGGTGATCTCGGCCAGCTGCTCCGCGGTCGGGTCCGGGTTCACGTAGGTATCGCAGATGAAGAGCGTGCGTTTCGGCAGGATCAGCATGTTCATTGCCGCGAACTGGTTCACGCCCTTGCGCAGCCCGATCACGTTGGCGACGTACCCCAGGTGCAGGGAATGCTCGGCGATGGTCCCGCACAGCATTGCGTCAGCGTCACCCCGGCGCACCATCAGCGAGCCGATCAGAGTGGTGCGGCGCGTGACTTCACGCTTGGCATATTCGACCGACACGCCTTTGCGTTGAACCAGGGCGTAGTACTCCTGCCAGTAGTCGCGGAAGCGCGGGTCGGAGTTCGGGTTCACCATCTCGAAATCGTGGCCGGGCCGGATGCGCAGGCCGAACTTCTCGATTCTCGGATTCAGCACTTCCGGGCGCGCAATCAGGATCGGCCTGGCCACCCCTTCATCCACCACCACTTGTACCGCGCGCAGCACGCGCTCGTCCTCGCCCTCGCAGAACACCACGCGGCTGGGATTCTTCTTCGCGGCGGCGAACACCGGTCTCATGATGAGGCCGGAGTGATAGACGAATTGGGACAGTTGCTGTTGGTAGGCGGGGAAATCAGCGATCGGACGCGTGGCCACGCCACTTTCTATCGCCGCCTTCGCCACTGCCGGCGCGATTTTGACAATGAGCCGCGGATCGAAAGGCCTGGGGATCAGGTACTCGGAGCCGAACGAAAGGTTCTGCTCACCGTAGGCAATCGCCACGATGTCGGACTGTTCCGCCTGCGCCAGTTCGGCGATCGCGTGCACCGCCGCGAGCTTCATATCCTCGTTAATGGTGGTCGCACCGACGTCCAGCGCCCCACGGAAGATGAACGGAAAACACAGCACGTTGTTCACCTGGTTCGGGTAGTCCGAGCGACCGGTTGCAATTACGGCATCCGGCCGTACCGCCTTCGCTTCGTCCGGCAGGATCTCGGGCACGGGATTGGCAAGGGCGAGGATCAAAGGCTTCTGCGCCATTTTCTTCACCATCTCCGGCTTTAGCACTTTGCCCGCCGACAGCCCGAGAAAGATGTCCGCATCCGGAATGATATCGGCAAGCGTGCGTGCCTTGGTGTCTTTGGCGTAGCGCACCTTGTTGTCATCCATCTCCTCCTTGCGCCCGGTGTACACGACACCCTTGATGTCGGAGACCCAGATGTTCTTCATTTGCAGCCCGAGGCTTACCAGCAGGTCCAGGCAGGCCAGCGCCGCCGCTCCGGCACCCGAGCACACCAATTTCACTTTCGCGATGTCCTTGCCGACCACCTTGAGTCCGTTCAGCACCGCAGCGCCGACGATGATGGCGGTGCCGTGCTGATCGTCGTGAAACACCGGAATCTTCAGACGGCTGCGCAACTGTTTCTCGATGTAGAAGCACTCGGGTGCCTTGATGTCCTCGAGATTGAGCCCGCCGAATGTCGGCTCAAGGCTGGCGATGATTTCCACCAACTTGTCCGGATCACGCTCATTGATTTCTATGTCGAACACGTCGATGCCGGCGAATTTCTTGAACAGCACGCCTTTGCCTTCCATCACCGGCTTGGCCGCGAGCGGCCCGATTGCGCCCAGTCCGAGCACTGCGGTGCCGTTAGTGATCACGCCGATCAGATTGCCGCGTGCGGTGTAGTTGCGCGCGGCGCCGGGGTCATTGACGATCTCTTCGCAGGCTGCAGCGACGCCGGGCGAATAGGCAAGCGCGAGGTCGCGCTGGTTGATCAGGCCTTTGGTGGGAACGACGGAAATCTTGCCGGGGGTGGGTAAGCGGTGGTAATCGAGCGCGCTTTTGCGCAATTGCTCGTCCATGGAAACTCCGTAATCAACAGGTTGCTGCGATTATACGGGAGCCACTCTGCAACAGCCGTGACCAATGCGGCTGGAGCAGCGCGTTTGTGGGAGCACGCGGATTTTGTTATGGTTCGCTGCGAGCCGGACCGGCGCAATGTGCTGGACACCGGTCTGCTCATCGCCCGAGTCCCCTTAGTGAGGTCTTATGCATCGTCCCGTCGCCCGCCATTTTTCCAGTCTGTTGCTGCTTTTCGCAGCCTTCGCCGCCGGCAACGCACTGGCGCAGAAAGCCGGCGTCACGCCGCTGATCTGGGAAGTGCGCTCCGAAGCCAACGCCGTGTATCTGCTGGGCTCGATTCACCTTGGGCGCAGCGATATGTACCCGATGGGACCGGTGGTCGAAAAGGCCTATCAGGCCTCGAAGATCGTCGTGCTCGAAGCCGACCCTACCGACCAGGAGTCGGTCATGGAGGCAATCTCGGCTTCCCTATACCAGCCGCCGGAATCTCTGCAGAAGAACCTGCCTGGACCGCTGCTGGCCAGACTTTCCCGGACACTGGAACGCTACGGGATCCCTCTGGAACAGGTTCAACCAATGAAGCCCTTTCTGGTCGCGATCACGCTGGCTTCGATCGAGTACGCCAAGGCGGGTTTCGACCCGTCCCTCGGAGTAGACATGCATTTCGCCAGACGGGCGAAGCAGGATGGCAAGCCTGTCGTGGAACTTGAATCGTTCGGAAGCCAGATGGCGCTGATGAGCAATCTGTCGGACCGCCTGCAGGAAAGCATGCTGCAGGTCACGCTGGATTCCATAGACAAGGGAGAAATCCCCGCGCTGGTCGGGTCGATGGTAGATGCCTGGAAGTCCGGGGACGGGATAAGACTGCTGGACACGGTATCCGCAGAGGAGCGCAAACTGCCGGCTGCGGTAGCACAGGAGTTTCACCGGAAATTCATGTCGGATCGCAATATCGCGATGGTCGGAAAGATCGAATCAATGCTGAAGGAACCCGATGTGCATTTCATCGCCATAGGAGCTGCACATTTGCTTGGACAGGACAGCGTGCTGCAGATCCTGTCGGAAAAAGGTTACCGGGTGCGCCCGCTCTGACGATGGACTACGCCGCTCCGGGAATCCGCACCGAACTTTATCCCGACATCGAGCCGCATCGGTCGGGCTATCTCAGGCTCGACCGGCGCCATGAATTGTACTGGGAAGTTTCGGGAAACGACAACGGCGTGCCGGTGGTGTTCCTGCACGGCGGACCGGGCGCAGGCGCGAGCCCGATGCACCGGCGCTTTTTCGACCCGGCGCACTACCGCATCGTGATCTTCGACCAACGCGGCGCCGGCCGCTCGCGCCCACACGGCGAACTCGCCGGCAATACCACTCCGAACCTGATAGCGGACATGGAGCAGCTGCGTGCGCACCTCGGCATCGAAAAGTGGATCGTTTTCGGAGGTTCGTGGGGAAGCACGCTGGCACTGGCCTATGGCGAAACACATCCGCAACGCTGCATGGCGCTGGTGCTGCGCGGCATCTTTCTGTGCCGCAAACTCGAGATCGACTGGTTTCTTTACGGCATGCGCTTCGTATATCCAGAGGCATGGCGCAAGTTCGCCTCGTTCGTCCCCGAGGCGGAGCGCAAGGACCTGCTAGCCGCCTACTCGAAGAGGCTGAACGACCCCGATCCGGAAGTGCACATGCCGGCCGCGCATCAGTGGAGCATCTACGAAGGCTCCTGTTCGACCCTTCTGCCCAGCCCCTCCACGGTTGCGCACTTCGCCGAAGACATCGTCGCGCTCGGGCTCGCCCGCATCGAGGCACACTACTTTTCCAATAACATTTTTCTGCCGGAGAATTCACTGCTGGAGAACGCAGGCAGGTTGCGCGCCATTCCCGGGATCATCGTGCAGGGACGCTACGACATGGTGTGTCCGATAGCGTCCGCAGACGACCTGCACCGCGCCTGGCCGGAAGCGCAGTACCTCATCGTGCCCGACGCCGGCCACTCGGCATGGGAATCCGGTATCAGCGCAAGACTGGTGGCGGCGATGGAAAGGCTCAAAACATGAGGCACGAGGTGCGAGGCACGAGGGACGGGTAAGAACCGAAGAATCTATCCCAAGACCCACACCGACGTTTCATCAATTGCATGGGAATTGTACGAAGTTTCACTGTTGCCGTAAGCCGATCCAGAACATCGTTCCCCTCACCCCTCATTCCTCGCCCCGCGTCCCTGAAAAGGAACTGCAATGAACGAGCACGTCGAAACCCTGGCGCAGATAAAGAGCACGGTCATCGACCTTTCCTTCAAGTTCGGTCCCAAGGTCCTGGTCGCGATCGTCATCATGGTCGCGGGCTACTTTGCCGGGCGCTGGGTGGGCAGGATCATGCAGCGCGGGCTGTTGAAGATCGAACTCGAACCGCCCGTTCGCGATCTGTTGGTGCGGGTGGTGCGAATATTTGTTCTGGGCCTGTTCGCGATCATGGCCTTGCAGAACCTGGGGGTGGAGCTGTTGCCACTGATCGCCGGGGTCGGCCTTGCGGGTGCGGGAATCGCGCTGGCCATGCAGGGCGTACTCGGCAATCTTGTCGCCGGGCTGACGATCATCTTCACCCGGCCGTTCAAGGTTGGCGAGTACATATCCATGCTCGGGGTCGAAGGAAAAGTGGAGGCCATCAGCCTGTTCAACAGCGTGCTGAGCCACCCGGACCTGTCGCGGGTGGTGATCCCGAACCGCAAGATCGTCGGCGAAATCCTGCACAACTACGGCAAGATCCGGCAGCAGGACGTCGTGGTGGGCGTGGCCTACGATACGGACTTGAACAAGGCGCTGGCCGCTATCAATGAAATCCTGCAGGCCAACCCGCGGGTGCTGAAGGATCCGCCGCCGGTGATCGCGGTGAGCGTCCTCGCCGATTCTTCGATCAACATCGCCGTGAAGCCCTGGTTGAGTGTGGTCGACTACGGCCCTGCGGCCGGCGAGATCAACAAAGCTATCGTCGAAACGTTCCGCGCACGCGCCATCATCATCCCGTTCCCGCAGCGCGAGGTGCGGATGCTGGCGTAGTGCCGAGCGCTGTCTGCTGTGTACTGAGTGCTGCGTAAGTGCCTGTGTTTCGTGATTGCCTGCAGCACCCGCGCACTTGGTCGTTGCCAACAACACGAACGAAGAAAAGCGGATGAGCAATGATACTTCTCTTCATCCTTCCTCCTTCATCCTTCATCCTTGAAAAAAAACCCGGCTTCGCCGGGCTTTTTCTGTTTCGCTGTGACGTTCGATCAGGCGCTGATCCGTACCAGGCGCCGGGCGCTTTCGACCGAGCGGGCACCATTCGCCCACTCGACGTAAGCCTCGTCACCCACCATGGACTCGACCACGCCGTCGGTGCGTTCGAGCAAACCGAAAGTGCCCAGAAGATTGACCCGCGATCGCACGGTGATCTGCGGACGGCGTGTACTGAACAAGCGGCGGAAGGCTGAAATCATGCCGACCCCCCGCTTAAAGGTACAGAACCGGATGGCTGGCTTTGGCTTCCAGACGGCGCAACCGGTACTCCATCTCCTCCGCGGCCTCGGCTTGGGCAAGAAGCGCCTCACGCCTGAGAATTTGACGATGATTCAATAACTTGTCGAACGTGCCCAAAAACTGGCTAAGTATGTTCACTGTGACCTCCATCTCTGATATTGCACTGCGTCATTATCATTGATAGACGGAGATCATGTATATCTGGAAAAGAATTGCTGCTATGCAATAGAGGCATGAATCGGCCGGTGGGCCGACGTGCGGCGAGGGAGCCCGAGCGGGGAGACAGACTGTGCGCAGGTGTACGTGTTCCGGCGAATGCCGCTTTGGCGATCTGCTACTTCTTTGCGCCTTGCCCCTCGTCCTTCGGTTTCTTCGGGGGCTTCTGCGCGGTTGCCGCGGCAGATTCCTGGATCGTCTGCAAGGCAGATTTCTGCATCTCCAGGGTCTTTATGGTCATCTGTACGAAGGTCAGGTTCATCTTCAGCCAGTTCTCGACCGACTGCAGTTCCACGATCTTCTTCTCCACTTCCTCGACACTCATGGTCGGCTGGAACATGCCGGGAATGGGAAACGACATCGGGTTCCACATCTTCTGGAAGAACTCGAACAGTTCCTTCGATGAATCTTCAGCCATTGCTTTGCTCCGCGCGCGGTGACGAGTGACTAGTGACAGGTGACGAGGCAAGGGCAATAATCCTCGACATCCTGACTTTGTCGTTTTCGTGATTCGGGCTTCCTGCGGACTGCTTTCTCTAGTCAGCGATTGTGGCGAGTCCTGTCACTTGTCACTTGTCACTTGTCACAAGTCACCAGAACTACATCGTCGGGCCAAGCACCCAAGGCGCGAATTCGTCTTCGCCGTAACCCATTGCCTCGCTCTTGCTCTGCTCGCCGGATGCGGTCCTGAGAATCATCTGGAAGAACTGCTCGCCGACATCCTGGATGCTGGCCTTGCCGTCCACGATCACGCCACAGTTGATGTCCATGTCCTCTTCCTGCTTGTTGAACATCGCGCTGTTGGTGGCGAGCTTGAGCGAAGGCGACGGCTTGCACCCGTATGCCGATCCGCGGCCGGTGGTGAAACAGATCATGTTGGCACCGCCGGCCACCTGGCCGGTCGCCGATACCGGGTCGTAACCCGGGGTGTCCATGAACACAAAACCCTTGGCGGAAACGCGTTCGGCGTACTCGTATACGTCCATCAGCGCCTGCGTGCCGCCCTTGGCGACCGCGCCCAGCGATTTCTCCAGGATGGTGGTGAGGCCGCCGGCCTTGTTGCCGGGTGAAGGATTGTTGTTCATCTCGCCGCCCAGCCTGGTGGTGTAGTCCTCCCACCACTTGATGCGCTTCACCAGCTTCTCGCCGACTTCGCGCGAGCGCGCACGGCGGGTCAACAGGTGTTCGGCACCATAGATCTCGGGCGTCTCGGAAAGGATCGCGCTGCCGCCATTGCGCACCAGGATGTCCACGGCGGCGCCAAGCGCGGGATTCGCGGAAATTCCGGAATAGCCGTCTGAGCCGCCGCACTGGAGACCGAGAGTCAGATGGCCCGCGGGAACGGTCTCGCGCTTGACGTTGTTGGCGTCGGGCAGCAGTTCCTTGATGCGGGCGATGCCGTCGGCGACGGTCTT
The DNA here is from genome assembly GCA_963789945.1 of uncultured beta proteobacterium. Classification (GTDB taxonomy): domain Bacteria; phylum Pseudomonadota; class Gammaproteobacteria; order Burkholderiales; family JACQAP01; genus JACQAP01. The sequence goes on along the minus strand of CAWBMN010000007.1, from coordinate 341,728 downwards.
CTTGGTGCCGCCGGTTTCCTGGATGGTGAAGGCCTGCAACTGCTTCGAGCGCTTCAGGCCCTGCGACGCCAGCAGATTGTTGATCTGGTTGGCCTCGCAGCCCAGCCCGATCATCAGCGAGGAATGAAAATTCGGGTGGACGGCGTAGCCCGCCAGCACGCGGCGCAGGAGTTCCACCGGCTCGCCCTCGGACCCCATGCCGCAGCCGGTCTTGTGATGGATCGGCACCACGCCATCCACGTTCGGGTACTGGCTCATGAAATCTTCGTCGAAGAACTTGGCGATGGTGCGGCAGACGTGCGCCGAGCAGTTAACGCTGGAGATGATGCCCAGATAGTTACGGGTTGCCACACGTCCGTCTTCGCGCACGATGCCCTGGAAAGTGGCCGGGTTGGCGGCGTAGTCGACCGGCTTGTAGTCGGCACAGAAGGCATAGTCGCGCTGGAAGTCGCCCATTGCCAGGTTGTGGACGTGTACGTGATCTCCTGCCTTGATCGGCTTGATCGCGAAACCGATGATCTGGTTGTAGCGGCGCACCGGCGAGCCTTCGCTGATGTCGCGAGTGGCTATCTTGTGGCCGGCCGGAACGGTCACGGCAACGCGGATTTTTTCCTTGATGATTTCGGTGCCGGCGGACAGTTCCACCCGCGCAATCACCACATCGTCCGCAGGATTGAGGCGGATGGTCAGATCGGCTGCTTGCAACATGCTGTTATCTCCTTCGGTGAACGGCGGGCACCGCGTAAGGACAGGGGCCGCGCAGGTGAGGAAAGACTGACATTCTAGTCCCGCGCAGCCCCTTTTTGCAGCCAGTATTGGGGCTCGTTCCGCCTAGTGGGACTCCCGCAGCAGAGGCGTGCCGCTGCCGCCCACCAGAAAGTCGAGGTCCACGCCCTCATCCGCCTGATTGACGTGGTCGATGTAGATCTTTACGTAACCCCGTTCCGCCATGGCTTTAGGCGCCTTCCACTTCTTGCGCCGCCTGGCCAGCTCGGCTTCCGACACGTCGAGATGCAATTTTCTCTTCGGCACGTCGATCTCGATCATGTCGCCGTCCTGCACCAGCGCCAGCGTTCCGCCTGCCGCGGCTTCCGGAGCGCTATGCAGCACCACGGTGCCGTAGGCGGTGCCGCTCATGCGCGCATCGGATATGCGCACCATGTCCGTGATCCCTTTCTTCAGGACCTTGGCCGGCAGCGCAAAGTTGCCGACCTCAGGGAAACCCGGATAGCCCTTCGGCCCGCAGTTTTTCAGCACCAGCACGCAGGTTTCGTCCACTTTCAGCTTAGGGTCGTCGATTCGCTTCTTGTAGTCCTCGATGTTCTCGAACACCACCGCGCGGCCGCGATGCTTCATCAGCTTTGGCGTTGCGGCCGAGGGCTTGATCACTGCGCCTTTGGGCACGAGATTGCCGCGCAGCACCGCTATGCCACCCTGCTTCTTGAACGGCTTGTCCACCGGGAAGATCACTTTCGGGTTCCAGTTCCTGGCGTCCCTGACGTTGTCCCAGATGCTCTGGCCGTTAACGGTGGGCGCCTTCCTGTGCAGCAGGCCGGCCCTGCCCAGTTCCCTGATCACCACCGGCAGGCCGCCGGCGTAATAAAAGTCTTCCATGAGATACTCGCCGGAAGGCATCAGGTTCACCAGGCAGGGCAGGTCGCGGCCGAGGCGATCCCAGTCATCCAGCGTGAGCTTGACGCCGATACGGCCGGCCAACGCCAGCAGGTGCACCACCGCGTTGGTTGAGCCGCCGATGGCGCCGTTAACGCGGATGGCATTCTCGAAAGCCTGTTTGGTCAGGATCTTCGACATGCGCAGATCTTCCTTGACCATCTGCACGATCCGCTGTCCCGCCATGTGCGCGAGCACGTAGCGGCGCGAATCCACCGCGGGAATCGCGGCGTTGGTGGGCAGCGCCATGCCCAGTGCCTCGGCCATCGACGCCATCGTCGAAGCGGTACCCATGGTCATGCAATGGCCGGCGGAACGCGACATGGCCTGCTCGGCATCGAGCAGGTCTTCGTCGGTCATCTCGCCGCGTCTTGAGCATTTCCTTGAACTTCCAGACGTGCGTGCCGGAACCGACAGTCTCGTCACGCCAGCGACCGTTGAGCATGGGGCCGCCGGAAACAACGATGCGTCGGCACGTCGCAGGATGCCGCGCCCATCATCAGTGCCGGCGTGGTCTTGTCGCAGCCGGTCAGCAGCATCACGCCGTCGAGCGGATTGGCGCGGATGGATTCCTCGACGTCCATCGACGCCGAGATTGCGGAACAGCATTGCGGTCGGACGCATCACCGGCTCGCCCAGCGACATCACCGGGAACTCGAGCGGGAAACCTCCGGCCTCGTAGCACGCCGCGCTTGACGCGCTCGGCGATCATGCGGAAGTGCGCATTGCAGGGCGTGAGTTCCGACCAGGTATTGCAGATGCCGATCACCGGACGGCCCTCGAACAAGTGTCGCGGCAGGCCCTGGTTCTTCATCCACGAGCGATGCACCATACTGTCGATCCCCGGCTCCGCCGAACCAGTCGTAACTACGCAGTTTTTTCCTTGCAGCCATTTTTTTCCATCCCCCCAAAATTATTTGACCACAGAGAACACAGAGATCACACAGAAGAACAAAAGCAGCAATCGGAAGAGGACCGAGCCTCTCATGGTTGCCGACGCAGGAATCCCCGATATCGCTCCAGTGCTAACTCAAGCAATTTCTGACTTTTCTTTCCTCGGTGCCCTCTGTGTCCTCTGTGGTCAAGTGCTTCATTCCTTAACCGCGCCGGTCATGCCGGCGACGTAATACTCGACGAAGAAAGAATACATCACCGCCACCGGCAGCGAGCCGACCAGAGCGCCCGCCATCAATGAGCCCCAGTGATACACGTCGCCCTCGACCAGTTCGGTGATCACCCCCACCGGGACCGTCTTGTTCTCGGAAGCCGAAATGAACGTCAGAGCGTAGATGAACTTCGTTCCAGGACAACGTGAACGCAAAGATGCCGGCCGAGATCAGCCCCGGCACCGCCAGCGGCAGAACGATCCTGATCAGAATCTGCCAGCGCGTAGCGCCGTCGATCAGTGCGCACTCCTCAAGCTCGAACGGGATCGAGCGGAAATAGCCCATCAGCAACCAGGTGCAGAACGGAATCAGGAAAGTCGGATACGTCAGGATCAACGCCCAGCGAGTGTCGAAAATCCCGAGCTGGAACACCATGGTCGCCAGCGGTATGAACAGGATGGAGGGCGGAATCAGGTAGGCGAGAAAAATCGCCAGCCCGGTCTGCCGCGATCCCCTGAAGCGCAGCCGCTCGATCGCGTAGGCGGCGAACACGCTGGCAACCAGCGAAACGAAAGTCGACACCACCGACACCAGCATCGTGTTCCACATCCACTTCGGATAGGACGTATCGAAGAAGAGTTTCCTGAAGTGCTCCAGCGTCGGATCGACGACCCAGAATGGATTGCCGCTGCTGGAAAGCAGTTCCGCGTTCGGCTTGAACGACGTGATCACCATCCAGTAGAACGGAAACAGCAGCACGAACAGGAAAACGAGCAACGGAATGTAAACCGTCACCCAGCGTCGCGGCAGCGACTCCAGGTACTGCATGCCTTCGCGGGGCTCAGCGCTCGCCATGTGCGCTCGCTGAGCGAGGGCCGAGGACCGAGGTGACGAGGGCCGAGTAAGTTCAAATGCTTCCTATAGCGCTTGGTTTCCACTCGAACCTCGGCCCTCGTACCTCGAACCTCGTCACTTGTCGCTCCCCCCCTGCTGCCACCTTCTCCGCTGCAACCCGAAGTACGGAACAGAATCGCCGCCAGCAGGAACGGAATCATCGCGGTAGCGATCGCCGCACCTTCACCCAGTGCCCCGCCGGGGATCGCACGTTGAAAAGAAAGCGTGGCCATCAGATGGGTGGCGTTGATCGGTCCGCCGCGGGTCAGCACCCAGATCAACTGAAAATCGGTGAACGTGAACAGCACCGAGAAAGTCATGACCACCGCGATGATCGGCGAGAGCATGGGCAGCGTGACGTGCCAGAACTGCTGCCAGGGGCTCGCCCCGTCGATGCTCGCCGCTTCGTACATCGACGGCGGTATGGTCTGCAGCCCGGCCAGCAGGCAGATCGCCACGAAGGGCACGCCACGCCAGATGTTGGCGATGATCGTGGACATGCGCGCAAGGTTCGGCTCGCCGAGGAAATTGATGTACTGGTCAATGATCCCCAGTCTCACCAGCACCCAACTCACGATCGAGAACTGGGCATCGTAGATCCACCAGAATGCGATCGCCGAAAGCACCGTGGGCACGATGAACGGCAGCAGCACGATGGCTCGGACGAACGACTTGAAAGGAATGTGCTTGTTGAGGAGCAAGGCCAGCCACAGTCCCAGAATGAACTTGATGACGCTCGCAACAACCGTGTACACGAAGGTATTGAACACCGACAGCGTGAACACGCTGTCGGTCACCAGGAATTCGTAGTTCTCGATGCCGATCCAGCCTCCGGCGCGCCCGACCTTGGTATCGGTGAATCCCAGCCAAACACCCAGACCCAGCGGATAGGTCAGGAACACCAGCAGCAGTGCCGCCGCGGGCAGCATGAACAACAACCCGAGGACATTGCGGCTATCGAAGAATCGAGAGAGCGCTCCCATAGAATCGGTGACGGGTGACTAGTGACGAGTGACTGCGTGATGAGACGTGCTTCGCAAGTCTGCACTTATTGTCCCCTCATCGAGTCCTGCTCCATCCTACCTCACCAGTCACCGGTTACCGGTCACTCCGCGTCAGCGGTAGTACCGCTTCGCCCGCTTCTCCGCCCGGGACATCGCATCCTTGACGGTTTCGGCACCGGAGGCGGCCTCTGCGACCATGTTGACCACGATGAAATCGGCAATGCAACCCGCCGACGCGGCACCGAGCGTACCGGCATAGCCATTTGGCAGCATGTTCTTGCAGGAATACTTGAACGGCGTGTGCTTCGGGTCCACGGTCCACACCGGGTTACGCTCGTAGAAGGTCAGCGGCTGGGTGACAAAGCCGATCGATGCCTTCTGCCACTCTTCGTACTGCTCCTTCTCCATCATGAAGCGCAAGTACTCCTTGGCCGCGTTCGGATACTTGCTGTACTTGTAGATTACGCAAGTGAAGAACAGCGCGCTCATTGTCGGGTGGCCGACCGGCCCGACCGGGAACACGGCATGGTTCATGTCCTTGGCGATGTCTTGCAGCTTCGGGTCCTTGGACGTCTTCGCCGCGTAATAGATCGAGATGCCGTTGCCGGTGAGGCTGATATCCCCGGCGAGAAAGGCCTTGTTGTTGTTCGGATCGAGCCAGGACAGCGTGCCGGAAACGAAGGTCGGATACAGTTCCCGGGCATACTCCAGCGCGGCGGCGGTTTCCTTCGAATTGATCGCCAGCCGGTTCTGCTCGTCGACCATCTTTCCGCCGAACGCCCAGAGCAGCCAATGACACCAGCCGTTGGCGTCCCCGGTGGCATTGCCGAGCGCGAATCCGGGCGGGGTGCCGTTCTTCTTGAGCGCCTTGCACAACTTCAGAAACCCGTCGGTGTCCTTTGGGAATTGCTTGAAGCCGGCGGCATTCAAGTGACTCGTGCGGTAGTTCATGCAGTTGCCGCCCGAGCCCAGCGGCAGCGCGATCCACCGCCCGCCGCTTTTGCCATACGCCAGCGCGCTCGGATACCAGGGGCCGTATTTCTTCCCCAGGTACTCGCACAGATCGCCGATCTCGAGCAACTTGTCGGGATACTGGTGCGAGTCGTCGTTGGTGGAGAGAATAATGTCGGGTCCGCTGCCCACGTTCGCGGCGACCGCGGCCTTGGGACGCAAGTCCTCCCAGTTCTCGTTGTCCACCGTGACCGCAACGCCGGTCTTTTCGGTGAATGCCCTGGTATTGGCCATCCACTGGTCTTCGTCACCCTGGACGAAGCGCTTCCAGCGCAGCACCCGCAATTTCGCGCCCGGCTCGGGTTTGAAGGACAGGTCCTGGGCGAGAGAGTTGCGCGCCAGCATCGGCGCGCCGAGTGTGGCACCCGCGAGAGCGGAAGCCTGGAGAAAACGACGCCTTGTGATTCGATTCATTTTTTGACTCCAGTTCCGGATCAGGCGACGCGCGCGCCGGATTCCGGATCGAAAAGATAAGTCTTGCCTTCGAAGGGTTTGAGGCTGATGGTGTCGCCCGGACGGAAAGTGTGGCGCTCGCGGGAAATCGCGGACACATTGTGGCCCGCCAGCTTGCAGAAAACCTGGGTGTCCGCACCGGTCGGCTCGACCACGATAACCTGAACCTGCACGCAGGTTTCGCCGATGTTGAAATGCTCCGGCCGCACGCCGAGAATGACTTCGCGGTCGCGGAGCCCGCCGCTGCCCGTCACCGGGATGACGCAACCTTCCGCAATCTGTACGCCGCGACCCGATGCGCCGGCCACGATCCTGCCGGGCAGAAAGTTCATCGCCGGCGAACCGATGAACCCCGCAACGAACAGATTCGCCGGCTCGTCGTACAGGTCCAGGGGCGTGCCGATCTGTTCGACCCGGCCACCGTTCATCACCACGATGGTGTCGGCCATGGTCATCGCTTCGATCTGATCGTGCGTAACATAAATCGAAGTGGTCTTCAGGCGCTGGTGCAGTTCCTTGATCTCGGTGCGCATCTGCACGCGCAACTTGGCGTCAAGGTTCGACAGCGGCTCGTCGAAAAGAAAAACCTGCGGGTCGCGCACGATGGCGCGGCCCATCGCCACGCGCTGGCGCTGCCCGCCCGAGAGTTGGCGCGGGTAACGGTCGAGATAGTCCGTAAGTCCGAGGATCTGCGCCGCCTTGTCCACCCGCTGCCGCATTTCCTCCGCGCTCCTGCCGGCCAGCTTCATCGAGAAGGCCATGTTGTCGAACACCTTCATGTGCGGGTACAGCGCGTAGTTCTGAAAGACCATGGCGATGTCGCGCTGCTTGGGCGGCACGTTATTGACGACGCGATCGCCGATCTTGATCTCGCCTTCGGAAATCTCCTCGAGGCCGGCGATCATGCGCAACAACGTGGACTTGCCGCAGCCGCTCGGGCCGACCAGCACCACGAACTCGCCGTCGGCGATGGAAATGTCCACGCCGTGGACGACCTGGGTACTGCCGAAGGATTTGCGAACCTGCTTGAGCTCGACCGAGGCCATTTACGCGAACCTGTAGCGGCGCTGACCTGATGATCGCGGCGTGCGGCTCGCGCCAACACGAAGGGCGGTGCGGCGGTTCATCCCCTCTCCCTTTGTAATAATTTTGCCCGTTGCAGTCTAAAGTAAACCGCAGCGCAGCAGCAAGGCCGGATCAGTCGTCCGGACTGCCTGTGGCATACTTACGCCTCTCGATCGTTGCGAAGAAATAGAAGGGGGAGATTTCAGTGGCTGGAAGACTCAGCGGCAAGGTGGCTTTCGTCACCGCCGCGGCACAGGGCATTGGACGCGCGACCGCACTCGCTTTCGCGCGCGAAGGCGCGAAAGTCTGGGCCACCGATGTCAACGAGGCAAAACTCGCGGAACTCAAAGGCAAACCCGGCATCGAAGCGCGCAAACTCGATGTGCTCAATGACGCCGAAATCGACAAACTTGCAAAGGAAATCGGCGCACCGGACGTCATCTTCAACTGCGCAGGCTTTGTACACCACGGCACCATCCTGCAATGTTCGGACAAGGACTGGGATTTTTCGTTCAACCTGAACGTGCGCAGCCACTACGTGGTCATCCGGGCTTTCCTGCCGAAGATGCTCGAAAATGGCGGCGGCTCGATCATCAACGTCGCCTCCGTGGCCGGCAACATCAAGGGCATCCCGAACCGGTTTGTCTACGGTGCATCGAAGGCGGCTGTGATCGGGCTCACCAAGTCGGTTGCGATCGACTACGTGAAGCAGGGCATTCGCTGCAATGCGCTGTGTCCGGGAACGGTGGATACGCCGTCCCTGGGCGATCGCATCAACGCCTTCGAGGATCCGGTGCAGGCGCGCAAGGACTTCATTGCGCGCCAGCCGATGGGCAGGTTGGCAAGGGCCGAGGAACTTGCCGAGTTGTCGGTTTTCCTCGCCTCCGACGAATCGGTTTTTATGACCGGACAGGCCGTGATCATGGACGGCGGGATAACCATTTAGAACGAATTGGCCACAGAGGACACAGAGGGCACAGAGGGCACAGAGAAGAGCGAATAAGCAAGACGCGAGACAGACACCGGGACTGGGTGGATACATGACGTTTCCCGCGGGTTTTTGTTTTGTTCTTTGTTCCTATTATCGTTTTCGTCTTTGCAGTTCTCTGTGGTCTCTGTGTCCTCTGTGGCTAACGACTTTGACTTTTGCAGGAGGAGACAACAAATGAAGCTGGTACGTTATGGGGAAGCAGGAAAAGAGAAGCCGGGGATTCTGGATGCGCAGGGCGCAATTCGCGACCTTTCCGGCGTGGTGAAGGACATCGAGGCAGCCGCGGTGTCGCCCGAGGGGCTTGCCAAGCTGCGCGGGGTGAAGGTTGATGGCCTGCCGAAGGTGAGCGGCAACCCGCGCCTCGGACCGCCGATTGCAAACGTGCCCAAACTCATCTGCATCGGGCTGAATTATGCGGATCACGCCAAGGAGTCCAATCTGCCGATCCCGGGCGAGCCGGTGGTATTCATGAAGGCGATCAGCGCCATCACCGGACCGAACGACGACGTGAAACTGCCGAAAGGTTCGAAGAAGGGCGACTGGGAAGTCGAACTTGCATTCGTAATCGGCAAGAAAGCGCAGAGCGTCACTGAAGCCGACGCACTGAACCACGTGGCGGGCTACATGATCTGCAACGATGTTTCCGAGCGCGAGTGGCAGCTCGAGCACGGCAGCCAGTGGTCCAAAGGAAAAAGCTTCGACACCTTTGCCCCTCTGGGCCCCTGGTTCGTCACTGCCGACGAGATCAAGGACCCGCAGAACCTCTCCATGTGGTTGGACGTGAACGGCAAGCGCAAGCAGACCGGTAACACCAATACCATGATCTTTGGCGTAAGGAAGCTGGTCTCCTATCTGTCCTATATTTGTACGCTGACCCCCGGTGACGTGATCAGCACGGGCACTCCTCCCGGTGTCGGCATGGGCATCAAGCCCGCGCCCCAGTTCCTCAAGCCAGGCGACGAAATGCGCCTGGGAATCGACGGCCTGGGCGAGCAGAAGCAGAAAGTGCACGGAGGCTGACTCCCCCAGGGATCGGGGAAAAAAGGCGCACGGCCGTGCGCCTTTTTTGTCGTCCGATTCGGGCTATGATGCCTCGAAAGGAATTCGGGAAACACTTTCTCATGATGCGCTTCGCGGCACTTCTGGCTCTCGGCGCTTTTGCGGCCGGGAGCGCTATGCCGGTCGAGCAGGAACTCGGCCCGGATGAGGTTGGCGTCTCCGCATCCGCGCAGATCACGTATTCGCTGGACGCCAAGCCGAAACCGGAACGGCTGGACTTCGATTTTCGCGTGGGGGACTCGCATGCCTGGATCAACGACGACGGCGACTTTCAGGTGAGTGGCTGGATCAAGCACACCGGACTGCTGTGTGCCACCTACAGCATGGGGGTGCGATTCGGCGTCGGTGCGCCGGGGTGCCTGAATGTGGAATGGATCACCGAGCCGCTCTTCGTGACTTCCGATATACAGTGCAATGACGCGCGCGTCGAGCACACCGGCGGCGACACTGATGCCGTGCTCGGCAAACGGCTCGCCACGATCACCTGTGGGGAGCGTGTTGTCCGCTGCACCGGCAACTGCAGGTAGATCGCGCCCGATGGCCGGAAACCGGTAATTGCATTACCCGATGCCGCAATCAACAGCGCATTCCCACCGCCTCTGCACTGCGCCGATGATGGATTGGTCGGACCGGCATTGCCGGTTCTTTTTCCGTCAACTGTCGCCGCATGCGGTGGTGTATTCCGAGATGGTGACCACCGGCGCGCTGATCCACGGCGACGTCGAACGGCATCTGCGCTTCCACTCTGCCGAACATCCGGTAGCTCTGCAGCTCGGCGGCAGCGAACCTGTGGATCTCACCCGTTGCGCAATACTCGGGCAGGCATACGGCTACGACGAGATCAATCTGAACTGCGGCTGCCCATCGGAGCGCGTGCAGCATGGCGCATTCGGCGCCTGCCTGATGGCCGAACCGCAACTGGTGGCCGCGTGCGTGAAGGCGATGCAGGACGCGGTCGCCGTTCCGGTCACCATCAAGCACCGCCTGGGAATCGACTCGATCGAGGACTATGCCTTCGTGCGCCGCTTTGTCGAAACCGTTGCGGCAGCGGGCTGCAGGACCTTTTTCGTCCATTCCAGGAATGCCATCCTCAAAGGCCTGTCGCCCAAGGACAACCGCGCGGTTCCGCCGCTGAAGTACGACTACGTCTACCGGCTGAAGCGGGAGTTCCCCGAACTTGGCATTGTCATCAACGGCGGCGTGGAAACGGTGCAGGCGATCGAGCAACATCTCCAGCACGTGGATGGGGTCATGCTCGGGCGCGCCGCTTATCACGACCCTTACGTGCTCGCTACCGCGGAGACGCGGCTGTTTGGTGGCCCGCCGCCTGTGCGCGCGCGGATCGTGCAGGCGATGTTCGAGTATGCCCGCGAAGAAGTTCCGCGCGGCACTTCGCTGCGCGCGATCGCCCGCCACATGCTCGGTCTCTATCACGGGCAACCCAATGCCAGGCTATGGCGGCGCATGCTTTCGGATGCCGCAATGCTCGCCGCCAACCGCCCCGAATTGCTGTTGCAGGCCATGCAGGCGACCGAAGCCGCACAGGCCGAGATCGCCGCGGTGGCGTAAAGCACCCGAGCATCAAGCCATGAACGTCATCCGCTTCGATACCTACTACCGGTACGACGAGATGGTGCGCTTCCTCACCGGTTGGGCCGAGGCGCATCCCGATCTGGTGCGGCTCGAGCCGGTCGGCAAGAGCTACGAGGGGCGCGAAATCTACGTGGTGCGGGTCACAAGCTACAAGTCGGGGCTGGACGTGGACAAGCCGGCCTTCTGGGTGGACGGCAACATCCACGCCACCGAATTGGCGGGTTCCGCCGCCTGCCTGCATCTGATCCAGCGCCTCCTTGGCGGCTACGGGCGCGATCCCGAGATCACACGCTGCCTCGACACCCGCGCGTTCTACGTCTGCCCACGGGTCAACCCCGACGGCGCGGAATGGGCGCTCGCGGATGTGCCGAAGCTGATCCGATCCAGCACCCGGCCCTATCCCTATGACGAGGAACCGGTCGGCGGATTGATTCGCGAGGACGCGGATGGCGACGGACGCATCCTGTCGATGCGAATTCCCGACCCCAATGGGCCGTGGAAGCTTTGCCCGGAGGACCCGCGCATTTTGTTACGCCGCGACCCGACCGAAACCGGCGGGCAATACTACCGCCTGCTGCCGGAGGGAAGGTTCAAAGACTACGACGGCGTAACCATCAAGCTGCAGGCACGCAAGGAACGGCTCGATCTCAATCGCAACTTCCCGGCGTACTGGCGCAGCGAGAACGAACAGGTCGGCGCCGGGCCCTTCCCGACCTCCGAACCGGAGATCGCCGCGATCACCGGCTTCATTGCGCGGCACCCGAACATAACCGGCGCATGCGCCTTTCACACCTACAGCGGCGTGCTGCTGCGACCCTACTCACACCTGGCGGATGAACAGTTGCCGCCGGAAGACCTCTGGACCTTCCAGAAGATCGGCGCGAAGGGCACCGAGATCACCGGCTATCCGGCAGCATCGGCGTATCACGAATTCCGCTATCACCCGAAGGAAGTCATCACCGGCGATTTCGATTCCTGGATGTATGACCACCGCGGTGTATACGCCTGGACCGTGGAGATCTGGAGCCCGCAGCGCCAGGCCGGCATCGACAACTACAAATACATCGAGTGGTATCGCGAGCACCCGCCTGAAGACGATCTGAAACTCATGAAATGGAATGACAAAGTCCTGAAGGGCAAGGGCTTCGTGGACTGGTATCCGTTCGAGCATCCACAACTCGGGCGGGTAGAGCTCGGCGGCTGGAACAGCCTCTACACCTGGACCAATCCTCCGCATCATCTGCTGGAGAAGGAAATCGCGCCGCTCTCTCGCTGGCTGGTGTGGCACGCTCTCATCTCACCGCGGCTGGAAATTGTGGAGGCCTCCGCCGTCGTGCTCGGGGCGAATGCCTGGCGCGTCAGGCTGGTGGTGCAGAACAGCGGCTGGCTGCCAACTTACGTGACCAGGATGGCGAAACAGAAGAAACTCGCACGCGGTGTGGTGTGTGAGATCGAACTGCCAGAGGGCGCGACGCTGGAAACCGGCAAGCTGCGCGAGGAACTCACTCAGCTCGAAGGCCGCGCGCACAAACCCGCCGCCGCGAATACCTGGGCGGGTTCGAGCGCGGACGAGACCGACGACAGGCTGAAAGTGGAGTGGGTGGTGCGCGCACCCAAAGGCGCGACGCTGAAACTCACTGCGCGGCACGAGCGCGCCGGCACGGTGCGCACGGAATTGCGCCTGGAGTGAACCAGGATGAAGGCATCAATTCCTGCGCTCATGCGCCGCTTTGCGTTTGCCACCTGCGCCCGGATGTCGTTCCCGAGTGGCGAAATCCGCCAATAGAACTCCGGCAACTGCCGACCGATTTCTGTTTTTCCCTTGTCAATGAGGCGCTTGAAGGATACAATGAGCTACCGTCGCTGATTTGCACCACGGTGCAGACTTTGTCGGGCAACGAGTAAGTCAGCGGACTCCCGCCGAAATTCAGGGATATGCGTCCCTGATCATGCAATACCCAACTCAGCCGATTCCGACGTTCGACACACGGTATCCGCTTTGCCACAGGCCGGAAGCACTTGCGCCCGTGACGAGTCCGTAATAGAGCAATCCGGGTTTCTATGGAGGCAAGACATGCAGAAGCAGACTGTTCCCACCGCACGCTACGTTGAGTTGCTCAACGAAGAAATCAAACGGCACCCGTACTACCAGAAAGGGATGCAGTTTGTTGCGGCGCCTTCTCCCTATACCGCGCCCCAATTGCTGGATGTGACGTGGGACAAGGAAAAATGGAGCGAGTACAACTTCGTTTTCGCGGCCGCCCATCGTGTCGTGCGGGCGAGGTACCACGCCAAGTCGTAGCCGTCTGATGATCCGTGCGGACTACTCATCTTCCGCACGCACTCCTGCAAGGTCCTGCGCGCCAGTGCGCCGCGAGCCGGGCCGGCGCCCCGAATCGATCCTGCTACATGTCAGCCTGATTCCGCTCCTCGCTTGACCTGTGCCGTATCCACGCCACTTCCGCCCGCCGCTTTTCCAGCGCCGACGGCAGAAATCTCAGTCCCAGTACTGTAGCGAACCGCTGATCGGCCGGATTAAAACGGGCGATCCATTCATCCAGGACCAACTCGCCATCGGCGAGCGTCCACTCCATGTGCTCGTAGGGTTTCGGTCCGTCGGTTTCGGTTCCGTGCCGGCGCGGCTTGCCGTACCGGCGCAGGACGTCGCGTCTGACTTCTCCGAAGTGGTCCGCCGGCACCAGCAGGGTCAGCATCGCCAGGTTACCGTTCGATGAACTCGAGCTTGAGAATTGCACGCTTTCCCAGGTAAGTGGTCGAGTGATCGTGGCAGTGGACCAGCGCCGGCACAATTGTGTCGGTTTCGCAGGCGAGCGAATATCCGCCGTAGTCCTTCGCCTGCTCCATGGTCATTTGGCCGGGCAGCCCTTTGTACTCGAATGCCACTGAGGGTTCGCCGGCGGCCAGCTGAATCCCACACAAAGAAACGGCGACCAATCGGGTCAACACGAAAATTGACGGGATGCGTAGTGCCATGCCTGACTTCGTCCCCCGGTTTCTGTCGAAACAGAAAATTACCTGCTTCCGGTCATGCGCGTTCGATTCGCCGGCGCAATCTCAGGAATGCGCCGACACGTCCCGATGTTGTCGCGGCCCGGGATTCGATAGATCGCGAAACGGCACAATTGCCGGCCTCACGGACTCTTCTGATAAGTCCCCACCAATACCGCCTGTTCGATGATATGACCCTTCATCGCCTTCTCGACATCGGCTTTGCGCGGTTTCTTCAAATTCGCAAGTACGGTGTCAAGGGCGTAGAGCTTGTGGAAGTAGCGATGGCGCCCGATCGGCGGACACGGGCCGCCATAGCCGGTACGCTGGAAATCGCTGACGCCTTCCAGCGTTCCGTCGGGCAGTTCGTTCGGCGAGACCCCTTGCGGCAGACCCGTCGCCGAGTGCGGGATGTTGTACAGCACCCAGTGGACCCAGGTCATCGTCGGTGCGGCCGGATCGGGCGCGTCGGGATCATCGACGATGAGTACCAGGCTCTTTGCATTTTCCGTAACACCGCTCCAAGCCAGCGGCGGGGAGACGTCCTTTCCCTGGCAGGTGTGGAGCCTGGGGATGCCACCTTCATGCCCGAAGGCGGATGATGTCAGCTTGAGCGTCATGGCTTGTTCCTCCTTCGCATGGCCACTCCGGATTACGGGCGCGGACAGAACGAGCAGGGCAATCGCTATCCATGGAAAGACCCGTCGCATCTGCCGCGCCTGAAGCTCGCTTGCCGCGTGCGGGTCAGGGACCACCGTCACATCACTTTACCCCGCCCAGCCAGACCAGCACGTCGCCCTTTTCTTTCGCCGTGCATTCCCGCTTGAACACAAGCGTGCAGTTCACCCGCAGGAAGTCTTCCACGGTCTGCGGATCGGTCAGGCGCTTCGCGTTCGCCGATGGCGCCAGCGGCGGAATTTTCCGCACTTTCGCCTTCTTGGGATTGGGGTGTTCTTCGTCGTTGATGACGTGACAGGCGCGGCACAGGATCTTGCTCTCGTGCGCGATGATCATATCGCGAGGGTCGGGAAGGTGGCAGGACGCACAGGTAACGAACCCGAGGCCACGGATGATCCCTTTCTCGTGATAGAGCTTTTCCCCGCGTTCGCCCGAGAACCCGTCGAAACCCGGGTCTTCCTGCCTGGCCACTTCCGCATAGTGATCGAGTATCTTTTGCGTCGGTCCGGCATGGAGAACCGCCGGCCAGAGAACAAGCCCCAGAACCGCCGCCAATTGCTTCATTGCGCCCTTCCTCCGAGAGATTATTCGAAGCGGACAGTTGCCGTTTGCCGGCTATTATGCGGCGGGTATCACCCCGGTGCCAACGGCTATTCCGCCGATTTCAGGATTTCCGCGGCGAGCGCCCGGTAGTCGCCGCCGAAGTGATGCGCACCCTTGAGCACCTTGCGCGTCGCCATGTCGGGCGCGAGCTTCGTGCAAAGCGAGTCCTTCTCTTCTTCGCCGTAGATGCACAGCACCCTGGTGCCCTGCAGTTTCGCCACCTGCGGCTTCACCGGATGTGCTTGCTTCGCCGGGTTCAATCCTATCCATTCGGCGACGTGGAACTCGAAACTCGCATTGGACGAGGGTCCGAGTAAGGCGACCAGTTTTACCCGCGAGAGTAGCTCCTTCGGCAGGCGGCTCGTCATGAACGGCAGCACATCCGCACCGGTGGAATAGCCCACCAGAAGCAGCTTCTCCTTTTTCCACGCCGTCAGGTAGTGCCGCACGATGCGCTCCAGATCCCGGGCCGCGACATCGGGATCGCGCTTCTTCCAGAAATACTGCAGCGAGTTCAGGCCCACCACCGCGATGCCCTGCTGCGCGAACAGCTCGCCCAGCGACTTGTCGATGCCGGCCCAACCGCCGTTGCCGGAGATGATAACCGCCAGCGTGTCGTTCGCCGCGGCTTTCGCCGGTAGCTCGACCAGCGGCAGGTCGCCGACCTGCTCCGCGGTCTGGCTGGCGGCGGGGTTCGGTTTCAACTTTGTCGCCGCCGCTTTCAACTGCGGTATCCAGTTCTGCTTGTAGTCGAAGTCGTGACCCACTTTGCTCAGCACCACCACGCCGCCGACATCGCTGCCGCCCACGAATTCGATCGCCTTCCGCGGATCACACACCGCATCCTCTTCGCCCTGCAGCACGACCCAAGGCACCGGGAATTTCTCCGGCGGGAGAAAACGCTGGCTGCCGTCGTCGCTCTCGGCGATGCGCGGTCCGCTGCCGCGGCACAGCGGCTTCACCAGCGAAATACGCGGGCAGAAGCCGAGGCTCACCACGCCGCTGAAGGTGCCGGGCGGCGCCTGCTGCGCGCTGGCGTAGGTGAGCGCCGCGCCCGTGGAGTAGCCGATCAGTTGCGGCGTCTGGTAGCGCACGAGTTCCAATTTCTTCTGCACGAACTGGGACAGCGCCTCGAAGTCGGCCGCGGGATACGCGCACTTGTCCGCGGCAGCCTCGAGCGCCTTGAGGTAGCGGCCGGTATCGACGCCGATCACCAGCACACCCTCCTCGGCCACCGCACGCGCCATGTCCTCCACGATATGGTTCCAGCCGCGCTCGCCGGAAGCGAGCAGCGCCACGCCCGCAGGGTCCTTCGTGTCGCCGTAGAGCGTGAGCTTGCCGAAGCGGCTGAAGGTCAGCGTCTCCTGCGCGGAGGCGACGGATGCGGTGACGGCACACGCCGCCGCAAGCAGAACGGAAATCGGGAATTTCATCGGGATATCACGCCTCTCAGGCTGCCGGAAATCAGAGTTGCCACGTTGGTGAAAATCACCGGCAGGATCAGTCCGCCGGGAGAGGCCAGATACTTCGGACTCCACTCGGGATCGAACTTCTCCTTGTACTGCCGCAGGCCCTGGAAATTGTAGAAATGCTCGCCATGCCGGAAGATCAGCGCGCCCAGCCGCGCCCAGACCGGCGCGAGCGCACGGTTCTCCAGGCCGGAGAGCGGCGCCATCCCGAGGTTAAACCATTTGAAGCCGCGCTCCTGGCCGGCCAGCATCATCTTCGTGAACAAGTAATCCATGGTGCCGTTCGGCGCATCCGGCGTAAAGCGCATCAGGTCCGGCGAGAGTTCTTCCTTGTCCGCCCCCGGCCAGACGTTGGCGAAGGCGACGATGCGGTCGTTCTGCCGCACCAGGCTGATCGGAAAGTGGCTCAGGTAACGCTCGTCAAACGAGCCGAGCGAGAAACGTTTCTCGGCGACGTGCTTTTCAACAAGCCAGGCGTCCGACACCGTCTTGAGTACCGGCAGCCGGGCCGGCACGCCTTCGACGGGCACCCATTCGAACGTGACGCCGTCCTTCTCCAGTTTGCGCACGGTGTAGCGCAGGCTCTTGCGCGCCGCACCCTCGAGCGAGAAACCCTCCAGCCGCACACGCGCCTCTTCTCCCAGCTTCATCAGTGTCAGCCCGAGGTCGAGATAAAGGTCCAGATGCCGGGTGCCGACTTCGTAGAATACCGGCCAGCCGTCGTGGCGATCGCACATTTCCCGAAAGCGCCAGACGAGTTCGCGCTTTTCCGACTCCGCACCCACCGGGTCGCCGAGGGCGACCCAGCTGCGACGCCCGACGCCGTACATGATGAAGGTGTTGCCGCTTTCACTGAACAGCAGGTCCTTGTCGGCGAGCAGCGCCAGGTTGGCCCCGGTGTCGGACGAGGTCGCAATGACCAATCCGGCCCGCGCGAGCTCGGCCTCGTCCGGCGGATTCGGTTCCGCCGGCGCAGGCCGCAGCAGCCGGTAGAGCGCGAACAGAATCAGGAAGCTCACCACGATGACGCTGGCGCGCAGCACGCGCGGCGCGTCGGCGCGGAACGCGAAGTGCCACCACAGGTCGTTTGAATAATCGACGTGCTTGTGCGCGAACACCGCGAGCCAGAGCGAGCCGGCCACGACCAGGACGATCGCAGCGACCCAGCCCGCGCTGAATGTGTCGCTCGCAAGCGTGGCCTTGCGGTAGAAGTGGCGCCGGCACGGCAACAGCGCCGCCGCGGTCACGATCAGGAACATGGCTTCCTCGTAGTCGAGGCCCTTCAAAAGCGAGGCGTACCCGCCGATAAGCAGCAGGCCGATGGAGAGGTGGTAGGCGGCGTCAAGCCGGCGGCGCAGACCCCAGGCAAGAATGAGCAGACCGGCGCCGACCAAACTGCCGAGCAGGTGCGAAAACTCGAGCAGCGGCAACGGCATGACCCGACGCAGCCATGCCAGGCGCTCGGCCTCCGGGGGCGTGGCGCCGGAAAACAGCAGAATCGCGCCGCCGGCAAATGTCGTGATGGCGAAGACCGCCGGCAGAAGGTTGGTCAGCCAGCCTCCGAGTACGCGTGACAGTTGTGCCATTTGCCGTCGGCGCTGCAACAGTTCGTGCGCACCCAGCATCGCCGCTGCAAGCGCAAGCGGCAGCAGGTAATAGATAAGCCTGAATGCAAGCAGCGCTGCGGCCACCGCGGGCGCTGGAGTTTGCTGGTGCAGGAACAGCAGGATGACGGACTCGAACACGCCGAGGCCGCCGGGCACGTGGCTTACAAGTCCTATCAGCTGGGCAACCAGGAAAACCGACAGAAAAGCGGGAAAGGACAGCGCAGGTTCCGCAGGCATTAGCACATACAGCGTCACTGCAACCAAGGCCCAGTCCAGCACGGCGACCGCGATCTGCGGGATGGCGATCTGCACCGAAGGCACATCGATTTCCCAGTCGCGCACCACCAGCGGTGCGCGCCGCATCAAGATGAACGCGAGGTAAGCCGCCACCGCGAGCAGGAAAACGACACCGATGGCGCGTGCGGTGGGCGCATGCAGCGGCATTTCTTCGGGGATCGACGCAAAGGTCAGGGCCGCGCCCTGGATCGCCAGGAATCCGATCCAGAAGGTCAGCCCGAGAAAGGCGACTAGCTTGGCGATCTCCACCGCCGACAGCCCCCAGTCCGAATACATCCTCAGCCGGATGGAGCCGCCGGCGAGCGCGGCGAAACCGACGTTGTTGCTGAAGGCGTAGCCGATGAAGGAAACGCGCGCGAGCTTGGGGTAGCTGAACTCGCGTCCGAGGTAGCGGAAGCCAAGCGCGTCGTAACCGGTGAGCACAACATAGCCCAACCCGGCGAAGAGCGCCGACAGCGCCAGCTTCTGCGGCGGAATCTCTTCCAGCGCATGCACGACATCATGATAGTGATAGCTGCCGAGCGCGTGATGCAGCGCCAACAGTGCCACGGCGAACAGCGCCAGCCCGAAGACCGGAATCAGCCGGGAGAAGATCGGTTTCAAGACGGTCGCGCGCTACCTTCGACTAGGACAATCTCATTCTAGTCGCAGACCCTGCCGCGGCGACAGGATTCACAACCGGAACCTTCCCACGAGGATTTGCGCCTACAGGCGCCAGTCGCCGATCAAACTGTAGGGCGGGTAGAAATTCTTGAACGTGCCGTAGCGACTTCCCATGACGGAACTCGTGGCTCGTGGACAAGTCCAAATTTCTTGTTCGTGAATTCCCGTATAGAACGCTGTTGATCCCGTTTCACCTTCGCGTCCTCAATTTTTTTCCCTTGGCGCGCTTCGCGTCAACGCTTTTAACTCCAGCCGTCGGCCGGCTGAATTTCGCTGAGTCCCGAATTCTGATTCCTGAATCCTGATTCTCAGGACGGGTACTTCCGGTGCAGTTCCGCAACTTGCTCGGGAGAGAGGATCTTGAGCCGATTGCCCCTCAACAGCAAATACAGCTTCGCCGTTTCCTCCAGCTCTTCGGTGGCGTATACCGCTGACTCGAGGTCCCTTCCGGCGACCACCGGGCCGTGGTTGGCGAGCAGGATCGCGTGATGCTTGCCGGCGACTTCGCGAACCGCGTTGGCGAGCGTCATGTCGCCGGGCGGGAAATAGGGTAACAGTACAAGATTGCCGATCTTCATCACGTAGTACGCCGTGATCGGCGGAATCGGTTGGTCAGGGTCGGTATCGGCGAGACAGGACACGGCGACAGAATGAGTGGAATGCAAGTGTACGATGGCGCCGGCGGACGGCCGCTGCCCGTACACGGACAAATGCAGAAAGGCTTCCTTGGTCGGCTTGCCGCCGGAAACCGGATTGCCCTTCGCGTCGACTTTGGAAAGCGTCGCCGGATCGAGCCGCCCAAGGCAGGAGTTGGTTGGCGTCATCAGCCAGCCGTCCTCCACCCGCGCGCTGATGTTGCCGGAACTTCCGGGCGTGAGTCCGCGATCGAACATGGACTTGGCAAGAATGCAGATCTCTTCCCTGAGTTTCGCTTCGTTCATTTTTCGCTTTGACAAAAGTCTATTTTCACCACGAAGGCACGAAGACACGAAGAAAATCTGAAGGTTTGCGAAAACCGAAATATCCTGGCTTGTTCGCCGACTGCAACAGGACCACTGGCGGTCACCGGTATCGCATAACAATTACGGTTCGAATTCGAATTCCTTCGTGTCTTCGTGCCTTCGTGGTGAACGCGGTCTCAAGGTTGAAGCTTGAAGGCTTTGATGAAGAAATCAGGAGTACCGAAGTTGCCGGACTTCAACGCCAGCGCCAAGGCCGGTTCGCCGATCGAGAACGTCCAGGGCACCCCGGGGTCGATCTCGGGGCCGATTGCGAGACCTTCGACGCCGAGCGCACCGACCACCGCGCCGGATGTCTCGCCGCCGGCAACCACCAGCCGTCGCACGCCCGCCGCCACCAGCCCCCTGGCGATCTTGCCCAATGTTTCCTCCACCAGAGCGCCCGCATGTTCGCGCCCAAGGCGCTCCTGCACCGCCTTCACCTGCTCCGGAGTGGCGGTCGAATAGATCAGAACCGGTTTTTCGGAAAGCCGGCTCGCAGCCCAGTTGAGCGCCTCCTGCGCGAGATCGCGACCGGAAGCAATCGCCATCGGCTCGAGTTCAAAGTACTCATGATCCTGCTTCATGGCTGCAACTTGCCCCTGGGTTGCGACCGAGCAGGACCCCGCCAACACGGCAGTGGGCCCGGTGACTGTCGGTAAAGGCGAGTGCTGGCCGCTTTTCATCAGGCCCTTTCTGACGAAGTTCGCAGGCAGCCCCATCGCCATTCCGGAGCCGCCGGTGACGACCTTCAGATCAGCGCAAGCCTCGCCCAGCGTTATCAGATGCTCGTCGGTGATCGAGTCGAGAATCGCATGGCGGATGCCCTGCTTGCGGAGCTTTTCGAAGGCGTCGCGAATCGCCTCCACTCCGTTCACGATGGTCGCGTACGGAACCGAGCCGACCTTGTGCCGGGTCTGCCGCTGCAGCACCCGGACCAGCGACGGATCGGTCATCGGGGTGAGCGGATGGTGACGCATCCCGGATTCGGACAGCAGCTCATCGCCAACGAACAGATACCCCTTGTAGACGGTGCGCTTGTTGGTCGGAAAGGCCGGGTTGAATACAGAGAAGTCCGCGCCGATAGCATCCAGCATCGCGTCAGCGACCGGGCCGATGTTGCCCTTGTCGGTGGAGTCGAACGTCGAGCAGTACTTGAAGTAGTATTGCCTGGCGCCCTGTTGCCGCAGCCAGTCGAGAGCGGCGAGCGACATGGTGACCGCCTCGTTGGCGGGATTGCTGCGCGACTTGAGCGCCACAATGACGCAATCAGCGGCAGGCATTTTCAGTCCCGGACGCGGCACGCCCAACAGTTGCACGGTGCGCATGTGCGCCTTGACCAGTGTATTGGCGAGGTCGGTCGCACCGGTGAAGTCATCGGCTACGCATCCGAGCAGGATGCTCATGGCGCGACTCCCGGGGAAATGAAATCGAACACGAGGACTTCCTCCGTGAACCCAGGTTGGTTTTGGGCATAATGGTACCGAATCCTGGTGTCGAAATCCCGGAGACTTCAGACCAATGAGCGAAGTCATTGGAATAGACCACATCTATATTGCCGTGAGCGACCTTGGCCGTTCCGAGGCGTTCTATGACAGGGCAATGGCCGCCCTCGGTTTCAGGAAGAACATATTTACGATTGGTGGCGACCCGCACGTTCAGTACTTCAACCGGCACTTCGGCTTCGTGCTGCGGCCGGCCAGAAGCCGCATTCCTCATGACCCGTATGCGCCGGGACTGCATCACTTCTGTCTGCGCGTCGAAGGCAAAGACGAGGTGGAGGATACGGCGGCGAAGTTGCGCGCTGCAGGTATCGACGCTTCAGAGCCGAAACAGTACCCGGAGTACGCGGTCGATTACTATGCAACCTTCTTCAGCGACCCGGATGGCTTGCGCCTTGAAGTGACCAACTACCGCGACGAGCGCCGCCATCGGCACGACAACTGGGACAAGCTCGCCGGAGGCCAGCAATAAGGTCGTTGACGCAGAGGGCGCAGAGAAAGGCAAGAAAGGTCGCAGAGGAATGCGGAACGAAGGGAGTGAGTGTTCGGTGCCGCTCCCCAGTCACTCACGTGCAAGCACTAGATTCCCAATTTGCCTCCCCTCCAGATTCCTATCTTGTTTTTCTCCGTGCCCTCTGCGTATCTCTGCGACCTCTGCGTCAACGCTTTTGCAGCCAGTCGTCAGACCGGCTGACTCAGGTTTTCCAGTGCGGGGGATAGGTCTTGTCGAAGTACGGCAGCGCCTCGATGCGCTTCATCCATGCGCCGAGCTTCGATCCGATAGCGCTGCGCACATCCAGATCCGGCTTCTTTCTTTCCATGCGCAGGCACAGCGCGATCATGGGATAAAGCGTGATGTCCGCGGCCGAGAATTCGCCGGACAGGTAATCACCGGACAGGTAACCCTCGAAAATTCCCAGTTCCCGCCCCAGGGATTTGCGCGCGGAGGCAATCTCGCCGGCATCCCACTTGTCCTGCGGCGTGAACAGCACCTGGTCAACCAGCCGCTCCTGCGCGTGGGCGAAATATTCGTCCGCTTCACGCACCAGGCGCCGGATAACCGCACGCTGCCTGGCGTTGCCAGGAAAGAGCTTCTTGCCCGAAGCGTATTGCTCGTCCAGGTATTCCACAATTGCGGCCGATTCGTACAGGGCCAGGTCGCCGTCGGTAATCGCGGGTACTTTGTGGCGCGGGTTGATCTTCAGGAACTCGGGCTTCTTGAGGTCGCCCGCCGAGAACGAGATCGTCTTCAATTCGTAGGCAATCGCCTTGTGTTCAAGCGCAAGCCAGACCCGCCATGCATAGGGCGAGCCGGAACCGTAGTAGAAGGTCAGTGCCATTGACGACTCCGTGACTGGTGACTGGTGACTGGTGACTGGTGACTGGTGACTGGTGACTGGTGACTGGTGACTGGTGACTGGTGACTGGTGACTGGTGACTGGTGACTGGTGACTGGTAACAAGTCTACGTTCGACCACGGCCTTCCGGGGCCGTTATTGTGCGAGACGGGTAGAATTTTTTTTGGCGCCTGCCTATTCTGCATCCGCATGGACCCGATCGTCATCCAGTCAATGGCCAAGTGGCCCAACGTACCCCACGTATATGGGTGGTTGAGCCTGGATCGTCGTGGCAGTTGGATGATCAAGGGAGAGCGGATATCCAACCCGGGTGTTGTAGCCTTTATCGGCCGCAATTATGCCGCCGACGAGCAGGGGCGCTGGTTTTTCCAGAACGGGCCGCAACGGGTGTTCGTGACGCTGGAATATGCGCCTTTCGTCATTGCTACCGCCGGCACCGGCGCGACAGCACTGATCACGCATACGGGGCAGGCAGTGGAGCGAGCCACCGGCGCGTGGATGGACGAAACGGGCTCACTGTTGTTGCGCTGGAGCGGCGGCCCGGGCCTGGTCAGCGATCGCGACCTGGCGGACATCATGGTCCTGTTCACCGATGTTCACGGCAAGCCGGTCGGCGACGCCGTTCTGGGGCGAGCCTTCGATGCCGGGGCCCGGCGTCACGCGACCGGGCTGTATTTCGACTATGCCGGCAACCGCGTCCCGGTAGGGCGTATCCAGGCTGGCGAGGTGCCGCAGAAATTCGGTTTCGATCCGAATCCCCGGCCTAAGGAAGGGGAGCCGGAATGTTGAACGCCGTGGCTCGTGGCTCGTGGCTCGTGGCTCGTGGCTCGTGGCTCGTGGCTCGTGGCTCGTGGCTCTGGCTCGTGGCTCGTAAAAGTATAGCTTTCCCGTACTTTCTTTTTTCCCTTGCGCCCTTCGCGTCAGCGCATCTGATGCCGGCCATCGGCCGGCTACCCCTTTACGCGCTTTGCGGGAAAGGACTCTTCGACGTTATCGCGGAAATAGCTGATGATCGACGGCGCGCTGATCAGCCGCCGGTGCACTTCGGGCGAAACCCCGTTGTACTGATTGACGCGGCCGTCGTTGAATTCCACCTCCAGCACGCGGCCGCGCTCGTCGTACCCGACCGCCCGGATTGAGCTCGAGTTCACTTTCTTTCTTTCCATGGCCACACTCCGACTATAAGCCCATCCGGAATTAAGATATGTAAAAGCGTTCGTTTGTGTAATATAAAGCGGCCGCTAGACTCACCCGTTCAAGTTTCGAAAGCTAACCGGAGATCATCATGGCCACTTTACGACTGGGCGACATTGCCCCCGATTTCACGCAGGAATCCAGCACGGGACCGATCGAGTTTCACAAGTGGATCGGCAACAGCTGGACCGTCCTGTTCTCCCACCCGAAGGATTTTACCCCGGTGTGCACCACTGAACTCGGCTACACCGCCAAGCTCAAGGCTGAGTTCGAGAAGCGCGGCGTCAAGGCAATCGCGGTGAGTGTCGACCCGGTGGACTCGCATATCAAGTGGATCGACGACATCAACGACACGCAGAAAACCAGGGTCAATTTTCCGATCCTGGCGGACGCCGACCGGAAGGTGTCGAACCTCTACGACATGATCCACCCGAATGCCAGCGACACGTTCACCGTGCGTTCGGTTTTCATCATCGACCCGAATAAGAAAGTGCGCGCGACCATCACCTACCCGGCAAGCACCGGGAGGAATTTCGACGAGATCCTGAGGGTGATCGATTCGCTGCAACTCACTGACCGCTACAGCGTCGCCACGCCGGTGAACTGGAAGGACGGCGACGACGTGGTCATCGTGCCGTCGTTGCAGGACCCGGAGATAATCAAGCAGAAATTCCCGAAAGGCTACAAGGCGTTGCGTCCCTATTTGCGCATGACCCCGCAACCCAATCGCTGATATCCAGACGCTGATCGAGCAGTCAGCCGAGGCCTGGGGCTGGTTTCAGAGACCAGCCCTTCTTTTTTGCTAGAAGATGTAGACGGTCAGCAGCAGCAGTCCGTAACCAACCATCAGGATGTAAACATCGATCTCGTTCAATATCTGCAGAACCGGACCGGCGTAAGGTATGCCGGCAAGCGGCACGAAAAAACCAATCACTCCGACAATAAACAGCAGCAGGCAGATGAAGCCTGCGTTTCTGCTTGGTGCTTTCATCGCTGTCCCCTTTCCGCCAGAGTCCGCCCGGCGGCGGTTGCGGACCGAAATCAAGGAGGCAGCAGATCCGATCCGCTGCCTCGTCCCGTGAACGTCCTGTTTTCTCTCCGTCCCGGCGGATCCCGGGTGCCCTTTCCGGGCCGACTCCCGCCGGGACTTTTGCTTGATCTTTGAAGTGCTTAGCGTTTCACTTTCAGCAGGAACGAAACTACCCTCTCGTCCCGAATCGGGACAAGAAGATTTGCGTATGGAACTTGCCCCGCCTCCCGTCTCTTGATCGGCGGAGGTTTGCTTAAAGCTCCAACTCGACCGTGCCCTTTCAGGCCCGGCTATGTGTACTGCAAGTCCAAAGCTCGCGGCTCAGTGTCTGGTATCCATCGCGGATGCAGACTGCCCGCGAGCATCTGGGAAGCTTAGTTAGGCCGGTTACCCGCTACCGGAAACGGCCAAGCCGCCGGTGCAGAAACTGGCTTCGGCGCGGCCGGGGCTGCCATGGCAGCCGGCCTGGCCGCAGGCTTCTTCTTGCCCGCTTTCTTCTTCGCCTTCTTTTTCGCGGGCTTCTTCGCCTTCTTCGCCTTCTTTTTGGCCGGCTTCTTGGCCTTTTTCTTCGCCGCCTTTTTCTTGCCGGAACGGCGCTTTGCCTTCTTGGCTGCCGGACGCTTCTTGGCGGCCTTCTTCTTGCCTGTGGACTTCTTCTTGGTAGACTTCTTCGCTGCTTTTCTCTTCGCTGCCATTGCTATTCTCCTAATGAAAGTTAAACAAAGGGCACTACCAGCACTTCGAAGAACGGATCTTCTCGGTGCCAACCGCCAATGCCCGGGCGCGCGCCAAATCGGCCGCCTGACCGGTCATCGGACAGTTCTGTGGGCCGCGGACGAAGACCTGCCATGTCCGCAGCGCGATTCGTGAGAGAGGGGACGGCCGGAAAGGGGTTGACTCCCCACTCGGCCAATTGTCGGAAACGAAGAGGAAAGGAAACCTTGGCCCGGGGGATTGTCGCTCCCGGCCTGGCGGTCTGCTCTTTGGAGAGGCCCCGCGCGCTTCGTAATTGAATAGTGAACTGCTTGTCCGGTTTACCCATTCAGCCCTAACAAGTGCACTGCCGGGCCGATGATTCGACCGGCGGCAGCGCGGGTGCTACAGAAAGCTTCTTGCGGCCCATGCATCAATCCCAGTTCAGGGCCCCCCCCGTCTGATACTCGATCACACGGGTTTCAAAGAAATTCTTCTCCTTTTTGAGGTCGACCATCTCCGACATCCACGGGAACGGATTGGCCGCGCCCGGGTACAGCGGATCGAGGCCGATCTGTTGCGCGCGGCGGTTGGCCACGAAGCGCAGGTATTCCTTGAACATCGGCGCGTTCAGGCCCAGCACGCCACGCGGCATGGTGTCCTCTGCATAGCGGTATTCCAGCTCCACGCCCTGCTGGATCAGGCCGCGGATTTCCTCGCGGAACTCCGGGGTCCACAAGTGCGGGTTTTCCATCTTGATCTGGTTGATCAGGTCGATGCCGAAATTGCAGTGCATGGACTCGTCGCGCAGGATGTACTGGTACTGCTCGGCGGCGCCCGTCATCTTGTTCTGGCGCCCCAGCGACAGGATCTGGGCAAAGCCTACATAGAAAAACAGCCCCTCCATGATGCAGGCAAATACGATCAGGCTTTTCAGGAGCTGCTGATCGGCCTCCGGGGTGCCGGTCTTGAACTCCGGGTCGGTCAATGTTTCGATGAACGGGATCAGAAACTCGTCCTTGTCCCGGATGCTGGAGACCTCATGGTAGGCGTTGAAGATTTCGCCTTCGTCCAGCCCCAGACTCTCGACGATGTACTGATAGGCGTGGGTGTGGATCGCTTCTTCGAAAGCCTGGCGCAGCAGGTACTGCCGGCATTCCGGGGCAGTGATGTGGCGGTAAGTGCCGAGCACGATATTGTTGGCCGCCAGGCTGTCGGCAGTCACGAAGAAACCGAGATTGCGCTTGACCACCAGGCGCTCGTCCTCGGTCAGCCCGTTCGGGTCTTTCCAGGTGGCGATGTCCCGGCTCATGTTGATTTCCTGGGGCATCCAGTGGTTGGCGCAGCCCGACAGATATTTGTCCCAGGCCCACTTGTACTTGAACGGGACGAGCTGGTTGACGTCGGCCTGTCCGTTGATGACGCGCTTGTCTTCAACGCGCACACGACGAAGCGCAACGTCCGCGGCCGGATCGGATTCGGCAACGCACGCCGGCGGAACAATGCTCACCGGAATGTTGCCCACGACGGGCTGCAAACCAGCACCGCCGGTACTCGGAATGTGATTCTCAAATTGCAGCATGCCTGGTTCCTTTATAAATGTTATCGGTGGAATGTCAAATACTTCTTTGATATTCGGTCGCGATGCGACCCCTTTTTATCCTTCGATCGCGATGAGAATGAATTCGATCGGCTCATCGCTCAAAAAAAATCCCGGCCCCTGGATTGCACCTTCGCGGTAACCGCAAACCGCGCAGATTCGGCGCGGCTGCGCATCATCCAGAACGTCAGTCGGCGGCGCGCGGCGAACCGCAGGCGGTAGGCAGGCCTCCTCATTGGCAGGCCTCGCAATCGGGGCTATCTATGGAGCAAAACTTTGTTTCCTCGTCCGCGACGGCGGCCCGACCCGCACCCATGACGCCGCCATCCATGGGCACGGCGTTCAACTGGCCACCGCGGACGGTGGATTTTTCCGCCGAGGTCGCCCCCAGCGTGCGCAGGTAATAGGTCGTCTTGAGCCCCCGCTTCCAGGCCAGCTTGTAGGTATCGTCGAGCTTCTTGCCGGAAGCGCCCGCCATATAGATATTGAGGGACTGCGCCTGGTCAATCCACTTCTGCCGGCGCGCGCCCGCTTCGACGATCCACGCCGAGTCCACCTCGAACGCCGTGGCATAGAGGTTGCGGACCTCCTGCGGGACGCGGTCGATCTTGGCCAGGCTGCCATCGAAATACTTGAGGTCGGCGATCATGACCTCGTCCCATGCATTGAGTTTCTTCAGGTCCCGGACCAGGTATTCGTTGGTGACCGTGAATTCGCCCGACAGATTCGACTTCACGTACAGGTTCTGGTAGGTCGGTTCGATCGAGGCCGATACGCCGACGATATTGGCGATGGTCGCGGTCGGCGCGATTGCCAGGCAGTTTGAATTGCGCATGCCGAACTGCTTGATGCGCGCGCGCAGCGGATCCCAGTCCATGCGCGAAGAGGTGTCCACCTCCAGGTAGCCGCGGCGCTCCTCGGCCAGCAGCTTGAGCGAGTCCTGCGGCAGAATGCCCCTGGACCATAGCGACCCTTCATATGTAGAGTAGCGCCCGCGCTCCTCGGCCAGTTCGGTCGAGGCCCAGTACGCGTAATAGGCCACCGCCTCCATCGAACGGTCGGCGAACTCCAGCGCATCCTTTGAAGCGTATGGCACGCGCATCTCCAGCAGGCAGTCCTGAAAACCCATGATGCCCAGACCGACCGGGCGATGCTTGAAGTTGGCGTTACGCGCCTTGTTGACCGCGTAGTAGTTGACGTCGATCACGTTGTCCAGCATGCGCATGGCGGTGGACACCGTCTGTTTGAGCTTGTCGTGATCGAGCTTGCCGTCCTTCATGTGGGCAACCAGGTTTATCGAACCCAGATTGCAGACCGCGATCTCGCTGTCCGAAGTGTTGAGCGTGATCTCCGTGCACAGGTTGGAGCTGTGCACCATGCCGACGTGGCTTTGCGGGCTGCGGATATTGCAGGGATCCTTGAAGGTGATCCAGGGATGCCCGGTCTCGAACAGCATGGTCAGCATCTTGCGCCACAGCGTCAAAGCCGGGATGCGCTTGAAGAGCTTGAGATCACCGGATTGGGTCTTGCGCTCGTATTCGGTATAGGCCGCCTCGAATTCCCTGCCGACCTTGTCATGCAGATCGGGCACATCGGCGGGCGAGAACAGCGTCCACTCACCGGCTTCCATGACCCGCTTCATGAACAGGTCCGGAATCCAGTTGGCGGTGTTCATGTCGTGGGTACGGCGGCGGTCATCCCCCGTGTTCTTGCGCAATTCGAGGAACTCCTCGATGTCCAGGTGCCAGGTCTCGAGGTAGGAGCACACCGCCCCCTTGCGCTTGCCGCCCTGGTTCACCGCGACTGCGGTGTCGTTTACCACCTTGAGGAACGGCACCACTCCCTGCGACTTGCCGTTGGTTCCCTTTATATGGGAGCCCAGCGCCCGGACCGGTGTCCAGTCATTGCCCAGACCGCCGGCAAACTTTGAAAGCAGCGCGTTTTCCTTGATGGCATCGTAAATGCCTTCCAGGTCGTCCGATACCGTGGTCAGGTAGCAGCTTGAAAGCTGCGAACGGTGCGTGCCGGAGTTGAACAGCGTGGGCGTCGAGGACATGAAGTCGAAACTCGACAGCACGTTGTAGAACTCGATGGCGCGGGCCTCGCGCTCGACTTCGTTGATGGCAAGGCCCATCGCCACGCGCATAAAAAAGGCCTGCGGAAGCTCAATGCGCTGACCGTGCACGTGCAGGAAGTAGCGGTCATA
Organism: uncultured beta proteobacterium; assembly: GCA_963789945.1. Lineage (GTDB taxonomy): Bacteria > Pseudomonadota > Gammaproteobacteria > Burkholderiales > JACQAP01 > JACQAP01. The sequence goes on along the minus strand of CAWBMN010000007.1, from coordinate 311,974 downwards.
GAGCGTTTGCAGGCCCAAGTAGCCGAATTTCAAATCGTGGTTGGCATCCAGCGCCGCGCCCAGCGAGCGCAGGTCGAAACGGCCGAGTCGCTCGTCCAGCAATCCGGCCTCGATCCCCCGCTTGATGAACCCGGGGAAATATTCTGCGTAGCGGGAATGCATCTGCGCATGGGTGACTTCTTCGCCCAGGACTTCGTAGCGGACACTATTAAGTAAGAGGCGCGCGGTAACGTAACTGTATGCCGGGTCTTTCTCGATCAGCGACCGGGCCGCAAGGATGGCGCACTTGCGCACCTCGTCCATCGGCACGCCGTCGTACAGATCCTTTAGCGTCATCTGCAGGATCACGGCGGGATCCACGGCGCGGCCCAGGCCTTCGCAGGAATCCTTGATCAGACCGGTAAGCTTCTCCATATCCAGCGGATGGGTCTGGCCGTGCTCGACGACGCCGATGGCATGCGCCGTGGCCGCCGCCTGCGTCTCGCGGATCCTGGCGCGCTCGCGCGACCGCTCCTCGCGGTACAACACATAGGCGCGGGCCACTTCGTGCTCGCCCGAGCGCATCAGGGAGAGTTCGACCTGGTCCTGGATGTCTTCGATATGGAAGGTGCCGCCGTTGGGCTGGCGGCGGATCAACGCATTCACCACGGTCGCGGCAAGTTTCTCGACCAGCTCGCGAACCCGGGCTGAACCGGCACCCTGGCCGCCGTTGACCGCCAGGAACGCCTTGGTCACGGCAACCGAGATCTTGCCGGGCTCGAAACCGACGACTGCGCCGTTGCGGCGGATGACTTTGTAATGGGCGTAACGCTGCGGATCCCGGTCGGCCGCGCCGTCTTCCGTGGAGTAGTTGCTTACCGGAGTAGCCGCGGTCAGGTTGGTGGCAAGTTGCATTTTTTCTCCTTCGAACATTCTTGTCGCCTGGAAGCTACAACCGGAAGAGCATTTGTCTGAAACCACCACATTCTCTGAATACCACTATATGTTGTGCATCGGCCATACCGACATGACTAATTCTAGTAGTACCACACCTCCTGTCAAGAAATTTTTACATTTGAAAAATAGAATGCTCGGTTGCGCAATTGAAGTGCATGCGAAGTGACGAAACGCGGCAGCGACGCATCGCTGCGACGCTGTATCGGCATCACATTTGCGGCACTGCGGAGAAAAAAACCGGATGTTGCGACGCGCGCGGGATGCTTGCGGCGATTTCAACGGTGGAGAAGTGGATGTCCACTGTATCGGCAATGTCAGTGGAATAGCCGCCGGCCATCACCACGGCCACCGACACCGAAGCCGCCCGGCACAACTCGAATACCTTGCGGTCGCGCTTCCGCAGACCCTCTTTGGTCAACGCAAGCCGCCCGAGCCGGTCGCCCTCGTAAGGATCGGCGCCGGCAAGATAGATCGCCAGGTCCGGCTGTGCAGCCGAGAGTGCGTGGCAGATGCCTTGTTCCAGTGCGGCAAGGTAGTCGGAATCGCCGGCGCCGTCCGGCAGTTCGATGTCAAGGTCGCTCACCTCTTTGCGGAACGGAAAATTTTTCGCGGCGTGGATCGAGAAGGTGTACACGGTCGGGTCATCGGCCAGAATCGCGGCGGTGCCGTTGCCCTGATGCACGTCGCAGTCGAGGATCGCGACCCGCAGCGCGCGGCCTTCGGCCTGCATCGCCAATGCTGCTACGGCGCAATCGTTGAAAACGCAATAGCCCTCGCCGTGGTCCCGGAAAGCATGATGAGTGCCGCCGGCAAGATTTACGCCGACTCCGTCGGCGAGTGCAGCGCGGCAGGCCTCGATGGTGGCGCCGGCGGAACGGCGCGAGCGCTCTACCATTTGCGGTGTCCAGGGAAAGCCGATCCGGCGCAACTCCTGCGCAGACAACCGGCCGCTCACGACCCGCTCCAGGTAATCGCGATCGTGCGCGCGCAGGATCTCCTCGTCCGTCGCTGCGTGTGGCTCGTGCAGCCCTGCCCCATTTGCGAGGCCGGCTTCCTCAACCCGTTTACGCAGAAGCCGGTACTTCGCCATCGGGAACCGGTACCCCTCGGGAAGCGGCAGCACGTAGTGGTCGGTGTAGAAGATCTTCACAACGACAGTGGCTGGTGGTTGGTGGCTAGTGGTTGGTAAGAAATCGGGGGACGACCGGCAAATTTACTAGCCACGAGCCACTAAACGCTAATTACTACTTTCGAGCATCGCTCGGAAGCGGAGCCCAGTCGAAATGCGGTCCCGGGTCGGTCTTGCGGCCGGGCGGGGTGGCGATATCGGAATGGCCAACGCACTCCTGGATCGGGTAGGCGCGTTTGAGCGCCCGCGCCAGGGCCGCAAGTACCGCGTACTGGGAATCGGTGAACGGCTGATCGTCCACGCCTTCGAGTTCAACGCCAACCGAAAAATCGTTGCAGCGGCCGCGGCCGCACCACTCGGACTGCCCGGCATGCCAGGCGCGCCGGATGCAAGGAACGAACTGGATCAGTTCGCCATCGCGGCGTATCAGAAAGTGGCTGGAGACCTTTTGGCCGTGGATTTCGCGATAGTACGGGTGGGCCCGCGGGTCGAGCCGGTTTGTGAACAGCTCGACGATGCCGGGGCCGCCGAACTCGCCAGGCGGCAGGCTGATGTTGTGAATCACCAGGAGCTCGACGATCGCGCCGGCCGGCCTGTCATCGCAGTTCGGCGAAGGCACGAATGCCGCCGCGGAAAGCAGGCCGGAAGGATCAAACTTCCAGGAATTCGCCGGCTTCCCGCCTCCCGCCGCCGGCCTCACTAGTTCAGACCAAGCCGTTCCATTCTGTAGCGCATGGAGCGGAAGGTGATGCCGAGGAGCTTGGCCGCGGCGGTACGGTTGAAACGGGTTTTCTCCAGCGCCTCGAGAATGGCTTCCTTTTCGACCCGGTCGAGATAGTCCTGCAGCGGCGCCTTGCTGTCGCCGCCGATGGCGACGGCCTGTTCAGGCAGGTCGCGCGGGGTGAGTTGCAGGTCGTCGGCGGTGATCCTGGCGTCGCTGCACAACGCCATCGCGCGTTCGAGCACGTTTTCCAGTTCACGCACGTTGCCGGGGAAGTCGTAGCGCTTGAGTTCCTCCAGCGCCTCGCTGCTCACTTCCGGCTTCCTTGTCCCGGCATTGCGGGCCAGCTTGTCGAGCAGCGCGCTGACGAACTGCGGAATGTCCTCGCGCAACTCCCGCAGCGCCGGCATGCGCAATTCGATGACGTTAAGCCGGTAATAGAGATCGTGCCGGAACTTCCCCGCCTCCACGCATTCGCCGAGTTTCTGGTGGGTGGCACTGATGATACGCACATCCACCGGTTCTTCCTGGGTGGAACCCACCTTGCGCACTTTCTTTTCCTGTATTGCGCGCAGGAGTTTCACCTGCATCGCCAGCGGCAGGTCGGCCACCTCGTCGAGAAACAACGTGCCGCCGTTGGCGGCCTGGAAGAAACCGTCGCGGTCGGCGTCCGCGCCGGTAAACGCGCCCTTGCGATAACCGAAGAATTCGGACTCCATCAGGTTCTCGGGGATTGCGCCGCAGTTGACGGGCATGAAGGGCTGGCTGCGGCGCGCGCTTTTCTCGTGGATGAGCCGCGCCGCAAGTTCCTTGCCGCTGCCGGACTCGCCGCTGATGTGCACCGGCGCTTCGCTGCGCGCCAGCTTCTCGATCAAGTCGCGCACCTGCTGGATCGCGCCCGACTCGCCCAGCAGCGCATGTCCGGTCGCGGCCTTGGCGGCAGATACTTGCGGCAGCGACAACGCGGATTTGACCAGGGTGCGCAACTGTTCCAGCGACACCGGCTTGGCCAGGTAATCGAAGGCGCCGGCCTTGAGCGCCTTGACGGCGTTCTCGGTATTGCCGTGGGCGGTTATCACCGCGACCGGCAGGTCGGAAAGATTGTCGGAGATGAACTGCACCAGCTCCAGGCCTTCGCCGTCCGGAAGCCGCATGTCCGTCAGGCAAAGGTCGTAGTTGCCGGACTGGACCTTCTCGATCGCCGACTTGACGTTGGTGGCGCGGTCGACGTCCAGGCCCATGCGCAGCAGGGTAAGCTCGATGAGCTCAAGGATGTCTTCCTCGTCGTCGACGATGAGCACTGAGCGGGCGTTGGCGCCCGCCGTCTGCTCCTTGCGTTTCACGCTCATGTTCCTCTACAGATCAGGGTGAACTCCGCGCCGACCGGACGTTCCACATATTCCAGCGTGGCGCCATTTGCTTCACAGATCTCCCGGGCAATGTAGAGCCCGAGACCGGTGCCGCTGGAGGCCGTGGTGAAGAACGGCTCGAACAGATGCCCGCGCAACGCCTCCGCCACGCCGGTTCCGTCGTCAATGACACTCAGCCCTATCGTACCCTGTCGCGGACCAGGCCGCACGCGCAACAGAATGCTGCCGGGTTGTCTCCTGCAGTAGCGAAGGGCATTCCTGCAAAGGTTCCACATCACCTGATTGAGGTGGCTGCGATCGAAGCCCACGGTCGGGTCGCCCTCGATGTCGATGAGAATGATGTCGCCGGGGATCTTCTCGATCTCGGAAAACTGGGAAACGAAGGTGCGAAGGTAGTCGCCCAGCTTGAAATGCTCGCGCGTGGCCTGATCGCGCCGGTTCAGCTTGAGAACGTCCTGCACCATCCGGTCCAGCCGCTGCGTGTTGTCGTGAATGATCTGCAGCATCCGTGCCTGCGATTGGCCGTGAAATCCCGAATCCTCGAGCAGCAACTCGGTGGCATGGTTGATCGCCGACAGGGGGTTCCTGATCTCGTGGGCGATATTGGCGGTCAGCCGGCCCAGCGACGCCAGCTTCAACTGCTGCGCCTGCTGCTGGATGCGCGACAGGTCTTCGAGGAAGATCACCACGCCCACTTTGCGGCTGATCCCTACCGGCACAAATCGGGCAGCGGTGGGTTTGTGGGTGAGCACGGTGCGCAGCGGCTCGAAATCAGCTTTCGGATCGCGGCGCCACTGCTCCAGCCGCGCGGCCAGCGTAGGCGCATAGTCGCTGAGCAGCACCTCGCGCGGGCTGCGCCGCAATGGTCCCAGTATGGCTTCGGCGCGGCCGTTGATCTGGCGAATGGCCCCATGCTCGTCCACCACCAGCACCCCGTCCTGCATGTCCTGGATCACCAGCTGGTTGACCTGCGCCATGTTGGCAAGATCCACTTCGCGCTGCGCCACAATCGCCTCGATTGCCACGGCACGCTTGGCAAGCGAGTGCGCAAGCCAGCCGGTGGCGAAGAATCCGATGCACAACAGGCCGGCCTGCGCGAACTGGGGCGTCGATCCGAACAGGAACACCACTTGGTAGGTGTGCTCGGCTAGCACGGCAATCGTTGCCAGCGCCGCGAAAAAAAGCGTCAGGCGCCCGCGGCTGATCAGGCCGACCGCCGCCAGCGATGCGAGCAACAGCAGCCCCAGGCCGCTGCCGATACCGCCGCTCGCGTGCATCAACACCACGATAAACAGGATGTCGGCGCAGATCTGCACCGTAAGCTGCAGGGTGAAATACGGCTTGCGCGGAATGACCGCCGCAAACGACAACAGGCTGAACAGGACGTACGCGATGTTCGCGTACAGGAAGGTCGTGCGGCTGTAGGAGCCGAAGGGAATGTTGTCGCCGAAAACCACCACTGCCGCCATCAGCGCAATTGCGACGACCAGGCGATAGACATTGAAATAGAACAGCGAACGCCAGAACGCGTCGCCATACTGGCGGCGCTCGACCGACGGAAGCTCGGAGAGGGACAGGACGCTGCTCATCGGCGCGGGCACGCGCGGGTCAGCGGCCGCGTTCCCGGTCGGCCAGCTGGAGATGTTCCTTGCTGCAATAGATCTCGCCGCGAGAGGTGACGGCTTCGCTCTTCGGCAGGTGCACGCCGCAGATCCGGCAGCGCACCATGTCCTCCCCATGCTTCGCCGCGGCCGCCGGCGGCGGAGCCGCTTCGACGCGCCTGCGATAGCTGCGCAGGAACAGATACACCACGATGAAGACGGCGATGACTAGGAGAAACTTGGCCACGCGGGCTCCGAAGTGGAGTGATGTGCAATGGTCGGGGTGAGAGGATTCGAACCTCCGACTCCTGCGTCCCGAACGCAGTACTCTACCAGGCTGAGCTACACCCCGACGGTGAGTCTCGTTAACGCTTCAGTAATTGCGGGTCACCGCAAAGGCCGCTAATTCTAGCAAACAATCCTTGTATTTAGAATGTGGAAGGCCGGCAATGACTGCACGCGCCCGTTGCGCCGAATCTTCCGCCTGCTTGCGCGTGTACTCGAGCGCCCCCGTCTCCTCCATCGCCTGCATCACCGGCCCGAAATCGCTCAGCCCGCCCTCGACAATGGCCTTGCGGATGAGTGCGCTCTGCTCGGCGCCGCCGTTGCGCATGGCACGAATGAGCGGCAGCGTGGCCTTGCCCTCGGACAGGTCATCGCCCAGATTCTTCCCGGTCTGCGCGAGATCGCCCGAATAGTCGAGAATGTCGTCCACCAGCTGGAATGCCGTGCCCAGGTGCATGCCATACTCCGCCAGCGCATCTTCCTGCGTGCGCGGTACGCCGGCGAGGATGCCACCCAGGCGGCCGGCGGCCTCGAACAGCTTGGCGGTTTTCGAGCGGATGACGCGCAAATAGTCCGTCTCGGTGACGTCGGCGTTGTGAACGTGCATTAGCTGCATCACCTCGCCCTCGGCAATGGTATTGGTAGCATCGGCGAGAACCTCCATCACGCGCATGTTCTGCACCTGCACCATCATCTGAAAGGCGCGCGAGTAAAGAAAATCACCGACCAGCACGGCGGCAGCGTCGCCGAAGGCGGAATTGGCGGTGGAGCGTCCGCGGCGCATCTGCGAGTCGTCGACGACGTCGTCGTGAAGCAGCGTGGCGGTATGGATGAACTCGACCACCGCGGCCAGCTGAAGATGGTGCCGGCCGGTATATCCGCAGGCGCCTGCCGCGAGGATGACCAGCGTGGGCCGCAGTCGCTTGCCCCCGCCGCCGATGATGTAGTCCGCGACCTGGCGTACCAGCACGACGTCGGAATCGAGCCGGTCACGGATGACCTCGTCCACCGCCCGCAGATCCGCGGCGATGACTTCGTTGATTAGGTGGGGCGTCACGTTGCAGGCTTGGGAATGCGAATTAAAAAGTGCGCGATGGTAGGAAGCGCAAAGCTCCGGTGTCAAGGTTTCGATCGCCCCTGCATAGAGTGCGGCCTGAGCGCAATCCGCCTCCCTCGATCCGCCCGGCGCCTTTACTAAGCCACTCTTTTTATGTAGTATGCGCGGCTTTCCTCAAAGCGTATCAAGGGCTCCATCATGTATGCGGTCATAAAAACCGGGGGCAAGCAGTACCGTGTCTCGTCCGGCGAAAAAATCAAGGTAGAACAGATACCTGCAGATGTTGGCAGCCAGATTACCCTGGACCAGGTATTGATGGTCGCCGATGGCGACAAGGTCTCGATCGGGGCACCCCTGGTGGCCGGCGCAACAGTGCAGGCAACGGTTGTTGCGCACGGCCGCGCCGACAAGGTGCACATCTTCAAGATGCGCCGCCGCAAGCACTATCGCAAGAGCGGCGGCCACCGGCAGAACTACACCGAGATCCAGATCGGCGAGATCTCGGGCTAAGGAGCAGAGCAAATGGCACATAAAAAAGCGGGCGGCAGCTCACGCAACGGCCGCGATTCACAATCCAAACGCCTGGGCGTCAAGCGCTACGGAGGCGAGGTCATCCCGGCAGGCAGCATCATCGTGCGTCAGCGCGGAACCCAGGTCCACGCCGGAGAGAATGTCGGCATGGGCAAGGATCACACCCTGTTTGCCAAGATCGACGGAAAAGTGACCTTCGCGGTGAAGGGCCCGGACAACAGGAAAGTCGTGAGCGTCACGCCGGCGTAAGGTTTCCCGCCTTTGGCAAGAAGCCCTATCGGAACCGGTAGGGCTTTTTTGTTTCTTACTTGGCCACAGAGGACACAGAGATCACAGAGGAAAACCAACGTGCAAACCGCGCAATAACTGCGGATATCTCCGCCGGCTGTTTGACGTGGTCTCGGTTGTGCGACCAGGAATTTTTCCCTTCTACTGGTATTTTTTGTTTTTCCTCTTCTCTGTGTTCTCTGTGCCCTCTGTGGCTAAACTGTTCTTCATATGAAATTCGTAGACGAAGCCACCATCGAAGTCCACGCCGGCAAGGGCGGGGATGGCATCGCCTCGTTCAGGCGCGAGAAGTTCATTCCGCGCGGCGGGCCGGACGGCGGCGACGGCGGCCGTGGCGGCAGCATCCATGCGGTTGCCGACCGCAACATCAATACGCTGGTGGAATACCGCTACGCGCGCATCCATCGTGCCCGCAACGGCGGGAAAGGCCAGGGTTCGGACTGCTACGGCAAGGCGGCCGAGGACATCACTCTGCAGGTGCCGGTCGGCACCGTCATCAGCGACCTCGCAACCGGTGAAGTTATCGCCGATCTGGCCGCCGACGGACAGACCGCCGTGCTCGTCAAGGGCGGCCAGGGAGGGCTCGGCAACATCCACTTCAAATCGAGCACCAACCGCGCGCCGCGCCAATGCACCCCGGGAGGGCCGGGCGAAAGCCGAAATCTGAAGCTCGAACTCAAGGTGCTCGCCGACGTCGGATTGCTCGGTCAGCCGAACGCCGGCAAGTCCACCTTCATCCGCTCGGTTTCGGCCGCGCGTCCCAAAGTCGCCGACTATCCGTTCACGACCTTGCACCCGAACCTGGGCGTGGTGCGAGTGGACGAAAATCGCAGTTTCGTGATCGCCGACATCCCCGGGTTGATCGAAGGCGCGGCCGAAGGCGCCGGGCTCGGCCATCAGTTCCTGCGCCACCTGCAGCGCACCCGCCTGTTGCTGCACCTGGTGGACCTGGCGCCGCTCGACGAAGGTGCCGATCCGGTGCACGACGCGTGCGCAATTGTCGAGGAACTGCGCAAGTACGACGACTCGCTCTATCGCAAGCCGCGCTGGCTGGTTCTCAACAAGGCCGACCTGATAGCGCCGGAAGATCGCGAGGAAAAAGTCCGGTCTTTTCTGTCCGAATACACGCGCGCAGCAGCCGCCCCCGAAAAAAGCTTTATTATCTCGGCGCTCACCGGAGAGGGATGCCGCGCGCTGACCTACGCCATCATGGAGCATCTCCAGCACCATGCTCGCGTCGAGCCGGCGGAAACGGCAGTAGACACCGAATAACATGGCCAGGACCGCCGCGGTCACCTCATGAAATCCGTCGTCGCCGAAGCACAACGCCTGGTCATCAAGGTCGGCAGCAGCCTGGTCACCAATGAAGGCCAGGGGCTGGACCACGCGGCGCTTGCGCGCTGGGCGGAGCAGATTGCGGAACTCAGGCATCGCCGGAAGCAGATCGTGCTGGTCTCCAGTGGCGCAGTCGCCGAAGGCATGAAGCGCCTTGGATGGAAGCGCCGCCCGCATGCGTTGCACGAACAGCAGGCCGCCGCTGCAGTAGGGCAGATGGGACTGGTCGAAGCCTACGAGTCGTGCTTCCGCAAGCACGGCATGCATACTGCACAGGTCCTGCTCACTCACGAGGACCTGTCTCACCGCAAGCGCTATCTGAACGCGCGCTCGACGCTGCGCACGCTGCTCGAGCTCAACGTCATCCCGATCATCAACGAGAACGACACCGTAGCGACCGACGAGATCCGCTTCGGCGACAACGACACCCTGGCAGCGCTGGTGACCAATCTCATCGAGGCCGATGCCCTGGTGATCCTCACCGACCAGTCCGGCCTGTACACCAGGGATCCCCGCATCCACAAAGACGCGGAATTGATCAGCGAAGGCCGGGCCGACGATCCCGGCCTGGAAAAAATGGCGGGCGGAGTGGGCAGCCATCTCGGCAGCGGCGGCATGCTTACCAAGGTGCTTGCGGCCCGGCGCGCCGCCCGCAGTGGCGCCGCCACCATCATCGTTTCGGGGCGGGAGCCGGACGTTCTGATACGACTCGCGGGGGGCGAGCCGATCGGCACCCAGTTGATCGCCGATACCATGACCCTTGCCGCCCGCAAGCAATGGCTGGCCGATCATCTGCAGGTGCGCGGCAAGCTCACGCTCGACGACGGTGCGGTTCGGGCACTGAAGGTGGACGGCAAGAGCCTGCTGCCGATCGGCGTATACGAGCTCGCCGGGGAATTCGAACGGGGGGAAGTGGTGAGCTGCCTTGATCCGCAAGGCAACGAAATCGCCCGCGGGCTGGTGAACTACGGCTCGGCGGAAACCCGACGCATCCTCAAGTCGCCCAGCAGCGAGATCGAAGCACGGCTGGGCTACGTCGATGAACCGGAACTGATCCACCGAGACAATCTTGTGCTGCTCTAGCAGCACACGATTGCAGAGAAGGCTAACCTGATCGCGGATGGCGGTCAGGTTAAGCTCGCAGAGCGTGCCGGAACTACAACTTAGGTTAGCTGTAGTCAGCAAGCGAGGTTGCGGCGTAGGCTAATGTCTGCGTAGCCGACGTTAAGCGCCGCAGGCGCGGCCGGAGCCACAATCTTGTGCTGCTTTAGCAGCACGCGATTGCAGTGCAGGCTAACCTGATCGCAGACAGCGGTCAGGTTAAGCTCGCAGAGCGTGCCGGAACTGCAATTTGGTATTGCTGTAACTGCAGCAACCTGCCGGGCGGTCGACCTACCGTTGCTTCATATCGAAGTTGTTGAGCCGATCGCCTTTGAGCTTGACAATGAGTTCTTTCGCGTTTCGCCCTCCGACGGCCTCGCTGTCGCAAAGATAGTCAACCGACAACGAGTAACGGAAATTGGCTGTGGTGCCGTCAATATCCTGCCATTTGGGCTGGCGAGCATCCGCCCAGGTTCGCTCCCGCGTGCCGTACGCGTACACCTTGTACTCCGACGTCTTGCAGCGCATGCCTTCGTAACTGACGTTGGCCGCACCGGAGGGTGATTTGATGACCGCCGTGTAGCGCACCACCCAGTCCGTGCCTAGCGATACGGAATTGCGATCGACGTAGAACCGGTTCTGCGAATGGCCTCTCGGCCGGACTTCGATCAGGGCGGCATCATCCGGATAGGCGGGAAGGTTCAGCGCGTCTTCCTTGAATGGCTTCTCCTCGGGCACGCCGCCGATGTTCTCGGGATTGCCGCGTTGCCAGGCCAATGTGGCACCACTGCCGCCCAGCACGAGTCCGAGCGACAGGACCGACGCAGCCAGCCGGGACGAACCACTAAGAAGTGATCGTTGCTGCGTCATGCGCCTTCATCTGTATACGTGCTCGCGGGTAAGCGGATAGGGCACCGAGCCGTCGGTGAGAGGCTTGGTCCCGAGAATCTGGAAAATCGAGATCCAGCCGCGGTCGAACGCGTGCGCCGACCCGGCCATGTAGATGCGCCAGATGCGGAAGCGTTTTTCACCCACGATCCTGCGCGCCTCTTCCTGGCGCGCCTCCAGCCTGCTCACCCAGTGCCAGAGCGTCTTCGCATAGTGAGGCCGCAGGCACTCCGCGTCCCAGGCCTCCAGCCCCTGCTGCGACATCGCGCCCAGGACCCGCGAAATATGCACCAGTTCGCCCCCGGGAAAGACGTACTCTTCGACGAACTCGCCGATGCCGCTGGCAAGTGCGCCGTCCTCGAGTGAATTTGTGGTGATGCCGTGGTTCATAACCATCCCGCCCGGCTTGAGCAGCCGGTAAATCTTGCCGAAGTACTCTGGCAGATTGCGCTTGCCCACGTGCTCAAACATGCCGACGCTCGCGACCTTGTCGAACGGCTGATCCTCCGGCACGTCACGATAGTCCATCATTCGCACTTCGCAGCGGCCTTCGAGTCCCAGCGCGCCGATGCGCTCGGTCGCATATGCATGCTGCTCTTGTGAGAGCGTGATTCCGAGCGCCTTTACTCCATGGTGCTGTGTGGCCCACAACACAAGTCCGCCCCAGCCGCAGCCGATGTCGAGGAAACGTTCCCCAGGCTTCAGGTCGAGCTTGCGGCAGATGAGTTCGAGCTTCTGTTCCTGCGCGAGATCGAGAGAATCGTCGGGCGTCCTGAAATAGGCGCAGGAGTAGACCCGATTCCGGTCCAGCCAGAGGCCGAAGAACTCGTTGCCCACGTCGTAGTGATGCTGGATGGCCTTGCGGTCGGCGGGACGGGTATGCCGCCACCACTTCCAGATGTCCGAGCGCTTGCGGTAGGCTCCGGCATCTCCGGCCACCAGTTGCTCGCCGATGCGCATCGATTCGCGAATGTCGCCCTCGAGGTCGAGATCGCCCTCAACGTAGCTCTTGGCGAGCTTACCCAGGCTGGGCTTGATAAGCGACACCAATGCCTGCGGCGAGCGCACGGTCAGGCGCAGTTCCGGGCTGTCGCCGGACTGAATAATCCTGCCGTTCCAGAGCGTAAGGCTCAGCGGCAGGTCGAGTCGCCTCAGGCGATCCTCAAGCATGCCGATCATGGGCGCTACCAGCATGGCGTTCCTCCGAAGCAGTCGGTTCAAAAAAGCGGCAGCCGGAAAGGCTGCCGCTCATTGTACTTGCTGCCGGCAGGATTCTAAAGAACGAGGTCGTTGAGCAACGAACTCCTGACACCGGCAGCGACCGCGTCAACCGTTGCGTTGTACTTGGGATGGTCGACGCCGACGGCAAGGACGGCTCCGTCGTTTCAGCGCCCGCTTCATCGGCGGCGTCGAGTTCGAAGCGCAGGAAATGCACCGAGGAGGTCTTTTCCTCGTTCTCGCGCTCCAGATCCTCGTCGGCAATCGCATAGACGCGCGGCTGGCCCGCGACCTGACCCAGACCCGGTCCTCGATGCCGATCAGTTTCGCGAGCGCAACCGCGCGCTCCTCGACGTCGGGATACTCGATCATCATCGTGGCCTTCCAGTTGCTGCCGTCGGGGACGAGCGGGTTGTAGGCATCGAGCTCGTCCTCGATGCCCGCCTCCTCGAAAATGCGCTCGACGCGCAGCATCTCCTGGATCTGGTAGCGGATGGTGAGTTCGTCCTCGAATATCAGCGTGACGTGCTCGCCGAGCTGGACCGTGCGATTCTTCTTGTGCGCCATCACTTTGGCGCGGAATTCCGGGCGCGCCTTGGCGTAGGCTTCGAGCGTCATCAGGCTGTCGGCGGTAATGGCAGCCATCTCTGACTTATTCACTGTCGGCAACATCCCGGACTTTACAGACCGTAGGCGATGCGGATCAGTGTGATCGGGTGCTGCTTCTCCGCCTTGCCCTTGTCCAATCCGCTGTCGCCCATGCCCTGCTGGATGTGGCGGCCGGCGATGGCGCAATCCGAGCTGACGTAATCGGGCTCGGCCTCCGCCATCTGGCGGAACACCGGGCGGCCGATCTTCATCGATTCGTCGAAGTACTCCTTCTTTACGCCCCAGGTGCCGTCGTGGCCGGCGCAGCGCTCGACCGTGGTGACCTGGGTGTCGCGGCACCATCTCCAGCAGTCTCGCGCGTCTTCTGCCCCATGTTCTGCACCCGCAGGTGGCAGGCAACGTGATAGGAAACCTTGCCCAGCGGCTTCTTGAAATCGGTCTTGAGCAGGCCGTCCTTGTGGCGCAGCACCAGATACTCGAACGGATCGAACATCGCCTCCTGCACCGCCTTCACGTCGGCGTCGTCCGGGAACATCAGCGGCAGTTCCTGCTTGAACATCAGCGTGCACGACGGCACCGCGGTGAGGATCGCGTAGCCCTCGCGCGCGAGCTTCGCCAGCACCGGGATATTGACCTCCTTGCTTGCGCACCGCCTCCAGATCGCCCAGCTCGAGCTTGGGCATGCCGCAACAGGCTTCCTTCTCGACGACGATGGCCGGCACCTCGTTGTGCGCGAGCATCTTCAGCAGATCGTGGCCCGATGCCGGGCTCGTTGTAGTTCACGTAACAGGTCGAGAAGATCGCCACCTTGCCCGGGGTGTTCTTGCCGTCCCTGCACCGGAAAGGAGGCGTCCGGCTTCGCGTCGACTGCGGAACCTGGCGCTGCTCGTACTCGGGCAGCACGCGGTCCTTGTGCACGCCCAGCACCGATTCCATGACCGTGCGCGCGGCGCTGTTCTTGTTGACGGCATTGACGACCTGCACCACCACCGGAATCGTGGCGAGCTTGCCCATGGCGTCGGTGCTGGAGAGCAGCTTGTCGCGAAACCTGGTCTCGCCCTTCTTGAACTTGACCGCCTTGGCGCGCAGCATCAGGTGCGGGAAATCCACGTTCCAGGGATGCGGCGGCACGTACGGACACTTGGTCATGTAGCACATGTCGCACAGGTAGCACTGGTCGACGACCTTCCAGTAGATCCGGCTTCGCCACCCCGTCGACCTCCCGCGTCTTGCTTTCGTCGATCAGGTCGAACAGCGTCGGAAACGCGGTGCACAGATTCACGCAGCGGCGGCAGCCGTGACAGATGTCGAAGACGCGGTGCAGTTCATCGAACACCTTGTCTTCGTCGTAGAAGTCCGCCGACTTCCAGTCGAGCGGATGCCGGGTGGGCGCCTCCAGGCTGCCTTCGCGAACAGTCATAGATACAAGGATGAAGGATGAGGGATGAGGGATGAGGGATGAGGGATGAGGGATGAAGGATGAAGGACGAAGGACGAAGGCGGAAGCAAATGGTGCGCTTCGCCACTCCAGACTTCACCTTTCCTACTTCATCCTTACGCCTTGCTCTTCATCCTTCCACCCTCCGCCTTCATCCTTTCGCCTTGCTACTTCAGTCAGCCAGAGCGTCCAGGGCCTTCTGGAAACGGTTGGCGTGCGAGCGCTCCGCCTTGGCCAGGGTCTCGAACCAGTCGGCGATTTCGTCGAAGCCCTCGTCGCGCGCGGCCTTGGCCATGCCGGGGTACATGTCGGTGTACTCGTGGGTCTCGCCGGCAATCGCCGCTTTCAGGTTGTCGCGCGACTTGCCGATCGGCAGGCCGGTTGCCGGGTCGCCCACCGCTTCGAGGTACTCGAGATGGCCGTGCGCATGACCGGTTTCGCCTTCGGCGGTGGAGCGGAACACCGCAGCGACGTCGTTCTGGCCTTCCACGTCGGCTTTCGCTGCGAAATACAGGTAGCGGCGGTTGGCCTGTGATTCGCCGGCAAACGCGTCCTTCAAGCTTTTTTCGGTCTTCGAACCTTTCAGTGCTTTCATCTTGGCCTCCGTACAGTGAATCGAATCGGTTGCGGATATACCGGAGCCTGGGATTTCCAGCTCCGGCACAGGAATTAGACTAACTCTAATCTGTATACCGAGTGTAGAGACTGAGCTTCCACAAGTCAACCCGGGCCGGCTCATTGACCGGGGACGCTCAGTTAATCCACTGGAAATCAGGATTCAGTTTTTTGCTTCTGCCTGCAGCGCCTCGCCCACCCGCGTGATGAATCCGTCCAGCTTGGGGATGTCCAGCCATCGAGTGACCACCACCAGATCGTACTCCGGCGCAATCCAGATCATGTTGCCGCCCGAGCCCAGGGCAAAGAAACTCGACTCGGGCGCGCCGGGAAAAATTCCGCGCCGGTTTCGGGACAACCACCACAGGTATCCGTAGTGCGGGGCGATGTCAGTGGGCTGAGTCGCCATGTCCACCCAGCGTTCTGACAGTATGCGCCTGCCATCCCATTCCCCGCGTCGCAGCAGCAGGTAACCGAAGCGGGCGTGGTCGCGAGCACTGGCCCAGAATCCGCCGCCCCAGTGGCTGCCTCCGCTCACAGACTGCACGCGCCTGCCACCGATCTCGACATAGGAATTGCGGTAGCCGTGCCAGACCCAGGTATCCGAAGCACCGATCGGGTCCATCACTTTTTCCTTGAGCACTTCCGGCAGCGGCCGCTGGTATACGCGCAGCAATGCGAGCGCCAACCGGTTCACGCGCACGTCGTTGTACTCCCAGAATGTGCCGGGCGACTGCAGCTTGCGGTCATAGCCCTTGCGACGGTCAGCGACGTCCGGCTTGTCCCATAGCGTGCCCTCCCATTCGCTGGTCTGATTGAGCAGCATGTGCCAGGTCACCTCGCGATTGCGTTTGTCGTCGAATCCGCCGTCCTGCACATAGTCGGCCACGCGATCCTTCACATCGGCGATTAGCCCGGCATCGACGGCCAATCCGGCTACTGTTGACAGGTAGCTCTTTGCCACGCTGAAACTCATGTCCACGCGGTCGATGTCGCCCCACTGAGCCACGAGGTACCCATGGCGAACGATCATTCCGGCGGGGCCGCCGCGCTCCCTGGTCTCGCCGAGGATCGCCGGATAGGGCTCGTTGGCCACGTCTTTCTGAATCTGCTTGAAGACGTCGCGCTCCCACGGCGCCTCGTTCTGCTGCGCGTAACGTATGGCCTCCTCCAGGGCCGCCGGGTCGAATCCCGCCGCTGCAGGCGCGCGGCGCTCCCATTGGGCACCGGGGAAATAGACCGGGCCGGCGATTGCGGGCGGCGCTATCGCCACGAATATCGCCGCAATCGCTACTCGAAGAAGCGCGTGCCGAACCAGGTCTCCGCCGACTGATCGCATCATTTTTCAAACCTCCCCGTTGGACGATCTGCGGCGGCGGCTTGCCGTAAGCCGCGCGCCACCTATGGAACTCGCCGCCGAAACCGTTTAGTCTTACCGCAGTTTTCCGGCCCCTGCGGCCCTCCATCCATGGACCCCGGCCCCGCCTAATGCTAACAAGAACCAACCTCGGTCTCACGATCGAACAGGACGAGCTCAAGGGCTTTTCGCGGACGATAGCCGAGATCGAATGGCTGCTGCTCGCGTTGGTCCTGGTGTACCTGCTCGCCGGCGAACCGCCGGGCGAGGGCAGCATCGCGCTGAACATGGCGCTGTTTTTCTTTGCCGCGTTCATCCTCGGCCTGCATTACGTCCAGTTCTACAAGGAGGAGTCGCGGCCCAAGCTGCTGGTCGAGACCTGGGTGATGATCGTCTTCATTACCTGGGTGGTGCTGTACACGGGCAGAATCCACAGCCCGCTGCTCAATCTCTACCTGTTGCCGATCATTGCCAGCGCGCTGATTTTCGGCAAGCTGTTGACCGCCATCGAAGTTGCGGCGATCGTCGGCTGCTTCATGTACTTTGCCTACGATCCGGGGTTAAAGACGCTGCTGTCAATGCGCTACTGGGGCGAGATCATGGCGATGTCCTCGCCGATGATCCTGGTGGCCTACATCACCACCATGCTCTCCGCCGATATCCGTTTCGCCGTGGACAAGATCAAGCAGGTGTCGGACACCGACGAACTCACCGGCCTGTACAACATGCGCGCCTTCTCGACCATGCTGCAGCGATCCTTCAAGCAGGCGGTACGCTATGGGCATCCGCTGTCGGTGGTGATGATCGACTCGGACAATCTGAAGCAGATCAATGACGCGCATGGCCACGAAGCCGGCAACCGCCTGCTGCAGCACCTGGTACGCTGCATTCGCGAACAGTTGCGCGGCTCCGACGTCATGGCGCGCTTCGGCGGCGACGAGTTCATCCTGCTGCTGCCGGAGACCAACAACAAGGGTGCGTTGGAAATGTCCGAGCGCATTCGCAAGTCAGTCGAGTTGTCGCGTTTCAACGTGCGCGACGGCGACACCAACGTGACGGCCAGTCTGGGGGTGGCGAGCTACCCCGAGGACGGCGGCAATCTGGATGTGATCCTCGAAAAGGCCGACAAGGCGATGTATCGCGCCAAGCAGAAGGGCCGCAACCGCGTGGTGTCCTATCTGGAGGACACGGTAGTCTGACGCCGTCCCGGCCGGAAGTACGCGGCATCGTCGTAGAACCCCTCCCGCTCGTTCCCGTTCCACCAGCCCGGCACACCCAGCACCGGCAGCGGAGACAGCTCCCTGCCGTGGCGAAATCGTTCGCGGTCCCGGATGTGCATGGCCAGCAGGCGATCCAGCTCGGCCAGTTGCACCGCCTGTGCCAGTTCAAGGAATTCGCCGGGCACCTCGAGCAGAACGGCTTTTCCGGTGAGCCCGACGAAGGGTTGCAGCGCCTTGGAGAACAGCGCGTGGCCGAACACGCAGAAGCGCATGCGTTCCTTTACGGCGCCGCGCCGGTGCCAGAACAATTCCTTCCAGCGAAAGCCGCGCACCAGTTCGAGCAATTCCGCATCGCTGGAAATGACCGCCACGCCGTCTTCGTCGAACAGGGTCAGCGCATCGCGTTGCGGCGGGCGGTTGCCCCTACCCGTGGCAGACATGGACTCGTAGTGCCGGGCATTGATCACCGCTTTCGTGGCCGGAAACGTCACCCACACCAGCGAATTGAGCAGGTCGTGCCAGTCGAAAGGCCGCACCTGGACCTCGCCCCTGAGATAGGCACGCGGCTCGAACGCGGCTTCGAATGATTGCGCCTTCGGCGCCTGGGGAACAAAGCGCACGCGCAGGCCCTGCGCGTTGGCGATGCGTCGGCCGTGGTCTGCCGCCAGTGCGTTGAGCATATCGAGGTCCGGCCAGCCGATTGCCGGCAGGGCGGCCGCCACCGGGCGCAGCGGCGCGAACATCTCGCTGCGGGTCAGCCAATCCGTGTTCCAGGAGTCTGCCATGCGGATGAAAAGAAGTGATCGGTTAACATTGCCGTTCCAGTATATCCACGCCCGTTGCAAACATGACTGAACGCGTTGACTGCGCGGTGATCGGTGCCGGGATCGTCGGGCTTGCGATTGCACGCGAGCTCGCGCTCCATGGACGCGAAGTGATCGTGATCGAAGCCGCTGACACGATCGGTACGCACACCAGCTCTCGCAACTCCGAGGTGATCCATGCCGGCCTGTACTACGGCAAAGGCTCTTTCAAGGCGCGTTTCTGCACCGCCGGGAAACAGATGCTCTACGCCTATTGCAGCGAGCGCGGCGTGCCGCACCGGAACATAGGCAAGATCGTGGTTGCGGCGGGCGACGACGAGATCGAGCCACTCAAGGGTTACGTAGCCAAAGCCGAAGCCAACGGCGTGACCGACCTGCGCTGGCTGTCACGCGCGCAATTGCGAGACCTGGAACCGGACGTCGAATGCGTTGCCGGATTCCTGTCACCGTCCACGGGAATCGTGGACAGCCATGCGCTGATGCTGGCCTACCAGGGCGACGCCCAGAATCACGGCGCGGCCGTGGTGTTCAAGAGCCCGGTCCGCTCCGGTGAAACCGGCGATGATGGCATCGTGCTCGATGTCGGCGGCGACGAACCCATGACCATTGCCTGCAG
Source organism: uncultured beta proteobacterium (assembly GCA_963789945.1). Lineage (GTDB taxonomy): Bacteria > Pseudomonadota > Gammaproteobacteria > Burkholderiales > JACQAP01 > JACQAP01. Next base: position 292,835 of record CAWBMN010000007.1, on the reverse strand, counting down.
CGCTGTGGTGAACTCGGCCGGACTGTTTGCCCAGGAAGTTGCGCGCTCGATCAGCGGCATTCCCGCGCAGAGCATTCCGCCGCAGTACTTTGCCAAGGCCCACTACTACACGTTGTCGGGTAAGCCGCCGTTCAGGCGCCTGGTATATCCGGTCGCAACCAGCGCTCACCTGGGCGTGCATGTCACGGTGGATCTCGCCGGGCAGGTGCGCTTCGGTCCCGACGTAAGCTGGGTTGAAAAAGTTGACTACAGCTTCGACCACTCGCGCGAACCGCTGTTCTACCGTGCCATCCGCAAGTATTACCCGGGGTTGAAGGACGGCCAGCTTCAACCCGGTTACACCGGCATCCGCCCCAAGGTCTCGGGCGAAGGGGCGCCCGCCGCCGATTTCGTGATCCAGGGGCCGAAAGACCACGGCGTTTCCGGACTGGTGAATCTATACGGCATCGAATCGCCGGGCCTCACCGCTTCGATGGCGATCGCGCAGTACGTGCGCACGCTGCTGCAGGACTAAACTGCAAGATAAATTCGACACCGAGGAGAGAAAAACATGGGGGCAAAAGATCAAATCGAACCCATCGAAAAAGCCGGCGTCGATGAACTGCGGGCGCTGCAACTGAAGCGGCTGCGCTGGAGCCTGCAGCACGCGTATGAGAAGGTGCCGCACTACCGCAAGGCATTCGACGCCGCCCGCATTCGCCCCGGCGACCTCAAGGACCTGGCGGACCTGGCAAAGTTTCCGTTCACCGACAAGGCCGACCTGCGCGCCAACTACCCTTTCGGGATGTTTGCAGTGCCGATGGACGACATCGTGCGCATTCACGCCTCCAGCGGCACCACGGGCAAACCCACCGTGGTCGGCTATACGCGGGAGGACATCGATACCTGGGCGACGGTGATGGCGCGCTCGCTGCGGGCCGCAGGCGGGAAATCCACGGACATCGTCCACAACGCCTACGGCTACGGCCTGTTCACCGGGGGCCTGGGCGCGCACTACGGCGCCGAGGCGCTGGGCGCTACGGTGATTCCGGTTAGCGGCGGCATGACCGAGCGCCAGGTGCAGTTGATGCGCGATTTCAAGCCCGGCATCCTCATGTGCACGCCGTCCTACGCGCTGGTGATCGCGGACGAGTTCGAACGCCAAGGCCTGGACCCGGCGCAATGCAGCGTGCGCGTGGGCATCTTCGGGGCTGAACCGTGGACCGAGAGCATGCGCGCCGAAATCGAAAAGCGTCTTGGCCTTGCTGCGCTCGACCACTACGGGCTTTCCGAGGTGATCGGCCCGGGAGTCGCCGCGGAATACATCGAGAGCCGGGATGGGCTCACTGTGTGGGAGGATCATTTCTACCCGGAGGTCATCGATGCGAAAACCGGCACGGTGCTGCCCAATGGTCAGCCCGGCGAACTCGTCCTCACTTCGCTTACAAAGATCGGCATGCCGGTGATCCGTTTCCGCACCCGCGACCTGACCCGGCTGCTGCCCGGCAGCGCGCGCAGCATGCGCCGGATGCAGCGGGTCACCGGGCGCAGCGACGACATGCTGATCATCCGCGGCGTCAATGTGTTTCCCTCGCAGATCGAAGAACTGCTGTTGAAACAGTCGGGCCTCGCGCCCCACTATGTCCTGGAAGTGCGTCGCGAAGGACGTCTCGACGATCTGGACATCCTGGTCGAACGCCGGTCCGGCACCGCGGCACCGTTGTCGGTTGCGACAATCACCGCCATCGAGCAGGATATGGAGCGGCAGATCAAGGGCTACATCGGGGTGACCACCCGGGTGCGGGTCGTCGAACCGGGCACGGTCCAGCGCTCGCAGGGCAAGGCCGTCCGCGTCATCGACAAGCGACCCAGGAAATAGCCGGTCATTGAAGGCCGAAAGGGATCGAAAGGAGCAGGATTTGGCGGCACCCGTTACTCAAGAACCCATTCAGGAATCCGAAGGCCTGCAGCGCGCCGGAATCGCTGCCGATGCAGTCGCGGCGTGGCACGCTGCGGCTCCGCGCGATACCGGCGATTTCGACGGCGACTGCGCCCGCTATTCGCGCTTCTGGGAGTCGAGTGCCGCATTGCTTGCGCGGCTGCCCGCTAAGCCGGCGCGCGACGCGCGACAGATGGACGCAGCAGAGCGGATCAAACAGGTGGCGCGCAAAGCGCGCACCCGGTTCCTGCGCGCCCATGTCGAAGCAGTCTACGACCGTCTCACGCACAACCGGACACGCTTCATCCGCGTCGAGCAACTCATCTACGACGCCGCGGCGCTTGTGCCGGGGCTGACGCCCACGCGCGCGCAGGTCGCGGCCGAATCCGCATGCCTTCAGCGCGACAAGGACGGATTGGAAATCGACCACGGTATCTTCGTTTCTGCCTCGCTGGCCAACCCTGTCACGGGACGCCACCTCTGCCACGCGATGCTTCTGCCTCACGCCGGGACGTCCGAGCGGCTGGCGGAGCTGGATAGCAAAGGGCGCGTGGATCTCGGTGCGGCCGAAATCTTCCGCAAGGGCCGGGCCTCGCACGTGATCGAAAAAAATCCCCGCCACCTGAACGCTGAGGACGCGACCACGATCGACGCCGCCGAGATCGCCGTCGATCTGGCGATCCTCGATCCGCACACCCAGATCGGCGTGCTGCGCGGCGATTACGTGCAGGGTGGCAAGTATCAGGGAAAACGAGTGCTCGGCAGCGGCATCAACCTGACGCACCTTTACTACGGCAAGGTGCCGTTCATCTGGTACCTGCAGCGCGATCTGGGGATCGTGAACAAGCTCTATCGAGGACTGGCCCACCCCGAAATGATGCCGGACGACGTCAACGGTCAGACCATCGAGATGCCCTGGATCGCGGCGGTGGAGGGATTCGCCATCGGCGGGCATTGCCAGTACCTGCTGACCATGGATTACGTGCTGGCCGCGCGGGACGCTTTCATGACCCTGCCGGCACGCAAGGAAGGCATCATCCCGGGAGCGGCCAACTTGCGGCTGCCGCGATTCACGGGCGACCGCATCGCGCGGCAGGCGATCATGTACCAGCGCCGGCTCGACTGCGACAGTCCTGAGGGCCGGCTAATCTGCGACGAAGTCGTTGCGCCGGCAGACATGGACAACGCGATCGAGCGCGTAGTTGAAAATCTAACCGGCTCCGGCGTTGTGAGCGCCGCCTCGAACCGGCGCGCTTTCCGCGTCGCCCAGGAACCGCTGGATCTGTTCCGCGAATATTTCGCGGTGTACGCGCTCGAGCAGGCGTATTGCCACTTCAGCCCCGCGCTGATTTCCAACCTCGAGCAGCACTGGAACGCGAAAAACCGCCGTCTGGACTGAGAAAGGCGAACGCCGTCTCGGCTGGGCCCTCCCCCGCAAGCAGCGGAGGGGGTAGGCTTCCCTAGCAAAATCGGGAACAAGGTATAAGATCGTCGAATCCCGTGCTTCTCGTCTTCGCAAGTGATTCTTCTTCAGGGATTCCTGTGATTAGCTTGACGCAGATTCTTGCCCGCTTTGCCAATGCTCCGCCCTTCTCGGAGGCACCCGCTGCCGCCGCGCGGATTATTCGAAGTGGCTTTGTCGATACTGTCGCGACCATGATCGCGGGGCGTAATGAGCCGGTCGTGCGAATCGTTCGGCAATACGTCGAGTCTGCCCAATCGAATGCTCGGGAATCAAGTGTGCTGCTGGGCGCGGAGCGCGCGCCCGCGCATTACGCTGCGCTGATCAACGCAACCGCGGCGCATGCCCTTGACTATGACGACGTTGCGCTCGCCGGGCATCCCAGTACTGTCCTCGTGCCGGCTCTGTTGGCGGAAGGCGAAGCGGCGGACGCCTCCGGCGCGAGTCTGCTGCGCGCATACCTGGTCGGCTACGAAGTATGGGCAGAACTCATCAGTCGTGACGCAGACTCGCATCACGTTAAAGGATGGCATCCGACCGCGGTGTTCGGGCCTGTGGCAGCCGCTGCTGCGATCGCCTGTCTACGCAGGCTCCCCATCGAGACCTGCGGTAATGCCATCGCACTTTCGGCGAGTATGGCTGGAGGTTTGGTGGCTAATTTCGGGACGATGACCAAGCCTTTCCATGCGGGGCGCGCAGCGAGTGCAGCGATCGAGGCGGTGCGCCTGGCCATGGGCGGCATGACCGCGTCGCCTGACGCGATCGAGCACCACGCGGGATATCTGAAGGCGATCTCCCCCAAGGGCAATGTGGATCTCGATCGCCCCGCGGATGGTCTCGGCCGATCGCTACGGATTCTCGAGTCTGGCTTAAGCGTCAAGAAATACCCGATCTGCTACGCGACCCATCGGATCATCGATGCCGTCATCGACCTCGCCAGCAAGGAGAATCTCCGGCCAGACGATGTCGAATCGGTTCGTGCAACCATTGGCGTCACACAGGCGTCGATGTTGCGCAATCACGCTCCCGTAACAGCACTCGAGGCGAAGTTCAGCCTTGAGTTCGCCGTAGCCTCAGCGCTGGTCGCGCGGGCAGTGGGGTTGGCGCAACTCAGTGAAGAATTCGTCAATCGCCGAGAGGTACGCGAGGCAATGAAGAAACTTGAGATCTCCACCGTCGCAACGACTTGTCCGATCGAGCCGGCGTTTGCTTTTAGCGACCGCGCGCGAATCCGGCTCAAAGACGGCCGAGTGATCGACAGCGGGGAGGTCCGTTTTGCCCGCGGTAACATGAAGCTGCCGCTGCGCGAGGAGGAACTGAAGGCCAAGTTCTTCGACTGCGTTGCGGGCGTAAACCAAATTGATGCGAGTTCTCTCTACGAGCAACTCGCCGCGCTCGACGCTGTGCAGAATGTCAGGGATTTGGCGCGCGCCAGCGATCCCGATCGAGGTCGGACCCGCGCAATCCTCTAAGCACCAACCGAAATGGCCGGTTCACGACAACTCATAGACCTGCCTGCTAAAAAAGCAATCGAGACCGATTCACACGGAAAAAGAGGAGACAACCTTGAGAACCGGGAAGTCACTTGTCGCAACGGGTCTTGCGTTCGCGCTGGTCACCACGCTGTCCTTTATGGCAAACGCGCAAGACCGTTTTCCGAACAAACCAATCCAGATGATTGTACCGTTCACAGCGGGAAGCTCGACCGACATACACGCGCGCATGGTCGGCAAGAAAATGTCGGAGAACTGGGGCCAGCAAGTGGTGGTGATCAATCGCCCTGGCGGGGGCGGCATCGTGGCTGGAAGCATCGTCGCCCGCGCCGCGCCTGATGGGTATACGCTTCTGTACCATGGACCGGGCTTTGCAGTGAGCGCGACACTCTATTCGAAGCTCCCCTACGATCCGCTCAAGGACTTCGCAGCTGTCACCCAGATCTCGATCAGTCCGTTTGTGCTGGTAGTTGGGCCTTCGCTTGGGGTGAAGTCGGTCAATGATCTCATCGCGCTCGCCAAGCAGAAGCCGGGACAGCTCAACTTTGGCTCGGCCGGTATCGGTGGCGCCACACACCTGACCGGGGAGCAATTCAGGTTTGCCGCTGACATTGACGTTGTACATGTGCCCTACAAAGGCACGCCGGAAGCCCTTATCGACACCATGGCCGGGCGCATTCAGTATTTCATATCGCCCATTGCGCCAGCCCTGTCGTTCATCAAGGACGGGAGGTTGCTGGCGTTGGCGGTGACAACGGCGCAGCGCAGCCCTGTACTGCCGAACGTGCCGACAGTCGCGGAGACAGCGCTTCCGGGCTTTGAGATGGAAGGCTGGGGCGGACTGTGGGCGCCCGCCAACACACCCAAAGCGGTCCTCAACCAACTGTCCAACGAGGTCGCGCGTATTCTTGCTCTCCCGGATATCAGGGAGCGCTTGCAAAGCGAAGGTGTGGTGCCCAAGTCCAGTACGCCTGAGGAGTTCGCCAAGTTCACTCGCGCCGAAATCGAAAAACTGGGCAAAGTGGTGAAAGCTTCCGGCATGCGTGCTGATTAGGCCTTCGCCACATAGCAAGGCAGGCAGTGAGAAAGTAAGCCGCTACTCAGCTAACGGAACCAATGACTCACAACGAGGCAGGACTTACCTCGGCGCGTATCACAATAACTATCACGTCCGTTTCTTCGAATTTCTTTGCGTCTTTGCGCCTTTGCGTCGAAGGTTTGCTCTCTCGCCGCTAGGCTGCCTTGGCGTGGCGGATCGCCTGCCATACCTTTTCGGATGTAGCCGGCATTTCGATGTGTTTGACGCCCAACGGGCGAAGCGCGTCGATCAGCGCATTCATCACGGTGGGCGTGCCGCCGACCGTGCCAAGCTCGCCGACACCCTTTGCGCCAAGCGGATTGATCTTGCAGGGCGTGGACTCGTCGGTGAAGGTTGCGAAGCTGGGCAGATCGTCCGCGCGCGGCAGGCAGTAATCGAGAAGTGAACCAGTGATGAGCTGACCGGACTCGGCGTCGTAACGCGCATTCTCCAATAGCGCCTGTCCCACCGCCTGGGCAATTCCGCCGTGCACCTGACCGGCGACGATAAGCGGATTGATCACCCGCCCCACGTCATCCACAGTCGTATAGCGCACGATCTCGGTCACGCCTGTTTCCGGATCGACTTCGACTTCGCAGACGTGGCAACTGTTCGGCCATGACGGACCGCCCACCTTCTGCAACGTCTTGATGGTGATGCGCTTCTCGGGCTGCTTCGCGGCCAGATCGAACAGGCCGATGCCGACATCGGTGCCGGCCACCTTGAAGCGGCCGTCGTCATACGTCATATCCGAAGCGGCCGCCTCGAGCGCATCCGCGGCGAGTTCCTTGCCTTTCTGGACGGTATCTTTTGAAGCGGTGAACATCGCCGAGCCGCCGATGTAGGCCGAACGGCTGCCCATGCTGCCGATTCCCTGGGCGATGTCGCTGTCGCCCTGGACGATGACGATCCGGTCCGGATCGACGTCGAGCGTCTCGGAAATGATTTGTACATAGCTGGTTTCGATGCCCTGTCCCATCGCCTGCATCGCGGTATAGACCATGATCCGCCCGTCGGCCTCCACGTGCAGGTCCACCGTTTCCTCGTGCACGACTCCGGTCCATTCGAGAAAGGTGGACAGTGCGCGGCCGCGCAGCTTGCCGCGCTTGCGAGACTCTTCGCGCCGTTTGTCGTAACCCTTCCAGTCGGCGTGCCCGAGGATGCGGTCGAGCATGTGCGGAAAGTTGCCGCTGTCGAACGTTTCGCCCATCTGAGTGGTGTAAGGCATGGCGCCGGGCTGGATGAAGTTGCGCCGGCGCAATTCTGCCGGGTCGATCTTCATTTCCGCGGCCGCCTGGTCCATCAACCGCTCGATGAGATAGATCGCTTCCGGCCGTCCGGCGCCGCGATACGCGCCGACCACGTTGGTATTGGTCAGCACCGCCGTTCCGCGCAGGTCGAGTGCCGGGATGTGATAGACGCCGGTGATCACTTTCGGCCCGATTGCCACAACGATGACCGCACCCGGCCCGCTGGCATGCGCCCCGATGTTGCCGACGATCTCGACCCGGAAGCCGAGGATCTTGCCGTCCGCGTCGAAAGCGAGTTCCGCGCGATTGATCTGGTCGCGCCCGTGATTGCCGGCGAGAAATTCGTCGCTGCGGCTGGCGCGCCAGTGCACCGGCCGGCCGAGCTTGCGCGCTGCCCACGCGCACACCACGTCTTCGGGATAGAGCTGGGTCTTCATGCCGAAACCACCGCCGACGTCGCCGACGCGAACGCGCACTTTGTCCATCGGCACCTTGAGGCAGGACGTCGCCAGCGTCTGCTGCAGCCCGGCCGGGTTCTGACAACTGGTCCGCAGCGTGAAACGGCCGGTCTTGGCGTCGAATTCCCCGATGCTACCGCGCGGCTCCATGCTGACCGGCACCAGCCGCTGGTTGTAGAGCGCAAGCCTGGTAACGTGTTTGGCCTTCTTGAAGGCGGCGTCGCATTCGCCTTTGCTACCGAACTGGGTCTGCGCGGCGATGTTGCCCGGCGCGTCCGGCCACAGTTGCGGCGCACCCGGCGCGGTGGCCGCCTCGATCGTCACGACCGCCGGCCATTCCTCGTACTCGACCATAACCTTTTCGGCGGCGTCCTCCGCCTGCGAACGGGTTTGCGCGACTACCGCGGCCACGGGCTCGCCGACAAAGCGCGCAGCGTCTACGGCAAGCGCGTGGTGCGGCGGGCCGCACATAGGTTTGCCGTCGGCGCGTTTCAGCCCCTGTCCATCCGGCAGCGGACCGATGCCGTCGGCCTTGAGGTCCGCACCTGTCAGCACAGCTGTGACTCCGGGCATGGCCCGCGCGGCCTGAGTGTCGATGGAGACGATGCGGGCGTGTGCGTGCGGTGAGCGCACGAACGCTACAAAGACCTCGCCGGGAAGCGACAGATCATCGACGAACTGCCCTGCCCCGAAGAGCAACCGCTGATCCTCGCGCCGCACCATTGCCTGGCCGATACCGTACTTTGCCATTCGCCTGATCCTTTATCTCTGAGTTGCCGGTCCGAAGAACGACTCCGCTTGCCGGATTCTATGCCACCCGGCCTGGTCCTGTTAGGACTGTCCGGAACCCAGGGAAGCTCTGATCAAGTTCCGCGACGCGCGTTGCGCCAGGTGCGGATGACTGCTAGGCGTCGGTCCGCAGATGCGGCTGAAGCCCCAACAAGGAGCGTAACAACGCAGGCGCCGCACCTGGCACAACCCAATGACATTTCGACTCTTTCGAGGGACCGGGCGATTCGTGCCGATGTCAGCGTCGGCTCCTCCTTATGTAGGCCGGCTACACGGCGTCCTCGCCGTCTTGTCCTCGACCCGAATCGCCTCGGTCGCGCATGTGGAACTTGATCAGAGCTTCCCTATTCCAGTTGATCCTGCGCCGCCGCTTGACTAGCATGGGAGTCCTTCGCAGGCCAACCAGTGAGGAAGCCTCATGCTCGTAAAGATCAAAATGACGGTAAACGGCATGCCCGTTACCGCCGAAATCGAACCGCGGGTTCTGCTGGTCGACTTCATCCGCGACACGTTGCGCCTCACCGGCACCCACATCGGCTGCGATACCGCGCAATGCGGCGCCTGTACCATACACATGAACGGCAACGCAGTGAAGTGCTGCAACATGCTTGCCGTGCAAGGCGACGGCGCCACTATCGTCACCATCGAGGGCTTGGCGCGTCCCGACGGCACCATGCACCCGATGCAGGCGGCGTTCCGCGACCATCACGGCCTGCAATGCGGTTACTGCACACCGGGGATGGTGATGAGCGCCATCGATCTGGTCAAACGCCATCCGCACCCGAGCGAGGCCCAGGTCCGCGCCGAACTGGACGGCAACCTGTGCCGATGCACCGGCTATCACGGCATCGTCAAGGCCGTACTCGCCGGCGCCGCCTTCTTGAAGAATCTGAAGATCAACACCCAAGCAAGACGAAGTCCAGACGAACACGAAGATACAAGAACACCAAGTGGCACGAAGAGACAAACCGACATAGTTCGGCTTGCAGTTGCTTCAACAGATTCTCTTCGTGACCTCTTCGTGTCCTCTGTGCCTCTGTGTTGGGTTTGAGAAAAGTGGCATGTAACGACCGAAGAGCAGCGATGTACGAGTTCAATTACCACAAGGCACCAGCGTCGCGGATGCGGCAGCTAGGCTCGCCGCCGCAGCCGACGCCAAACTGATGGCCGGCGGACAGACCCTGATCGCGGCACTGAAGCTGCGCCTCGCTTCTCCATCTGATGTCATAGATCTGCGAGGCGTCGCAGAACTGCGCGGCATCAGGAAGGACGGCGGCGCCATCAGCATAGGCGCCTTGACAACGCACGCCGAGGTGGCTGCTTCGAAGGATGTACTGCAAGCCGTCCCGGCGCTCGCGAGTCTCGCCGCGAGCATCGGCGACCCCATGGTGCGCAACATGGGCACTCTCGGCGGGTCGATCGCGAACAACGACCCGGCAGCGGATTATCCTGCGGGAGTTCTCGCCTTGGGTGCAACCGTCCATACCAACAAGCGCAAGATCGCCGCCGGCGATTTCTTCACCGGCATGTACGAGACCGCGCTGCAGCCGGGTGAAATCATTACTTCGGTCTCTTTCCCGCTGCCGAAACGCGCGGGATACGCGAAGTTCAAGAACCCGGCGTCGCGCTACGCGATCGTCGGCGTGTTCGTTGCGGAAACGGCAAACGGCGTGCGCGTAGCGGTCACCGGCGCGGGACCGTGCGTGTTTCGCGTGCCGGAACTGGAAAAAGCATTGGCGTCGAAGTTTTCTGCGGACGCGGTTGCCAACATCAAGGTGGCCGCCGCCGGACTCAATTCAGACATGCATGCCAGCGCGGAATACCGCGCCCATCTCGTCACCGTAATGACGAAGCGGGCGGTGGCAGCGGCGACATAGCTCTCATGGCGAGCTTGATACTAGTCACCGGAGGTCCCCTCGAAACCTTCCGCACAGGTGCGCGCCAACGCGAGGTCGCCTGACATGAGTGTTCGGCGCGAGTGCAGAGTCACCCGGATCGACACCTACATTGTTGGCGCGAAGTGGTGCAACTGGGTATTTGCCCATGTCTTTACCGACGACGGGATTGAAGGCGTCGGAGAGGGGACCTGCGAGTTCCAGCCGAAGGCGGTCGAGGCGGCAATCCAGCAGCTTGCGCGCCGGGTGGTGGTGGGACAGTCGGCCTTCGCCATCGAGCGCCTGTGGCAGGAAATGTTCCGCAACGAGTTTGCCCGCGGCGGACCGATTCTGAACTCCGCGATCGGCGCCATCGAAATCGCACTTTGGGACATCGTCGGCAAGGCGCTCGACCGCCCGGTGTACGATCTGCTCGGCGGTCTGGTGCGTGACCGGCTGCCGGCCTACGCCAACGCCTGGTATGGCAGCGGGGCAACACTGGATGAGATCGGCCGCGCGGCGGCAGCGGTGGCGCGCAAGGGTTACCGCGGTCTCAAATTCGATCCATTCTCCAACGCCGGGCGCGATCCGGATTCAAAGCTGGTGCGCGGGGCCGTGGAGATGGTCGCCTGCGTGCGCGACGCGGTCGGGCCGGACATGGACGTGCTGATCGACTGCCACGGCCGTTTCAGCCCGGGCTCCGCGATAGCGATCGCGCAGGAACTCGAACCGTACAAGCTCTATTGGCTCGAGGAGCCGTGCGACCCGGAAAACGTGCAGGCGCTCGCCAAAGTCGGCCGTTCCATCCGCACCCGGCTCGCGACCGGCGAGCGTTGCTACACGAAATACCACCTGCAGGCGCTTCTTGCCGGCAACGAAATCGGCGTCCTGCAGCCGGACCCCATTCACGTCGGCGGCATTCTCGAAGCCAAGAAAATCGCCGCAATCGCCGACGCCGCGTATACGCCGGTGTCCTTTCACAATCCGTTCGGGCCGGTCGCCACCGCCGCCGCCCTCCAGCTCGACGCCTGCACGACGAATTTCATCATGCAGGAGTCGTTCTGCGAGTACTCGCCGGCCTGGCGATTCGACCTGGTCGAACATCCGCCTCGGCCGCGTGATGGCGGCTACGATGTCTCGTCACGCCCGGGCCTGGGTGTCGGCCGCTTTCGTTGTCGAGGCCGCGAAGGCTCACCCTTCGATCCCGATGCCTTCCTGCCGATGTGGGTCGCCGAGTGGCGATCGAAACTGTAGGCTCGCCGAATCATGTCGCTGCCGCAGTTCATCTGTCTAGAGCCTTCAAGCTCTACACCCAACGCAGAGGCGCAGATACCCACGTCGGACGCAACTTTAGGACACAGAGTTCGCAGAGAAAGATGGGCAAAATCCGGGATGAAATTAGCTATGCCGTCAAGCCCAAAGTATCTTGTTACCAGCCTTCCTTTTCTACTCTGTGTCCTCTGCGTTCTCTGCGCCTCTGCGTTGAGACTTTGATCCTCAGATATGCCTAAGATGAGTCCAGATAGCAAGGCGATTCCTAAGTCGATAGATGACACCTTGGCGCTGCTCGCCAGCGGCGAGTACGTAGCCGAGCGATCATTGGCAACGGCGGTGTTCCTCGCGCTGCGTATGCAGCGGCCGCTGTTTCTCGAAGGCGAAGCCGGGGTGGGCAAGACCGAGATCGCCAAGGTGCTGGCAGCGACACTCGGCCGCCGCCTGATCCGCCTGCAGTGCTACGAGGGCCTGGACATCGCATCCGCGGTGTACGAGTGGAACTACCCCCGGCAGATGATCGAGATCCGGCTCGCCGAGGCGGGAGGTGCCGCATCCCGCGACAAGCTGGAGAAGGACATCTTCAGCGAACGATTCCTGATCCGCCGGCCCTTGTTGCAGGCACTGGAAGGCCCGCAGGGTTCACCGCCGGTGCTGCTCATAGACGAACTCGACCGTACCGACGAACCGTTCGAAGCCTACCTGCTGGAGGTGCTGTCCGACTTCCAGGTCACGATTCCCGAGATCGGCACCATCAAGGCCGCGGAACCGCCGATCGTCGTGATCACATCCAATCGCACGCGCGAGATCCACGACGCAATCAAGCGGCGCTGCCTTTACCACTGGGTGGACTATCCGTCGGCCGAGCGGGAACTGGAGATCGTCAGACGCAAAGTCCCGGGCGTGGGCAAGCAGTTGTCGCGCGAGGTGGTGGCCTTCGTGCAAAAGTTGCGCGACGTCGACCTGTTCAAGCTGCCCGGCGTCGCGGAAACCATCGATTGGTCCAGGGCCTTGAGTGCACTCGACCGCGTGACGCTGGACCCACAGGCGATCAACGACACGCTGGGCGTTCTGCTGAAATATGAGGACGACATTGCCCGGGTGCGCGGCGCCCCGGCCATAGACCTGCTCGAGAAAGCCAGGGCGGACTTGCCAGCCGCCTGACGCGTCCGGGCGTGCCAACGCCCCACGCGATTCGTGCAGAACCTCGACCCATGATCCGCGCTCCCGCCGAAGGCAAGCTCTCGCAGAACGTCATGCATTTTGCCCGGGCCCTGCGCCAGGCGGGGATTGCGGTAGGACCGGATCGGGTTATGGACTCCCTGCGCGCGCTGGAAATCACCGGCGTTGCGCGGCGCGAGGACTTCTACTGGACACTGGCTTCGGTGTTTCTCAGCCGCCGCGAGCAATTCGAGCTGTTCGACCAGGCGTTCCGGCTGTTTTGGTCAAACCGGCTGACTGCCCGAATCGGCCGCGGCCGGCGCTGCCGCTGGCGGCCCCTGGCGAGTACGGGACCGGATCCGCGAGACACCTCCGGCTGGCCGGGCTTGCATGACGCACTCGGACTGAACCGCAAGGCGCGCCTCAGATCGTGAATCACCGCAGTCTGAGCACGAAGCTGCATTCGACGCGCCTCGCCTGTCGAGGCGCTGCGTCGCCGGGATTTCGAGACCATGACCGCCGGCGAATTGCTGCAAGCGAAGAAGCTCATCGCGCGCCTGCGCCTGCCGATCCCGGACATACGTATCCGCCGCCTTCAACCCCATGCGCACGGGCAGTTGGTGGACCTGCGCCGCACGTTGCGCGACAGCCTGCGCGGCAACGCCGACGTCATCCCGTTGCGCCGCCGCTCGCACCAGCACCGCCATCCGCCGCTCGTGATCCTGTGCGACATTTCCGGCTCGCATGAGCCGTTACTCGCGCATGTTTCTGCACTTCATGCACGCAATCACCAATGACCGCGACCGCGTGCACACTTTCGTATTCGGTACCCGCTTGACCAACATCACCCGTCATCTCCGGCATCGCGATGTGGACATGGCGCTTGGCGCCGTGTCCCGGGCGGTTGCCGACTGGTCAGGCGGCACGCGCATCGGCGCGGCACTGAAAGCGTTCAACCTGAGCTGGTCGCGGCGCGTGCTGGGGCAGAACGCCGAGGTGCTGCTGATCAGCGATGGCCTCGACCGCGACGGCGGCAGGATCTTCCGCAAGCCATGGAGCGTCTGCACAAGTCCTGCCGCAAGCTGATCTGGTTGAATCCGCTGCTGCGTTTCGATGGCTTCGAACCGAAGGCCGCCGGCGTGCGCTTGATGCTCCCGCACGTGGATGCTTTTGTTCCGGCACACAATGTCGAAAGCCTGGCGGACCTTGCGCGAATCCTGGCGCCGGCGCATCAGCATCAAGGGAGGCAGTAGAAAATGGAAATGACCGGCGAGCAGCTCATCCCTCTTCCTCAACAACGGGTGTGGGAGGCGCTCAACGATCCCGCGATCCTCAAGGTCTGCCTCTCCGGCTGCGAGAGCATCGAGAAAATCTCGGACACCGAATACAAGGTGGCAATGACTGCCGCGATCGGACCGGTCAAGGCGAAATTCAACGGCAAACTGCTGCTCGCCGATCTGAACCCGCCTCACTCCTACTCGATCGCGTTCGAAGGTTCCGGCGGCGCAGCCGGTTTCGGCAAAGGCGTCGCGCAGGTCTCGTTGCTGCCCGAGGGCAGCGGCACGCGGCTCACCTACAAAGCCACCGCCTCGGTCGGCGGCAAGCTCGCGCAGATCGGCTCGCGGCTGATAGACGGCGTGGCGAAGAAAATGTCCGACGATTTCTTCGCCCGGTTCAACGCCACGGTTGCGCCTGCGGCTGTCGAGCGAGCCTGCGCCAACCCAACGGCGCGATTTGCGCTGGGCGTGGGTGGCCGGCGGCATCGTGCTGCTGCTGCTTGATCCTGTTCCTGATCCGGCGCGCCTGAACATCCACGGCGCACCCGCGAACAAGTGCTCCAGCCCTCGCAATTCGCGCGGGCGTAATCGCGTGAGCCGTTATCGCCGAAATTACTGGATCCTACCCGTCGTGACGATCGACACCGGACCGGTTACCGCATCACGTTCAGGTTGACTATAGCAAGCGCGCCGGTGCCGGCGGTGACGCCGTAACACCGAGACGGTGTTGGATGAGAAATTTGCCGTGTAGGCAAACTTGCCCGAAGGATCGACGGTGACGGATCGCGGACTGTTTCCGGCAAGCACCGCTGCCCCGACGACGGCGAGCGTGCCGGTGCTGGGATTGATGGTGTACGCGGACACGGTGTTGGAACGAAGCTGTTCGCCACGTAGGCAAATTTGCCCGAAGGATCGACGGTGACGGAAGACGGCGCGGTCTCCGTGGGCGCTGTACCGACGCCGGTCGAGTGCCCCTGTGCTCGGCATCGATGGTGTACGCCGACACGGTGTTGGAGACGCTGTTCGCGACGTAGGCGAAGCGGCCGGACGGATCGACGGTCACGGAAGACGGCGCGGTCTGCGTGAGCACCGCGACCACGCCGGTGAGAGCGCCGCTCGTCTGCATCGATGGAGATACGCCGACACGGAAGTCGGAGCCGCTATTCGCTACGTAGGCGAAGCGGCCCGTTGGATCGACAGTGACGGAGGCGGGAGTCGTTCCCGCCGGAAGCTCTGAACGCCAGGCGTCACCGACGGCGTCGATCTGCGTAAGCGCCCCGTTACCCGGCATTGATGGTGTAAGCCGAGACACTGTTCGGAGACGCAATTTGCCGCGTAAGCGAATTTGTCCAGAAGGATCGACGGTAACTGGAGACGGGGTCCGTCCCGCCGTGAACGGCCCCGCCGATTGCGGTCAACGCCCCGGTGCCGCGTCGATGGTGTAGCCAGAGATGGAAGTTGGAGGTGAAATTCGCCACGTAGGCGAACCGTCCCGGCCGGGTCGACCGTAACGGAGCGGGGACTGATGCCCGTAATCACCCCCAGGTTAGTGCTGCCAAGCGTCCCGTTGTCGGCGTCGATCGTGTACACGGAAACGGTGCCCGAAGTCTGATTCGCCACATAGGCGAACGTCGGCGTGTACGTAACCGACGTCGTGCCCTCGGTCATGGCAATCGCGCCGCTGCCGGGGCGGGCACGCACGGTGCCGGCAGCCGTCAGCGCTCCGGTACCGGCATTGATGGTATAGACCGAAACGTCGTTGGAACTGAAATTCGCCACGTAGGCAAATTTGCCGGAGGGGTCAACGATGACCGACGTGGAATCGATTCCCGCGGGCACAATGGCTCCGACGGGGTGAGCGCCCCGCTGCCGGCGTCGATCGAAAGGCCGAGACGTTAGCCGACCGCTATTGGCAACGTAGGCGAACGTGCCCGCTGGGTCGACCGTGATGGACTCGGAGATGGATCCCGCCGCCGAGGTGTGACGACAAAGGTGAGCGCGCCGGTGCCGGATCGATGGTGTAGGCGGAGACGGTGTCGGAGCCGCTGTTCGCCACATAGGCGAATTTGCCCGATGGATCGACGGTGACGGAGACGGGAGTCGTTCCCGCCGCGAATGGACTGCCCGGGACTGCGGTCAACGCCCCGGTGGTGGCGTTGATAGTGTAGGCGGAGACGTTGCTGGAACCGGAATTCGCAACGTAGGCAAACTTGCCCGATGGATCGACGGTGACGGAGTCCGGGATTCGGTTCCCGCCGCGACCGGACGCCCACGGACTGCGGTGCAGCGCGCCGGTGCGCAGCATTGATGGTGTAGGCCGAGACGTTGTTGGAGCCGGAATTCGCAACGTAGGCAAACTTTCCGAATGGATCGACGGTGACGGAGTCGGGATTGGTTCCCGCCGGGAAGTTCGGATCCAGGCGTCCCGATGGCACCGATTCTGGTCAGCGCCCCGGTGCTGGCGTTAATGGTGTAGGCCGAGACATCGTGGGAGACCGAAATTCGCCACGTAGGCGAACTTGCCCGAGGGGTCTACGGCGACGGCGCTTGGCTGCGTACCTGCGGGAACATAGCCGTTCGCCCGCAGTTGGCCGGTGCTGGCGTTGACCGTGTAAATCGAGACCGTATCTGTCATTGGAGTTCGCCGACATAGGCGAATCGCGGGACAGCCGACGTGGGCGGCGGCGGTCCGCCACCATCTCCCTCTCCGTCACCTCCGCAGGCGACCAGCGCAAGCAACAAGGCAAGAATATGGCCGCGGCGGGAAAACCGTCCGAAACTCGACTGCATGCATCGCATGTCTCCTCAACGCCGATTTGCTCAACTTAACACCCGGGCGAGATCCTATGCAACGAAGAAGCGTTTGGTCGGGGTCTGCCAATCTACTAAAATGCCGGTTTTCCGTGGCTGGCGATCGCAATCGCGCGGCCACTCGATCCAAATCAAATGGGGGGAGCAATGAATCAACTCGACATGAAGGGCCGCAGCGCGATCGTGACCGGCGGAGCGTCCGGCATCGGCCTGGCCATCGCCAAGCGGCTCGCGCAGTCGGGCGCCAACGTCGCCATCTGGGACATGAACGAAAAGACCATGGCGGACGCCGCCAAGTCGCTCGGCGCGCCGAAGACCCATACCGCCAGGGTGGACGTCACCAAGCTCGACCAGATCGAAGCCGCATTCAAGGGCACGGTCGCGGCCTTCGGCAAGGTCGACGCGCTCGTGTGCTCGGCCGGCATTGCGGGCATGAACAAGGTCGGCTGGGAACTGCCGGCCGACGATTGGATCCGCGTCCATGACGTCAACCTCAACGGCGTCTTCTACTGCTGCCGCACCGTCGTGCCGCACATGATCAAGAACAACTATGGCCGCATCGTCAACATCGCCTCGATCGCCGGCAAGGAAGGCAACCCCAACGCCGCTGCCTACAGTTCCTCGAAGGCCGCCGTGATCGGACTCACCAAGTCGCTGGGCAAGGAAACCGCCAAGAACGGCATCACCGTCAACTGCGTGACGCCGGCAGCAGTCAGAACGCCGATCTTCGAGCAGGTGCCGCAGAGCCACATCGACTACATGCTCTCCAAGATTCCCATGGGCCGCTTCGGCATCGTCGAGGAAATCGCCGCGACCGTCATCCTGGGCCTGCACCGAGGACTGCTCCTTCACCACCGGCGCGGTGTTCGATCTCTCCGGCGGCCGCGCTACTTACTAAGCGACGACAATCAGATCCATCTTGACCACGGAGGACACAGAGAACACAGAGGAAAGACAAGGGACGAAGAAAATTTGATGGGGAAAAGCGCAGATGATGGCGGTGATCGCTATTTGAACGCCGCTCGTCAATGACATACCGCCGAAACCCCTACTTACATTCTCCGCTTTCTTATCTCCTGCTTTTCCTCCGTGCTCTCCGTGTCCTCCGTGGTTCAAGATTTTCTTTAAGGAGTGACAGATGAAAATGAAGGCAGCAGTGATCCGGCAGATGGGCCTGCCGCAGCCGTACGCGGACAGCAAGCCGATGACCATCGAGGAAGTCGAGCTCGACAAACCGGGACAGCGCGAAGTGCTGGTGCAGATCAAGGCGGCGAGCCTGTGCCACTCGGATCTGTCGACCGTCAACGGCGACCGCCCGCGGCAGATGCCGATGGTGCTCGGCCACGAAGCGTCCGGCGTCGTGCAGGAAATCGGCGGCGGCATCAACGACCTCAAGGTCGGCGACCACGTCGCGCTGGTCTTCGCGCCGAGCTGCGGCCAATGCTCCGCCTTGCGTCGAAGGCCATCCGGGTCGCTGCGAACCCGGGCAGCAGGCCAACGGCGCCGGCAAGCTGCTCAACGGCGGCATGCGCCTGCACCAGCACGGCAGAGCATGTCTATCACCATGTCGGCGTCTCCGCCTTCGCGGAGTACTGCGTCGTCAATCGCGGTTCGGTGGTAAAGATCGACAGCACGCTGCCGTTCGACGAAGCCGCGTTGTTCGGTTGCGCCGTCCTGACCGGCGTCGGCGCGGTGTTCAATACCGCGCAGGTATTTCCCGGGTGCCAAGGTTGCGGTGCTCGGCCTCGGCGGTGTCGGACTGAATTCGCTGCTCGGCGCCATCGTCGCCGGCGCGCAGCAGATCGTCGCCACTCGACCTGCACGACGACAAACTCAAGCTGGCGAAAGAACTGGGTGCCACCGACACGGTCAACGCCAAGGACCCGGACGCGATCCAGAAGGTCAAGGATCTCACCGGCGGCGGCGTGCACTTCGCGCTCGAGATGGCCGGCTCGGTGCAGGCGATGGAACTCGCTTACCGCATCACCCGCCGCGGCGGCACCACGGTTTCCGCCGGCCTGCCGCATCCGGATCATCGCTGGCCGCTGCAGCACGTCAACATGGTCGCGGAGGAACGCACCATCAAGGGCAGCTACGTCGGTTCCTGCGTCGCGTCGCGCGACATTCCGCGCTACATCGATCTCTATCGCCGCGGCATGCTGCCGGTGAACAAGCTCATGAGCGACCACATCAAGCTCGAAGACATCAACGTCAGGCTTCGACCGCCTCGCCTCCGGCCACACCGTCCGCCAGATAATAATGATGTAAAGCCTACCTACCCTACTAATTACACCCAACACGCAGAGGCACAGAGGACACAGAGAACACAGAGGAAAAGCAGGAGGAATGAGAAGGTCGGAATAGTTTGCATTGCTGCCTTGAACCGCCGATGTTGCGAAGATAGTTCGCTGCGGCTCAAAATTCCGACGAAAATTTTCTCCTTACCTTGCCTTTTCCTCTGTGTTCTCTGTGTCCTCTGTGCCTCTGTGTTGGGTTTTGACCTATGTCCGAAAAAAAATACAAAGCCGAAGACCTGATCCGTTTCGCGACTAGCGCTGCTCGACAAGGCAGGACTCGAATCCGACAAATCGAAAGTCGTCGCCGAGATCCTGGTCGAGGGCGACCTGCTGGGCCACACCACGCACGGCCTGCAGTTGCTCGCGCCGTATCTGAACGATCTGGAAAAAGGTGGCATGACGAAGTCGGGATCGCCGCGCGTGATCGCGGACTTTCCCGCCGCCGTCACATGGGACGGCATGCGCCTGCCCGGGCGTCTGGCTGACCGTGCGCGCGATCGATCTCGCGCTGGAGCGCGCGAAAAAACTCGGCACCTGCACGGTCGCCATACGCCGCAGCCACCACATCGCCTGCCTCGCCGCCTACCTGAAGCGGGTCACCGACCAGGGCATGATGGTGATGCTGATTTCCTCCGGCCCGGAGACCGGCGGCGTCGTGCCACACGGCGGACGCGGTACCGGCACACACACGCCGAATCCGATCGCCGCGGCCTGGCCGACCGCGGGCGATCCGGTGATGATCGACGTATCGATGTCGATCACGACCCACGGACTGACCGGCCGGCTGAACAAGGAACAAGCGCAAACTGCCCGGGACAATGGGTGCTCGATGGCCACGGCAATCCCTCGGACGATCCCGCGGTTCGTGTTCACCGAACCGAAGGGCGGCTTGCTGCCGATCGGCGGAACTGGACCACGGGCACAAGGGTTACGCGCTCGGCTTGCTGGTGGAAGCGTTGACGCAAGGTCTTGTCTGGCCACGGCCGCGCCGATCCGAACGAAGGATGGGCGGCGAATGTTTACGTGCAGGTATTCGATCCGGCGCTGTTCGGCGGCAGCGAAGATTTCGTGCGTCAGACCGAATGGATCGCGAACGCCTGCCGCACCACGCCGCCGCGACCCGGATTCGATCGTGTGCGCCTGCCCGGCGAAGCCGGGCTGCGCCGCCGCGAGAAACAACTGAAGGAAGGCGTCGAGCTCTATCCGAGCATCCTGCCGTCGCTGCAACCCTGGAGCGAAAAACTCGGCGTCGCCGCGCCCGCGGCTGTCGCCTGATGGACAGTTCAGATTTCACCACAGAGGCACAGAGGGCGCAGAGAAAGCGAAGCAGGCGAAGTGATCTGGACATTCATGGATCGATGGTCTTCGATACAGCTGTGCAGCCACAATGGCATTCGACATCCCGATTCTTCGTCTGCCTCCCGCTTTTCTCCTGTGCTCTCTGTGCCTCCGTGGTGAAAATAGCTTTATGGTACTTCCTGATGCGAACGCCGGCGGAACACCGCAAGGGCATCGTCCTGATGATCGGCGCCACGCTGTGCTGGGCCAGCGCCGGCGTCCTGGTGCGCAACATGGAAGTCACCGACGGCTGGAAGATCACCTTCTGGCGCTCGTTCTTCATGACTGCGTTCCTGCTTGTCGTATTGTCCTTCCAGCACGGCTCGCGACTTCTGCAACGCGTTCATGCCATGGGCTGGCCGGGCGTGGTGTCCGGACTGCTGTTCGCGGGGATGATGATCAGCTTCATCCTCGCCCTGTCGCTGACCACGGTCGCCAACACGCTGGTGGTCGGCAGCATTTCGCCCTTCGTGGCGGCCCTGTGCGGGCGCCTTTTCCTCGGCGAGAAAGTCGCGCCGCGCACCTGGCTGGCGATGATCGCGGCAATCGGGGGCATCACGATGATGTTCTTCGATGCGCTGAGCAGCGGCGGATGGGCGGGCAACCTGATCGCGTTGTGCATTCCACTCGGCTTCGGCGCCAACGTCGTCATTCTGCGAAAACATCGCGCCGCACGTGGACATGGTGCCTTCGGTCCTGCTTGCCGGAATCTTCTCGATGCTGATCGCGTTGCCGTTCGCGCTGCCGTTGTCGGTGAGCACGGACGACCTCGTCCTGCTGTCCGTCATGGGCGTCGTCCAGCTTGGCGTGGGACTGTTGCTGATGATGGTCGCGGTGCGCTACCTCTCCTCCGCGGAGATCGGACTGCTGTCGATCCTCGAAATCGTATTCGGCACGCTGTCGGTCTGGGTCCTGATCGGCGAACGCCCGAGCCAGGCTGCGCTGATCGGCGGCGGCATCGTCATTGCCGCCCTCGCCGCCAATCAGCTTGCCGGCCTTCGGCAGCCGCTCGCTACTAATACTTAAGTCAGATTCGTTGACGCAAAGTACGCAAAGGGTAAAGAAAGGACGCGAAGGGGGACGGAAATTTCATGAAGGTGTCAGGATTGGTGCGGGGCACCCGGTCGATCAGGCGGTCACTCGAAGAAATTTTCCGCAATTCGGTCTACATACCCCAACGCCGCCAGGCGCTCGAGAACCTGACGATACGAGCGCTGGTGGGTGCTGCCCACTACAAGAATCTGATCCCTCGCGCAACCGATACGGCCTCGGGAGCCCTGCATGAACTGCGCCGTCGGATCGATGCTGCGCACCTCTTCGACGTTGGCCTTGCCGGCGGGAATGCAGAATTCGTAGTGTACGGCGCGCAACCCATCGGGCGGTCCGCGCAATCCTTCAGGATTCACATTCTCAAGGTCGATGTCGATCTTGGACGAAAACGGGTGCGGGTTGGAGATCGATGCGCAACCCGCGATCATCGCAACCATGAGGATTCCTGGCCCGGTCAGTAGTCGGTTCAGGCCCTGCCGGAGCGTCACTTTGTGCCTGCATTCGATGAAGTGTCCGACCGAAGCCGACGCAATGCGGCCTGAAGCCAGACGGCACTTGGAACGGCGTCTTCCTGACCACACTGAACCTGGTACGGCTCGCCGGATCTGCTGCTTTCCGTCCCGCCTTTGGTTATGAAGTCTTCTGCGCTACCAAGTAGTTTCTTCTTTCGAAGGTACTCGTACTTCTTCGTGAGGTGCGCCTGGGCGTCCGAGGCGCTGTACCAGGTGCCATTGCGATTGAACCGGCAGTTGGAACTACCAAGCGCTTCCAGAAGCTGGTCAATTTCCGATATGGCAGATTGTGGAAGCTCGGCTGAAAGCGCCGTCGGCCAGAACGCCATCAAAGTCAGAAGGAGCAACGCCTTATGCATTGAGATGGTTTTTCACGCGTGTCGTAGAGGAAACTGATATTTCAAGACTTGACATCGTCGTTCCCTGACCCCGTCGTTCTCGCCGGGGGATGCCTAGCGTTCTGGCAATCCAGCCTTTCGTACTCCCTCGACAATCCGCTGGACTTCCTTGCGGAACGCCGGATGGTTGGAGACCCCTAGTCCTTCCTCCGTAAATTTTTGCACAGTGAACCCAGGCCTCATCTTCAGTAGCTCAGCAACCGCGGCCGCCGCTTCTGCTTTCTGGCCGCGCCAGGCGTACGCAGAGGCGAGATCCATCCATGCGGCCCAGAACGTCTTGCCGGTCGCAATCGACTTGAGGCACCAGTCGATGGCCTGTGCGTCGCGCGCCAGGTGCGTGTTCGCGTGGCAAAGAACAAAGTACCAGACGTACAGATCGGGGTCTCGCGGACTGAGACGTATGGCGCGTTCGACGGGCGCCATGGCATCCGCAGCCCGCCCGATCACAACCAGATTCCGCGCCCGTCCGACATGTGCCGCGGCAAGGTTGCGATCGAGGTTGATGGCCCGATCGTACGTCGCAATCGCGGCATCGAACCGGTTGGCTAATCCGAGAACCTCGGCCTTGACGGAATGAGCCTGCGCATAGTTTGGCGCGCTGGAGATGGCTCGCGTAGCTGCTTCGTCGGCACGAGCGAGGATGTTCGCGGGGTCCGGGTCCCACCGGCTGCGATAGATGAGAACGAGGGCTTGTGCAAGCCCGGCGCTCGCCTGGGCATTGTCGGCATCGATGCGAAGAGCCTCCTCGAACAACGTTACGGACCGCTGCACTTCGTCCTTGTTCGGCCCCGCGTTCAAGACCGACCAGCCGCGCATAGTGAGGTCCACCGCGTCCGGGTTGGCGCGCGGTGCCCTGCGGCCTTCGACATTGACGAGTTCGACACTGAGCGTCCTCGCAAGCCGGTTCGCAATGCCGAAATTGTCCTGAACGGTCGTCAGCGTGCCTTGATCGAGGTCGATCTGCTCGGCCCACAGATGCGCGCCAGAGCCCGCGTCGATGAGTTGCGCATTGACGCGGACTGTGCCGCCCATCCGCCGCACGCTCCCCTCGAGCACATACCGGACGCCCAGCTCTCGGCCAATCTGTCGGGTATCCACGGCCTTGCCCTTGAACGTGAACGCCGTGTTCCTGGAGATGACAAAGCTTCCCGCAATGCGTGACAGATCAGTCGTCAGGTCTTCCGTGATGCCATCGGCGAAGTAGTCCTGGCTCGAATCCCCACTCAGGTTGCTGAAAGGCAGGACGACGATTGAAAGACGGGGCGCCTCTGTGCTGTCTGCCTGCTGACTTGGAACGACGCGCGAATTCATCCACCACGCTCCTCCTGCCAGGAAGAAAGCCAGGAACGCAGCCAGGCCCCAACCGATCCAACGCCTGCGCTCCGAGGTGGCGGAACGCCTGCCAGGCGTAGCGACGCCGGCATTGCCGGACACTCCCGGAAGGTGCAGACGATACATCCGCACGGGCTGCTCGATGTTCTTGACCTGCCGTTCGCCCCCATCTTCGAAGGTGAAAGGCAGCTTGCCGCGGATTTGGTCGTAGACGGAACTGGAAACGAGCACGCCCCCCGCCTCCGCCAGCGCCTCCAGCCGCGCCGCGATGTTGATCCCGTCACCGTAGATCCGGTTCTCGTCGTGAATCACATCCCCCAGATTGATGCCGATGCGAAACCGCATGCGGCGACTCTCGGGCACCGCCTGGTTGCGCCGGGCCATCACGGTCTGGATCTCGACTGCGCACTCGGTGGCGCCGATGACGCTGGGAAATTCAGCCATGATCCCATCGCCCGCGGTGTCGATGATCCGCCCCCCGTGGCGACCGATGAGCGGCAGGATCTCGCTCTGGTGGGACTTGAGGTCCCGCACGGTGGCGGCCTCGTCCTCGTGCATGAGTCGGCTGTAGCCGGCGATGTCGGCGGCGAGAATGGCGGCGAGCCGGCGGTTGATCAGGGACTCCTCGGCCATGTGTTCTCCGCGCTCGCAGATGCGAGCCGATCGTCAGTGTTGCATATCGCCCTGCGAATCGCGACGACGGCGCTCCTTGATGAGGCGATGGAGGCGGTCCGATAGAGATAGTAGGGTCGGGAGATATAGTAGGGTCGGGTTGACCCCGTTGCCACCGTTGCCACGTCGTTCGGTATTAGGCCTCGAATTCCTTGAAGAACGCATGCTCCACCTCGTAGGTGGTAACTGGCTTTAGCCCAAGTTCAAGTTTCTCAAGCATATCCAGCAACTTTTCTCCGTCAATCAGTTCAATGGGTGGCGCGCCATCTCGTGTGGCTTCTCGTCGAGCTTCGGCAGTGAAGGACCCGGTAGTAACAATGATGCCCTTGTCAGCGCGACCTGCCATCGCACCTCGGAAATCGCGTACGTGAGAGGGTGGCACCGATTTCGCGTACCGCTTGCATTGGAACAAGACCTTGAATGAGACGAGAGGATTGACCTGGAGTGTACCGAATCCATCGATTCCACCATCACCACTCTGACCAGTGACCACTACCTGACTAAACCCAGCCTCGCGAAGAATGCGTTGTGCAAGGCGCTCAAAGCCTTCTGGTGGGAGCTTGAGCAGGACAGCCAATACCTCCTCTCGGTAGTCCTTTGAAACGGACCCAGTTCCTTCGGCTATCTGTTCAGCGGCCGGCTCGGTCTTTCCCTTGAGCCTTCTTTGCTCTTGAAAGATCTTTACCCACTTGAGAAAGATCTCTCGCGATTGCTCACTCGTAAGGGATGTTTCGAGCCCTTTCTTCGTGAGACTCCATACTCCGTGCTTGGAAGAGTCAAGAAGCCCTTCTCGCACGAGATAGAACCGTGCCCAAGCGACTTGATTTCTAAAGCGCGATCCTCCGGATGGAAGCACCTCGTTCAATACGTCATCCGAAAGCTTTAGGTCTTCAGCTACGCGGTCTACGGCTTCGTCGGCCTTCGCCGATCCACCGAGACCACGAAGCGCATTGAGCAATGGTCCGAAGTAACGGACGAACTTCGCGCCTTCCTTTTCTCTTACCTTTGCCACAGCGTCTCCAAGAGGTCTAACGAGGCTGTAGAAAACCCCGTGAGGGTTTCAACGCCATCCGGCATTCGACTCAAGGACGGATCGCACAACCGACGCCACCGACTCGCGGGTGATGCCTCGAGTTCTGCAGTACTTTGACTCAAGCCACTCGACGAGATCCTTGGTGCCTTTGCTTGCATTGCACCCGATGCAGCATCTCGCGATGTTCTTGCCCGTGATGATGCGTGCGTCATTGATAATGTGCTCCCATGACGGCCGGTCGCGTCGACTCGCGCTCGGCGCCGCGAACTCTACGCCACAGTAGACACAGCAGCGGTCGCGTTCAACGACCTCGCGCTCCAGCCAGTCGGGAATGTTCCAGCGGTTCATGTAACTACGCGTTGTCGATCGGCTACGCCAGGCGCCTAACTTGATTTATACGTCAAAAGTGACAGCTAACTCGACCGGGTGACGATTAACTTGGCTTATCGCAATACCAAAAGGACCAAAAACATCATGGGCTTAAATTGCATGCTGCCGCATAACCAGGGTACTTACAAAACTGGCAAACCCTGCAGCATGCAAAAAGCATAGTCCAAACTATTTCGCTCGGCTACCACACCCCAAACTGAGCGTCCCCAGCGAATTCCTTAGAATCATTCCCCTCTCCCCTTTCCTTTGCGAACCTTTGCGTACCCCTCAAGGGGGTATAGAAAGGAATCCTTCGCGTCCTTTGCGTTGAGAGTTAGTCCATCCCCGTCACGCTTTACCCATTGCCCGAAGCCGCTGGCGATCGATCTTGTCCGTGCCGGTCTTCGGTAGCTCATCGAGATACTCGATCGTGCGCGGGTACTTGAACGGCACCAGTGCCCGCTTGACGAAGTCCTGCAGCGTCTTCGTCGTCGCCGTGTCCGCGACGTGCCCCGGCCGCAGCGCGACGTAGGCCTTTAGCGTCATCAGCCGGTTTTCGTCCTCGACCGCGAGCACCGCGCATTCCCGCACGCTCGGGTGCTCGGCGAGCGCGCGCTCGACCTCCATCGGATGGACCCACTGGCCGCTGACCTTTACCAGGTCGTCGGCGCGCCCCTCGAACCAGTAGTAGCCGTCGGCATCCTCGCGGAAGCGGTCGCCGGTGTAGATCCAGCCCTCCCGCATCGTCTCGCGCGTCTTGTCGGGCCGGTTCCAGTAGAACGGCGCATTCGAGTCGCCGCGCACCCACATGATGCCGGGCTCGCCGCGCGGAACCGGGCGGCCGTCCGGATCGCACAGCTTGATCTCGTAGCCCGGCACCCGCGCGCCGCTCGCGCCCGGCTTCTGACGCTCGAGCCGGTTGGAGAGATAGATGTGCAGCACCTCGGTCGAGCCGAGCCCTTCCACGATTCGCAGCCCGTAGCGCCGCTCCCACTCGGCGAACATCTCCTGCGAGAGCGTCTCGGCCGCGGAAAGGCACAGCCGCAGGCTCGAAAGATCGCGTCGCTCCGAGCCCGGGTGCACGATCAGGGCGTTGTACAGGGTCGGCAGTCCGAAAAGGAGAGTCGGACGATGCCGCTCGATCACGCCGTACACCGCCTCGGGGTCCGGGCGCCCCGGATGCAGCACCGTGGTTGCGCCGACCGAAAACGGGAACGTGATCGCGTTGCCGAAGCCGTAGGCGAAGAAGATCTTCGGCGGCGAGAACACGATGTCGGACTCGCGGATGCCGAGCACGCGCCTGCCATAGGACTCGTGCGTGTAGGGCGCATCGTGGTGAAGATGGACGACGCCCTTCGGCCGGCCGGTGCTGCCCGAGCTGTACATCCAGAACGCCATCTCGTCGGGATGCGTCTCGACCTCGTCCAGTTCGGCGCGCGCGCCGTGTGTCCAGGCATCCCATCGCGTGATCTCGACCAGCTCGAGCGGCGGCACCGCACCGTCGCCCACCACGACCAGATCGCGCAGCCGGCTCGCGCGCATGTCCGGGTGGCCGAGAAGATTCGCGAGCGAGTCGTGCACGATCGCCGCCTCGGCGCCGCTGTCGCAGAGATAGTACGCAACCAGTTCCGCCGGGGACAGCGTGTTGACGAGCACCGGCACGAAGCCGGCTCGCATCGCGCCGAAGATCGCCGCGACATACTCGGGCGTATCGAGCATCACCAGCAGCACGCGGCTGCCGCGCGCGAGACCCATCGCGGCGAGCCCGTTCCCGACCCGGCAGGCAAGCTCGCGATTTGCGCGTAGGTGAACGTGCGGTCCTCGCAGACGACCGCCGCCTTGTCCGCGCGGCCGGCCGCCAGGTTGTCGAACAGAATGCGCGCGGCGTTGTAGCGCTCGGGCACCGTCCAGCCGATCTCCCGCGCTCCGGGCGTGTTCGCGCCGCACGGATCGGCCTGGCGCTCCGGGTGCGCTGCGCGCGGATCGGCCGCGCGCTCGCGGTCGACGCGCGCCATGAAGCGCGGTGCCTCCGCGCGCAACCGCTCGTCGGGCATGCGGCCGCTGCGGGTCATGTAATCGTAGGCGAGCTGCCACGGCGCGAGCGTCATCTTCTCGGAGATCCGCTCGTACCAGTAAGAGCTTGCGGTCGCGGCGGTCACGATCTTCTCGGCGATCGGCTTGCGCGTGCGCTCGAACTCGGCCAGCCCCTCGGCGACGTTTTCGCCATGCGCATCGAGCGCGGCCGCCAGCGCGATCGAGTCCTCCATCGCGAGCCGCGTGCCGGAACCGATCGAGAAATGGCCGGTGCGCACCGCGTCACCGATCAAGGCGACGTTGTCCGCGGTCCACTGCGGGGTCCACAGCAGCGGGAAGTTGCGCCAGATCGAGCGGTTCGAGATGAGCGGGTGCCCGTCGAGGTCGGGGGCAAATACGCGCTCGCAGTAGACCCTGCTCTCCTCGTCGCTCATCCGGTCGAGCCCGGCCCGGTACCACGTCGCCGCGTCGCATTCCACGATGAACGTGCTCATGTCGGGTGCGTAGCGATAGTGGTGCGCCACGAAGTGGCCATGCTCGTTCTCACGGAAAGTGAGCGTCAGGCAGTCGAACGCTCTTCGTCGTCCCGTACCAGGCGAACTTGTTCGTGAGATAGCGCATGCGTGGCTGCAGGCGACCTGCAAGCGACCGGCGCACCATGGAATTCACGCCATCGGCACCGACCACCAGGTCGAACCCGGAGAGCTCTGCGAGCGCTCCGATCGTGCGCCCGTGCTCGACGCGCACGCCGGCGGTCTCGCACAGGCGCTCGAGAGTCGTCAGCAGCTGGAGGCGGCCGATCGCGGAAAATCCGTTCCCGTCCACGAGCACGGCCTCGTCGCGGTGCACGATCTTCTGCTCGGGCCAGCGCTCCATCTCTGCCTCGAGCAGCTTGAAGATCTCCGGTTCGCCGGCACGCAAGAACTCGAGCGCGCCGTCGGAGAAGACCACGCCGAAGCCAAAGGTGGCGCCACGCAGATTCTGCTCGAGAACGATGACCTCGTCCTGCGGCCGTCGCCGCTTCAGCAGAAGACTGAGGAAAAGGCCGGCCGGGCCGGCACCGATGATTACAGTTCGCATAGGCGGATAGCAACTTCAACCGTAGCACTTCTCGTGGGCGTGCGGTCGAGGAGGAGCGTGCATTTCCCGCTCTATTACGCCCAACGCCGCGATTCACGCGCGCCGGCGCAAAGCGCCGTCCGCTGCATGGCGTCGTTACGCCGCTACGTGCACCTCGATGACCCCATTTCTGTAATGCAGTCTATGGCCGCACGGGCGGCTGCTCCGGAAACCGCTTCATCTGGCCCAGGCTCATAGCCCAGGCTTGCGCGGAACGACACCAGATCTGAGCACTAGGAATGAGTTGGTCTCGTTGGCGGGCCGTTCCGGTGCGAATGGAGAAGATCTGCGGATCATCTGGTGCGGCAGAATAGACGTGCGTCCCGCACTTAGGACAGAATGCCTGAGCTCGCTTAGTACCGCTTTGAGCGGTCTTCACGTATATCGTCGGTGTTCCAGTGAGGAGGCGAAAGTGTTCCTTTGAGGCAAGGGCGCCTGTGCGGAAGGCCGAGCCCGAGAACGTCTGGCAGTCGGTACAGTGACAGATGCCGATGTGCTCGGAATCGATAGTCGCTTCATACGTGATGTAGCCGCAGTGACATCCTCCGTCAATCTTCACGGCTTAGCCCTCCACCTCAGGTGACGGTGCCCGCGCAACGCCAACGTCTCGATAATACGCTTTCCTTCATCATCAATCTGTCGCCACGGCAACTGGCCCGAGCGGTGACGCCCAACGTTCGCGATGACGCGCACATACCGAGAGCGTAGCAGCGACCAGGTGGTGTCGCTGTCAACCGCGCTGTTAGGCGCCATACCCGTGCGACGCGGCCACATGCGATTTGGCGCGCTCGCTGCGAATCTTGTATAGATGCAGGATGGTCGCGACAAAATCGCGACCAAGTAACTTCGCTGTCGGAACGGCATACAGGTTGATGCTGGACGTGACGCGGTAGTGAGCAACGATCTCAAGCTGTGTGCCGCCGTTGGGCAAGGCGTAGAGATTGAAGGTTGTGTCGCGTAAGTCGAAGTAGCGACCCCCTATTGCGACGTGGTCGTCCATTGATCCTCTTGGAAACGAGTGCATATCGAAGACATAACGCCAGCTAATGCTCTCGTACTCCTTGCGTTCCGTGACCACCGCACGGAAGTTCACCCCGCGCTCCCACTTTGAATAGCGGATTTCGCCGTCCTGCGTTACGACGTTAATTCCCTCCATGGGCCTTGGCACGCCGATGAAATGCGTGAGACTAAGTGGTAGCTCATCCGCCCGAATGGACCGCGCAGTCAGGATCTGCTCCCATACGGCGCGCGGAGGCGCGTTAACGTACACCGACTGCCTAATCTCCGATTCCGTGCTGGGCAATGGGATGTGTTGTTCGCCAATCAGCACCAGCAGAGGAAGTGCCGCCACTGCGCTCAGATGGGAATGTTTGAGCGCCGCGATCTTCAGGGCAAGCCCCATGACCAAACCACCGATACTCCCGCACACCAGGAACAGGGGCGACATCAGGGCTATGCAGATCGAACCTTCCAGCAGCGTTACGGCGCACCCGACGAGCATGAGCGCGATGGTGCCCCAAGGAGCGAAAAGCCAGAGGAGCACTGTTTGGCTCTTGTGACGGGCGCCGTAGATTGTGAGGGCGCCAACCACAAGAGGTGTTCCGACTAGAAATGCGGCTGACATTGGCCCTGCAGAAAACGCGGGCAAGGCGCCAAACAGTACTCGGATCAACACACCGTATAACGCGCCACCTACCAACCAATACCACCAGCGACTCCCAGTATCGGTTTGCGGTGTCGACTCAAGAGGTTCTACAAGTGGCTTCCAGGATTGCTCCCCGACGAAAGATGCATTGCACTTCGGGCACGAGAGTGCGTCCGGTGGTATTGCAGTGCTGCAGCTTGGGCAGAACGCCATGGCGACTAACGTCGTGCTCTGCGGCGGGCCGAAAGCGGTGGCACCTGGTCTCGCGATGCACTCGGCGCCCGTCCGCAGCAGCTACGGGTTAGGTCTCTGTCGGTCACGGTTTGATACCTTTCGATTCGAACGCAACGATCAAAGCGTCGGCGAGACTTGAATCGAGCTGATGCCTGGTTGTGGAGGGCGACCCCATCAGCGAAACCTCGATAGCGGTGATCTTCGGCAACACGACTACGACTGTCTTGCCGGCGCCAGCGCCCAAGACATTGCGGAGTTCGGCGTGATCTCCTAATTCCTTGCCAAGGGCGTTGATGAACTCATTGCCAAAGTCCTTGTAGGGATAGGTTCGGGATCCCGTCGCCGCGTCGCGCAGGCACGGAAAGTTGCGGACCGTGACTGAGAGCCCGTCATAGGTTCCGGTCATGCTCGGAACTACGTCTGGCTGCCAGTCCTTGCGCTTGAAGAGCCCGAACATTTGCAAGAGACCTAACTTGATTTATAGGTCAAAAGTGACATCTAACTCGACCGGGTGACGTCTAAGTTGGCTCATCGCTATGCCAAAAGAGCCAAAAGCATCATGGGCTTGTATTGCATGCTGACGCATAACCAGGGTACTAACAAAACCGGCAAACCCTGCAGGATGCAAAAAGCATAGTCCAAAAAATCGAAGCTGAATACCGTGCGCCAAACCGGGCTCCCGGTCCCAATTTCCTGGAATCTGTACCATTCGCCTCTGTTCAGCTTCCGGACCCCTCGTCCCGTGTTGGGCTGAAAACAAAATGCATCACGGACCGCCAAGGACGCCAGGGACGCAGGGGACCGCAGAGAAAGCCGGAGATATCATGAACAACTTACTGCTTCTCCGATTCGTATAACCAGTAGTTGCCTTCCTTGGCGTTCTTGGCGTCCTTGGCGGTGACAGGATTTCTCTCGAGAGGAACAAGATGGATCTGACCGAAAGGCTGGAGAAGCTGTACACCGGAGCGGTGCATGACGTGCTGACGAGCGATGGGCCACGGCCGCTGCACGCTGCCGCACGAGATCAAGGCGCTCGACCCGACTAAGAAGGTGGCGGGTGAGGTCTACACCGTGAGCGGCCACATCGACCAGACCCGCGATCCGCACGACACCCTGGTGCAGTGGACCGGACTGCTGTCGAAGGCGCCGCCCGGCAAGGTGCTGGTGTGCCAGCCTCATACCGACATGGTGGCGCTGATGGGCGAGCTGTCGGCGGAAACGCTGCTGCACAAAGGCGTGCGCGGCTATGTCGTGGACGGCGGCTGCCGCGACACCGAGTTCATCCTGAAGATCGGTTTTCCGGTGTTCTGCAGTTTCAATACGCCGGCGGATATCGTCGGGCGCTGGGTGCCCGGCCGCCTTGGAGAACCGCTCACCATCGGCAACGTCACCATCAATACCGGGGACTACATCCTCGGCGACCGCGACGGGGTGGTGGTCATCCCCGGCAAACTGGCCGCGGACGTGATCGCAAAGACCGAGCAAGTCGTCAGCACCGAGAGCAAGGTGCGCAGCGCCATCCTCGGCGGCATGGACCCTCAGGAAGCCTATCTCAAGTTCGGAAAATTCTGAGCAACAATGATTTTTTGCCACAGAGGACACAGAGAACACAGAGAGAAGCCCGGCAGAAAACGCGTCGGAAAACAATTCACATCCGTCGAATAGCCGAGCGTTCTTGGCCAAGCTGCGCATCCAGTAATTAACCCCCGTCATTCGTTTTTCCTCTGTGACCTCTGTGTCCTCTGTGGCAAATTGTTTTATTGACCGTTGATGACTCATTGAGGATTCCAGAATGAAGCTCCAGGGAGCAGTATGCATCGTCACGGGCGCGGGGACCGGAAGCGGCGCCGCGTGCGCCGTCCAACTGGCCGCCAAAGGCTGTCGCGTGGTGGTCAACTACAGCCGCAGCGAGAAGGAAGCGCGCGACACCGTGAAGGCCTGCGAAGCCTCCGGCGGCGACGCGATACTCGCGCGCGGCGATGTGGCGAACGACGCCGATTGCCGAGCACTCGCGCAGGCGGCATTGGACAAGTGGGGGCGCATCGATGCGCTCATCAACAATGCCGGCATCACCAAGTACGCTTCGGCGTCCGACCTCGATGCGCTGGACGCCGCCGATTTCCAGCGCATCTACGCCGTCAACCTGATCGGCCCCTACCAAATGATTCGCGCCTGCGCGCCGGCAATGAAACGCCAGGGCGCTGGTTCCATCGTCAACATCTCGTCGATCTCCGGCGTCATGGGAATCGGCTCTTCGACCGCATACATCGCCTCCAAGGGCGCGCTCAACGCCATGACTCTGGCGCTCGCGAGAGCGCTGGCTCCGGCCATACGGGTCAATGCGGTATGCCCGGGGATGATCGAGACGCGCTGGCATCGCGACCGCTTCGACGCGGAGGGTTACGCGAAATTCAAGGCGAACTACGAGAAGACCGTGCCGCTGGCAAAGGCCGCCACCCCGGACGACATCGCCGAAGTGGCGGTGTGGCTGCTGGAGGGCGCTGCCCAGGTCACCGGCGAATGCATCCTCGTGGACGGCGGCCTGCACCTGGGAAAGTTTTGACAAGAGCGTCGCCGGCTTCAATCGTCGTATAGTGACTGATGCGATCGGCAGATTGTCCTTGCCGCGCGACGGGAGAGTCATGGAAAGCGTGCTGTTGCAAGGAGGCGTTGTCTGGGACGGCAGCGGCCGGCCGGCATTCTCGGCGGATGTCCTGGTGCAGGGCAACCGCATCGCCGAGATCTGGCCGGAAGCACCGCGCGGACTGCATGCCGATGCGCGCTTCGACATTCCAGGACATACCGTCATCCCCGGCCTGGTGGAAGGCCACGCGCATCTCCCATTCGTACACAAGGCCAATATCGCCGACACCGGTGACGTGCCGCCCGAGGAACATACGCTCCAGACGCTTCATAACGCCCGCGTTGTGCTCGAAGCCGGCTTTACTTCCTGCCTCAGCGGCGGCTCCGCGAAGCCGCGTCTCGATGTGGCCGTTCGCAATGAAATCAACGCCGGGAATGCCGCCGGTCCACGGCTGCTGGCGGCCAGTCCCGAGCTGACCAACACCGGCAACCTGGGCGACGAGCGGCGCATGCACATCTACCGCGAGTCGATCGCGCTGGTGGTGGACGGCGTCGATGAAATCGCCCGCACCTGCCGAATGCTGGTGCGCGAAGGCGTGGACACCATCAAGCTGAACATCTCCGGCAATCAGACGATTCCCGGCGCACGTTCCCATCAGACCGTCATGCAGGACGCCGAGGTTGGGGCCGCGGCGAGCATCGCGCACGCCCACGGCAAGAGAGTGGCCGCCCACGTGCGCGCGGCGCCGTCCATCAAGCTGGCGCTGAAGCACGGAGTCGAAATCCTTTATCACCTCGAGTACGCCGACGAAGAGTGTCTCGATCTCCTGGAAGCCGCACGTGACCGGATCTTTCTGGCGCCGGCAATTGGCCTTTTGCACAACCTTATGTACGAGGCTGAACCGTGGGGCATCACGTATCAGAAGGCCGAGGACGCTGGCGTGGTAAACCAGTTCGAGTGCGCACAGGCCGTGTTCGAAGAGTTGCGCAAGCGCGGTCTGCGGGTACTGGTGGGCGGCGACTATGGCTTCCCGTGGACGCCGCATGGGACCAACGCCCGCGACCTCGATCATTTCGTGCGCTTCTTCGGCTACTCCGATTCGGAGGCGCTGGTTGCCGCAACGCGCACCGGCGCAGCGGCCATGATGCTGGAAGGCCAGACCGGCGAAATCACCAAGGGCTTCCTCGCCGATCTGCTGGTTGTCGCCGGCGCTCCGCAGGACGACGTGCGGCTGCTGAACACGCCCGCCAACATCAAGCTGGTGATGAAAGACGGCAGGATCTACAAGAATATTTTCGAAACCCGGCACTGACAGGAGACGTTTCGATGTTCCAGCACGCTGCGCTGTCGTTGGAGGATGCAAAGCGCGTGGCCGCGGCCGCGAGATCTGAAGCGGAAAAGAATGGTTGGGCGATCGTGATCGCGGTCGTGGATGACGGCGGCCACCTCATGTATCTCGAGCGCATGGACGGAACACAGAAGGCGTCCAGCCGCATCGCGGAAGCGAAAGGCAGAACCGCAATCCTGTTCAAGCGGCCGACCAAGGCCATCGAGGACAACGTTCTCGAAGGACGCACCGTCATGATGGGCCTGCCGGGCGCGGTACCTCTGGAGGGCGGCGTCCCGCTGATGAAAGACGGGCAGTTTCTCGGTGGGATCGGCGTGTCGGGCGTGCAATCTTTCCAGGACGGGATCGTGGCGCGCGCCGGCGCCGCGGCGCTGTAGGCTACGCCAGTTACTGATGAACCGTTACACCTTTACCGAAAACATTACCACGAAGGCACGAAGACACGAAGAGGCGTTCTGGAAGCAACTAGCCGCCTGGCAATCACGTAACGGTCTGCGGTGGTTGTCCTGGCGATTCTTGCATCAAAGAGTGTGGTTTTCTTCGTGTCTTCGTGCCTTCGTGGTGAGGTTCGAATTTTCTCAAGGTACTTGATCGCAAGAAACACCCTAGCGGCCAATCACCTCGCCGAAGCGCACCCACTCTTTTCCGTCGAAACGCATCAACTGCAATTGTTTGACCGGGTCGTAGTCGGTCGGGCTGGTGTTGATGCTTACACCGGGCAGCAGCATGGGCAATACCAGTTTCCTGAGATTTCCCGCCTCCTTCATCACCCGTTCGCGCGTCAACTCGTCGCCACACTGTTCGAGCACGTGGACCAGCAGTTGCGCATTGGTATAGGCGTAGACGTTGTAGATTTCCGCCATGTCGCCGTCCGGGAAATACTTTTTCATCCATGCCAGCCATTCTTTCGTGGCGGCATCGTTCTTCCATTGCGGGTCGGTCGGATCTTTCACGTACGCGGATGAAATCACTCCCGCGGATTTCTCCAGGCCCGCGGGTTGCATCACTGCCGTGACCGAAGTGGCGCTATAGGGGATGAAGTGCAGCGGCTTCCAGCCGATGTCGTAGACCTTGCGGATGGACTGGGCCGCGAACTTCGGTGACGCGAAGCTGAACAGCGTGTCGGCACCGGAACTTTTCAATGTGGCGATCTGCGAATCCACGGACGGATCGGTCGATTCGTAGGAGGCCTCGGCGACAATCATCCTTTCAGCCCTGGCTCCGAGGTGATCTCTCAGCGCCTTGACGTAATCCTTGCCGAAGTCGTCGTTCTGGTTGAGTACCGCGATCTTCGCGTTAGGACGGTTCTCCAGCAGGTACTGGACATAGCCTGCGGTGCCGGTCCGCTGGCTGGGCAGAAACGCCATGGTCCACGGGAAATTCCGCGGGTCGCCCCACTTCATTCCGGTCGCCGCGATGAACAGTTGCGGGACGCCTTTGGCGTTCAGATATTTCATCGCCGCGGTATTCGGCGGGGTGCCGAAGGAGCTGAACAGGAGAAGGACTTCGTCGGATTCGACCAGCTTGCGCGTCTGCTCGATCGTCCTTGGCGGACTATAGCCATCGTCCAGCGAAAGGAGGCGGATCTTGCGTCCGTTGACGCCGCCCGCCGCATTCACCATATCGAAGTAGGCCGCCTCGGCCCTGCCCAGCGTCCCGAACGCCGACACTGGGCCGCTGTAGGGCATGGTCTGGCCGATCTTGATCTCGGTATCTGTGACGCCCGGGTCGTACTTCTTTCCGGCAAGCGCCGGCGCGGCCGTCAGCGCCAGCAGCGACAACAGCCACACCGCGCACGTAATTCGAAGATGCATTCGCATGACGGCTCAGTTGCCCGATCTCACATAGCGCCGGCCGAAGAAGGTGAACAGCGCACCGAGGCAGAAAGCTATGCCGAGCAGCAGCACACGTTGCACGAACAGGTGGTCCGGCGCACCCTCCTTGATCAGAAACACGTCGAACACGCTGTCGATCTTCGCAAAGAAGAAGCCGCCGACGAACGCCAGCAGGGTCTTGCCGAATTCGGAGAACGGTCGCCGCTCCCCTTCCTCGGGCGGCGAGGCGAAAATGCCGAACCACCAGCCAAGGAGGCCGCCGAACAGGCTGACCAAGCAGTTGAGCCAGCGGGGTTCGCCCAGGTTCCACGCGGCGGCGCCCATGATCAGCAGGGCAACGATACCGAGCACGAAACCGATGACAATCTTGGGATCGAGTATTCCTTATCGAGTTCATAGTGTCACCCGTAGCAATCAATGTTCGATTCCGCGAATACCAGCCCGTAATTCCAGCAGGCCATTATGCGAGCCTGCACCGCAATTTTCATCAGATTCCGCTTCCCGGCAATGTCGCCGGCGTGCGACAGCTGGGCGCTTCCCGCGAATCCTAATACCGGACGGAGACTCTCACTCGGTCTTTTTCTTCTTTCGGGCCAGGCCTTCGAGATGCAATCGCCGGCTCTCGTCGCTTCGCGCCCGGGCTTCGCGGCGGCAGGTGCGGCAGAGCTTCGCTGTGGAGTAGGCGAAGCCTTTCGCTACCTCGTACCACCATTTCTGTTGAGTCGCGGTCCAAACTTCTTCCTTGCCGCAGCCATGGCAGACGAAAGGCAGGTCGAGGTAGTAGCCGCGATACACGAACTGCGGCGCGCCATAGCTATTGTTGGGCGCCAGCAGCGCTTCGTTGACCGGGGCCGTACCGGTTGGCAGCGGCTTGGGCGTGCCTTTCCCGGCCGTCTTTGCCTTGCGGGTCGCGCGCTTTTTCTTGATCTCGGCGCGGCGTTGCTTTCCACTGCTCATCCGTTCTATTTCCCGTTGAATCGTGGCGGACGTTTCTCCCGGAAGCTGCGCAACCCTTCCTGAAAATCCCCGGACGCAAGCAGCCTGGTCTGCGTGGCGCCGAACTGCGCCGCTGCCGCGGCCGGACCTTCACGCAGTGCGAGCCGGGCATTCTCGATGGTCGCCGCCAACGCGAGAGGCGACTGATCGGCGATGTGTTTCGCCAGCTCGACGGCGCGTTCCATCTGGCGGCCGGGCTCCACGATCTCCTGGATGAAGCCAAGCCGCAGTGCGGCCTGCGCATCGAACTCGTCGCCGGTCAGCAGGTAACGCATCGCGTTGCCCCAGCCGGCGCGCTCCACCATGCGGATGGTGGCGCCACCGGTCGGCAACAGATCCACGCTTGACCTCCAGTTGCGCGAAGCGCGTATCCGAAGCCGCAATGACGATGTCGGCCGCCAGCATCAGCTCGACTCCGAGCGTGAAGCAGATACCCTGTACCGCCACCACCACAGGTTTGCTGCGAAACGGCGCCCGCAATCCGAACGGGTCGATCTCGCCTTGCTCCACCAGCAGCGTGTCGCCGCCGAGATGAGGCGCGACCTTGGGCAGATCCAGGCCGGCGGTGAAGTGCGGGCCCTCCGCGAACACCACCGCGCAACGCGCCAGCGTTTCGTGCTCGAAGGCGGTATAGGCCTGCGCCAGGCCGCGCAGCATCACGGGAGTGAAACCGTTCAGCTTCGCCGGCCGGTCGATGCCGATCAGAAACAGTCCGTCGCGAAGTACGCCAGTTACGCGGCCGTCGGCTGGATCCTGTTGCGCCATCGTTCGATCCTGAGGGGTGGAATCGGGCCTAGCGTTTGCCCATTTCGACCCGGCGCTCGAGGTGGGTCGCGTAATCGGGCAGTTGGCGCTCGTACACCGAGGACATCAGGGGTGAGGAGATCATGAAGTCGGCGGAGGCGCGGTTGCAGGCGACCGGGATGTTCCAGACCACCGCAATCCTGAGCAGCGCCTTGACATCCGGATCGTGCGGCTGGGGCTCGAGCGGATCCCAGAAGAAGATGACGAAGTCCACGGTCCCTTCCGCGATCTTCGCGCCGATCTGCTGATCGCCGCCGAGCGGTCCGCTCTGGAGTTTTTCGATGGGCGTGTTTAACGCGTCTTCAAGAAGGGTGCCGGTGGTTCCGGTGGCAAGCAGATGATGGTATGCGAGCACGTCACGGTTGAAGCGCGCCCATTCGAGCAGGTCCCGCTTCTTGTTGTCGTGCGCGACCAGCGCAATGCGCTTTCGCGGTTCGATTGCTGCGGAGACAGAAGTCATGAAAGCACCCTCAACAAAACTAGAATACTCACAGCCGGTGTCAGGTGCGACCCCGGCAACGGACGCGAATTCCGTCGGCGGCCCGCAGGCTCAGGCATGCGGGCGTATACGCGCCTTTTCGTAGTTCTTCAGAAACTGGTCCACTGAAACGCTGCCCACGGTATCCCCTCAAGCCTAGTACAGCCACTACTGGTGGCACCCGAGAAGGCCGCAGTAATATACATGCAGTAACGGAATTGTCCTCTTGCGTTGGAGCCGGTCAACATTAAATGCCGACAAGAATCTTTCTCGGGCAATCTGGAAACCGCGGCCAGAGCGTGGTCATACTTGCCCTGATTCTGCTTGCAGTTGCGAGTTTTCATCTTACGCCGCTGCGAGAGCGACTGGATTTGATTTTCCTGGATGCGATGCAAAGGCTCGTACGCGCGGTTGCTGTACGACCCGCTGAAGAAAGCGTAGTCATTGTCGGCATTGACGAGGAGACCGAGCGGCGGTTCGAGGAGCCTTTTGCCCTATGGCATCGTCACATGGGAGAAGCTCTGGCGGCAATCGCTCGAGGGAATCCGAAATTGATTGTGGTGGATATTGTCCTTCCCGAGCGTTCGTATGACAGGATAGTTCCTGGACTTGATACAGCGCTTCTTCAGGGTTTGATTGCTGCAAAACAGTCCGATCGCCTGGTTGTGGGGGTCATGCTTGACTCGCAAGGACACCCGCGAGCGCTTCACAGCATGTTGTTGGCGGCGGTGGGCATAGATTCCCTGGGATTGTCCTATGTTGCGGTCGACGAGGACGGCATTGCAAGACGCGTCGAGCGGCCGGATGAATCCAATCCGGGAACGATTCCGCTTCTCACAGAGCGCATCGCTCAAAAATTACGCCTGCCGATGAAGTGGGGCGTTATCGACTTTGCCGCAGGCGCACCGTTCGACTACATCCCGATGCACGATGTGATCGAGAGGCTTCGGGTTCAGCCGGACCGACTCCCGGCCTTATTCTCAGATCGAATCGTGTTTTTGGGGAAAGTGGGGCCGGACGATGATCCGGTTCGACAGCCATTGTCGCTGGCCAGATGGGCTCAGCAGTCGAGTGCGCCGCCGGGTGTCGTTCTGCTCGCCCAGACTATTCGCGCGCAGCAATCCGGCAGGATTCTCCAGGATCCCCCAGTTTGGCTTGGGCCATTGATCGTTCTTGGTTGCGCCACGGTGATCATTGTTCATGGAATTTCCCTTGTGTGGATCGTCTCGATTCTCACAATTGCTGCCTTGGCGGCGGGATCTTTTCTTCTCTACTTACGTGGATTTGCGTTTCCGATAGTCAGCCCACTTGTGGCTTCGGTGCTTGGCGCAATTGTGCGCTCCGCCATGGAAGCTCTGGAACAACGACGAGGTCGTTTGGCTGTTGAACGGCAATTCGGCGGCTATGTGAGCAAAGGTCTCCTGGAGGCTATTCTGGCGGGAGCGGTCGATCCCGGGAAACCTCAAAGGTACGAAAGTCTGGGCTTCCTGTATGCCGATTTGCGAGGCTATACGACGATGACGGAGAGGCTTCCAGCAGAGCAAGTATTGGCGTTACTAAACAGATACTATGAAGCCATCACGCCAGCGATTCATCAGTTCGATGGAACCATCGATAACTTTCGCGGGGACGGAATTCTTGCCATTTTTGGTGCACCCCGTCCCGTCCCGGATGGGCCTCACCGGGCTGGTTTGGCGGCAAAGGAAATGGTCAAGCGTCTGGATGTACTCAATGAACAGCTTGCCACTGAGGGAGGATTACAAATCGACATGGGAATTGGATTGACTGCCGGAGCTGCAGTGGCAGGCAATATCGGCACGCGCGATCGTCACGGCTATAGCGCGGTGGGCGACGCTGTAAATGTAGCCGCCCGCCTGCAGTCGTACTGCAAACCTCTAGGCATGAGCATCGTTGCGACAGAGCAGATCGCGAGAATCTGCGCCGAAGATTTCTCTTTTTCCCCTCTCGGAAAGCTGGACCTGGCGGGGCATACACCCGTAGTTGCGTTTGGCGTTCCCTTGTCCAGTAAATAAGTCACACATTCGGACGAATAAACTACCGTTGAAAGGCAAATAACTGCGCGATAGAGTAAGAATGTGTGGAATCGGATGGTCACTCGCCCAATGCTCGAGGTGCAAGATGTCAAAGAAAGCCGTCATATCCGCCGCGTACTTGTTCTACTTGTTCTTCGGACTGACCGTGGCCGTGAACGCAAGGACCCAAGAATGCGTCAGCATGCTCGTGGATCTTCGCGGTTCGGTTACATTCGCAAAGGCGCTTTCGTCGAAACCGCAAGACCACTGGCCCGTCAGCCTGTTGCATTGTTTTGCCCGGCACAATGTGTTGTCCCTGTCGGAGGCTGATGAGGCCACACTGTACTTTCCGGAGGCGGGAACCGCGGTGGGTCTGCGAGGCCGTGGACAGTATGTGATCGAATCGAATGCCGTTCGCCCCATTGGCAGCGCCCCTTCACCATTGAACACCGTGCTCAATTCGGTATTCAAGGGTGTCAATTTGTCCCGGGGCAATCTGATGCGAGCCGGCGTTCGAATGCGCGTAACGCCGAATCCGGAAGGCATCGTCCAAATTGCCCCGCAAGGTATCGTGACCGACATTGAGGCCCTTGTATTTCGCTGGGATCAAGGGAGCACAAGACCACCCTACCGAATTCGTATCATCAGAAGCAACAGGACGACCGTTTATGAGGGCCCTATCGAAAACAGCGACTTCAGACTTCCGCCAGAAGTCGAGTTGACTCCTGGCGAGCAACTGTCATGGCGAGTGGAAACGGTCGACTCTCCGTCGAGTGGGGGACGCTGGCAGGAGTTTATCGTCGCGACTCGCGACGCACGGGAGCTGGCAACCCGGATCGATAGAATGGTTCCTGCACCATCCGACGTGGAACGCAATCTCCGAAACGTGCTTCTGCTGCAAACAATGTCATCCGAGCCGTGACCGACCGGCTCATTCACGATGATCGGAAACGCATGATGTGAAATCGGTCCGAGGAGAGGAGATGGGAAAAATACTAATCCGATTCTCGGGCTGTATGTTCGCTGTGGGGCTGCAAATCTGCCCATGCGTATGTATGGCCCAAAATCCGTCCGGCGTAATAGACCGTCCCAGTGAGCAGCCATTACCTGCGCCGGACTATCTACCGGACAAAGACCTCAAGCCCTTTGAGCTGCCGCCACTCGATCGCCCCGATGAGGCGCCAGCGGAAGGAGAGCCTCAATTGGATGTGGAGGGTTTTATTTTCGATGGCAACAAAGTCATCCCCACCGAAATATTGGATCGAGTTGCCGAGCCGTATGCACATCGACGACTCAGCATCGCGCAATTGGAGGAACTCCGGCAGAAGCTTACCCATGTCTACATTGACCGAGGGTACGTCAATTCAGGCGTGCTTCTGGAGGACCATTTCCTGCAGGACGGCATCGTGCGATTTCGGGTCATTGAGGGGCGTGTGCAGGATTTGCGCACTTCCGGCCTTGGCGGCCTGCTCCCGTCCTACTTGCGGCAGCGATTGGTGCGGGAGGGCGAGGTGCTCAATGTAAACGCCTTGCAAGAGCGCTTTCAGCTTCTCCTTTCCGATCCGTTGTTTTCCAAGGTCAATGCGCGGTTGGAACCAGGTGAGCGCCCCGGTCTGGCAACCCTCGATGTGGACGTGACGCGTGCGCGGCCATGGGAGTTGTCCGTTTATGCGAACAATTATCGCCCACCTTCCATAGGCACAGACGCCCTGGGAATTGCGGGCACAGTGCGAAACCTCACTGGCGCGGGGGATACGCTCTTTGCAAGTGTGGAAACCGGACTGGATAACGAGGTGCTGTTCAATAGCCCCCAGTACGACATCTCCTGGACTGCCCCGATTGTGTACCGAACCGATTTGTTGCTGCATTACGAGTACGGCAGCTCCAGCGTAATCGAGGAATCACTTGATTCTCTCAACATAGACAGCAGGTTCGAAAGTTACGAAGCAGGTTTGAGTCATGCATTGATGGACTCTCCGGCACGCAGAGTATCGGTCGGCGTGACCTTTAATCGCCGAAAAAACAGTACGGAGTTGCTTGGCGTCCCCTTCTCTTTCGTCGCGGGAGAGCCGACTGGAACTTCGACAGTACGCGCAACCCGATTCCAGCAGGATTGGATAGAGCGCTGGGAGAGTCAGGCGCTTGCCGTCAGATCCACCTTTTCCTGGGGACGGACGAATACAATTGCGAGCACCGATCCCGCGGTAGCCCCCCAGCATTTTTTCGTCTGGTTAGGTCAGGCGAACTTTGTGCGGCGCGTGCTCCAGAATGGGGCAAATGTATCCTTGCGAGGCACTGTTCAGGCAACCCAGGACCGGGTCGTTCCATTGGAGCAATTCACTCTCGGGGGAGTATTTTCTGTTCGGGGTTATATCGAAAATCAGGTTGTCCGGGATCGTGGATACAATGCAAGTATCGAATTTCGATATCCGATTTTCCAGAACCCCGGGCAGCGATATCAGGTGATGGCGGTGCCATTCTTCGACTATGGTCGAGCGGGAAACCAAGGGGAAGAGAGCCAACAACTCAGTTCCATCGGCCTTGGGGTGACCGCAGAGCACAAGGGATTTCTCGGGGAGCTTTTTTATGGCTATCAATTGGACGATATCGATGCCAAAAAAACCGGCACACTCCAGAATCATGGCATTCACTTGCAGGTTCGCTATGCGCTCTAATTTCTTGCCTGACAGGGCCCAACGACTGCGTCAAGCGGCACCGGGTTTATTCGCGTGTCTTGTTCTGGTGACCGGAAGCCTGTTGTGGGTATGCAACGCGAGCGCCGATTCGGAAGAAGTGGCGAGCAAAGCGGCAAATCTCAGACGCTCGGGCCACTTTCGCCTTGCCATAGATCTGCTGGAGGGTGAGCGTGCCCGCTCGGGCGAGTCGTGTTCCGCCAAGGTATTGGGCGAACTCGGTGCCGCGTATTTGCAGGCACATCGTTTGACAGAGGCGGAATCCAGATTAATGGAAGCCTACGGGAAATCCGTAGACACGACCGAGCGCGCGATTATCGCAAATGATCTGGGTAATCTTTATGCAACCGGGGAACGGA
The DNA here is from genome assembly GCA_963789945.1 of uncultured beta proteobacterium. Taxonomy (GTDB): domain Bacteria; phylum Pseudomonadota; class Gammaproteobacteria; order Burkholderiales; family JACQAP01; genus JACQAP01. Next base: position 248,829 of record CAWBMN010000007.1, on the reverse strand, counting down.
AAGAGAAAGCGGCCGCCTATTACCGAATAGCAAGGGACACCGGAAACCTCGAGACTTCGGTGAGCGCCGGATTGAACTTGGCAAGATCGACCCCTTCCGATACCAGGCTCTCGGAGTTGAGCAAACTGCAGGAACAAATCGCGAGAGTCCAGGACCCGCGGGAGCGTGCAAGGTTTAGCAACAATCTTGGCAGCCAGGCACGCTTACTTGGACCGCAGGGTAGACGGCTCGCCCATGAGAATTTGGAACGCGCGCGATCCTGGGCAGCCCAAGCGAAGGATCGGTTCGTATCGGCTGAAGCGTTGGACGAACTGTCTCAGCTTTACGAGGACAACAATCGGGTTGTGGACGCGCTTGGGCTGACGACCCAAGCCATAGCGCAGCTCCAGTCCGATGAAGCGCCCGAGATGCTGATCGGCCTTCAATGGCGCCGGGGGCGATTGCTGCGCGCGCAGGGGCTGGATGAGCTGGCGCTCGGGGCCTACCAGGCCGCCGTCGATCAGGTGGAGGCAATTCGCCAGGATATTCCAATCGAATACGTCGGTGGCCGATCTTCCTTCCGGGAAACCCTTGAACCCATCTACCTCGGGCTTGCGGAGCTGCTGCTTCGGCAGGCCGGAAATGCGACGGGAGGCGAACGATTGCAGTTGTTTCGCCGAACTCGGGATGCCGTCGAGCTGATCAAGCAGACAGAACTGCAAGACTATCTTGGGGAGCGCTGCCTCGTTACCAGTCTTGCCCCGGGTACCGCATCACAGCTTACAGCCGGGACTGCAGTGCTTTATCCTGTAATTCTGGCAAACCGTTTGGCGTTGCTTGTAGAAACTCAAGCTGGAATCGAGGCGGCTTACGCAAGTATCGATTCCGACGTGCTTCGTGCCAAAGCGACTTTATTTGCAAGAGGCGTCAGAGAGGCCTTGCCCGGCTATCTTGCGCCGGCACAAGAGCTCTATGATTTGCTGCTCAGGCCCATTGAGCCGATGCTTGCAGAGCAGAAGATCGATACGCTTGTGTTTGTTCCCGACGGTCCTTTGCGCATGGTTCCAATTGGGGCATTGCATGACGGCAAGCGTTTCCTGATCGAAAAGTTTGCAGTCGCCATTGCACCGGGGTTGACGGTGATCGGTTCCGCCAAGCAGGAGCAGGGAATCGGCAAGGTGCTGCTGGCGGGATTGTCCGAACCCGGTCCTGTGGTGGGGAAGTTGGGTCAACGAGCCCGCGAGCAGTTGGGATTGGGTCCCGTTACGCGCGGAACACGCGCACCCGACCAGACGGAAGAACTTGCACTTCCGGGTGTGACCGAAGAAATTCAGGCACTGAAGGCCGTCACTCACGGGGACCGATTGTTGAACAGCGAATTTACCGTGGAGCGCTTCCGGCAGCAATTTGGGGCCGAGGAGTATCGCACCGTGCACATTGCTTCGCATGCCGTGTTCAGTCAGCGTTCCGAAGGGAGTTTCATCCTTGCGTATGACGACTTGCTTACGATGGATCAGTTGCAGACCCTTTTGCGTGGGCGGACTCTGGAGGAGAACCCGATCAGTCTGCTCTCCCTGAGTGCCTGCCAGACTGCGGAAGGAGATGATCGGGTGCCGTTGGGTATCGCCGGGGCTGCGCTGAAAGCGCACGCGGGTAGTGCTTTGGGTAGCTTGTGGCCCGTGGATGATGTCGCCACCAAGACGCTGATGGTGGGGTTCTACGAGTCAATGACCAAGGTGGGAATGACCAAGGCCAAGGCGCTGCAACAAGCCCAACTTGCGCTTCTCAATAACAAATCGATGGATCACCCATTCTTCTGGGCGCCATTTATTCTGGTAGGGAGTGGACAATGAATACGCCGGATTGCCACCGCGCCCGTAAGCGGGCCGTAACCAGCGGCGCCATTTTCCTTGCGCTTGTATCGCACATAGTGACCGCTCAGACTGTTACAACCATAAGAACGGACACCAGTTGGGATCGTACAGCTCAGACGCTCACCCCGAGTTCGAGCAACACGGTGGTGACGGGAAACCGGGGGGCGACGTATGCAATCCCGGGAAACGTCTACACCATTGCTGAAGCACAAGGAAGGCTCGCGGGAGCCAATCTCTTCCACAGCTTCGAGAGCTTCAGCATCGGCTCGGGTGATGCCGCAGTTTTCACGACCACCACGCCTACCCTCAATAACGTGATCAGCCGCGTGAGCGGTATATCTCCCACGACGATCAATGGGCTCCTGGCGCTCGTTCCCGCGGCGGGGAGTAATCCCAACTTCTTTTTTGTGAATCCGAACGGAATCACGTTCGGTGCCGGCGCGCAGGTCGATGTGCCGGCGGCATTTCATGTGAGCACGGCCAACAATTTGAACTTCGCCGGCGGGACGGTATTCAAGGCTGGCAACGGGTCGGACTCGACGCTCACCATCGCCGCGCCAGAGGCATTCGGGTTTCTGGGCCGCGCTGCATCAGCATCGATACGCGTCGACAACCGGGACGCAAACGGCGTCCCTTCAGGCCTCACCAACATCTCCGGTATTGGTGGCAGGCTCACTCTAACGGCTGATGACGTTCAATTGAGCTCTGCGACGATATCCGTGCCAAATGGCGACGTGCTCCTGGTGGCAACTGGTAGAGATCCGCTCGAGGTCAATCTCGACGGCACATCGATCCATGCCTTCTCGGGTGCTATCGCAATGACAAATGCAACGTTGGCGACTAGTGGAGCAGGCTCGATCAGGCTACTAGGTGGACCGATGTCCCTCACCGAAGGGAGTCGAATAGCATCCAACCAGGGCGCGCAATCCTCTGTTGGCTCCATCGCGCTTCAAAGCACCGCCGACATCATCCTGGCCGGAAGTTTCGTGCGCTCGTTTACCAGTGGGTCGAATGCCGGGAGTTCGATCGTACTTGATGCCGCCGGCCAAATCGCAATCAGCGGAGGTGGTCAGATCACTTCTGTCACGCAGTCTTCGGCGCCGGGCGGGAGCATTTCTCTGAGGGGCAAATCTGTTTCCATAGATGGAATCGAAAAATCGACGACCTCCACGGGCATCATTTCGCAGGCTCAGGCCGGACTGGGCAATACCGGGCCAATCTCTATTCGTGCGGTAGAGGATATTCGGGTCAAAGACGGCGGCGTAGTTTCCGCAAGCACTTTTTCTTCAGGATCGACTGGCCCGATCGATGTAGAAGCAGCGTCGCTTACGATAGATGGGCGGAACACCCCTGTGGGGTTTAGCACGGGGATCTTCAACTCGGTATTCGGTGGTACGGGCAATGCCGGTGATATCCATGCCAACGTTGGTGGACTGCTCAGTATTTTCGGCGGCGGGCAGATTGGGTCACTGACATTCTCAAGCGGATCCGCCGGATCCGTGTCCGTGAGGGCGGGCAGGATGATCGTCGATGGTCAAGGCAATCCGTTGCCTTTTATCACTGGAGTCTTCGCTCAGACATTTTCGTCGGGCAATGCCGGGGGGCTCCAGGTTTGCGTCGCCGATGACCTTACGCTCGTTAACGGCGGTCAGATTGTCGCAAGCACCATCGGAAAGGGATCGACAGGGCCGGTTGAGATCAATGCACGCACTCTCACCGTCAATGAGAACGTATCCACGACTTTCTTCACGGGTGTTTTCAATTCGGCTTTCAAAGGATCATCGGGTAACGCTGGAGACATCAACGTCAATGTGACTGACCAGATGTCTCTGCTCAACGAAGGTCAAGTCACGTCGATTACGGAATCGACGGGTTCGGCTGGTGATGTGATCGTCAAAGTAACCAACGGATCTTTGATAATCGATGGGCCTGGAATGCTGGGCACCTCTGGAATTTTTAGCAACGCCAGTCAGGGGGCGTCTGGGGACAGCGGCGACGTCACGGTTACGGTCGCGAAACAGCTTTCTGTGGTGAACCATGGCGTCATAACCTCGAGCACCTGGGGAGGATCAGCCGGTGCAGTCAAGGTCGAAGCCGCCTCGCTTTTGCTCGATGCCGGATCCATCGACAGTCAAGCTAACCCGGGCTCGACCGGGGATGCCGGCAACATCAACGTAAACGTCGCGGGTCACATCTCGATTCTGAACGGCGGCGAAATCGCGACAAGCACATTTTCAACGGGTTCGGCCGGGAATATCGATGTGGCGGCCGGTTCGATGCTGATGGACGCGCGCGGAGTCACCGATTTCCTAGGAGGTGTCCTGAGTCGGGCTCTTAACGAAGAAAAGTTCGGCACATCCTCCGGTGATGCGGGCGACATCCGGCTTCAAGTTGCGGGCAACCTATCCATTTTCTCCGGCGAGATCTCTTCGAGTACACGTTCGGTGGGACATGCAGGAACCGTCGATGTGACAGCAGGTTCGCTCCTCCTCGACAATGTATCGGGCATCTTTTCTCAGACCTTCAGTGGATTTCATCCGATCAGCCAGTTCGGGAATGCCGGCACTGTGAAAGTGAATGTTGCGGACAGCCTGTCTATTCTGGGCGGTAGCCGGATTTCCTCGAACACCTCGACAAATGGCGATGGCGGATCGGTTAGTGTCAGTGCTCAAACGGTGCTTGTCGCTGGGACCGATAGTGCCATCAGTGCCGGGGCGGATACCGGCTCCTCAGGCCAAGGCGGCAACGTCAAGGTAACAGCCACGGAGGTCTTGTCTGTAACCACCGGAGGAGAGATTGCCACGAGCACCTTCTCTTCGGGCAATGCGGGCTCCATTGTGATCGATGCCGGCAGCATAGTGCTGAACGACAACGACGCCGGAATCTTCAGCAACACGCACGGTGCGGGACGGGCCGGCAGTCTTTCCGTCAGTGCGGCAGGCGACATTAGCATTCAGTCAGGCGCGAGCATCGCTACGGACACCTTCTCTTCCGGCAACGGCGGATCGATCGCCGTCACGGCCCGCAATGTGTCGCTCGAGGGGCTGAATTCGGGCATCTTGGCTCGGGCTGAAGGTTCGAGCACGGCGGGCCAGGCAGGCAGCGTCGAGATCAATGCCATGGATGCGCTAACGATCCGCTCTGGCGGATTTATCAGCACGAGTACCCTGTCTTCGGCCAATGCCGGATCGATCAAGGTTGCTGCCGGCAGCGTTCTGGTCTCGGGAATCTCAAGCTCCATCGCGACGACCACACAGGGAGCGGGTCAGGGAGGCAATATTCTGATCTCCGCTGAGCAGATGACGGTGGATCAACTCGCAAACATTACCGCGGAAACGTCCGCCAAGGGGAAGGCCGGCAACATCACGATGACTGGTGACGGTCTTGCTGTGATGAGCGGCGGGCGAATCGAAGCCAGCACTTCAGGCGAAGGAAAAGGTGGATCGATTGCCGTCACGGTTACAGGTGATGTGACGATCTCCGGCGTAAGCGTCGACGGTCAAACCCGCAGCGGCCTCTTCGCCAAAACCCAAAGCCCCTCGACCGGAACCGGAGGGGGTGGAGGGGGAGGTACGGGTGGCGGCGGAACCGGAGGTGGAGGAGCTGGCGGAGGCGGTACGGGTGGTGGTGGAACGGGCGGTGGTGGAACGGGCGGTGGTGGTGGCACGGCAGCCAAACCCGGTAGCGCCGGCAACATTGCGATTACCGCGAAAAATCTTCTGCTGAACGACGGCGCCCAGATCGACAGCAGCACCACCAGCGGCGGCGCCGGCGGCAGTGTAGCGGTCACAACGGCTGAAAACGTTACGATTGCCGGGTCCGACACTCGCCTGACGTCGGACGCCACACGTGGCAACGGACAGGGTGGCAGCATTACGATGGTCGCGAAGAACATCACGGTGCGCGACGACGCGAGTGTCACAGCGGCAACCGGTGGCAACGGCGATGCAGGGCACATTACACTCACCGCCCTCGATCAACTCCTCCTGCAGTCAGGCGGCAAGGTCACCACGAGTACCAGCGGCTCCGGCAAGGGGGGCTCTGTCGTTGTCCAGGCAAACCGGGTCATGCTCGATGGGCCAGGCACCGCGATCACCGCCGATACCCTGCGGCCGTTCGCCGATCTGACGATCACCATCAATATTCTGCATTCCAATGATGGAGACCTGGTCGTGCAGTTGGATAGCCCGACCGGAACCCGGCTGGCCCTGCTTTCACGCGTCGGCGGGAGCGGCGATAATTTCACCGGGACGGAGTTCAACGATCAAGCCACGAACCCGATTACGTCCGGATCGGCACCCTTTACCGGCACATTCAACCCGCGTGAGCCGTTGGCCCAGTTGATCAACGAACTGGCGGCAGGCAACTGGATATTGAACGTGCGGGACCAAGCCACCGGCAATGTCGGTACCCTGCAGAACTGGACGCTGCAGATTGGCCAGCAGACGTTTCAATCGACCGGCGCGTTCATACCCATTCCCGATAACGGGACTCTGCGGTCGACCATCAACGTGTCCAATCCGGTTCTGCCGACCGTGCAAGGAACCGGCGAAGCGACTGGTATCGGCGGCGACGTAACTGTAAATGCCGGCAGCGTGACGGTGCAGAACGGCGCGACCATGTCCGCCATCACCCGCGGATCAGGCAAAGGCGGCATCGTCAATTTGCAAGTCGCCGGAGATGTTTCGGTCTTGAACAGTGGCAGGATCGCCACCGATACGTTTGGCGCCGGGCAGGCGGGAGATGTCCTGATCAATGCGCAGAATCTTCTGCTGAATCTGGGCGAAGTCTCGAGCAATTCGTCTGGTTCGTTGAGCGGGAATGCCGGGAGCGTCGGTATCAATTTGGGAGGCACACTGACGTTGCTCAACAGTGGGCTGATCAGTTCTTCGACGAAATCGATCCAGGGGGCAGCCGGATCGATCGAAGCTAATGCCGGACAAATTGTTGTTGATGGTGGGGGAAGCGCAATTCTTGCAGATGCACTGGTGGATTCATCCGGTCAAACTGGAAGCTTGATGATGAACGCCACAAGCAACATCACCTTATCCAACGGCGGCATCTTGTCGATTCGCAACGATGCCACCGTGCCGAATCCGGGCGCTCTGACTCCCACAGTCCTGTCGGTATCCGCGCCCAACATCACCTTGAAGGATGCCAGCATCACTGCGGAGTCCACCGGCAACTCGAATGCGAGCGACATCCGCATCCTCTTCACCGGCAACCTGGTCGTGGACCCCAGCAGCATCACCACCAGCGCCAATCTGGGCAATGGGGGCGACATTACGATTGGGGGTGGTCAGCTCATTCAACTGGACAACTCCCAGATCACCACCTCGGTTGGAGGTACCACTGGAAACGGAGGCGACATCAACATTCAAGCCGCCTCATTGGTGCTGAACACCGGTTTCATCCAAGCCAACACCGCGGCGGCGGGGGCTAGCGGGGGCAACGTGAACATCAACGTGCAGACCCTGCTGCCCAGCGGCAACAGCTTGACCATCGGCGGAAGCGAACCGGCTGTGTTTCAACCGGGCGTATTTGGGTTGAACGTCATTCAAGCCGCGGCGCCCACGGGGGTGAGCGGGACGATCCATTCGACCGTACCCACGTTGGACGTGGCGGGGGACTTGAGCGGACTGACCGCGAAAGTGATTAGCTTTGGCGCGTTAGGCAGGGACCTATGTCGGATGGGAGCAAGGAGTTCCTTCACGCCGGTGGGGCGCGGAGGACTCAGGCCAGGTTCAACCGGGATGATACGGCCTGAAGGAGCGTTCGCCCAAACGACCGCGAGCGAGGCTGCGACACGTGGACATGCCGCTATTGTGGACATGCGAGATGGTACGCGCCTTGGTGCGCTGGCCGAGTGCAGGTACTGAGTCGGAACGTTGTTGTGCGCGACCAGGGCTATGCGCTTTCGAGGTTCGATTGCTGCGGAAACAGGAGTCATGAAGTCACCCTCAACAAATCTGGAACTTTCACAGCCGGTGTCAGGTGCGACGCCGGCAACGGACGCGAATTCCGTCGGCGGCCCGCAGGCTCAGGCATGCGGGCGTACACGCGCCTTTTCATAGTTCTTCACAAATTGGTCCACCGAAACGCTGCCCACGATCTCGCCGATCGCATCCAGCGGCAAGTCCTCGAGCGTCTTGAAGCGTATGCATGACTTGCCCATGTCGAGCTTCTTGCCGGCGCGGTCGAAGGCGGCACGCAGTCGTGACTCAAGCACGTTCTGTTGGTATACGGTCGTCAGGTAAAGAGAATAGTGCCTTTTCTGCGCTGCAATGGCCGCATACAGCAACGGCTCACCATTGTAGGTTTCGGGATAGCGTTGCAGCGGAACCTGATACGCGATCATTCCCCAGTTCATGGCTTCCTGGTAGCCAGCGGGAAGACGCCGGCGAATTACGCTCCGGAGTTTCGATACGACCGTCCGGCGATTGGCCGGGAGCTCCTTCAGATAGGCTTTCACCGTTCTGGCGCGACTCGATACCATTTGTTGCCGGTCCCCGCGAAGAACTGCGACGTACGCGAAAACAACCGGGGTCAGACCGCCGACAGCCCGCCGTCCGCCATATACACTCCGCCGGTGCAGATGCTGGCGTCGTCCGACGCGAGGAACACCATCAGCCTGGCCACTTCCTCGGCCGTGCCATAGCGCTTGAGCGGCAAGCCGGTGAGAATCATCTCGCGGGCCTTTTCCGGGGCGCCGGGCGAGCGCCCCTCCTCGATATTGCGGATCATGCGCGTGTCGGTGGGCCCGGGCAGCACGCAGTTCACGCGGATGTTGAACGGCGCGCATTCCGTGGTCGCGGTGCGCATCAATCCGATTTCGGCATGCTTGCTGGCAATGTATGCGGAGTTGCCCTGTCCCCTCGCCTTGATGCCGCCGATCGAGGACGTGATGATGATGGCCCCCTTGCCGCGCTTCCTGATTGCCGGAATCGCGTACTTCAATCCCAGGAACACGCCGCGCACGTTCACCGCCATCACCTGGTCGAATGCGTCGACCGGATAGTCCACGATCGAAGCAGTCGCACCTTCCACGCCGGCGTTGGCGATGAAAACATCCACACCGCCGAACTTGTCCTCGGCGGTCTTCATCAGGCGCAGGTTGTCTTCCGGCTTCGACACGTCGGTAACGACGTAGGCCGCGTTGCCCGCACCGGCAACCTGCACCGCCGCCTTCAGCGCCGCTTCATTGCGGCCGGCCAGAATGAGCTTCGCGCCTTCCTTCGCAAACAGTTTCACTGCCTCGAGCCCGATGCCGCTCCCGGCGCCGGTCACTACGACCACTTTATTGTTGAACCTTGCCACGTTCATCCCCCATGAAAAATCGACGTGCGATCAGCTTGAAAGAAAGTGCAGGCTCGCTGGAGAGTTGCTTGCAGGTCAGCCGCAACCGAAAAAGTGACCGCATGGGCGCCACCGTACCTACGAGGCGCAAACGGAAAGATTTGCCGGGGCGCTATTCTTCGGTGGTGCGGATGAACTCGCCCAGCAATTTCTTGAGCTGCTCGGCCTTGCGCGGCCCCACCGCGGCCGTTACTTCGTCGTGATGCTGGTCGACCCGCTCGCGCAGGCGCGCCATCAGATCCAGGCCGTGGTCGGTGATATACACGAGGACGCGCCGGCTGTCGGCCGGATCGGCCCGCCGGTGCACAAGGCCGCGGCTGACCATGCGGTCCATCGTCTTGGTCAGCGCCGGGTGGTTCATCAGCACCAGCTCCGCCAGCTCTCCCATTGAGCGGCCCAGCTCATCGCTGAGTACTTCGAGGATGCGCCAATGCTCGATCTGGACGCCTTCGTCGGCCAGCGCCCGCTCCAGCAACGCGCTCATCTGCCGGTTTGCCTGGGCAAGGAGATAAGCCAGGTAGTTCGTGATCGGTTCGTCGGTCATCTCACCAATCTTGTTACACCCTGTAGAGGTTGTGGCGTACAAGAGTTAGTATACGTTCGTTTCCACGGAAAATAACACTGGCTGCCCGCCATACTGCTTGCCGGTAGGGCAGCCCGGATTCGCTTTCGGGGGCCCAGGTCGTGACCGGACATATCGAGCAACCCGCTTCTCCCTGCGGCGATGACTTTCTCCTGCCTGCGCTGCGGCGCTCCAGGCTTCCGATCGGCATGCCGGGGCGCATCCACGAGGCGCGGTTCGAACGCATGCGCGACCAGGCGTTCTCGATCGGACTGCTGGTCCCGACCAGCGGACTGGAGGGAATCTGGGGACCTTCGACCATCGCCTGTGCTCGCCTTGCGGTCGAAGAAATCAACCGATCCGGCGGCCTGTTGGGAAAGGAAGTGCGCCTGCTCGTGATCGATGCGGCGGACGAGGCCGCCGATCTCACCGAGCAGACCGATCAGGCTCTGGAGGACGGCGAGATCGATGCCATTGTCGGCATGCACATCAGTTCGGTGCGCCAGAAGCTGGTAAGCACTGTAGGCGGCCGCGTTCCCTACGTATACACGCCCTTGTATGAAGGCGGCGAGTGCTCCCCGGGGGTGTATGCGATCGGCGAAACAACCTCCGAACAACTTCGCCCGGCCATTCACGCACTGACCAGCCGCTTCCGGTTGAAGCGCTGGGCTTTGCTCGGGAACGACTACGTCTGGCCACGAATTTCGCACGCGCTGGCCAAGGGCTACATCCGCGAAATGTGTGGCGAGGTGGTCGACGACCTTTACCTGCCTCTGGGCGTAGGTGATTTCGGTCCGGTGCTGGAGCGGCTTGCGCGCCTGAAGGCCGACGCACTGCTCCTTTCGCTGATCGGGCAGGACGCAATCGCGTTCAACCGCGAATTTGGCTCCGCGGGAAGCCGGATGCGCGGCATGATCCGGCTGTCGTGCGCCATCGAAGAGAACGGATTGCTTGCGATCGGCACGGGCAATACCGATGGCCTGTACGCCACCGCAGGTTACTTCGCCAGCGTCCCCACGGATGCCAATATGGCGTTCAAGGAACGCTACTACGGCCTGCTCGGGGAGCGAGCGCCTACGCTCAATACCCTGGGCCAGTCCACCTACGAGGGTGTACAGTTTCTGGCCGCGCTTGTTGAACGAAGCCATCTCCAGCGGCGGCCCGGGCTGGCGGCCGATCTCAACAAGCCGATTCCGTACCGCAGCGCGCGCGAAACCGTGTATCTGGACAATCGGCGCAAAGCCTCTCCCATGTATCTCGCACGCGCCGAAGGGCACCTGCTCCAGGTCATCGAGCGCCTCTAACAGAACCCCGTCCAGCTCGTCCCGGCCCGAACGTAAAGGGGGCGTCCGACGGTCCGTTTCCTTTCCAGGGCAAAGATTTTCCTTGACTTGGAAAATATTTGCCGTCAACAATAAATGGAAACTCCCGCCCCGGTCCGGCTTTCAGCGGCCCGGAAGCGCCTGTTCACTTCTCACCACAACTTGAAAGCAGGAGGTCGCTGTGGTCGTCTTTCTAGCGATCATCGGTGCGGTCATCGCCATCGCCCTCATCGTGGCGTTCATGAACCGCTTTTACCGAAAATCTACGCGCGACGTGGCCCTGGTCCGCACCGGCTTCGGCGGCCAGAAAGTAGTGCTCTCCGGCGGCTGTCTGTCCCTGCCCTTCCTGCACAAGGTCGAGGAGATCAACATGCGGACCAACCGCGTGGAGGTCAAGCGCACCGGCGACAAGTCGCTGATCACCACCGACCGCATCCGGGTCGACGTCGAACTCGATTTCTATGTGCGGGTACAGCCCACCGTTGACGGCGTTGCGACCGCGGCACAGGCGATCGGTGCGCGCGCACTCAACCCCGAAGGCATCCGCAATCTGCTTGAAGGCCGCTTCATCGACGCGCTGCAATCGGTCGCGGCCTCCGTGACCATGGACGCATTGCACGAGAAGCGCGGCGAGTTCGTACGCCATGTCGCCGAGCGGCTGGGCGACAACCTTGCGCACAACGGCATGCTGCTGGACTCGGTTTCCCTCACCCGGCTGGACCAGGCGCCGTTCACGTCGCTGGACGAGAACAACGCCTTCAACGCCGTCGGGATGCGGCAACTGGCCGAGATCATCGCAACCAACAGGAAGCGCCGCACGCAGATCGAGGCCGAGGCGGAAATCGCGGTGCGGGAAACACAACTCGAGGCCACCAAGCGCCGCCTGACCCTGCAGCAGCAGGAGGAGCAGGCCCAGATCACGCAACAACTCGAAATCGAAAAGACCAAGGCGAGCAGCAGTGCGGAGGCGGCGAAGGCCAGGGAAGACGCGATGGTCGCCAGCGAAAACGCCAGGATCGCCCGGGAGCGCGAAACCAGGGCGATGGAACTGAACAAGCAACGCGACCTGCGCAAGATTGAAATCGAATCTCAGCTCAACTCGGAAGTGCACAAGGTCGACAGTGCGATCCGCCTGGCCGGCAAACACGCGGAAGAGGCGAAAGCGCAGGCCGAAGCGGAGCGTGCGCGCGCCGAGGTCGTGCTGGCGCAGGAGCATGTCCAGACCGAGCGCGAACGCGCAATAGCAGATCGCTCGCGGGAAATGTCCATCAAGCGCGTGCAGGAGGAGGGCGAGGTCGAGGCCGCGAAGGCCGAAACCGAGGCCGGTGTCGTGATCAAACGCGCCCAGGCCGACTCGCAGGCGGTTCGCACCCGTGCCGACGCCGAGCGGCTGCGGCTGCTTGCCGAGTCGGAGGGAAACAAGGCGCGGCTCGCCGCCGAGAACACCCGCAGCGACAACCTGATGAAAATGGAACTGGAGCGCTACCGGCTCGACAAGCTGCCGGAAATCGTCTCACAGATGATGAAACCCGTCGAGAAGATCGACAGCATCCGAATCCATCAGGTCACCGGACTCGGTGGCTCTCCGGGAACCGCCGGCGCAAGCGCGGATGGCAGCGCCCGTCCGCCTGTCAACCAGGTACTGGACAGCATTCTGGGCATGGCCCTGCAACTGCCTGCCCTCAAGAGCATCGGCGAATCCATCGGCTACGACTTTTCATCCGCGCTGCCGAAGACGCCGGGAACGGAGCAGCAAGACAAGAAGAAGTCCTGAGCATCCACATTCATCCTGACGGGGGAAAACTGACATGAAGTTCACACGGCGTGATTTTTTGCAGGCGGCAGGCGCTGCCACGATCGCGGGCAGCCTGCCGACAGCGGCGTTCTCGGCGGACAACGACATCAAGCTCGGGTCCATACTCGACAACTCCGGCAACCTCGATATCTACGGCAAGCCGATGGTGCTGGCCACCAAGCTCGCGGTGGACGAGATCAATGAGGCGGGCGGATTGCTCGGACGCAAGATCAAGCTGATCCAGTACGACTCGCAATCGGACATCGCCCTGTACACCAAGTACGCCCAGCAACTGGTGCGCGAGGACAAGGTCGACGTGGTGCACGGCGGCATCACCTCCGCCTCGCGAGAGGCCATCCGCCAGACCTTCAGGCGCAGCAACACGCTTTATTTCTACAACGTTCTCTACGAAGGCGGCGTATGCGACCGCAATACCGTGGTCACGGGCACAACCCCGGCGCAGGCGGTGGAACCGATCGTGGAACGCGCCATGAAGAAGTGGGGCAACAAGGTCTACGTCCTGGCGGCCGACTACAACTACGGCCAGATCACCGCGAAATGGATTTCGCACTACGTGGCGCAGCGCAAAGGCACCGTGGCGAAGACGGATTTTTTCCCGCTCGATGTCGCCGATTTCGGCTCGACCATCGCCAAGATACAGCAGGAGAAACCGAACTGGGTCTGCGCGGCGCTGGTCGGCGGCGCGCACATGTCGTTTTTCCGGCAGTGGGCCGCGTCCGGGATGAACAAGAAGATACCGCTTGCCTCGACGACGTTCGGGGTGGGCAACGAGCACCTTGCGCTTTCCCCGGCGGAAGGCGACGGCATATTGATCGCCGGAAACTACAGCCAGGAATCCCCCCTGCCGGCGAACAAGCAGTTTCTCGCGGCCTGGCAGAAAAGGTTCGGCGACACCAAGATCGTGCACGAGATCGCGGTATCGCAGTATCAGGGGATCAAGCTGTGGGCCGAGTGCGTGCGCAAGGCCGGCTCGGCGGAGCGCGAAGCCGTGCTCAAGGCAATCGAGTCGGGAGCCTCCATCCAGGGTCCGGCGGGGACCGTGACCATCGACGCCAAGACCCACCATGCCTCCCTCGACATCAACGTGATGGAAGTCAAGAACCAGAAGCTCACCATTCTCGCCACGGTTAAACAGCAGCCGCCCTCGGATACGGCCCGCTACTGCGACCTGCAGAAGAACCCGAACGAGAACAAGCAGTACGAAGTCGATATCTGACCTGATGGACTACGCGGGCGTCGTCACGCTCGAAATCCTGTACATGATCGCGTTCCTGGCGCTGACAAGCGCCGGGCTCGCGGTCGTGTTCGGGATGATGCGGGTGATCAACCTGGCGCACGGCGAGTTCGTGATGCTGGGCGGCTACACCACCATCGCCTGCTACAACAGCGGCATCAACATCTATTTCGCCATGCTACTGGTGGCGCCGGTGGTGGTCGGGCTGGTCGGCCTGATCGTCGAGCGATCCATCATCCGCTTCCTCTACGGCCGCATGATCGACACCATGCTGGCCACCTGGGGACTGAGCCTGCTGCTGATAGGCCTGGTGACCCTGATTTTCGGCAACACCGCGGTCAGCGTACCGGCGCCCATTACCGGCTACCAGCTTGGCGAGTATCAGATGGGCGGATACAACCTCTTCATCATCCTCGTTGCCGTGGCGCTGCTGATTGCGATGTGGGCGGTGCTGCGGTTCACGCGCGCCGGCCTGATTGCGCGTGGCGCAATGCAGGGTGCCGACGTGGTGTCCGCGCTCGGCTATGATCCGCGCAAGATCTACATGTACACCTTCTCTGCGGGCGCGGCGCTTTCCGGCCTGGCCGGCGGAGTGCTGGCGCCTCTCACCGGGCTGCTGCCGTCATCGGGCGGCGCCTACATTGCCAAGGCTTTCATCACCGTGATCACCGGCGGCGCCGCGGTCATTTCAGGCACGCTATCCAGTGCAGTCGTCCTCGGCACTGTCAACCAGCTGGTCTCATTCGCCGCCCATCCCGTGATCGGCGAGATCGCCATGCTGGTGCTGGCGATCATCCTCCTGCGCCTGATGCCAACCGGCATCACCGGACGATTTTTCCGGGACGGGACATGAGGGCGTGGCCGTCCGTCGGGCAGATTCGCTGGGGCTGGTTCCTGCTGGCAACGGCGATCCTGTTGCTGCTGCCACTGGTGACGGACACCCACACACCCACCGTGCTGCTGATCTGGGCGCTGTTCGCGTTGTCGCTCGGAATGATGTGGGGCTATGCGGGCCTGCTCAGCTTCGGGCACGCCGCGTATTTCGGCCTTGGCGCGTACACCTATGCGGTGGCGGTCATCAACATCGGTGAAAGCACCGTACCGTTGATCCTGTCCATGCTGGTGCCGGCCGCCGTCGCGGCCGTGGTCGGCGCAATGATGTTCTACGGGCGAGTCAGCGACGTATACATGGGCGTCATTACGCTGCTGGTCACCCTCATCCTGTTCAAGTTCATGAGCGCGACCGCCGGCGACGCCTACGTGATCGGCGACGCGCGGCTCGGCGGTTTCAACGGCATGCCCGGATTCCACACCCTGAACGTTCCCGGCTATCCCGAGATATCGCTGTTCGGCTTGCCGACCTACTACGTGTGCGCCGCCGCGCTGTTGATCTGTTACCTTATCTGCCGCTGGATACTGGCGCGCTCCTTCGGGCGGGTACTGGTCGGCATTCGCGAGAACGAGGCACGCTGCGAGTTGATGGGCTACAACGTGCCCGCGTTCAAAACCGCGATATTCACCGTGTGCGCGGCGATGGCGGGCCTCGCCGGCTGCCTGTTTGCGAACTGGGCGGAGATCGTCACCCCGCGCGTGTTCAGCCTCGGGCAGGCGGCGGAAGTGCTGATCTGGGTGATCGCCGGCGGACTCGGCACGCTGATCGGCCCGATCCTCGGCGCGATCGCGCTCGGTTACGTGAAGCTCCTGCTCGGCGAACAGACCGCTATCGATAACTCGCTGATCCTCGGCGCCGTGCTGATCATCGTCGTGCTCGGCATTCCGCGCGGTGTAGTGCCGGCGCTGCAGAGCGTGTGGGCGGCTGCGGAACGGCGTGCGCGCGGCCGGGCAGGAAGCGGTCAGGGCGCGCGGCGCATGCTTGGCGCGTCGAACCGCGAGCGCTCATGAGCGGCGTCGTGGAAACCCAGGAGCTGACCATGCGCTTCGGCGGCGTCACGGCTGTGGATTCGGTCAATTTTTCACTGCGCGAACGCGAACTGCGCTGCCTGATCGGTCCCAACGGCGCCGGCAAGAGCACGTTCTTCAAGTGCATCACCGGCCAATACGCTCTCCGGCCCGAGAACGGGCGCGTATTCATCCGCGGCGCCGATGTCACCGGCTGGAACACGCATGAAATCGTGAGACTCGGCGCAGGCATCAAGACCCAGGTGCCTTCGGTGATGAACGGCATGACGGTTGAGGAGAACCTGTGGCTGTCGGCGCGGCGCGTGCATGGCTGGGCAGGCGCCGGCGGCGCGGTCGAGGAAATCACCGCCGAACTGCAACTGGGCAAACTACTGCGCAGCCTGGTGAGCGAACTTTCGCACGGCGAGAGGCAGATGGTCGAGATCGGCATCGTGCTGGTGCAACGTCCATGGCTGGTGCTGCTCGACGAGCCCGCCGCGGGCATGACCGGGAATGAAGTCGAACGCCTGGTAGGTGTCATCCGGCACATCAACCAGACTGCGTCGGTGATCGTCGTCGACCACGACATGGAATTCGTGCGCATGCTGGGATCGCGCGTGACGGTATTCCACCAGGGCGCGATCCTGGTGGAAGGTCCGGCAAACCGCATTCTCGACGACCCGGTCGTGCGCGAGGTCTACATCGGGCACCGGGCCGCATGAGCACCTCATTCGCCTCGGTCGACACCACGGGCGGGAATCCGCCTCGCGAAAGCTCGACGTCGGAAGGCGTGGCGCGGATGCTGCTGGAAGTTCACGACCTGCGCTCCGGCTACGGCCGCATTCCGGTTCTGCACGGCGTGAGCCTGCGCCTTCACGAAGGCGAGGCCCTCGGAATCGTCGGCCACAACGGCATGGGCAAGACCACGCTGCTCAAGACGATCGTCGGGCTGCTTCCGGCCACCGGCGGTCGCATCGATCTGGACGGCGCCGATGTGACCCGCGAACCGGCGCACATGCGCAGCCGTCGCGGACTCGCCTATGTGCCGCAGGGACGCGGAATCCTGCCCGGATTGAGCACGTTGGACAACCTGCGGCTGGCGTGGACCGGCGACTCGCACGAATCCGAACAGGAGGCGGTCGATCGCTGCCTTTCCCTGTTTCCGCGCCTGACGCCCCTGCTCGACCGCCGCGGCGGTGCGCTGTCGGGAGGCGAACAGCAGATCCTTGCGATCGCGCGCGCGCTGATCCCGAATCCCTGGATCATTCTGCTCGACGAGCCATCGGAAGGCGTGCAGCCGTCCATCGTCCACGAAATCGGTCAACTGCTGTCGCGGCTGCGCAAGGATGCCAAGCTTGCGATCGTCATCGTGGAGCAGAACCTCGATCTGGTGCTCGATGTCGCGACGCAGATCGCGGTGCTCGAACGCGGGCGCGTCCAGCGCGAGTTCAGCGCCCACGAGATGGGCGCCGGCGCCGCGCTGGTGGAAGCGCTCGGGCTGGGTTCGGTTCGCGTGACACGCGGCGCCCGGACATCGGAACGCCCGGAACCCGCAGCTCAGGTTTCACGCAGCATCACACGGCAGCCGCCGGCGACCGCTCAGCATCCCGTTCCGCCTGCCGCACCACAACACGTTGAACATGTTTCCAGGAGCAAACCAACGACCGGCGCTAGCGCCCCGCAAGCAGGAGTATCTATGTCCAGAGTAAAGCGTCCGACGCACGATCAGATGAAGGAGATCGTGACTTCGCTGCACATGAGCATGTCCGACCGCGAGATCGCGGAGTACATGGAAGTCATGGAGGGCACGATGCAGGCCTACGACAGGCTGCAGCAGCTTCCGGACAACCTGCCGCCGGTGCGTTATGCGCGCACGCCGGGTTTTCGTCCGGGCGCCGCGGAGAATCCGCTCAACGCATGGGCGGTGAAGAGCGAGGTGCGCGGCGCGCCCTATGGACCTCTTGCCGGGAAACGCGTCGTGCTCAAGGACAACATCTGCCTCGCCGGCGTGCCGATGATGAACGGCGCCTCGACGCTGGAAGGCTATGTCCCCGATGTCGATGCGACCATCGCCACCCGCATCCTCGATGCCGGCGGCACCATCGTCGGCAAGGCGCATTGCGAGTACTTCTGCCTTTCCGGTGGCAGTCATACGTCCGCATCCGGTCCGGTGCACAATCCCTACAAACATGGTTACGCCGCTGGAGGATCGTCCTCCGGATGCGGCGCATTGGTCGGCGCCGGTGAAGTGGAGATGGCAATGGGCGGAGACCAGGGCGGATCGATCCGCATGCCCTCCTGCTGGAGCGGATGCTACGGAATGAAGCCCACCCACGGTCTGGTGCCCTACACCGGCGTCATGCCGATCGAGGCCACTATCGACCACACCGGGCCGATGACCGCGACCGTGGCGGACAACGCCCTGCTGCTGGAAGTAGTTGCCGGAGCCGACGGGCTGGACCCGCGGCAGTATGACGTACGCGTGGACAAGTACACGGCCGCACTGGGCCGCGGGGTTGCCGGCATGCGCATTGCTGTGGTCACCGAAAGTTTCGGCCACGCGGTAAGCGAGCCGGACGTGGATCAGAAAGTGCGCCAGGGCGCCGAGCGCCTGCGCGCGCTGGGTGCGACCGTCGAAGAAGTATCGATCCCGATGCACCTGGACGGCATCGCGATCTGGAGCGCCATCGCCCTCGAAGGCCTGCAGATGCAGATGATGCACGGCAATGGCATGGGTTTTAACTGGAAGGGCATGTACACCACGAGTCTGCTCGATGCGCACGCCAACTGGCGCGCGCGCGCCAACGAACTGTCGCGCACACTCAAGATCTCGATGCTGATCGGCGAGTACTTCGTGCGCCACTACCGCGGCCATTTCTACGCCAAAGCGCAGAATCTTTCGCGTGCCTTGCGCCAAGCTTACGACGACGCGCTGAACCGCTACGACCTGCTGCTCATGCCGACGCTGCCGATGAAGGCAACGCCGCTTCCCGACCAGAATGCGCCGCTGGCGCTATATTGTCAGCGCGGCTTCGAGATGCTGCCGAACACCGCTCCCTTCGACGTTACCGGCCATCCTTCCATGAGCATCCCCTGCGGCATGAGCCAGGGGCTGCCCATCGGACTCATGCTGACCGGCAAGCACTATAACGAGTCGACCATCTACCGCGCGGCGCACGCCTTCGAACAACTGGGCGACTGGCGCGCGTTCTGACCTCAAGCATGGGCGCCAACCCGTTTGCCTCCGACTGGCTGAAGTCATCCTCAAGCGAGGATCCGCGGCGGGCGCGCGGCGGCCAGTCCTGTGTTGCCGGCGCGACCGACGAGCCGCTGAAGTTCATGACCGTTGCCGCACTGCTCGACCGCGCGGTTGCACGCCATGGCGCAGGCGACGCCGTAATCTTTGCACCGACCCGGGAGCATCTGTCGTGGTACACGCTCAAGCGCCGCTCGGACGACGTGGCCGCCGGATTGCTGGCCCTCGGCGTCACCCGTGGCGACCGCGTTGGCATCTGGGCACCGAACTGCGTCGAATGGCTGCTTGCACAGCTCGGCACCGCGCGCATCGGCGCAATTCTGGTCAACATCAATCCCGCGTATCGCAGCGTCGAGCTGGAACACGCCCTGCAGAAAACGCAGTGCCGCGTCCTGATCATGGCCGCAGAACTGAAGTCGAGCGACTATGTGGCGATTCTGAAATCGCTCGCGCCGGAAATCGAGGCGGCGTCCGCAATGCAGCCGTTGCATTGCGCCCGTTTGCCGTCGCTGGAGCACGTCGTGCTGATTGGCGACGGACCGCCTCCGGCCGGGATTCTGTCCTTCAGGCAACTCGCTGCGCTCGCCGGACCCGCGCACCGCAACCGCCTGTCCGCGCTCAGCGGCGCACTCGATCCAGACGATCCGATCAACATCCAGTTCACCAGCGGCACGACGGGGCTTCCGAAAGGCGCGACGCTGTCCAGCCGGAACATCGTCAACAATGCGCGGCTCAGTGCCAAGGTGATGCGGCTCACGGACAAGGACCGGTTGTGCATCCCGGTTCCGCTGTACCACTGCTTCGGCATGGTGCTCGGCGTGCTGGCCTGTACGGCGACCGGCGCCACCATGGTTTTTCCGGGTGCAAGTTTCGACGCCGCCGAAACGTTGCAAGCTGTGCAGGACTTTCGATGTACCGCACTGCACGGCGTGCCCGCGATGTTCATCGCCCAGCTCGGTCATCCCGATTTCGCCAGGTACGATCTCTCCTCGCTCAGAACCGGCATCATGGCGGGCGCGCCCTGTCCAGTCGAGCTAATGCGGCGCGTCGTAACGGAAATGCATATGGGCGAAGTGACCATCGGCTACGGAATGACCGAGACCAGCCCCATCTCGTTCCAGACCGCGCCGGACGATCCGCTCGAGCGGCGTGTGTCCACAGTGGGTCGGGTGCTGCCGCACCTCGAGGTCAAGATCGTGGACGAACAAGGCCGCATCGTACCTGTGGGCAAGCGCGGCGAGCTGTGCACTCGCGGCTACTCGGTGATGCTCGGCTACTGGGACGATCCGCAGGCGACCCGCGAGTCGATCGACCCCGCCGGCTGGATGCACAGCGGAGACCTTGCCACGCTCGACGCCGACGGCTATTGCAATATCGTCGGGCGCGTCAAGGACATGCTGATCCGCGGCGGCGAGAACGTGTTCCCGCGAGAGACCGAGGAATACCTCTACCGGCACCCGAAAGTACTGGAAGCCCAGGTTTTCGGCGTTCCCGATTCAAAGCTTGGCGAAGAGGTCTGTGCCTGGATCGTGCTCAAGGCCGCCGCAACTGCGACGGAAGACGAGATCCGCGAATTCTGCCGCGGACAGATTGCGCACTACAAGATTCCGCGCTACGTGCGTTTCGTCAAGGAACTGCCGAAAACCGTGACAGGCAAGGCGCAGAAATTCGCGATGCGCGAAGCGATGATGCGCGAACTCGGACTCACGGAAGCTCGAACCGCCTAGCGGGAAAGTCAATTATCTTTCTTGCCGCAGAGTACACAAACATCACAGAGGTGAGGGCCAAATTGCCCTACAGTGCGGGCGGATGTTCATCGTGCGGCGGGCCTGTTTAATCGCGTCTTGATAGACCTGCTTGCAGCCGTTGTAATTTTCGGGCGCTAGCGTTTCTCAGGCGGGATGGTCTTGATTGCGGCCGAGAACCGCGTATGCACCGCCGGATCAACCGGCCTGTGCCTGACCTTGGTACTTGGCGGGTCCTTGCCGAGGAAGTTATCGCCCTTCCAGTTCTTCGACGGCCTGATCGGTCTGGGAACGAAACCACCACCGCAGTTCGGGCAGACGTTTCCCAAAACGATATCGACGCACGTCGCACAGAACGTGCATTCATAAGTGCAAATGCGCGCTTCGAGTGAACCGGGTGGCAGAGCCTTGTTGCAGTTTTCACAGGTAGGTCTGAGTTCAAGCATGGTGTTCTCTCGTAATTGCCAACTCCAGTCATCAGCCGTGCGCCTCAGCACGTCGGATGCGTGCGTCTGTCAGAACGCAACACGCTCAATGCGCGACTATCAGTTTTCGATGGTGACAATGTGCGCCTGTATCTTGCCGTCCACGGGTCCCCGCCCGAACCGCTGGGCGATCGCTTCCGCCGCGATGTCGGTTGCCTCGCCGAGCCGCGAGGCGTCGCGCGCCTCGATCTCGTTCCGTAGCGGTGTGCCCTGGCAGTACGCGATCGCCGGGATCCGGGCAGACTTCGCCCGACTGCGCGCCGCAAGCGTACTGATCTGGGGCAAGGCAGTAAATCCGCCGGTTTCGAGATCTCGCTCGATGGTCGAACGGTCGTAATAGCCGTGGGGAGTGCGCGTCATGAAGCGTGGCGGGTCCTGGGGAAACACGGACTCAAGGGCTGTCGTCACGGTGTCAGCAAATTCGTTTTCCTCGATTCGATCCCATACGTTGAAAATGAAAACACCCCCCGGTCTGAGTACTCGACGTGCTTCCGAAAACGCTTGTGACTTTTCGGGGAAAAACATGACTCCGAACTGGCATACAACGGCGTCAAACGTTGCGTCTCCGAATGTCAGTTGCATGGCATCTGCTTGACGCCACTCGACAGCGCGCGTCGTTCCCACTGCGGAGGCTTGGTCGAGCATCGCCTGATTCAAATCCGTAGCGACGATGGAGACATTCTTGGGCAGCACGGAAGCCAAGGCACGCGTAACCACCCCTGTGCCCGCGGCAATCTCGAGTACGCGAGTAAGAGATCTAGAAGCTAGCCGAGTCGCCAAGTCAGCAGCATAGGGCTCGAAGATCAACGGAACCAGATACGTTTCGTAAAGCTTCGGAATTGAGCCACTGAAGCTCTTGTCGATACCGGAATTACTCATGAAGCCTGCCCCTCTTTCGATTCCATTGCGCTCTATGTTTGCGATCAGCGGTCGCGAAACAGCGAGCGCAAACCGGCCGTGAAGCGGTCTGCTGCATCGCGTAGTTGGGCACGTTCACGCCCTTTCGAGCCACGATAGCACCACAAGCGGCAGAGCAGTTACCGCTCCGGCTGCCAGGAACCGGAAGCCCACACGCCGTTGAAGAAACAGCGACAAGACACCCAGCACGACCAAGACCGGTACTGCGTAAGTCGAGCCGACCAATATCACGGCAACCACGAAAGCGAAATACAGTGCCAGCCCTGCATAGTGAGCGCCGATAGACTCAGCGTTTACGCCCCACTGGCAGAACAAAGCCGTAACGGCCATCAGCACAGCGACAGCCAGGCTGAGCCAACTGACCCACGCGAGAACACGCATTCCCAATAGTGCGCTAACTGCCCGGCTCATACGAACGGGCCCAACGTGGGGTCAAACGGCTGTGCGCGTCCTTATCGCCCAGCGTCCGTGTTGAGCGTAGTGTCAGGCTTGACGGCATCAAGAATTATTGACGTATAAGCCAATCGTTCAGGGGAATTTCTCGAGTCGAACCGTTTTGATCGCCGAATCACGCCATCAGATGGATTCCAATCACTGCAATGAAATTGACCGTGCTCGTCAAAATACTCCAGAGGTCGCACGTCAAAACCAGCGCTAATGAAAAGATCGCGAAAAGAGGTAATCGTGTAAAGCACCTTGTGGTCATCTGCCCCTGCGCCAGTACCCCCTGGCCTAACTGCATCGATATACGATTTCTCTGGGTGGAACCCATCGGGAACAGCAACTCTAAGATAGCCACCCGGCTTAAGAAAGATGTAGCACGTCATTGCCGCCATAACCGCTTCATGGGGGTGCAAATGCTCCCACACATGCTCGGCCAAAATGGCATCAAGGGAATCTCGTTCAATAAACGTAGCCCAAGATTCTTTCTCGAGCAGGTTCAGGACTTCCTGGTCGGTGGACACCCAGCCGTCAATGCGGGTGCCGGAAGAACCGATCACTATTCTCTTAAGTTTGCCATGCGCCAAAGACTTCAATGCTCGTCGTTGACGATAGTGATGCCATCCATTTCGCGTTTGGCGAAGCAAATTTCTTATCGGCTTTGGGAGCCATTGGAACTTGCTCAATCTTTGTCCCCTCGTGTTTGTTTCGGGAGACTGACGTTCGACATAACCGGCGGCCGACGGCCCTCCGGTAGATCGAGGTGTCAGGCCACTTGGATGCTGATTCATGGGGCGTGGTCAAGCATCGCCTCAACGCTCGCCGACGACGGCGTTCCGTCAAGCTCAGCAATGAGATCGTGAGCTGTCATTTCCGTACTCACACCTAGCTTGTCCAACTCCGCCCTAAGCAACTGAATGTACAGACCCTGGCCGGTGATGACTGAAGCCATGATTAGTCTATTCATCTCGTCCGTAGTCACCTTGTACGGATCAAGCCGGGCCAGCCGGTCTATGACCTCCTTAAGGTCAAGTGTCTTTCGTACTCCGCAGGTCGGGGACCCGTCGACGCCAATAACGCCCAGGACGCGAAATCCGGACGTCTGATAGTCGTGGATCTGAGCCGCTGTTTCTCGTGCCAACTTGCGGTAGATGCGTCGCGTGTACCAAAGCGCCATCGGAACGAGAAGTGCTCGCAGCCGGAAGAGCAGGCTCCCCTTTGAGCCGTATATAAGGATCAGCCGCCGCTTCAGGACGCCACCCCAAGCATGTTGTTCTGGACACGGGAGTTGGACGATGCCAATGCCACGATCCAGGCACGGCTGAAGGACTTCACGAATTGGACCGGCGCTGCGCGCCCCGCCCAGATATCGCGTGTTCTCGTTCAGGAGGCAATGGGCCAGGAAGACCACTCGCCTGCCCCGTTGGTCAGGAATCCGGGTCGACCAGCGAGACAGGTCACTCACGAACAGGCTCGCGAGGCCAAAGCCATCAATTCGACCGGGATGCACATGCGAAAAGCCTTTCGAGTGGCCCAGCGTTCCGGTCTTGCCGCGCCGTACGAAGCACGTAGCGCTGCCTGGCAGGCGTCGGGCAACAACCCGTTCTAGACATCACGTTGCACCTTCTTCTCCGATGTCCGTAGACCTAGCCACCTCAGGAGCGCTTCAACGGCGACCAGGGCCGCAACGCAGGCTACAACGAAGTTCGTCATCACACCTTCAGTGCGTAGCCAGGAGCCGAAAGTCGTTTCTGGAAAAAATTGTCGCATCGCCACTGCAACACCCAGTACAACGACAAAAAAGGCGAGCAGGAGCGCACCGATGCCCGTTAGCTTAGGCTCATCATGCCCGGTCCGTCGCCGCAGAACCCGTCGAGCCCACACATACGCAAGAGCGAACAGCCCACCGAGGGCAAAGACCGATATCAGCTGTATCGCTACCGGGTCCAAGTGGCGCCCCCTGGTAATGTCTAACCGTTGCGCTCAGTCGCGCCCTTCAGCGTGTCGACTGTGGCACGAGGTCAGGCAGAGTCGATAACCGGCGCTCTGCGCCAAGCGTGTCAAGAAACGTGTCCCGGTATACCTCGTAGGCGTTGTGTTTGAGCACCCGTCCGGCAGCCAGGTTCTCACCGCTGCCATAGATCGGTAAGAAACTCAGCGCGAGCAGCAGTGACACCAGGAGAACTGCCGCAACGGACTTGCGAATACGCCCCGTCCGGACAACTCCCCCGGCCCACCGAGCGACTCGATGAAAGATCCAAGTGTAAATGGCAATATGAACCAGCGAGAACACAAGCACAATGCCACCATCCATACCGTAATAAAGAATAACCGGTAACGGCAGAAGTCCCCCAACTGCGATCATGTACCAAGGGCACGGAAATACCAGGATCAGACCGATGAAGGTGCCTGTTCGTATCATGCAGCTGCAATCTTGAAGAAGCGCCCTGACGTTCGCGTTGAGGAGGGAACCGAACAGCAGCCCCGCTGTTTGGCGCTCCCCTCGAAGGAAGCGTTAGGCTGCATCGTTCTTGCGTTGATTCTGACTGACGAGCTGGCGGAGCAGCTCGCGCGTTTGGTCATCCGTAGTCGATTCGACGAGTTTCGCTTCAATAGAAGAACGAAAAGTCGTTGACGCCCGTCCAGCGGCCACTAGGGCGAGCCCTTGCCGCAATTCGTCAATAAGGAACCAGTCATCATCGGTCATTTGTGCGGGGTTACCTTCAACTCTCGCGGATATCGCCCACCCGTCGATGTTCCCGTCGAACCGTTGATAGGTCTTCAATTTCTCAACAGTAAGCATGATCCGGGATGCAGCCTAACGTGTCGCGCTCACCTGCGCGCGAGGCAGCGGTGCGATTTGCGCGTCAGTGTGGAGCGCGGGGTTAGAACGCAATCCATACCTACCACGGTTAGCACGCCCATTTACTTTAGCCAAGATTTAATGGCTTCTTCGGCGAACGCGATCAAAAAAATCGCCGCAATTTCAATAGGCACAATGAGCACCGCAGCAACAAGGGGCAATCCTGAGTACTTCGGAGGACTGGCGACAATGAAGATTAGCACGCCAAGGTTGAGCGCTATGAAGAACAAGCCCATCGTCGCGTGGGTAGTCCATGGTACGCCGGTGCCTAGATCCATATGAATGCTGAAATAGCGCACTGATAACGAGCAATACCAATGCAAGCGCACGCAATACTCTCTCCGGCCAGGCGCTCGGCGACGTCTCGTTCCCAGCCATGCGTTCTAACTTGATTTATACGTCAAAAGTGACATCTAACACGGCGCCATGACATATAACATGACTCAGACTTTCCATTATTTATTCGCTTGATCAAGCGCTTAAATTTGAGCATGGCCAATAACACGGCAATAACAGAATCCTGAAACCCTGCACCATGCGAAAAGCATAGGCCCTCGCACTGCAGGTGGCTAGTGGACGGGAAGACGGAAGCAATGGGGCCTGAGTGCTGGGTGCAACTGGGTGCCGGGAGCTGGATGCTGGATGCAACAGCCGAGTTGTCTCTGCGCACTCAGTGCTGTTTCCGACAAACCTGAAGGTATGTCGTTACTGAAACCGCATCGATCTTCAACCCAGTGAATGCGGCGACGGACCGGCTGCGGCCGCGGCTGCGCTCAGCGCAGCCGCGCGCAACCGGGAACGTGGTCCTCAAGTCTTCATGATCTTCTTGCCTGCCTTGCGTTTCTTGACGGGACCGCGGCCACCCGGCGATTTGGCAGCACGCTTCTTGGCTGCGGTCATTCGCCCACCTCTGCTTTTCTTCACTGTCATCACTCCTTCTCTGGTGCTTCAAACAGGACCGTTGGAAAGAGCCAGTCAACTGCGATATGTCGACGTGCTTTTTTTCTGGATGCGTTTGGCTATTGGCCCCCGGTATCACCCGGAAATCGGGAGATCACAAAAAGTATACAGGCAACTTGTGCGCTCGTGTTTTGGCCGACCCACACAGGTGCCCCGGTTCGCAGCCCATGAGTCGGGATGAGCGCAAGGAGAAGCAACACCCGTCAACTCCAACGGTCCGTCACATGGCCGGGGCGTTCACCGGCCCACAATGATCAAGGCACCGGCCGCAATGGCAAGGATGGCCATGATGGTGCCCAGTCCCGAAAAACTGAGATTGAGCAGCGGTATCAGTCCGGTTGCGATGAGCCAGATACCCAACAGCAGCATTCCGATATTCTTTGTGATTTTCATTGGAGCCTCCTGTGAGGACGAACTTCTTTGTGAGCGATTGTTCCTGATCGGTCTTCCCGCTATCTCCTGCCTTTATGGTCTTTTTGTCCGTCGTTCCTGTGCCTGCCGGCCACTTCCTGCCCCTCTGCCTTTTGCCTTTGCTTCTGCTTGGCGATTTCGTCTGCCCGAGGGGGCTTGCTTGTCCTGTTGGGTTGATTCGGATCTTTGTCCTGCGGCTTCATTGAATTCTCCCGTTGAGGTCAAGAGGTGTGAGAGTGCAAGAACCAGGCTCCGGCCGCCGGTTCATGCGAGCAGCGCCACGTACAGGGCGAGCGCCGACAAGGCAGTCGCAACAAGACAAAACAGGACTACCCATCGGAGCTTCTTCTGGGCAATCAACGCGGCATTCTCCAGTGCCGCTACTGTGGTTTGCAATTGCTCCGCCAGCGCCTTGATGTGCGCTGCGTTCTGCGAGGCCGCAGTTTGAAGCTCTGCAATCTGCTGTTGCTGCAAATGAGTCTGGTTGGCGGCCACGTCGGCCTTCTTTTTCGTGAACGCGGGCACGGCGGCCGAAATGATTGTGCCGACGTGCGGCAGAACTGCCTTTAGCGCGGGAATCAGCCATGCGGCCATATATGAGCCCTGACGAGTAGATTGTCTCTCCGCCTGCGGCATCTAGGTAGAGACTGTAAGTCGAGGCGCAGATGCTATGCGCGGAAGGCGCTTCAGTCCCCGTACCGTCAAACCAACCAGAACATCCAACGCGCAATAGAAGGCACCGGCCGCGAGCGGCGGATTCGCGCTGCTGAGGCCCAGGTATGGAACATCCTGATGCCATACCCAGTTGCCGTTCCAGGTTCCGTACACCTCCACCATCAGGGAGGCGACGAAGATCACCGCGTACCGGCGCCGTCCCTCGGGCTGCTGCATGCACAGAATAAACAAGTACGGTCAGCGGAATGCTGATGGTGTCGGAACCATTGTTCAACGCGAACGCCGCGTATCCAAACGCGGCCGCCGGCACCAGTACGACAAGAGCACGCGGCACCCGCGGCGCCATAACGAGCCCAAGGTAGAACACCAACACGTGTCCCGGCGGAATGAAGAACGGAATGTTCCCCAGCCGGTAGGTGTAGAGCACCCATACCAGCGACAGAAGGATCTCGCCCGCGGTTGCCCACATCAGGCACGCGTAGAAAGGCAGCCGCCATTCGCGCGGGCTCGTCCGCAGCAACCAGAAGAATACGCCCCAGGTCCAGACACTGACCGCCAGTTGTCCGGCGAACCCGCCGCGCTGGTCCACGATCATGCCGAGCGCGAATGTAAAGAGAATCAGTGAAAGATTCACTGATTCGGTGAAGGGTGACGAGTGACCGGAAAAGGTCAGGCCCGAGGGCCGAGGTTCGAGGTTCGAGGGAAGGCAAGATGTCTCAACAGCAACTCGATCCTTGCACCTCGTTGCTCGTACCTGATCTTGCCGGGACTCAGGATTCAGTGAACCCCCAAGCTGGCATACTTCTCCGTGGTGTGTCGTTGTCATTCCTTTGCGTTATCTCTTTTCACCTTTGCGAACTTTGCGTCAATGCTCTTGGGTTTCGCACTTATTTCTAGTTGATGGCTACAACAGCCTCGATCTCGAGCAACAAATCGGACTCGACCAGCTTGTCCACGCCGATCATGGTCGCGGCGGGCGGGTTCTTGTGGGAGATGTAGCGGCTGCGCACTTCCATCACTGCCTTGCGCTTCTCCTGCGTCAGCCCGACGATGAATATGGTGAACTTCACCACGTCCTCGAACGTCGCGCCGATTCCGCCGAGCGCAAGTTCGAGATTCTTGAATACCTGCACCGCCTGGGCTCCGATGTCACCCGGACCGACCACCTTGCCCTGCCCGTCCACCGACACCTGACCGCTGATGAAGGCGATGCTGCCGCCCTGCACCACCGTGGCCTGCGTGTACATGCCCAGCGGCTTCAGGCCGGGCGGATTGATGAATTTCTTTGCCATTTTCTTCCCTCCCAAAAATAAACCTTATCAGCACGAGGACACAGAGGACACGGAGTAACGACGAGCAGGAATAATTGAAGGCCGTGTCACCTGTTGCCGGCATGGCGAGCGAGCCCAAGTCGACCATCGATACAAGTCCCGTTCAATCGCTTTGTTTGCGTCCCTTCAATTACCTTTGCGAAAATCAACCGGTCATGATGTGCTACATAACCCGTAAACGGGTTAGTCTGCACTGAAACTCGCACTCTCGTTTTTCCAACCCTATTGAAGGCTTTCCTGTTCCTCCTGTGTACTCCTGTCGTCTTCTCGTGGTAAAAGAGTCTTGATCTCAATCCAAGACGGCGATTGCTTCGATCTCGATAAGAAGTTCGGGCGCGGCGAGGGCGGAGATGCCCACGAGCGTATGCGCCGGCGGCTTGGGGAAATGCTTCTTCACCATCTCCCCGATCCACACCCGGTCGTCGGGCTGTAGATTCACCACAAATGTGGTGATCTTGGCGATGTCGGCCATCGAGCCCCCGACCGATTCGATCGCGGTGCGCAGGTTCGCGAACACTTTCTCGGCCTGGCCTTTGACGTCGCCGACCGAAACGATCTTCGATGTCGGGTCGCGCGCGGTCTGCCCGCTGATGTAAACGACCTTGTCGCCCTCGGTGACGGCAATCTGCGAAAAGGTGCTGGGCTTGAACAATCCATCCGGATTCAGAAAGCGGATATCGGCATCCGCTGCTGCCGGCAAAGCAGCCAGCACCGCAAACATCCCCAGCACTGCATGTGAAAGTGCGTGAAATGTGGAACCGGATTTGCGCCGCCGAGTGGCTGGTGGCTGGTGGCTGGTGGCTGGTGAAATCATTTCAATGCTCCTGTTCGGAAAACGGGCCGAGAACATTCTGCCGGTTTTGTACTTACCTTTACTCATTCACCTTTAACCTTTCCCCCGAAGGCTGCCTTTCAGGCCGCCTGGCTTTTTTCGACCAGCGCCAGCACGTAGTCCTCGAGTTTGCGGGCATCGGCATGGAACCGGCGGATGCCCTCGGCAAGCTTCTCGGTGGCCATCGCGTCCTCGTTATGCAGCCAGCGGAAGGTTCTTTCATCGAGCACGATCTTCTCGGCGTTGCTCGCCTTCGCAGCCTCGACCGTGAGCCTGCGCGTCACCTCGCCTTCGGTTTTCACCATCTTGTCCATCAGATCGGGGGCGATGGTGAGCAGGTCGCAGCCGGCAAGCCCGACGATCTGTTCGACCTTGCGGAAGCTCGCGCCCATCACCTGGGTCTTGTAGCCGAACTTCTTGTAGTAGTGATAGATGCGCGTTACGGACTGCACGCCCGGATCGTCCGCCGGTGCAATGTCCTCGACCTTGCGCTCCTTCCTGTACCAGTCGTAGATGCGGCCGACGAAGGGCGAGATCAGCGTGACGCCGGCCTCCGCGCAAGCCACCGCCTGCGCAAAGCTGAACAGCAAAGTCAGGTTGCAGTGGATGCCTTCGCGCTCCAGCTTTTCGGCGGCCTTGATGCCCTCCCAGGTGCTGGCCACCTTGATCAACACGCGCTCGCGCGGCATCCCGGCCTGCTGGTACAGCTCGATCAGCCGCCGGGCTTTCGCCAGCGTGCCATCGACGTCGAAGGACAGGCTGGCGTCCACTTCGGTGGAGACCCGCCCCTTGACGTGCTTGAGGATCTCGCAACCGAAGTTGACCGAGAGTTTCTCCATCAGCACTCCGGCTTTGGCGGCACGGTCACCCCTGGCTTTCATGCCGAAAGCGAGCGCGTCATCCACCAGCGGCCGGTATGCAGGGTTCTGAGCCGCCTGGAAGAGCAGCGACGGATTGGTGGTGGCATCCTGCGGTTTCACCCGCGCGATGGAGTCGATGTCGCCGGTGTCGGCCACGATGATCGAATGTTTCTTCAGCGATTCGAGCAGATTCATGTTTGCTTCCTCTTCAGGTTTCCCACTTCCAGTTGCGGATCTCTGGCATGTCTTCGCCGTGTTCGGTGATGTAACGCTTGTGCTCGGCCCGCTTGTCCCGCATGGCCTGCTTTAGTTCGGCGGCCCGGTGGGCGATCTTCGGCAGCCGGTCCGCCACGTCCATCACGAGATGGTAACGGTCGAGATCGTTCATGACCACCATGTCGAAGGGCGTGGTGGTCGTCCCCTCTTCCTTGTAGCCGCGCACGTGCAGGTTGCCGTGGTTGTTGCGCCGGTAGGTCAGCCGGTGAATCAACCATGGGTAGCCGTGGTAGGCAAAAATGATCGGCTTGTCGGCAGTGAAGATGGCGTCGAACTCGCGGTCTTCGAGCCCGTGCGGATGCTCGGCGGACGGTTGCAGCGTCATCAGGTCCACCACGTTGACGAGCCGCACCTTGATCTCCGGCGCAAGCCGCCGCAGGAGGTCCACTGCCGCCAGGGTCTCCAGTGTCGGCACGTCCCCTGCGCAGGCCATCACCACATCGGGTTCTCCGCCGCGGTCGTTGCCCGCCCACTCCCAGATGCCGATGCCCGCGGTGCAATGCCTGATTGCGGCATCCATGTCCAGGTACTGCAGCGCCGGCTGCTTGCCGGCGACGACCACGTTGATCATGTTGCGGCTGCGCAAGCACTGGTCGGTGACGTAGAGCAGTGTGTTCGCGTCCGGCGGCAGGTACACGCGGATCACGTCGGCCTTCTTGTTGACGACGTGGTCTATGAAACCCGGGTCCTGGTGCGAGAAACCGTTGTGGTCCTGGCGCCAGACGTGCGACGTCAGCAGATAGTTGAGTGAGGCGATCGGCCGGCGCCACGGCACCGCGCTGCCCGCCACCTTCAGCCACTTGGCGTGCTGATTGAACATCGAGTCCACGATATGGATGAACGCTTCGTAGCAGGAGAACAGCCCATGGCGGCCGGTAAGGAGATAGCCCTCGAGCCAGCCCTGGCAGGTGTGCTCGGATAGTATTTCCATCACCCGCCCCTCCGGGCCGAGCAGGTCGTCGTCCGGAAGGGTCTGCGCCAGCCAGGTCTTCGCGGTCGCCTCGAAGACGGCTCCAAGCCGGTTCGACGCGGTTTCGTCCGGGCCGAACACGCGGAAATTGTGTTCGCCTGCGTTGAGTTTCATCACGTCGCGCAACAGGGCGCCCATCACTCGCGTGGCTTCGGCCGTGGTCTGCCCCGGCTTGGGTACGCGCACCGCGTACTCGCGGAAGTCGGGCATGCGCAAATCCTTGAGCAACGCGCCGCCGTTGGCGTGCGGATTGGAGCCCATGCGCCGTGTTCCGCGCGGCGCCTGGGCCTTGAGTTCGAAACGCGGATGGCCGCTGTCGTCGAACAGTTCCTGTGGCCGGTAGCTCCTCATCCATTTGTCGAGCATCGCGATGTGCTCTTTGGTCATGTCGCTGAACGGCACCTGATGCGAGCGCCACGAGCCTTCGGTCTTCTTTCCGTCCACTTCTTTCGGTCCGGTCCAGCCCTTGGGTGTTCGCAGTACCAGCATCGGCCAGCGCGGGCGCTTCGACACGCCGCTCTTTCGCGCCACGTCCTGGATTTCCCGTACCGCCACGACCGCGGTCTCGAGCGTAGCCGCGATCTGCTGATGTACCTGCATCGGCTCGGCACCCTCGACGAAGTGCGGCTGGTAGCCGTAGCCAACAAGCAGGCTCTCCGAGCTCCTCGCGCGGAATGCGCGCCAGCAGCGTCGGATTGGCGATCTTGTATCCGTTCAGGTGCAGGATCGGCAGCACCGCGCCATCGTGCGCCGGGTTGAGGAACTTGTTCGAGTGCCAACTGGCTGCGAGCGGTCCGGTCTCCGCCTCGCCATCGCCGATCACGCAGGCCACGATCAGGTCCGGGTTGTCGAACGCCGCCCCAAACGCATGTGAAAGTGCGTAGCCGAGTTCGCCGCCCTCGTGAATCGAACCCGGCGTTTCCGGGGCCACATGGCTGGGAATGCCGTCGGGAAACGAGAACTGCCGGAACAGGCGCCTCATCCCTTCCAGGTCCTGCGAGATCGCCGGATAGAACTCGCTATAGGTGCCCTCCAGCCAGGAATTGGCCACCAGCGCCGGGCCGCCATGCCCGGGTCCGGTGACGTAAGATCATGTTCAGGTCGAATTTGCGGATCAGCCGATTGAGGTGCGCGTAGATCAGGTTGAGCCCGGGGCAGGTGCCCCAATGGCCCAGCAGGCGCGGCTTGATGTGACTGGGCTTGATCGACTCGCGCAGCAGCGGGTTGTCGAGCAGGTAAATCTGGCCGACGCTAAGGTAGTTGGCGGCACGCCACCAGGCGTCGATCGCCCGCAGCTCGTCTGCCGGAAGAACCTGGGAAACGGCTGGATCGTTCATAGCGCTCGGGCGTGGTCTGATGGGGTCCGGACTGCTCCGGTACGACGGCAGCACGTCCAGTGTAAATAAGCAGCGGCGGCCGGTCTACCGCATTCGATGTCATGGTGATAACGCATTGATCTAGGGAAGCTCTGCATATGAGCTCATGCGGAGCTTCCTCGCGCGACTGTCGTCTTTTGGCGTCATTCATCGCGATGACACCGCCGCATATAATGGTCTGTCGGAACACACGGAGCGTCCCAATGATGCGTAGTCTGTTCCTGTTCATCGAGCAGTCGCTCGGCCCCTCCCTGGCCACGGTCTCCGCCTTCGTCTATTGGGTGGCGATCATCCTGCTTGCACACCGCATCCTCGCACCTGTCCTGAGGCTGCGAATGGACATGGCGGCCGCGAGCCTGCGCATGGAAGAGCGCATGGTGATGGAATGCCCCCACTGTCATCGCGAGACCGTGGTCGCCGACTCCCAGTGCGCATTCTGTCGTCAGAGCCTCGCCACGCCCTGGGACCTGAGGGTCTGGCATTTCATGCGCTTGTGGCACCAGCCCGCGTGGTTCCGCTGGACGCGCTGGGGATGGGACATCATCGGGCTGGTTGTTTTCATCGCGCTCACCGTCGCCGGGTTCGTCGGCCTGAGTGCCTGGACCTGGAACGGTCCATTGCAACAGCTCTTCCTGGGCGTAGCGATCTTCTGCTGGGTCGCGATCGGCTGGATGATCGGACGCGTGCTGCACATCGGACCGGGAGGACCGATTGCGAGACTGCGCGACCTGGTGTTCTCGTTTGCAGCCGCCGGGATGCTGGTGATCGCCGTGTTCTTTGCCGTCGAATCGACTCCTGCCACCGAAACGGTGATGTGGCGCATCCCGATCGGCGAAGGCGGCATTGCAAAAATTGAAGACCGGGCACTGCTTCTGCCGCAGGGAATGATCAGCTTCGAGTACCTTCAGGTGGACCACGACCTGGTCGGCTATCACCGCGTGATCCCGATTGCCTTCCTGGGAAACGAGCGCCTCGAAGTCAGTCACGGCCCGATGGAAAAATGGTTCCTCGACAACCTGTGGAAGTACATGCACGGCTACTCCGAGCGCGGACTGTCGGTGCGCAGCCGGGTAGAGCAGTTTGTGGTGGTGCCGAACCAGGAGTACGAAGTGGTGGAACGGGAAAAGCAGGTCTATTTCCGCCCCGCTGCGCCGGCCGTGCGCTCGCTGAATAGCGGTCTTGGCGTGAACCACGGAGGATTCTTCGCAAACCCCCTCGAGGGACACGCAGAACTGGTCGAATCTAACGATGCGAGCGATACATCGACCGGAGATGATCAAGAAGCATTGCGTCACACCAAAGATTGCTACATCTCCGGAGCATCGATCGGCAAACAAGCCCTTCCCCAATAGGCACCGAATATTCGGCTCGCTAGTCGCGCAGAGCGAAGAAGCTCGCCGGGTCGCAAATTGAAGGACGAGGCAACCTGACATTTCCTCCCGGACCCTGCGCCTGATAAAGGCGCCGCAAACCGGAAAGACAGCGGAAGAATTTACTCAGCACGTGCCGCGGCAGGTCGATCGTGAAAACACACCCTTTGCCGGGCACGTCACGGACCCTGAGAACGCCATCGTTTGCTTCGACGCTGCGCCGACAGATTGACAGTCCGAGTCCGAGTCCGGATTTTCCTTGTCCGTTCTGCTTGAACGGCAGAAACATTTTGTCCGCGGCGCCCGGCGGAAGGCCGCCGCAATGATCCTCGACCTTGATCAGAATGCGATCCGCGGATCGCCCGGACGCTCAATGTGACTTCCGTATGGTGCTTCGTGAACTTGAACGCATTTTGAAGCAAGTTTCCAACGGCCGACAAGAGCATGTCCCGATCCACATCCACCGCAATTCCCTTGTCGACATCGGAACAGTGAAGTCGCATTCCTGTGACCGCGCCTCAAGTGACGCGGAGATTGCGACATCGGCGAAGAAGTCCGCAAGGGAGATCCGTTGGGTCGTGCAGGCAATCCGGCTGTTACCCGAACGTCGGCGAGGGATCGATCTATGAGATTGCGCAATCCTATCAGGCTGCGGTCCAGTACGGCGCCCGTCTCCCCGTTCAACCCACATTGCCGGCCTTGATGGCAGTAACCGCGAGCGTTGCCGTATGAACAAAGTTTCGCAGTTCGTGCGCCAGAGATCCCAGACGTTCGTTTAACTGCTGAACGCTCTTCTCCCGCCATCGAGGAATCCCGCCGGCTAGAAAATTCCGTGACGGCATCGGCGATTGCGTTGTCGAGGCAGCGGTTGAGAGTTCGAAATTCGTCGACCTTGATTGCCGCACCGTCTTCGAAAGCCAGTTCCGTTACTGCCTGGCAGAGATCGCCATAGTCGTGAACAACCTGGTCAACCGTGAACCCCTGCTGCAACAGCTCGCGCCCATGCAGCGCCGCTGTTACGCCAATTTCGGTCACACCCGGGTGTTCGCCGTCCGATACATCGGGAATTTCGCGGCTTCGCATGGCGCCGAACGTCTGCTCCACGTGCAGCGTCTCTGATAAGCTGGTCGAGGAAGAGCGGTACGCCGTGCTCCAGCTCAGCGTCAGTCGCTTTGGGCGCAGACCGGCGCGTGACCTTTTGCCTGCATCGGTCGATCAATTCGATCCGGTTGGTGGTGAGGAATTCGTGCAGCATCCGGCCACCATACGCGTGTTGCTTGCCGTAGTCTTTGTGCGTCAGGTCACATATGAAGAAAAATTACTGCCGTTAGATCGTAGAGCCGCGGACCTGGCTACGGCACGTGTAAAGACCTGAAGAAACGCCAACTTGCCTGTTTTCCCAGGACGAAGGGACCCATGTGCGTAACTGCCAACTGCGAGGCTCGTGATCTGATGGCCGCTCTGGGTTACTCTCTGACAGGTCGCGCATACGGCCGACCTGGGTTAGCCAAGTGCGCGGAAATCGGATCAAACTAATGCGACATTCAACAGTTCGTCGAACGGAGATTCCATTGAGTCACACTGAGATGCTGCACACCAGGCGAAGGAAACAAAGAGCCAAGAAGGATCTCGCAGGGGCAGCTAAACGAGCGAAGAAATTGAGGAAACAAAACGCGAAGAGCGTCACGGCGGAAGCGCCGAAAAAAGGACCTGCCTAACCATTCTGTTACGGGACTAGACGCGGGGGCCGAACATGATGATCGCCAGCCGCCGACCGCGACGGCGCTGCCGATCAGATCCCAGCGATCCGGTTGATGGCCTTCCACCAGCCACAGCCACAGCGATCGCGGCCGCCACGTAAACGCCGCCGTAAGCCGCATACGCCCGGCCCGCTGCGGCCGGGTGCAGCGACAGCAGCCACGCGAAAACTGTCAAGGTCAAGGCACCGGGAACAACCAGCCCGCGGAGCCGTCCTTGCGCAGCCAGAGGTAGGGCAGGTAGCAGCCGACATCTCGGCGACCGCCGATGCGACGAACAAGAGCGTTGTCCTCAGCCAGTCAAGCGTTTCCACGACGGCCCCACCTACGGGATCAACCAGGCAGATACGCCGAGAACTCCTTTTCCACGGCCCTCGGATTGGCTTTCAATCCCGCGGCGACGCCCTGCGCCTGCCTCGCCGGGTACACATCCTCCTCGCCGGCTTCCACTGCATCGAGCGCCGCATTGGCAACGTCGAGCGGCGTTTCCTTAGGCCCCTGGAAGTCACGCGCGATGTCGGTATCGATTGCACCCGGCATCACGCCGACCACCAACGTTCGCTGCTTTGCCAACTCGGCGCGTACGCCCTGCGTCATGCTGAGCGCCGCAGCCTTCGACGCGCACAAGAGCCGATGCCGGCATCGACACGCGCGACAGAATCGACAGCATGTTTACGATCGCACCGCCGCCGTTGCGCCCGAGCATCGATGCGAACGCGCGGGTCACAGCGAGAGCGTACCGAAAAAATTGGTATTCATCTCCGCGCGCGCGTTATCCGCGTTCTTTCCGGCAATGAGCCGGTCTGGAGATTGACGCCGGCGTTGTTGATCAGCAGTGTCACGTCTTTGCCATTTCGCGCTGCCGCCGCCATTTGTGCGTCGTTGGTAATGTCGAGTTGCAACGCCATGACCTTGTCGGCGTAGGTCGCGACCAGATCCGCCACTTTCGATGGATCGCGCGCCGGATGCTAGATTCCTTTGGCGCCTCGCGTTGATCAGCGCCTGACGAAATTCGCTGCCGATGCCCCGGTTGCTGCCGGTCACCAGTGCCATCGCTCCCTCGATCTTCATTCCCCCCATCTCCTTTCCTTCTTCATCTTGTTCGCGTTCCGTGCCGCGGGTGACCCAGTCCGGATCGAGATCGGGCAGCGGGATGGCGTCGAGCAGACTGCGAGTGTAATCGTGTGCGGGAGCGGCGAAAAGCTCGGCGCACGTTCCGGACTCGACCACCTCCCCCTGTCGCATCACCAGCACCCGGTCGCACAGCACCCGCACCACCGACAGGTCATGGCTGATGAAGATCAGCGAGTCCTCCTGTTTCAGTTCCCTGAGCAGCGTCAGGATCTGCGCCTGGGTGGAGACGTCCAGCCCCGACACCACTTCGTCGGCGACCACCAGCGCCGGCCTGAGAGCGATCGCGCGGGCGATGCCCACACGCTGGCGCTGTCCGCCGGAGAGCTCGTCCGGGAAACGCTCGGCAAACGCCGTGGGCAGGCCGACGCGCTCCAGCAGCGCACAGGCTTCGCGCCAGCCTTCGCGCCGGTTAGCCACCCGGCCGTAGGCCAGCAAGTGGCTGCGAAAGTATGGTGCCGATGCGGTGGCGTGGATTCAGCGACGACAACGAGTCCTGAAAGATGAACTGGATGCGGCTGCGCAGGGGACGCAGTTGATCCTGTCCCGAGATGCGTGATGTCGCGGCCTTCGAAGTACAGGCTGCCCGCGGTGGGTTCATACAGGCGCAGCAACGTGCGCGCCAGCGAAGTCTTGCCCGAACCCGATTCACCGACAATGCCTACAGACTCGCCGGGCTCCATGCGCAGATCCACATCGCGGAAAAGGTCGTAAGCGGCGGAGCCCTGCCGAATGGCGATTCTGCCGCACGATCCGGCAATCGCAGTGTCAGCTTCCTGCGCATCGAGAAGCGCCATCAAGCGGCCATTTCGTAACTGAGTTTGTTTCTGTCTTTCATGAAGTTGGCTTGCCTTTCTACGGCGTCGGCGCGCGGGCGCCCGGGCTCGACGCATGCTTCCATTTGCCGCGGGCGTAACGGCAATCAATGGGCTGCATCTTTTTCTTATGTTCGTTAGCGCATAGAGGGTACCTGTTCCACCGAGTAAAAGATTGCCTCAAGCGGGAGACAGGTCACCAAAAACTGCTCGCATTTCTGCAGTGGGCAGCGCCTACCTTCCTGCGACTCCATATTCCGTTACGAACAATCCTGTCACGAACGGTATTTAATCAAGGAGATTACCAATATGCGTAGCATCACTTCACTATTCGCCGCAGGGCTGCTTGCCTGCTCGATGTCGGCAATTGCCGCCGACGATCGCGCCAGCGACAACCCCACCGCAGGCCGCAGTAGCGACATCGCCGCCAACAACGAAGGCAGCGTCGTGCGCGACGGAACTCGAGTCGCCGAGTACGGCAACGAATGCGCCTGGGGCCTCGCCAACGGCAAACATGTCCAGACCAACTGCTCGATAAACATGACCGGTTCGGACGGCAAGACCTACTGTTTCAGCAGCGACAAGGCGATGGCGGCCTTCATGAAGGATCCGCCGAAAAACATGAGCAAAGCCAAAGAACTTTCGGCCGCTCCTGAGTTTCAGGCAAGGCATCAATCGAAACGGCGCCACATGGCGCCGTTTCTTTATCCACCGTTGCGGCGTACATGCGCATCGAGCGCGTGCACTTCTTCATCCAACCGCTGCGTCAGCGCCGCAGGGATCGGCTGCAGCAAGTCTCCCGGGCGGTCGAATCGCGGCGTGGCGGCGAACAGCGCGCGGGTGTAGTCGTGCGCGGGATTCGAGAAGAGCTGCGCCGCAGGAGCGGATTCCAGCACGCGGCCGCCGTGCATCACGGTAACGTGATCGCAAAGCTTGGCCACCACGCCGAGATCATGGGTGATGAACAGGATCGCGGTACCGGAATTGCGCTGCAGTTCCCTGATCAGCCGCAGGATCTGCTTTTGCACGGTCACGTCGAGCGCGGTGGTCGGCTCGTCGGCGATGACCAGCTTGGGTTTGCAGGCGAACGCAATCGCGATCAGCACGCGCTGGCGCATGCCGCCGGAAAGCTCGTGCGGGTACTGGCGCAGAACCTTTTCGGGCTCGCGGAGGCGCACTTCGCGCAGCAGCGCCAACACCCGGCCATGAGCTGCGTCGCGGGACATGCCCAGATGCATGCGCAGGACGTCGGTCATCTGCGGCTCAATGCGTTCGACCGGATTGAGGGCAGTCATCGGGTTCTGCGGTATGAAGGCGATCTCGCGCCCGAGCAGATGGCGGCGGCCCGACTCCGACAGGTGCGTGATGTCACGGCCGTCGAATACCACGGCACCCCCGGTCACGCGCGAGTTGGCCGGCGCGATGCCGAGCACTACGCGGCCCACCATGGTCTTGCCGGCGCCGGATTCCCCGACCAGTCCGACGATCTGTCCCGCTTGCACCGCGAGTGAAACACGGCGCAGCAGCCGTACGGGCGGGCGCGCATTCAAGCGCAGTTCCAGGTCGCGGATGTCGAGCAACGCCGTCATTTCGATTTCACCGGGTCGAGCGCAGCCGCGAAGGCCGTCGCCGAGCGCATTCAGCCCGAGCACCGCCACCACTATGCAGGTCATCGGCAACGCCATCAGCCACCACGCCTGGTTCACGTACAGCCGGCCCTCCTGGATGATCCCTCCCCAGGTCGGCACGCCCGAGGAAACCGAAAGCCCGACGAACGACAGGATCGCCTCGACCACGATGGCGATACCCATCTCCAGCGTGAACAGCGTAAGCAGCAGCGGCGCGACATTGGGCAGGATCTCGCTGCCGAGCACGCGCGACGACGACAGCCCGATGGTGATCGCAGAAGCGACGTAATCGTGGCTCTTCTGCACCATCACCTCCGCCCGCACCACGCGGCAGAAGCGCGTCCAGTCGATGACGATGATCGCAATCACCACCGTGTGCAGCCCTGCCCCCAGCACGGCGGCAAGCACAATGCACAGCAGCACCGAAGGGAAACTCATCCACACATCCACCAATCGCGAAATCGCCACATCAAGCCGGCCGCCGAAGTAACCGGCGGCAAGGCCCAGGGCGGTGCCCAGCAGTCCCGCAAACAACGCGGCGACGAACGCGACGATGAGCGCGGCGCGTGCGCCGTATATCAGCCGGGAAAGGATGTCGCGGCCGAGGCTGTCGGTTCCGAGAGGGTGCGCCGCGTCGCCACCGGACCACGCGGGCTGCCTGGAAGGAATTGAGCAGATCCTGCTCGAGCGGATCGTGCGGCGACAGCCACGGCGCGCCGACCGCCGCGATCGTCAGTGCCAGTACCACCAGGATGCCGAATGCCACCCGGGGATTGCGCCAGACGACGAGCGACATCATCCCTGCTTCACCTTGGGGTTGAGCGCGGAGTAAGTCATGTCCACGGTCAGGTTGGTGAGGATGAACAGCACCGCGAAGGTCAGCACCAGTCCCTGGATGAGCGGCAGGTCGCGCTGGATCACAGCAGCGATGGCGAGGTTGCCGATGCCGGGGTAGGAGAACAGGTGCTCGATCAACACCGTGCCGCCGATCAGGAACGAGAACTGCACGCCGGTCAGCGTGACCGTCGGGATGAGCGCGTTGCGCAACGCCACCTGCCACAGTGTGCGCAACCGCGAGTAACCCTTCACCCGCGCCAGCGTGACGTAGTCCTGATTCATTGCGTCCGCCAGCGAACCCTTGAGCACGCGGGTGAGCGCGGCGGCGAGCGGCAGGGCCAGCGCCGCCGCCGGCAACACGATGTGCTTCAGGAGATCGGCAAGCGCCGCGAACTGCAGCGTAAGCAACGCCTCGATGACGTAGAAACCGGTCGCCGGATCGAACGCGCCCGTCGGATCGACGCGGCCCGAGATCGGCAGCACCGGCACCAGCACGCCGAGCACCAGGATGAAAATCAGACCCCAGAGAAAATCGGGAATCGCGAGGGTGAAGCCGGTGACGCCGTCCACCGCCAGTTCCGGCCAGCGCCCGCGGAAATACACGCCGAGCACTGCCAGCAGTGTGGCCAGCACGCACGCCGTAGCGACTGCAACCGCCACCAGTTCGAGAGTGGCGGGCAACCGACCCAGGATCAACGGCAGCACCTGGTCGCGCAGGCTGATGGATGCGCCGAAATTGCCCCTCAGCACATTGCCGCTCCACACCACGAACTGCTTCGCGATCGGCGCATCCAGACCGTACGACGCCCGCAAGCGGCCGACATCCTCCTGCGTGGCGCCGGGCGGCAACATCATTGCGATCGGATCGCCCGGCACCACCCGCACCAGCACGAACACCACCACCGCCACCCCGAACAAGGTCGGCAGTGCCCAAAGCAGGCGCTTTACCAGGTAGTTGATGGACATTAAACCCGAACGATCAGAGGCGCGAGGGCACAAAGAACGCCGAGAAAACGCGACAGGAAACGATGGCCAAGTGCGAAAGTGCAAAAGGTGTCCACTTAGCGCGCCATCCCTTCCTATTGTTCGTAGCCGTTCGTCTATCAGGTTCTTCCTCTGTGCTCTCTGCGTCCTCTGCGCCTCTGCGTTGGGTGTAATGGTTTAGGCAGGCTGTATTGCCTGAGGGAGAATGAAGCCGGCGACGTGAGGCGTGAACTTGATGTTGCTCCGATGCAGCACCGGCTGAAAGTACTGCAGCAGCGGAATGATGTAGCCCTGCTCGGCGATGTAGCGATCGGCCGCCTTGTAGCCGGCGATGCGTTTGGCTTCGTCCTGCTCGC
This sequence comes from uncultured beta proteobacterium, assembly GCA_963789945.1. Lineage (GTDB taxonomy): Bacteria > Pseudomonadota > Gammaproteobacteria > Burkholderiales > JACQAP01 > JACQAP01. Next base: position 206,510 of record CAWBMN010000007.1, on the reverse strand, counting down.
CCCACAGCGGGCCGATCAGCTTGTCCACGTCCTCGGTCTTCCAGGCCGAGTGCGGCGAATGGCTGAACATGGCGAAGCCTGTCGAAGTGGAAGGATCGCCGATCGAGTTGCCCCAGTTGTAGAACGCTGCCGGCGCCAGCGCGTGGCGGGTGCGCAATTCGAAGTGCTTGGCAATCTCGTAAGTCTCGATGTCCGCCTCGATGCCGACCTTGCGCCACATTCCGACGATCGCCTGAATCATTTCGTAGTCCTTGGGCTTGAAGCCGCGCGTAGTCTGGATGGTGAACTTCACCGGCTTGGACGTCGAGTAACCGGAAGCCGCGAGCAGGTTCTTCGACAAGCTCCGGATCGTACTTGACCGTGATCGAAGGATCGTAAGCTGCGTACTGCGGCGCCTGCAGGGTGTGGATCACCGTGCCGTAGCCGCGCAACAGCTTGTCCACGATCGATTCCTTGTCGATCGCATGGATCATCGCCAGGCGCACGTTCTTGTCCAGCATCGGCTCGCGATTGGAGATGAAGATCATGCCGATGTCCGACACCGGGTGCACGACGCCGGTAAATCCGGCCTTCTTGGTAAGGCGGTCGAACTCCTCGTACGGCACTTCCAGGGTGAGGTCGGAAGAGCCGCTCTCGATTTCCGCCACGCGCGCCGAGGCATCGCCGACCAGTTTGAACACCACGGTTTCGAATTCCGGCTTCGGCCCCCAGTATTTGGGGAAGGCCTTGAGGCGGATGTAGGCATTGCGCTCGAACTTCTCGACCATGTACGGGCCGCTGCCTATCGGCTTGCTTTCCCAGCCGGCGGCACCGGCCGCGGTATAGGCTTTCTGCGGCAGCACGTAGCCGGTGAGAAACGCCATCCACTTGAACAGTGCCGGCTCGAATTCCTTGACGTCGCCGGTGATGGTCTGGCCACGACCTTGAAGTTGCCGATCTTTCCCCACACGAACTGGATCGGGTTGCCGCTCGCCGGATCGCCCGCGCGTTCCAGCGACCAGACCACGTCCGCCGGTGTGACCGGCGTGCCGTCGTGCCACAACGCGTTTCTGCGCACCTCTATCTCGATCTTGGTTTTCTCCTTGTTCCAGCCCCACTTGGTGAGCAGCCCGGGCTTGAAGGACAGATCGGGATTCTGGTCTATGTAGGAATCGAACACCGACTTGTAGAACGTCTGGATGGTCGGATTCACCGCGGACGGACCCGTAGTCGGATCCCACGAGGGCAGCGCGACGTTGTAGGCGATCGTCAATACCTTGCCGGACTGCGCGGAAGCCTCGGAAGCGGTGAGCAGCGAACCGGCGAACGGCGCGGACAGCGCCGCTGCACCCGTCGCCCGCAGAAAGCGGCGGCGCGTAAACGAATTCATGGTGATCCCCCCAAGGTAAAGTTGAGTGCTTTCCGGCGACGCCGCAACGCGGATTCGCCGGAATTGTTGTTGTGGCGAAAGACCCGCTTGAATCTAGGTGCCAGGGTCTCTTTTGTCAAGCCGAACCCCGCGCCAGACGCGGCTTGGCGCGATGCCGGCGGTTTGACATGGCGCGCCCGGGCGGGTTAAAAGGTCGCTCCGGCGCTAGTCGCGCTGCAATCGGCAAACCGGGAATCGAGAGGAGCAGAAATGGCCGGGCCAAACGTCACAGGACAGTGGATCGAGATCAAGGCCGCGGACGGCGGCAAAGTTAAGGGGTTACCTCGCCATTCCCGCATCGGGCAAAGGGCCGGGCATAGTGCTGTGCCAGGAAATTTTCGGCATCAACGCCTACATTCGCGAGGTCGCCGACTACTACGCCGAGGAAGGCTACGTGGTGCTGGCGCCCGACCTGTTCTGGCGCCTCGACAAGGATGTCGAGCTGGGCTACACCGAGGATGACTGGAAGAAGGCCTTCGACTATTTCCAGCGCTTCGACACCGACAAGGGCGTGGAGGACATCACGGCGGCGGTGCGGCGTGCTGCGCACCCGGCCGGAAGTCGCGGGCAAGGTCGGCGCGATCGGCTTCTGTCTGGGCGGGCGGCTGGCGTATCTCGCCGCGGCGCGCTCCGGCGTGGATTGCGCGGTCGGCTATTACGGCGTGACCATCGACCAGTACCTGAAGGAAGCCGCGAGGATCAAGGTGCCGATGGTGTTGCACTTCGCCGCCAACGACAAGTACGCGCCCCCGGAAGCCGTCGAGAAGATCAAGGCGGCGTTCAAAGGCCGTCCGGAGATCGAGATCTACGTCTATCCCGGAGTGGACCACGCGTTCGCACGCACCGGCGGAATGCATTACGACCGCCCGGCTTCGATGATGGCGCACTCGCGCTCGATCGCGCTGTTTCGAAAGGTGATGGGCCCGCACTACGACCTCTCGGCGCTGTGGGAACTGCACACGATGCACGAGTTCGGCACCCGCGACGTGGACGCGACCATGAAGACCATGGTGGCCGAGCCCTATGTCAATCACATCCCGACCCTCACCGGCGGCATCGGTCACGAGCATCTGAAGCGCTTCTACAAGCACCACTTCATCCCGAAGACGCCCAAGGACACCAAGCTCATCCCGATCTCGCGCACCATCGGCGCCGACCGGCTGGTCGACGAGATGCTGTTCTGCTTCACCCACGACATCGAGATCGACTGGATGCTGCCCGGCATCCCGCCGACCGGCAAGTACGTGGAGATCCCGCTGGTGGCGATCGTCAATTTCCGCGGCGACAAGCTCTACCACGAGCACATCTACTGGGACCAGGCCTCGGTGCTGGTGCAGATCGGCGTGCTCGACCCGAAGGGATTGCCGGTGGCGGGTGCGGAAACCGCCAGGAAACTGGTGGACGAGAATTTCCCGTCCAACATGCTGATGAAGAACTGGGCGTCAAGCGCAGGGAAGTAACCCCCTCTCCCCCGGCCCTCTCCCGCCAGGGGAGAGGGAGTCGCGTCAAGTACAAGGCAGCATTCCGTCGCGAGAGGGAAAACGAACTTCAAAATGTAAGCGCGTCAGCCGGGCGTGCTTCGCTGTTTTGGCTTTAGGACTCCCTCTCCCCTCGCGGGAGAGGGGCGGGGAGAGGGGCGGTTACTTGTTTTCGCCGCCGTGTTCCTGCAGGTAATGCGCCTTGCATTCAGCCGACAGCTCCGCCTCGTGGCTCTTCAGGCATTGGGCGATGCGTCCCTCGCCCGGCTGCACACCTTTGCAGAAGGTCGAGACATCCTTCATGCAGGGATGCCGGCTCTCCGCCCGCGCGATTTTCTCGCGACAACCGGCGGACAGTTCGCTCTTGTGCTCGACCAGGCAGCGCGCAATGCGTCCTTGACCCGGTTGCACGCCTTTACACAACTTTTCCGCATCCGGCTTGCAGGCTTCCGCGAATTCCTCGATTTGCTTCTTCGCCCCGGCAATCGCTTCACGGCACCCCGGCGAGAGCTCCGACTCGTGCTCTTTCATGCACATTGTGATGCGGCCGCCGCCGGGCTGAACACCTTTGCAAAGCTTCTCGACATCTGCACGACACGAACCGGGCTTGTCCCTGTCTTCGGCCTGCGCGATTGACACATTGAACAGAACTGAAAGGACGACAAGATACGTGATGGTGGACAGCTTCATTATCAATGCCTCCATAAGTTAAGTGGGATAGCTGCCGCCGTTCAACGGCTGTGGGCCTGGCATAGTTGACAGAAACAAGTATCGGCGGCGCGCGTGGGCTGAGCGCGGATGCGTGTCTGGAGAAGACGTACGAGATGTTACACAGGAAAGCTCCTGGCGCGCCGGAAACGTTCGCTTACTGACACATGAACCTGGTGGTAAGACGCGGCATCTACAATTTCGAGAACCTCGATCTCGACGACCTGTCCGCCGACAAGGCCTACGAGTTCCTGTTCTCCTGGGCGCCGCTCAAGCTGGTGGGTGTCACCGGTTCGCCCGGCAATCCGGTCGCTGCGTACTCATCAACTGCCGTTGCAACCAAACGGGCAGGGTTCACACCCTGCCCGTTTATTTTGTTACGCAGGGAGCCTCGCAACACACAGAACTTGCCAGGCCAGCGTCATCTGTCCAGCGAATCCGACAACGAAGGCGAGCGTGCGCACCCAGGGCACCTTGAACGTATAGGCCAGAAGATGAACCACCCGCGCCCAGAAATAGGCCATGCACGCCATGACCGTCGCCTCATTGCTGACGCCCAGATCCTGCGCCACCAACACCAGGGCGGCGAAAACAACGAGATTTTCGATCGCGTTGTCGTGTGCCTTCATCATGCGTTGCGCCCACGGCGACTGCGCCTTCGGATGCTCCGGATAGCCCACCGTGTCCAGCAGACCCCACACCATGGCCCGGTCGAGGATGTAGGGAACCCAGATCAGTGCCGTCAACACCGTTACCCAAACCAGGTACATCAGTTCCGTTTTCATCGCTTCCTCCGTTTCGCACGTTCATGCATCGTTACCGAAAGTTGGATCACGACTAACGCAGCTCGAAATTCTTCTCGGCGATCACCTGGTCGGCCGCCATCAGCCTGACCGTCCACCTTCCCGGCACCGCCTCGGCCTCGCTTTCCAACGTATGCCCGAGGCAGGCAATCGCCTCGCCCCCGGCGGCGGTCAGTTCGATCTCCTGCTCGTAACCGGTCGAAACCGTACCATCCGCGCCAAACACCGGGGGATGCAATATGACTTTCTCTAGATCGAGGTCCCCGTCGTCCAGTGCGCCAGTGACGCTCACGCAAAACCCGAAACGCGTTCCGGGTTGTGCCGCCAGGATGGTTGTCTGTTCGACAAGCTCGATCCCGGCCGGGCCGCCCGGAGCATGCGCGGTGCGCTGCAGAAACGCCCCGGACCCGGTGCCGTAGATGCCGTAACTGAGTATCGTGCCGCGCAGCAAGTGGTCCTGCAGGCGGCCATGATGCGCGAGTGCGAGCCCGCTGGCGGCAGCCAGCAGCACCGTCAATGCCAGTTGATGCGTTCTCATGACTATCTCCTTGCGGATTGACCGAACAGCTCACCACGAAGACACGAAGAACACGAAGGTTCACCTGGAAAACGAATTTTCAGTGAAAGCCAAATGTCCGGTCGTGTCGCAAACAGTGTAATAAAACCAAATTTGATATCTTGCTTTCCTTTGCGTTTCTTCGTGTCCTTCGTGTCTTCGTGGTGAGATCTTGCCGTAGTGAGGTGGTCTCAGCCCTTCATTTCCGGCAACGTGAAGAACGGAGCGGGCTGGAGGATCTTGTTCTCCATGCTGTCCAGAAGCGGCTGCGCTTTGGCGAGGTAGGGCGCGAAACCCGGGTCCTGTGCCAGGCGGGCGCGCCGCTCCTCCCGGTCTGCCAGGTTCTTGTAAGCCCACATGTGCACGATCTGCGACAGCGGACCAATGTCGTTGCTCACGTACCAGCCGACGCAGTGGCCGAGATACTTGAGCTGCAATGGCAGCATTTCCTTTTCATACAGCTTTACGAATTCGTTCAGCTTGCCCGGCTTTATTGCGTAAGTGCGGTGATCGACGATCATGGTTTCTCCTCCGAATAAGACGATCTGCCACGAGGACACAGAGATCACAGAGAAATGCGTGAAAGAACGCATCCCGACATGTACGAGAGATGCCTCGCTGAGAGAAAGTCGCGATAACTTCCCAGACTATTATCGAGCTCAGTCGTTCATGTTCTTCCTCTGTGTGCTCTGTGTCCTCTGTGGCCAAAGGTTTTGAGTTTCAGGCATTCATAAAATCGCCGATGATGCGATTCAGGAACGCCGCGTCCTCGGCCTTGGTGCTGGTGGCGGCCTGGTGGCCCTGCACAGAAGGAATCTCGACGAATCGGGCGCCCGGGATCGCGGCGGCGGCGTCGCGCGCGGATTGCGCCGGATTGAACAAGTCGAGCGGCGGCGCCAGTACCAGCGTCTTCGCCTTGATCGCAGCGAGCGCGCCGGCGGTATCGGCGAAGCCTGCCGTCGTGCCGACGTCGTGCGCCTCGTAAGCCCAGGACTGATAGAGGTAGTCGTGCGCGTCGAAGCCCAATGCACGATTCTGCGCAAACAGGCGTTCGAACCACAGGTGCGCTTCGGCGCAATCCGGAAGAAATCTCGGCGAGCGCCATCGGCGTGCGCGACAGCAGCGCGGTCATCAGTCCGGCGTAGGCGCGCCAGCCACGCTCGGGTACCACGCTGAATCCGTCGCCGGTCCACGCCGGATCGGCCATCAGGCAGGACGCGCGCCGTCTCCGTGATCAGCACCGCCCACGGAGCGGTCTTGGCCATCGGCGTCATCGCCACGACGGTGCGCATGAAGCCCGGATGGCTCACCGCCCACTGCAGTGCCTGCATTCCGCCCATCGAAGCGCCCACCACCGCGTGCAGCCCGACGATGCCGAGTTGCCCGGTACAGCAACTGGTGCTGGGCATTCACCATGTCGCGAATGGTGAAGCGTGGAAACTGCATCCTTGGCTTGCCGGGCACTGTTCGACGGCGACGTGGACAGGCCGTTGCCGATCGGGTCCGTGCACACGATGAAATAACGCGAGGGATCGAACGCCTTGTCGTCGCCGATCAGAAAATCCAGCCGGTGGTGATTGCCGGTCAGCGACGCACAGATCAGGATCGCGTTCGACTTGTCGCCGTTGAGCTCGCCGTGGGTGACGTACGACTGGCGGTAAGTCCCGGATCACCTCGCCGGACTCGAGCTTCAGATCGCCAAGCTCCGCCATCCGGTGCGGTGCGTCGATCCAGCCCGGTTGCATCGGCGGATGCTCTGAAACCTGGCAACGTCAGCCATCAGAGATCTCAGGTTCAACAGCAGATGGACGCAAAGGTACGCGAAGGAAAACCAAACGGAACTGCAACTTGCTCAGATGCAAGATGATACTTCGGTACGCGTTTCGCAAAGTCGGGCACCAGCTGGATCATCATAGACGTCTCGATGCCGGGACTGCCGATTCATGGAGATTCTCTCGTCCTGATTCTTTCCTTTGGACTTTCCTCTCGTGCACCTCTGCGTCCTTTGCGTTGCAAGAAGGGTCTTTGAACTGTTAGTCGAACATGACGACGGTGCGGATGCCTTCGCCGCGGGCGAGGGAGGCGAAGCCGTCGTTGATGTCTTCGAGTCTGATGCGCTTGGTGATCAGTTCGTCGAGCTTGAGCCGTCCATCGAGGTACTCGCGCACGATCCACGGGAAAGTCGCGGCGCGGGCGGGCATCGCCGTAGCTGGAGCGCACGATGCGCGCTCTCGCCCATGAGCGAACCCCAGCGGAAACTGACTTCCTCGTTGACGTTGACCTTGCCGAGCCAGACGACGTCGCCGCCGGGCCGGACCGCCTCGACCGCCAGCCGGAAGGTGTTCTTGTTGCCGGCCGCCTCGAACACGTAATCCGCGCCGCGGCCCTCGGTCAGCGCCCTGATCTGGTCCAGCGCGTCGCCGCTCGACGCGTCCACGGCATGGGTGGCTCCGAAATGGCGCGCGCGATCGAGCCTGACCTTGCCGACATCCACCGCGATGATCTGGCCGGCATCGACCAGCTTCGCGCCCTGCAGCACGTTCAGTCCCACCGCGCCGCAGCCGATGACCACGACGTTGGAACCCGCTGCGACCCTGGCCTTGCGCACGGCCGCGCCCACGCCGGTCATGACGCCGCAACCGATGATGCAGGCACGGTCGAACGGAATGTCCTTCGGCACCGGCAATGGCGCCGGATTCCGGCACCACCGTGTACTCGGCATGCGTCGAGGTGACCGAATAGTGGTGAACCTGTTCGCCGCCGCGGCTCATTCTGGACTTTCCGTCCAGCAGCAAGCCCTTCGGCTGATTGCGGGAGAACGGCTCGCACAGGATCGGCAGGTCGCGCTCGCAGTAGAAGCAGTGTCCGCAGTGCGGGTTCCAGGAAAGAATCACGTGGTCGCCGGGCTTCACCTGCGTGACATCGCTGCCCACCGCCTCGACGATCCCGGCGCCCTCGTGGCCGAGCACGATCGGCAGCGGATACGCGAGCGAGCCCTGGATCACTTCGAGATCGGTGTGGCACAGTCCGCTGGCCTTGACCCGCACCAGCACGTCGGCAGGCGCGAGTGCCGACATCTCCAGCGTGTCGAGCGTCATCGGCTCGTTGACCTTGTTCAGCACTGCCGCCCGGAATTTCATGGATAAACCATTTCTGCCACAGAGGACACAGAGGTCACAGAGAGAAAAACCAAGAAAATCATCTGAAAGAGGAAGCCCAATGTATCACCAAGAATTGTCTCGATTCCTTGTCGTTCACTCTTCGCGCTCCCGGCATCCTGGCGGTTGTCTTTTGCTCCTCCTCTGTGTTCTCTGTGTCCTCTGTGGCCAATCAATCGTTGAGAGAAGGTAGCCACATGGCGATGTCCGGGACGAACAGCACCGACATCAGCACGATCGCCTGCAGGATGATGAACGGCCAGAGCGAGGCGAAAATTTCGTTCAGGGAAATGTCCGGCGGCGCGACGCCTTTGAGGTAGAACGCCGCGGGGCCGAAAGGCGGTGTCAGATACGAGATCTGCATGTTCAGGCAGAACATCACCCCGAACCACACCGGGCTGTAGCCGAGCGCGACCACGATCGGCACGAAGATTGGCATGGTGAGCAGGCAGATACCGACCCAGTCCATCACGCAACCGAGCACCACCAGGATTGCCATCATCAGCAGCACGATCGCGACCGGCGGCAGGTCAAGTCCGGTGAAAAGCTCTTTCACGAAGGCCGGTCCGCCGGCAAGGTTGTACACGCCGATCATTGCTGTCGCGCCAAAAGACAGCCACAGCAACATGCCGCAGGTGTGCATGGTCTGCCTGAGCGACTCGCGTATCGCCCTCCAGCTCAATTCGCGGCGGATTGCCGAGGCAATCATCGTACCGACCACACCCATGCCCGCAGCTTCGGTCACCGACGCGATGCCGAGATAGATGGTGCCGAGCACTGCGCCTATCACCAGCAGCGGCAGCGCCAGCCCCCTGAGCAGGCCGAGCTTGTGCGAGAACGGGACGTTTCTCTCGGATTCCGGCGCAGGAGGACCCAGCCGGGGATTGATCTGGCAACGAACGAAGATGTAAACCATGTACACCGCGGACAGGATCAGCCCGGGCACGAGGTTGGCCACGAACAGTTCCCCGATCGGCACGTTGACCGTGAGCCCATAGATGATGAGTACGATCGAGGGCGGGATCATCGTCCCCAGCGATCCACCGGCACAGATCGTTCCGATGGCAAGCTTGCGGTCGTAGCCCAGCCGCAGCATCTGCGGCAGCGCGATCAACCCGAGCAACACGATCTCCCCGCCGATGATGCCGGTCATCGCACCCATGATCGTGGCGGCAATCATGGTCTGGATCGCGAGTCCGCCGGAAAGCCGCCCGGCCCATACGCGCATGGCGTCGAACAGGTCTTTCGCCACGCCGGAGCGTTCCAGGAGCGAGGCCATCATGATGAACATCGGCACCGATACGAGCGCATATTCGTTCATGAAACTGTAGATGCGGCTCGCGATGAGCTGAAGGCCGCTCATGCCGAACAGTCCGACGGTGAAGACCACGCCGATCAAACCGGTGACGAAAGCGAGCGGCAGCCCGAGCGCCAGCAGTACCAGCATGGCGCCGAACATGAGGATCGTGATCAGTTCGATGCTCATGCGCCGCCCGCCCTGTCGCGCAGTACGGCCACGTCGCGAGCGAGATGCAACAGCGTCTGAAGGGTCATCACCACCGCGCATACCGCGAACAAGGTCTTGAGGTAGACCGGAATCGGCCAATTGAGCGCGGTCCCCGTCTTCTCCATGACTTTCAGCGCATGTCCCGCCTGGACGAACGTGGCGTAGGTCAGAAAGCCGCAGAAAACCAGGGTAAGAAGGGAGCTCAGAGCGCGCGCCCAGCGCCGTACCACCGGACTCATACGGTCATAGACGAAGCTGATGGTGATGTGGCTCCGTTCCTGGTGAACCAGCGGACCGCCGATGACGAAGCAAGTCGCGGCCAGGGCGACCGACAACTCATGCACCCACAGCGTGGGTGCATTGAACAAATAGCGCATCGTCACTTCGTAGGCAGTGATGCCTACGACGACCAGATACAGCCAACTCGCTGCCCCGCCCACAGTGCGCATGAACCATGCGATGCGGTTATCTTCGGGCATGCGCCTCCTCCGCTCTTCTGTATTTTGTGCAACAAAAAAGGGGCCGGGTTGCAGGCCCCTTGTTGCACCGCAGTTGCGGACCGTCACCGGTGTCCCGGCGCCGTCCCGAAGCCTGCGATTATTTCAACAGTCCCAATTGCTGCAGGAAGGCGACTTGCGAATCGTATACCTTCTGCGCCATGGGGCTGCGGGAAGCATACACTTTCCAGACACCCCTGGCGATCTCGCGGAATTTCTGGCGATCTTCCGGGCCCAGGTCGATCGCCTCGAAGGAACGGCGGTCCGCTTCGACGGCCACTTTGCGGTCCGCGAGCTCGTTGCGCTGGATCATTTCCCTGGCAAATTCGCGCGTGGCCGCCTCTACCGCCGCCTTCAGTTCGGGCGGCAGGGCCTGCCAGCGTTTCATGTTGATCGAGATCTCGCCCATCGGCATCGAGTGGAATCCCGGATAGGTCGGGTACTTCGCCAGCTTGTGGTAGCCGAGATCTTCGTTCATCGACAGCGTGCCCCAGTCGCTCGCGTCCACAACGCCGCGTTCGAGTGCCGTGTAGACCTCGCTGCCGGGCAACTGCACCGGCGCTGCGCCAAGCAAACTGAAGATCTCGCCGCTCATCCCCTGCGGCGCGCGAATCTTCACGCCCTTGAAGTCGGCCAAGGTGCGCAGCGGCTTCTTCGAAACCAGGCACTCGGGTCCGTACCAGACCCCGCCCACGAAGTGAACGTCGTATTTCGCGTAAAGCTCGCGGGCCAGTTCGTTGCCGCCGCCGTACTCCATCCACATCTGGAATTGGTATGGCGTCTCGAACGCGCCCTGCGGATCACCGAGCAGTGCGAAGGCAGCATCCTTGCCGGTAAAGTAGGCCGGTCCCCCGTTCTGGCCGTCGAGCACGCCGGCGCCGACCGCATCCAGCGCCTCCGGGGGCGCGACCACGGCATTGGTGGGCATGGCCTCGACCTTTATGCGGCCGCCCGACAGCGCTTCGACGCGTTTGGCAAATCCTTCGAACAACTGCTGAGGCAGCGTGCCGGATTGCCAGTAGGACTGCATTTTCCATTGCAGCGCAGGCCCCGACTGCGCCGCCGGACCCGCTTGCTCCACTTTCTGCCCGCAGCCGGCAAGCGCGAGCACCAGCGCGAGGAACACTGCATTTCTCACGTGTTGGCTCTCATAGGTGTTTGTCAGTACCGTGAAATTTGGTGCTCAGTGCTCGGTGCTCGGAAGGACCATGTTACTTTGCTTCATCCTTCATCCTTCCGCCTTCATCCTTGCTCTTTCACCTTGTCCGTTCCCCGATACAAGATCTTGTTCGCCTCTTCGGTGACGCGCTTGTGTGTTGCCACTTCCTCTGCGCCGAGATCCACACGGGGCGCGGGCTCGTAATCGAAATGATGGAAACGGTCCACGCCGTGCACCAGCACCGCGTAGTCCTTCGGTCCCGCGGTCTGGCGCACATAGGTCGGCACATAACGGATCGCAATACCGATTCGCCGGTAGTCGGCGCGATTGGGTTCCGAGCCGTGCACTATGCGAACGTGATGAAGCGACATCTCGCCCGGGACTGAGGAGTATGTCCACGGCCTGCGTCTCATCCACCTCGACCGCAACCTCCTGGCCACGGGTCAGCAGATTGTTCTGGGCGAAGGTGTCCTTGTGCGGAAGCTGATCCTTGAGATGGCTGCCCGGCATGACGCGCATTGCGCCGTTAGGCAGATCGCTCACCGACAACGCCACCCACGCGGTCACGATGTCCGGATGCGAAAGCCCCCAGTAAGTCGAATCCTGGTGCCAGGAAATATAGGCCGGATCATGCGGCTCCTTGATGAAGAAGCTGCTGCCCCAGACCAGCAGATCGGGACCCAGCAAGTCCTCGACGGCGTCGAGAATGCGCGGATTTCGGATCAGTTCGTTGGCCCATCTGAAAACAAGGTGCGGCTTGTTGCGGAAAGGGGTTCCTCATTACCAGCCCGTGCACGGCCTCGAACGCCTCGATCTTTTGACGGTATCCAGCCGCCTGGGCTTCCGTAATTACGCGCAGCGGAAAGTGGTAGCCATTGCGTTTGAATGCCTCTACCTGCGTCTCCGTAAGGGCCTTGCGGACCTTCGTTGCAGATACGGGTTCGGGTTGCGCGACGCTCATGAAAACTGCTCCTGTCTGAAAAAAAGTCGCAGGGACCTCGAAGGCCCCTGCGACCCCATTACGGCCCCCGGGAAATCAGGGGAGCTGATAGCCCTTCTTGCCCACCCGGATTCTATAAAGGCTCTTGCCCGAGGTCAGGTACAACAGGTTGGAATCCGAACCGCGACCGAAACCGATGTTGGTCGGCATTTCGGTGCCGGTGGAGATATGGCCAGCTCCTTGCCTTGCGGACTGATCACCTGAACGCCGGGCCGATGTTCGCAACGCGAGGCCAACCAGATATTGCCGTCCACGTCGGCGAGAATGCCGTCCGGGCCGCTGCATGGCTTGTCCAGCTTGCCGTAGTCGATCACCACGCGCCGATTGCTGAGGTTTCCGTCCGCATCCACGTCGTAGGCCTGGAGCAGGTGCGCGTTCTGCACCGTGGATTCGCCTTTCTTCAGGTTCTGGAACTCGAGCCAGCCGTTGTCGTTGCTGACGATGTACAAGGTCTTCTGATCCGGCGAGATCAAAATTCCGTTGCACTTGCCGCAGTTGCTGGCCACGCGGGTCACCGTGCCGTCCGGATCGAGTCTGTAGGCAGCGAATCCATCGGCCATAATCGGTTCATGGCCGAGGTAGCGCGGGTCGGTGAAATACATGCGCCCTTTCTCGTCGATGGTCACGTCGTTCAGGGCGTTGAACGGTTTGCCCTCATAGAGTCCGGCCAGGATGATGCTCTTGCCGGTCTTCATGTCGGTCTTGATCAGCATGCGGCCACCGAAATCCGCACCAAGCGCCGCGATCATATTGCCATCGCGGTCAAATTTCAGACCGTTCGACATCCCGCTCGGCGAACGGAAGATCGTGGTTTCACCGTTCTTCGGGTTGTACTTCCAGATATTGCCGGCCTGCGCATACTTTCCGGATGGGTCGCGGCAGAATTTCGTGAACGTGATGTCGCTGAAATAGATCATCCCGTCGTGACCGGCCGCCACACCCTCGGTCAGCATGCAGCCGCCGTCGAAAATGAGTTCCAGCTTTGCGCCCGCGGGGACGATGCTCTTGTCACCGGTCGGTGCCGGGAAAGTCGAAGGATCCGCTGCATGAACTGCGGCGGTAAAAGCCAGCAAGGTGCCGAGAACGGCGGCACTCCGTTTGATGAAATGCAAGGTATCCATTATTTCCTCCAGTTGTTATGCAAGTGTCGAAGCACTTGTTTTTGGCTACAAACACGACCAGTGACACCACTTCACAATCCGGCCGCGAATGCAATTCCGCGATGCTGCTGTAGTTTATATAAAAAATGGCCGCAAAGGCGAGATTAGGCAGTACGGCCCGGCCGGCGGGAGAGGCAAGGATGAAGGATGAAGGCAGAGGGATGAAGGAACAATAAAGGCCGTGATGTCGTGAATCTCGTGAATTTCGTGAATTTCGTGATTTCGTAAGAACAATACTTCTTCCCGGTAATCCTTTGCGCCCTTTCTTGCTCTTCTTTGCGGCCTTTGCGTCAACGCTCTTGCCTTAGACCCATTCGAGATCGAGAGTCATGCGGCGCGAGCGGAGCGCTCCTCGGCTTCGATGCGGTTCCAGAGCGCGCGAATCATGTCTTTCATCATCAGGGCTTCCTGCCAGCGGTCGGAAAGCTCGTATCCGTCGGGACCGGTCATCGCGTATTCCTTCGGCCCCAGTTCGCACAGGAAAGTCAGCGTCGCATCCTTCGGCGCGCGCTTGCGCCAGCTCCGGAAGCCGTATTCCCACCAGCCCATGAACAAATCCACCCAGTCCTTCTGGTGCGGGAAGCTGATCTGGACCTGCACCTGCTCGCGGCTGGCGACGCGCCCATGGAAACCCCAGCAGTTGTCGAGAATGCGGTGCATGTAGCCGTGGTTGACTTCGCTGATCGGCCAGGCGAACTCACGCCCCACCACGTAGTGCGACAGGTCGCCGGTCAGACGCAGGTCCGGGAAGCAGTCGAGCAGACGCATGGTGAAGAAAAGATCGGTGGTCATTCGGTCGCGGTGCGTTTCGATATGCATCGGGATGCCGGCATCGTGGGCGAGCCGGCGCCAGCCATCGATGTAGGGGATGCACTCCTCGCAGCGAGTAGGGCCGCACGTCCGGCTGCAGGTTGATGTGGTCCGCGCCCAGTTCCCCGACGTGTTCCAGGATGGGTTTGAGGTCGTCCACTCTCTGCGGGTAGCACTGCGCCTGCCAGGTCATGTTGTGGGCGCGCAGGAACCCGGTGACTTCTTTCGCGTACTTGTAGTCGAAGAAGCGCACGCCGCAACCGTCGAAGCCCGCTTCGTGGATCATGTTCAGCTTCTGGTCGAGCGTCCACTCCTGGCCGTCCGGACGCCGCCGTTCCATCGCCCACAGCGATTGGTATATCAGCAGTTTCTGCATCGCCCTCTCCTTTTCAAGCACTCACCTCTTTCAACACGAAGGGTCACGAAGGCAACACGAAGGAGAAGCAGATCGGGACGAGGTTCCAACGGGTGCCAGGACAATGATTCGCGCACTGGACCAAGCTCCCAAAGTAGGTCCGCCATGATATCGACAGAAATCCCGTTTTCGTTTTCCTTCGTGTTACTTCCTTTTTCCTTCGTGACACTTCGTGTTCACGCGGTTTGGTTTGATTCAAGCTTTCAGTTGCGCAGCATGATGCCGCAGGTGGTCTTCCATGAAGGTCGAAATGAAAAAGTAGCCGTGATCGTAACCTTCCTGCCGGCGCAAGGTAAGCCTCTGGCCGGAATCGCGGCATGCCGCTTCGAACACTTCCGGGAAGAGCTGATCCGCCAGGAATTTGTCCGCCAGCCCCTGATCCACCAGGATCGCGCCTGGAAACGCTGCACGCTTCACCAGTTCGCTGGCATCGTACTCGCGCCACCGCGCCTGATCGTCACCGAGATAACCCTTGAACGCCTTCTTCCCCCACGGGCAGCGCATCGGCGCGGCGATCGGCGCGAACGCCGAAAGCGAGCGGTACTGTCCGGGGTTCTTCAGCGCGCAGACCAGCGCGCCATGCCCGCCCATCGAGTGGCCGAAGATGCCCTGCCGCGAGTGATCCGCCGGAAACTTCGCCGCGATCAGCTCCGGCAGTTCGCGGGTGACGTAACTGTACATGCGGTAATGCCTCGACCAGGGTTCGCGGGTGGCATCCACGTAGAAACCGGCACCGACCCCGAAGTCCCATGATTCCGCTTCGCCGGGAATGTTGGCTCCGCGCGGGCTGGTATCGGGCGCGACCAGAATCAAACCCAGCTCCGCGGCGACGCGCTGCGCACCCGCCTTGATGGCGAAGGTCTCCTCGGTGCAGGTCAGCCCCGCGAGGTAATACAGCACCGGCACCCTGCCCGACTGCGGCCTGCGGCGGCTGATAGACCGCGAACTTCATCTCCAGCCCGATCTCCTTCGACGCGTGCGCGTAGTACCCCTGCACTCCGCCGAAGCACTTGTGTTCGCTGATCGTTTTCATCTCAATCCTAAATCTCAACGCAGAGGCGCAGAAGACACAGAGAGCACAGAGGAAACCCGAAAGATAACGGGAATAGTAACACTCGCATGATTACGCGCAGCATATCGCAACCAATCGTCACAGAACGCAATTCAATTTCCGACTACTGTCTTCCTTTCCTGCCTTTCTCTGCGTCCTCTCTGTGCTCCTTTGCGCCTCTGTGTTGAGATGTACGCACTAGAAAACAACGACGGAGCGAATCGATTCGCCGGCATGCATCAGGTCGAAGCCCTTGTTGATGTCTTCGAACCTGAGCTTGTGGGTGATGAGGTCGTCGATGTTGATCTTCTTTTCCATGTACCAGTCCACGATCCTGGGCACGTCGGTGCGGCCGCGCGCGCCGCCGAAGGCAGTGCCTTTCCAGACGCGGCCGGTCACCAGCTGGAACGGCCGGGTCGCGATCTCCGCGCCGGCCGGTGCGACACCGATGATCACCGACACGCCCCAGCCCTTGTGGCAGCACTCCAGCGCCTGGCGCATGACTTTCACGTTGCCGATGCATTCGAAGCTGTAATCCGCCCCGCCCTTGGTGAGATTGACGAGGTAAGGCACCAGTTCGTTCTCGGCCATGTCCTTCGGATTGACGTAGTGGGTCATTCCAAATTTCTCGGCGAGCGTGCGCCGCTTCGGATTCAGATCCACGCCGACGATCATGTTGGCGCCGGCCATGTGCGCACCCTGCACCACGTTCAGCCCGATGCCGCCAAGGCCGAACACCACCACATTGGCGCCCGGCTCGACTTTCGCGGTGTTGATCACCGCGCCGATACCGGTGGTAACGCCGCAGCCGATGTAGCAGACCTTGTCGAACGGTGCGTCCTCGCGGATCTTCGCCAGTGCGATCTCCGGCACGACGCGTGTAGTTTGAAAACGTGGAAGTGCCCATGTAATGGTGCAATTTCTTCCCGCCCAGCGAGAAGCGGCTGGTGCCGTCGGGCATCAAGCCCTGGCCCTGGGTGACGCGGATGGACTGGCAAAGGTTGGTCTTCTGCGACACGCAATACTCGCACTCGCGGCACTCGGGGACGTACAGCGGGATGACATGGTCGCCCTTCTTCAGGCTCTTCACGCCCGGACCGACGTCCACGACCACGCCCGCGCCTTCATGCCCGAGGATGGACGGGAACAGCCCTTCGGGGTCGGCGCCGGACAAGCGTGTATTCGTCGGTGTGGCAGATGCCGGTCGCCATGATCTGGACCAGCACTTCTCCCGTCTTCGGGCCTTCGAGTTGCACCGTTTCAATGACAAGCGGCGCGCCCGCCTTGTGCGCAACTGCTGCGCGGACATCCATGATGAATCCTTCCGGTTTGGTTTTTGTTCGAAACGCTCACCTGCAGAGGTCACAGGGAAACACCAGAATACGCCTGAACGACAGATACGCGTGGGAAGGGCACCCGAAATCTCACCACGAAGTCAACGAAAATCACGAAGAAAAGCCACATTTGTGGCGCGATAAATTCAAGAGCTGACCTATTGTGTTTCGGGTGTAACGACGAAAAGTGCCGATATCCAACTTATCGATGCCGGGTTGGCTGAGAGTTCACTTGCCCTTCAATGGCGGCCAAAGATTTTCACCCTTCGTCATTGTCTTGTATCTTGTCATTTCCTGAGAAGCCGTGTTCCTCTGCGACCTCTGCGTTGAGCGCTCTATATCGTTCAGGTCGCTGCCTTGACCTCGAAGAACCGATTGCGAATACAGTCTGGTTCTCGTAAATCGAACCCTGCGCGAGTGCCGGCGGAAGCGGCATGCGCACCGGCACTTTCTCGAATCGCGGCTCGAGGGTCGGTTCGCCGCACAGCATGCGGCTGTTGAACTCGTCGAGATCCTTGAAATTCATCAGCGGCCAGGCGTCGGCCGCCGTGCATTCGTACAACAGCAACTGGCGCGGACGTTCAGAGGTGTTCTGCGCCGAACCGTGCACCAGGCGCACGTGATGGAAAGAGCAGGAACCGGCCTTGCCGGTGCAGGCGACCGCCTTCGAGTAATCAAGGTCCGTCGTGAGCGTTGGATCGATGGCGCCGACAAAACGTCCGTCCAGATGATGGTTCCAGACCTTGTTCACCCGGTGCGTACCCGGCATCACCAGCAACGGTCCGTTCTCCAATTCGACGTCGTCCAGCATGACGCCGATAGCAAGAATGTCGTCATTGGTGTGCGGGTAGAACGCCCAATCCTGATGCCACTCCACCGGAGAGCCGTACTTGGGCGCCTTGACGTTCAGCTTCGAGCCATGCAGCCGCACGTTCGGCCCTAGCAGCGCCTTCAACAATAGCGAGCATGCCCGGGTGCCTGACCACGTCCCAGAACAGCGGGTCCACCTTGTGCGGGGTTTTGATGCGCCGCACACGAGGCTTCTCCGGTGTGTGCGTAGGCTCCAGATCGTAGACGTCGTTGTGCGCGGTGAGGCCGGCCGCCTTGGCCACAAGACCAGCGATAACATTGACGGATCCGGCCAATCATGGCCGCATCGAGCACATTCTCGACCACCAGATAGCCGTTGTCGTGATAGGACTGCACCTGTTGCTTGGTAATCACCATCGATTCCCTTGAGATATCAATCAAGCATTCCGGACGGCGTCTAACGATAGCCTAGCGGCGCAGGCACAGCAACCTTTACCCCTTTGCGACTCCTCGACTCGCCATCCCTCGTAGCAACTCCATGCCGCGCTGCGTCATTGTCCTTTGCCCTCCACCGATGCATTTTGGTCTGGAATTCGACCGCATTTCAACTTGCAATAAAGACCCGGATCATGCCATCTTATCAACTGTCTGCAGGGTAAGAACGTCGCAGTTCCCGCCCCACCAGGCAGAGCTGGAAACCACAAAGTACATCTAACGCGTTCCAAGAAAGTCACTTCACGGAGGAGAAAATTCAATGAAGTTATCTATCATTTCGGGCGTGGTCCTGGCGTTGTTTGCCGGATCCGCCATGGCACAAACTTTGAAAGGCCCGATCGATGACGCCGCCCTAAGTTGGGGACCGTCGCAGTGGGGCGCGGACGACAAGGCCGGCAGCGCGAACCATACCAAGAATTCGGCGAACATCAAACGCGCACTGGCCACCGTCAAGCAGTTCAAGGCCATCACCATTGGCAAGTACTACCACCGCGAAGCGCCGGCATTCGGTCCGCGCGGCTGGCAGATGACCATTCCGGGCACGCCCACCGGTGGTCCGTTCGGCAAGAACGCGCTGGTGTATCACGACGAGTTGGTCACTACCGAAATCGGTCAGATCCAGACCCAGTTCGACGGTCCCGGCCACATCGGCGTAAACACCTCCAAAGGCCCACAGTTCTACAACGGCCGTATCTCGTGGGATTCCTATGAGCGCGGCGCAGGCGGCCGCGTGGTGGGCATGGGCCCCCTGGGTGTGGAGCACGTCGGCGAACTCGGCTTCGTCTGCCGCCTGGTGGTGCTGGATGCTGTCGCCTATCGCAAGTCGCAGGGCACGCTGTCGGCTTCCGCCGAGATGCTGCCGATTCCGAAGGATCCGAAGAGCCCAGGCATCGTCACTGCGGCTG
The DNA here is from genome assembly GCA_963789945.1 of uncultured beta proteobacterium. Classification (GTDB taxonomy): domain Bacteria; phylum Pseudomonadota; class Gammaproteobacteria; order Burkholderiales; family JACQAP01; genus JACQAP01. Next base: position 187,256 of record CAWBMN010000007.1, on the reverse strand, counting down.
ACATGCAGGGCATGATGAAGGCGCAAGGCCTCAGCGATCTGCAAGCGGGGGATTGCGTTGCACTGCACACCGGCCAGGGCAACACCTGGGGCAACGGCCGTTACAAGTCGTTGAACGCCGAGCAACGTGCCGCGGCGCGCGCGATCTTCGCGCAAGGCGAACCGGGCTTCGGCATCAGCGCCTGCGAGTGGATGGCCTCCAAGAACATCGCTCTGCAAATGGGCGACACCTCCGCAAACGACGCGCAGCCTTTCGGTGAAGGGGGTGACGGTTTCGCCGTACCCTGCCACACCGAGATGATGCCCCGTCGCGGTATCTGGAACCTGGAGAACGTGGATACCGAGTCGCTGGTCAAGGCCGGCATCAAGGAAGGCGCGTTCATCTGGGCGCCGCTGCGCATAATCGGCGCCACCGGCTCGCCAGGCAACCCGGTCGTGCTCTACTAATAAGATACCAACAACTACAAAGCAGCAATCCAATCAAAACCGGCAGCGCGCTTTCCGCGCCTGCCGGTTTTTCTTCGTTTCCCGCCGCGGATGTCAAGCTAACATCGAGCCGCCGAAACCCTTTACCACTCAAGGGGGCACTGAAAAGAGTCCAACTAAAGGCAAATAGGGTGCTGAAATTCGCTTTCTTTAGGCAGCGTGTGGGTCTGCTCTGATTCGCGGCTGCTCAAGTAAAAAGCCCGCACCTGCCGGTGCGGGCTTTATATTTTGCCGCTTACGCCTGCATCAACCGCCGATGTTGGCGCCGCGGGTTTCCACGAATATCGAGTACAGCGAGGTGCTGCCGGTCATGAACAGCCGGTTGCGCTTGCTGCCGCCAAACGCGATATTGGAGACAGATTTCCGGCATGCGGATCTGTCCGATGCGGGTGCCGTCCGGCGCAAATACGTGCACGCCGTCGTAACCGTCACCGACCCAGCCCATGCCGGCCCAGACGTTGCCGTCCTCGTCGCAGCGGATGCCGTCGGCAAAACCGATCTTGCCGTCCATTTCCATGCTGGCGAACACCTTGCCGTTCTTGAGCTTCTTGCTCGTCCACGTCGTAGACCCAGATGACGCTCTTGGCGTTCGGGTAGTGCGATAGCCCGGTGTCGGCGATGTACACCTTCTTGAAATCAGGCGAGAAACACAGCCCGTTGGGCTTGAACGGCTCGTCGGTCACCTTCTCCACCTTGCCCGGTCCGTCGATGCGGTAGACCGCTTCCTTCTGGATCGGCTGCGGGCTGCCGGTGTTGAGCCGCTCACCTTCGTAGTGCATCAGCCCGCCGTAGCCGGGATCGGTGAAGTAAGTACCATCCGTCGGGATGCGCCGCGCCGTCGTTTGGCGCGTTAAGCCCCTTGCCGCCAGCCTTGTCGGCAAGCACCGTGTAGCTGCCGTCGAGCTCGTAACGCCCGACACGCCGGGTGCTGTGCTCGAAGGCGACCTGGCGTCCTTGAATAGTCGAAGATGTTGCCGTTGGAATTGCCCGACGGGAAGCGGAACTGGCGCGAGACGTGTCCGTCTTCTTCGATCCAGCGCAGTTGTTCGTTGTTCGGAATGTCGCTCCAGATCAGGAAACGACCGACCGGGCTCCAGGCCGGACCTTCCGCCCACATCGTGCCGCGATAGTGGCGAATGATCGGAGTGTTGCCCAGCTTGTATTTGAAGCGCTTGTCCAAGCCGACAATGTCCGGGTTCGGATAGCGTGCCAGCGGACCGTCCGGATCGTACTTGTCGATAAAGTTGCGGGCGAAGGCGGTGGGCGCCATGGCCGTGATCGCGGCAATTCCGGACACCTTGGCCAGAAAGCTGCGGCGCGTGGTCTCATCGACCTTTTTCTCGACCGGTTTGGACTTGTCGATAAATTCCAGTTCTCTTGATTCTTCCATTTTGGTATTCGCCTCCTCGTTAGGTTGGTTTTCTGTTCCCCTTGCGAAGACTTGCGCCTCGCGAAGGTCATGGTGCACGGTCTTCTTCTTGTCAAATCGGCCTGGGACTCTGCACCCTGTTGTCGTAGCCGACTCCGAAACCTTATTCTTCCCGTCGCGGCTTGGCAATCCGTCTCATCCTGATTACAACCCGCAATAGTCCGCCACGGATTCAGCACAGAGCCGGGTCCGGCCGATTTCACCACTAACGTCTCCGCGCATCAGGGTGAGGTGCCGCCCACGCAAGGCACCCAAGCCGGCGAGAACACCGCGTCGAACGAGGCGTCCGCAAACGACAATCCGCACACACTGCCCTGTTTGAATTCGAAGTTGGCGATGCCCCCTGACCTGGCATCGCGCGACGCGACTGCAATTCCCCAGGCGACACCTTCGCCGGCCGGCATCGCTTCATCCACGTTTCCCCTTTAGGCGCGCCAGCTCCGTTGGCTCGCTTTCCTTCCGCGGGGATCGCAGTGAATTCCGCTTCGAGGCGTGGAGACGTCAGGCGACGACCTCCACCTGCGAGTCGAAGAAATATCCGGCGCCGCGCTCGGTTCGGATCAGTGTCGGACGACTGGGATCGGATTCGATCTTGCGGCGCAGCCGAAGGATCTGCACGTCGATGCTGCGGTCGAACACGTCCTCGTCGTTGCCGCGGCTCAGTTCGAGGAGCTGCTCGCGGCTGAGGATGCGCTCAGGAGCGTCCAGAAAAGCCGCAAGCAGTGCAAATTCCGCATGGGTCAGTTGGGCGCGCTCGCCGTCGTTCGAGGTGAGCCGTCGCGAACGCAAATCGAGCTCCCAGCCGCCGAAGCGGAAAGCCTGCGGAGCACGCCCTTCCACGTGCGGAAACGGATGCGCCTGCGTTCGGCGCAGAATCGCGCGGATGCGTGCCACCAGTTCGCGCAGATTAAACGGTTTGGTCAGATAGTCGTCGGCGCCGAGTTCCAGGCTCATGATGCGATCGACGTCGTCCTTGCGGCCGGTGAGGATGATGATGGGGACGCTCGACGTCTCGCGCAGTTCGCGCGCGAGGTTCATGCCGTCCTCGGACGGCAGCTTCAGGTCGAGCAGGATCAGGTCGACGACCTCGTTCGCGATGGCATCGCGCATGGCGGCACCGTCGGCCGCGCCCGTTACGCGAAGGTCGTAGTCGCCGAGATAATCGGCAACCAGCCGACGCAGGTCGGCATCGTCATCGACCACCAAGATATGCCGCGGAATGTTCATGCCTGAAGATATAAGTTCGTAGCGCTTGCAGCCTGAAACAGCAGGCGGGATTAGTATAGCCGTGCATATGCGGTGCGTGGGATGGGTTGTGTTTCAAGTTGAAATATTGGCGACTCGTGCCAGGCGGGCGACGAATCCCGCCGGACGGCCGAAACGGAGAAATGATCGAGGTTCTCGTGGTAGACGACGACGCGCTGATGCGTGGACTGCTCGCCGAATGGCTGAGTGAAGCGGGCTATCGCGTGCGCCAGGCCGAAAACGGCGCAAACGCGCTGAAGATGCTGCGGATCCGGCCGGCCGGGCTTGCTGATTACCGACATGGACATGCCCGGTCGCGATGGTGCCCAGACCCTGGACGACGCGCGCCGCATGCTGCCCGGACTGGCGGTCATCGCCATTTCGGGCGGTGCCCGCGACGGAAGGCTAGAACTGGGCCGCAACCGCACTGAAGCTCGGCGCGGCGAAGGCTCTTGCCAAGCCGTTCGAACGGCACGACCTGCTGGCGGCTGTCGAGGAAGTCGTGCCGCGGGACGAATCCGGCGCGGTGCGCGTGTGAACGATCTCTCCACTGCCCCGACGCGCGGGATCCGCAGTTGCAACCAGGCAAACCGAGCGCGGGTTCGCGCAATCCATTTCCATCTCGCGCTGCGCATTGCGGGGGCGCTGATGGTCGTCGTGACGGCAAGCGTTCAGGTCTACGACATCCTGCGAAGGCTGGAGATCGTCGTCGAAACGGCTGAGCAGACCTATGCCAGTCTTTCGCGAACCCTGGCCGAACAGACGCGCAGCGCGGCGCAGGCTGTCGACGTCGTCGTGCAGGACACCGCGACCGTCATGCAGTTGACGCGGTTACGCGCCGACGACCCGCAAATTCACGAGCGTCTGCGCAGTCGCATGCGATTGATTCCCCATATCGAAAACCTGTTCGTCGCCGGCAGCGACGGCAGCGTACTCGCCACTGGCGCCGACGCGGCTCTTCATTCGGGGTGGATCGCGTGGCAGCCGTTTTTCCTGACGCACCGGCAACAAACCGACTCGGGACTGTTCATCTCGCAGGCGTTTCGCCGCGAAGGAACAGCCGAACTGGACAATCGCCCTGAGCCGCCGTATCAATGACGCCGGCGGTCGCTTCCAGGGTGTGGCTGTTGCCTGGGTCGACCTGGATTATTTCCGGCGTTTCTACCAGGCAATCGATCTCGGCGAGGGCAGCGAGGTCGTCCTGTTTCGCCAGGGCGGCGGGCTACTGGCGCGCTATCCGTCGGCGGGCGACGAGCTCAGCCGCCAGTTCGCGGAAGAAGCCCTGTTCCGAAGCCTGCTAGCTGCGCAAAGCAAGACCGCTACCCTGCTGAAAAGCCCGGCAGACGGCCAGGAGCGCATATACGCGGCCCAGGCCGTCGGCGGCTACCCGCTCGCGGTCGGCGTCAGCGTGAAGAAGACCGCGGTGCTCGAGGCCTGGCACGTCCAGGTCATGCACAGCACGGTGCGCACGACACTGCTTTGCCTCAGCGTCATCGCGCTGGTCTGGTTGGTCGAGCGCCATCTGCGCCGCAGCGAGCGCGCCGAAGAGCAGTTGCGCGTGCAAACGGCATTGCTCGACGAACTGTTTGAGAGCGCGCCGGAGGCGATCGTCATGCTCGATCTCGACCGACGCGTAACCCGCGTCAACCGTGAATTCACCCGCCTGTTCGGCTACACCGCCGAACAAGTGCGAGGCCGGGCACTCGATACGCTGATCGTCCCCGAGGAACTGCGGCCGGAATGGCAGCGCCTGGCGCGCTCGGTGCAGCAGGGCCAGCATACCACCATGGAAACCGAGCGCATCCGCAGCGACGGCATCCGGTTGCACGTTTCCGAACTCGGCGCACCGATTCTGGTCGCGAGCGGCCAGATCGCCAGTTATGCGATCTACCGCGACATCTCGGAAAGACGGCTCGCGGACGCCGAGCGCGACAAGCTGGAAACACGGCTGCGCCAGGCGGTGAAGCTGGAAGCGATCGGCACGATGGCGGGTGGCATCGCGCATGACTTCAACAACATCCTCGCAGCGATCCTCGGCTACGGCGATATGGCGCAGAATGCCGCCGCCCAAGGCAGCATGCTCAAGCGCTACATCGGCAACGTCCTCGCGGCGGCACATCGCGGCAAGGCGTTGATCGACCAGATCTTGACTTACAGCCGCAGCAATCGCGGCCAACGCTCGGTAGTCAATGTGGACGAAGTGTTGGAGGAAACCCTGGATCTGGTGCGCGTGTCGCTTCCGGAGGAGATCGAACTGGTCACGGTACTGGCCGCGCGCCGGGCGGCAGTGATCGCGGACCCGACCCACATCCACCAGTTGATCATGAATCTTTGCCGCAATGCCGAACACGCCATGGCCACCGGGGGCAAGTTGACGGTGGCACTGAATGTAATCGACGCGCACGAAGACGCGACGTTGTCCCACGGGCTGTTGCCCGCGGGCCGCTATATCCGCCTGAGAGTCGAAGACACCGGCTGCGGCATGACGCTCGAAGTCGCCGGGCGCATCTTCGAACCTTTTTTCACGTCGCGCGAGTCGGGCACCGGACTCGGACTGGCCATGGTGCAAGGCATCGTCACCGATCTTGGCGGCGCGATCGATGTCGTCAGCATGCCGCGGCAAGGCAGCAAGTTCGACATCTACCTGCCGCGCTCGGACTCCGAGGCAATACAAAAGGCGGACCATGCCGATCCGCTACCGCATGGAAACGGCGAGCGTGTTCTGCTCGTAGAAGACGAAAAGCCGTTGATGCTGCTGATCGAGGAAATGCTCGCGGCGCTCAACTACGAACCGGTGGGCTACACGCGTCCGTCCGAAGCGCTCGAGGAGTTCCGCTCCGATTCCACACGCTTCGACGCCGTCATGCTCGACCAGCTAATGCCGCGAATGACCGGCACCGAGCTGGCATGGCAGATGCGTCAGTTGCGCGCCAATGTTCCGGTGGTTCTGATCAGCGGCTACACCGGACCCGTGCTGACCCAGCAGGCGCTCTCCGCGGGCATCGATCACATCCTGACCAAGCCGCTGGATCTGCGGCAGATAGCTGAAGCAATGTCGAAAGTCCTCGCGCGCGAGTCCGTGCGCTGACGCTCTGCGTCGGTGCATCCGTTACAGATCGTAATCCGTGGCCGCATCATGAAAGAGCGTCGCAACTCCTAGGCTGGGAACTCACGTTCGTGACATGAGGCGCGGCCTTTCCTATTCGCTCTCATTATCCTCCGCAATCCCGTCAGATGTCAGATCGCAATGCTGCGACGGCGTGTGACATTCTCCGGAAACCCCGGCGCGCGAAGCTAAGGTGTTGGGATCGATCGATCCGAACGCAGCGGATCGTTGCAATCTGAAACCGACGGACATACGAGTTGAAAGGTGTAAGAAAAGTTGTGTTCAATGTACGTGTCTCTGCGCCGCACGGGGATCCGGAAAATGTTCCCAGGTGCCGGAAGAAAACAGCAAAGCAGTCAGGCTAAAAAGCTAACTACAACTCACGGAGGAGCTTTCGCAATGAACAAACTTACCGTCATTTCCGCGGCAGTCGGAGCCCTGTGCTTCGCGGCATCGGTGTCCGCCCAGACGTTGAAAGGGCCGGTCGACGACTCGCCCATTACCGAAAACTGGTTCCCGACCAAGTGGGGCGCGGAGGACAGGGCCGGCAGCTCGAACCACACCAAGAACTCGGCCAACGTCAAGCGCGCGCTGGCCACCATCAAACAGTTCAAGGCCATCACCGTCGGCAAGTACTATCACCGCGAAGCGCCGGCTTTCGGTGCACGCGGCTGGAATCTTTCAATTCCCGGCACGCCCACCGGCGGCCCGTTCGGCAAGAACGCGCTGATTTATCACGATGAACTGGTCACCGCTGAAATCGGCCAGATCTCGACTCAGTTCGACGGTCCCGGCCACATCGGCGTAAACACCTCCAAGGGCCCGATGATGTACAACGGCCGCATCACTTGGGACAACTACGAGCGCGGCGGCAGGCGGCCGCGTAGTCGGGCATGGGTCCGATGGGTGTCGAACACGTCGGCGAAAACGGTTTCGTCTGCCGCCTGGTGGTACTGGACGCCGTTGGCTATCGCAAGTCGCAGGGCACGCTGTCGGCTTCCGCCGAAATGCTGCCTATCCCGAAGGACCCGAAGAGCCCCGGCATCGTCACCGCTGACGACGTCAAGGCCATGGTCAAGGCCATGGGTATAGCCGAAATTGGTTCCGGCGACTGTGTCGCGACTCCACACCGGCCAAGGCAACACCTGGGGCAACGGCCGTTACAAGTCGCTGAACGGCCGAGCAACGTGCCGCGGCGCGCGCGATCTTCGCGCAAGGCGAACCGGGCTTCGGCATCAGCGCCTGCCAATACATGGCGTCGCGCGATATCGCGCTGACCATGGGTGACACTTCGGCGAACGACGCGCAGCCGTTCGGCGAGGACGGCGACGGTTACGCAGTTCCCTGCCACACCCAAATGCAGACCCGCCGCGGCATCTGGAACCTGGAGAACGTGGACACCGAGTCGATGGTCAAGGCCGGCATCAAGGAAGCCGCGTTCATCTGGGCGCCGCTGCGCATGATCGGCGCTACCGGCTCGCCCGGCAACCCGGTCGTGCTGTACTAAGATACCAACAACTACAAAGCAGCAACCAAATCAAAACCGGCAGTGCGCTTTCAGCGCCTGCCGGTTTTTCTTTCCCCCGCCCCACCACCTCACCCCTGCCCTCTCCCCCCCCGAAGAGAGGCGGAGAGGGAGTGAGATATAACGTGCCTTCCTTTCATGCTCCTTGCGCGCGACCTATGCATCTCTCATATGCTAGCTAATGCGAAAGCGGAAACGCACTATTGAACGAGTTGCGTCGTCGAACACTTGCCGAGAATTTCGACGAGTGAGAATCCGGCACCCTCTCCGCCTTCAGGGGGAGAGGGCGGGGGGTGAGGTGGTGGGTTTGGTCCCGATGCAACTGACCCAGGCCTGCGCGAACATGCCGTTCGGTTGGCGTCCCCACTTCCGCCACACCGCGGCGTTCTTCGCGTCGCCCGCCTCTTCCAGATTCACCGCGAGGAAGTCGCCGATGACGGTGAGAGGATCGTAGTTCTCGTAGCGGGCGCGCAGCTCGATATTTTCGAAACCGGCGTCCGCAAGAAACCCGCCGAGCTTGCGCCCGCAATAAACGTCGCCGCCGTTGCGGTTCTGCAATTCCTTGTACGCCTCGAACGCCAGCAGCAGTTCTTCCGAAGGTGGCGCCACCAGGAATCCGCCCCAGTCCGGCGTGCACACGCCGAGCGCACCGCCGGGCTTGAGCACGCGCCTGAATTCGGCGACAGCTTTCGCCGGTTCGCGCAAATGCTCCAGAAGCGCGTGCGAGAACACGGCATCGAACGAGGCGTCCGCAAACGGCAATTCGTACACGCTGCCCTGTTTGAATGCGAGGTTGGCGATGCCACGTGACCCGGCATCACGCGACGCGACTGCAATCTGATCGGCATTGAAGTCAAGCCCGACGACGCGGCCGGGCGCGATGCGCTGCGCGATGTCGCGCGTGATCGATCCCGGTCCGCAGCCGCAGTCGAGCACCGTATGCCGGACTTGAGATACGGCAGAAAGAACGTGCCGTTCGGATCCAGCCGCCGGCGCACCATGAATGCCGCCGCCGCTTCGCTATATCCCGGCGTGTACGTTTCTTTCATGAAGGCGTCTACAAAATTTAGATCCTCAACGCAGAGGCGCAGAGGACGCGGAGTTCGCAGAGGAATGACTGGAGTAACAGCAACTTCTGGTAAGGAACCGTATCCTGATCGTGAACCTTGCGCGAAATTCGTCTGCGTAACCCATCCCTTCAAGACATTCATTTCTCTTTTTTTCCTCTGCGTCCTTTCTTGCCTTTCCTCTGCGCCCTCTGCGTCAACGCTTCTTAACGCCGGTCATCGGCCGGCTTAGGTCACGTCGAGCGTAACGGCGCCGAGCGATTCGATCTCGACGCGCGCCCGGTCGCCGGCATTGAGCCACTTGGTCTCGACCACGCTGCCGAGCAGCACGAACTCGCCGGCATGGAGCGCGCCGAGACCGTGCTTCGCGCGGGAGTTTGCCAGCCACGCCAGTGCCTCGAAAGGGTGACCCATCACCAGCGCGCCGGTGCCACGGCCGACATCCACGCCATTGACGCTGGTGATTCCGGTCAGTCGCGCCAGATCCAGCCGGCGCCAGTCGCCCACCGGATCGCCAAGCACACAGCCAGAATCGAAGAAGTCGTCAGCAATGAGAGTCGGCACGCCGAGCGTGCGGTAGTTTGCGTAGCGATCGTCCACGATTTCGATCGCCGCCATCACCGCGCCAACCGCATTCGCGACGCTGTCGCGCGTGGCAGGCGCGGCCTCGGCATCGCAGGTCGCGCGAAAGCTCCACCGCGATCTCGCACTCGATCCCGAGTTTGACGAAACCGGAGCGCGGGACGCGTCCCGCGCGGCGCAACACCGACTTCTGCGAAAACGCGGCCGGCGCAGGGATTGGGGATATCCAGAAACGCCTGCATTACCGGAGTGGTGCAGCCGATCTTGTGGCCGACCTGTTCGCCCATTCCCGCCACGGTCAGCAGGCCATTGAGCACTCTCTGCAATTGATAGCCCTGCGATTCGTTCCTGGGCTGCATGGATTCCGGCAGTTGGGTGATCGGCGTAAGCGACAGCCGTTGGTCGAGCAACTGCGTTGCCGCCTGGAGGATCGAAATGTTCAAGGGAGTTCCTTCGAAGAATGCGGGACGCGGAAGCGTCTATTGCACCACAAAAGTCCTGCCGGGACGCGAAGCCGGGTTTACCGGCACCGACAAATCGTCCCGGCGGCAGGGATTTTCTGCCACTCCGTCTTCGCTGCATTGCGGCGAAAATGCGCATGTTCCGGGTTTGCTTGACACTCCGGGGGGCGGTTCAACATAATCGGGACGCTGTTCTGAGTCGCTCTCCATAAAGAGCGAACAATCAAAAACTTATAACTCACGGAGGAGGCATCATGAAGGATCAGTCAACCATCCTTCGCCGGCCAGGTCTGCTCAAAGGTTTGCTGCTGTCAATCGCTACTGCCGTGGCCGTTGCCTCGGCGGGCGTAGCCGCTGCGCAAAATGGAGCAAAGACTGCCGTCGAAGCCGCCAAGAAAATCTGCGCCGGCAAGACCATCACCATCGTCTGGGAAGCGGGTCTGCAGTCGCTCGACCCGCTCAACTTCTCGGGCCCGCTGTGGGAAAAGGAGACCGGCTGCAAGGTAAAGGTGGTCGAAGTGCCGACCGCGGAAATGTTCACCAAGATCATGCAGGAGTATCGCGCCGGCACCGGCGCGTACGACGCGCTGAACGTCATTCCGGCATGGATGCCGGACCTGGTTCAGGCCGGCGCGCTCGAGCAGCTCGATTCCTACGTCGACAAGTACGGCTTCCGCGCAGAGCTGCAGACGATCGCCCCGACCTATCGCGACAACCAGATGACGGTTAACGGGAAGATCTACGGCTTCCCGGATGATGGCGACGTGTTCCTGTTCTACTACCGCAAGGATATCTTCGCCCGCGCCGATCTCAAGAGCGACTTCAAGGCCAAATACGGCTACGACCTCGCGCCGCCGAAGACCTGGAAGCAGTTCGACGAAATCGGCATCGTTCCTCACCGAGAAGCTGAAGAAGGAAGGCACCTACGGCGCCGCGTTCTTCCGCGAACCGCCGTACACGATGTTCATGTTCCAGGAGCGCTTCCGCGTCGAAGGCGGCAAGTTCTTCGACGCCGATCATGAAGGCGACCGTGAACAACGCGATTGGCGTCAAGGTGTTCACCGAGATGCGCAACGAGAACCGCTTCATGCCTCCCGGCGTGGAGAAGTTCGGCTTCGTCGAGAATCTGGCGACCTTCCTCAAGGGCGAAAGCGCGATGACCATCTCGTGGCCGCCTTATGGGCGCTTCGCCGCCGGCTATCTCGCCAGCGAGAAGGCCCTCGACTGGGTACCGAAATCCACGATCGCCGGCAAGGTCGGCTATGCGCTTGCCGCCGGGCGGCCATCCGCAGCTCGCAGCCGGCTTTGCGCTGTCGGTTGCTTCCACCAGCAAGCAGAAGGAAGCGGCCTATCTGTTCATCCAGTGGCTGAACAGCGAAGAGATCAGCAACAAGCGCGTGCAACTGCCCTATGCGCTTCGCGATCCGTTCCGCAATTCGCACTTCACCAATCCGGGCTACCTGAAGCTGTGGCCGGATGCGAAGGACTATCTCGCGGCACTGGGCCAGGGCGCGAAGACTGGTCTGCTGGACCTTTCGCTGATTCAGACCGACAAGTACGAAGAGGCGTTGCGCCAGGGCATCAGCCGCCTGTGGGCGGGCGAGGATCCGAAGAAGATCCTGGACGACGTCGCCAAGCAATGGGATGCGGTCACCAAGCAGGTCGGGGTGGACAAACAGAAGGCCGTGTACTCCGCCTGGGCGGCGAAATCCGGCGCCTACCCGAAATAAAGACCGGCGGCTCACGCCGGCTTTATAAGATGGATCGACCGCGGCAGGCGCCAATCGTGGCAGCCGCGACGGGACAGAATGGTGGGAGCGCCGTCACGCTGGCGCTCCCTTTTTTGTCTCTGCACAGGTCTTCACCTTGACTTTACTTTCGGCAACGTCCCGCGCCAGCTTCGGCGAGCGCAATTTCAAGTACCTGCTGATCGGGCCGGCGATATTCGTGCTGCTGCTGATCGGCATCTTCCCGCTGGTCTATCTGCTGCTGGTGAGCTTCCAGGGCATCACCATGACCGAGACCAGCACCGATTTCATCGGCGGCGCCAATTACGCGCAATTGTTCGACGACGCGCGCCTGTGGGAGGCGCTACTGCACACGGTGATCTTCACCGTGGTCGCGCTGCCGCTCGAACTCCTGCTCGGGCTGACGATGGCACAGTTGTTCCTGGAGCAGGCTACCGGGCCGGCAGATTTTCATCGCGCTGCTGGTCCTGCCGGTGGTGGTCTCGCCGATCGTCTCCGGAGCGACGTGGTCGCTCATGTTCAACCACCGCTTCGGGCCGATCAACCAGATCATCGGCTGGATCTGCGGGCGAGGAACTGACGCTGCTGTGGACCATCAGCCCCAACCTGGTTTATCCCGGCCATTCTCGCGGCGGAAGTCTGGCAGTGGACGCCGTTCATGTTTCTGCTGCTGCTGGCCGCGCTCGCCAACGTGGACAAGTCGCAACTCGAAGCCGCCGCCATCGACGGCGCCGGCTGGTGGCGTACGTTCTTCAGGATCGTGCTGCCGGCGATCTGGCCGGTGATGGCGATCGCCATCCTGATCCGCGGGCTGGACCTGTTCCGCTTGTTCGATATCGTCTGGGCGCTCACCAAGGGCGGCCCCGGTACCATGACCGAGACCATTTCGATATTCACCTACGTCAAGGGCTTCCAGCAATTCGAGACCAGCTACACCGCGGCGGTGGCCTTCCTGGTGATCATCCTGCTGTCGGTGGTGGTGATGCTGGCGCTGAAGCGAGTGGAGCTCGCGATCCGATGATGACCGTCAGACAACGCTTGCGCTGCGCACCAGCCTGCGCCTGACCGCCGCCTGGCGATCACGCTTGTTCTTCCTGTTTCCGATCTACTGGCTGTTCATGATTTCGTTCAAGACGCCGGACGAGATTTACTCATTCCCGCCAAAGTGGTATCCGGGCCAGATCAAGTCTCGACAGCTACATCGCTGCTGTTCAAGGACGGCGACGCGATCACGGTATGGAACAGCTTCGTGGTCGCCGGCGTGAGCACCGTCATCGCGATGTTCCTGGGCACCATCTGCGCCTACAGCCTGGCGAGATTCCGGACCGGCGGCGAGCACCTCGCCAACTGGATCATCTCGCAGCGCATGATCCCGCCGATCGCCGTGGTGTTCCCGATCTTTCTGCTGTTACGTCTGGCTGCGACCTCGTCGACACCTACATCGGCGTGATCCTGCTCTACACCGCATTCAACCTGCCGTACGTGATCTGGATGATGCGCGGCTACATTCTCGATATCCCCAGGGCACTGGAAGAATCCGCGCTCGTTGACGGCTGCACCCGCTGGCAAGTGATCTGGAAGGTAGTATTTCCGATGTCCCGCGCCGGACTGTTCGCGACGGCGATATTTACCTTCGTGTTCGCATGGAACGACTTCATATTCGCGCTGGTGCTGACGCGCACCGAGGTCGACGACATACACGGTACAGGTCACGCATTACTTTGGCGGACAGTCGAACTTCTGGGCCAAGATCTCGGCGATGTCGGTGCTGGGAACGGTGCCGATTTTCATTGTGGTGGCGTTCATGCAGCGCTACCTGGTGCGCGGAATCTCGCTGGGGGCGGTGAAGGGATAGGGACGAACGTGACGGCCGAGGTACGTGGCCGAGACCCCAAGGGCATACGTGGCACGGAAAAACGTATCTGAGCACGTAACTGCAAACGAGCATTTCACTCGACCCTCGTACCTCGGCCACTCGACCCTTTAAACTTATGGCTGACTTAAAGATAACAGCACTACACAAGTACTACGGACAGGTGCACGCCGTGCGCGGCGTCGACCTCGAGATTCCCGCGGGCGAGTTCACCGTGCTGGTGGGTCAGTCCGGCTGCGGCAAAAGCACGCTGCTGCGCACGATCGCCGGACTGGAGGACGCCGACCGGGGCACCATCGAGATAGGCGGCGAAGTCGTCAATCACCTGCCGCCGCGCGAACGCGACATCGCGATGGTGTTCCAGAACTACGCGCTTTATCCGTACATGAAGGTGTACGACAACATCGCGTTCGGACTGCGCTCGCGCAAAACGCCCAAGGCGGAGATCGAACCCAAAGTGCGGCGCGCCGCACAGATGCTTGGCATCGACCACCTGCTCGACCGTTATCCCGCGCCAGCTTTCCGGCGGCCAGTTGCAGCGGGTCGCTATCGGGCGCGCGATCGTGCGCAATGCCCGCCTGTTCCTGTTCGACGAACCGCTCTCCAACCTCGATGCGCAGCTGCGCGACGAGATGCGCGGCGAGATCAAGCGCCTGCACCAGGAACTGGATCGGACCATGATTTACGTCACCCACGACCAGATCGAGGCGATGACCATGGCCGACCGCATCGTGTTGTTGCGCGACGGCCAGCATCGAGCAAGCGGGCGCGCCGCTCGATCTGTTCGAGCGTCCCGCGACGAAGTATGTTGCGGGCTTTCTCGGTTCGCCTTCGATGAATTTCGTCAACGCGACGCTGGTCGCAGCCGACGGCGGGCTGGCGCTGCGGCTCGGCGACGGCACGCTGCTCGCGCTCCCGGCAGGCCGGCAGGACAGGCTCGCGAGCAAGGCGCGACCAGCCCGTCATCCTGGGCCTGCGTCCCGAGCACATGAGCCGCGCACTCCAGGGCGACGCCCGCCCGGGCCTGGCACGCTACAACGCGAACATCGAGCTGCTGCAGCCCACCGGCTCGCGCACCTACGCCACCTTCAAGTTGGGCGGTGCCGAAGTGATCGCGGAACTGCAGGCGCACGACGTCACCGAAATCAACCAGCGCGTCGAGCTGACCGTCAACATGAACCGCGCAGTTCATCATCGACCCGCGTACAGAAAAAGTTCTCTGACGCCGCGACGAACGGACGGTCGTGACGACGTGAGAACAGCAAAGGCGACAAGAAGAAGCCTTCTGCGCGAAACTAAATAACTCTCGCGCGTCACATCGTACGACTCCACTCTCGTCAACCCCTCGTCATTTTTCGTCTGTGATCTCTGTGCCTCTACGTGGCTCAAGCATCAATTACCTTTGCGAAGGAAAGGCGACAATGAAAACTCCAACCCGTCACCAAAGCCCTCGCGCTGTGCGGCACCGAACAGCCGGACACGCCCGGACGAATACTCATGGCCGGACCGATGACGGTCGAGTTCGACAACGGCCAGTTGCGCTATCTCAAGGTCAATGGCGTCGAGGTGCTGCGTGCGGTCGGCTTCCTGGTGCGCGACGAGAACTGGGGCACCTATACGCCGGCCATCAGCAATATGAAGCTCGACCAGCGCGCCGACAGTTTTTCGGTGTCATTCCATGCCGTGTGCAAGCGCCCTGACCAGGAGATCGCGTACGACGCCAAGATCGAAGGCACCAGGGACGGCAATCTGGTTTTCGACGCCACGGCCATTCCCAGGACCGACTTCAGGACGGCGCGCACCGGGTTCGTGGTGCTGCATCCGCTCAAGGGCGTGGCCGGGTATCCCGTCGAAGTCGAGCACGTGGACGGCAAGACCGTGAAGGACAAGTTCCCGGCGTTGGTGAACCCGATTCAGCCCGTCCTCAACATCCGCGCGCTCACCCACGAAGTGATGCCGGGACTGAAAGCGACCGTGCGCATGGAAGGCGACACCTACGAAATGGAGGATCACCGCAACTGGACCGACGCATCGTTCAAGACCTACGTGCGTCCGCTGGTGCTGCCGTGGCCGTACACGCTCAAGGCCGGCGAAGAAGTGAAACAGTCGATCAAGGTCAAGCTCAGCGGATCGGTTTCCGGCGGCGCGAGGGCGGCAGCAGGCAAAGGCATCGAAATCAGAATCGGACAGCCCGGCCGCGATACGCTGCAGCCGCTCGGCCTGGGGATGCCGGCGGAGGAAATCGAACATGCCGTCAAGCAACTTGGGTTGCTGAAGCTCGCGGCACCGCGGTTTCCTGGTTTGCCATTTCGACCCGCGCCAGAAGCACGGACTGAAGGAGTTGTACGGCTATCGGGTGCTGTCTGATCAGACCGGCGCCGAAGCGGTGTTGGAGATAGTGGTCGAGAGCGTGGACGGCTATCGGAAGGAACTGCAGCGGCTGGCTGACATGGTGACGCAATCGGGGCTCAAGCTGGCGGCGATCGAAGTGGTGCCGGTCGGCGACCTGAAGTCGGTCTCTGCCCGGCGGTCCGCGCCCACCCGCGCCATCCCTGGAAGACCTCTACGACGCGGCGCGCGCTGTCTTCCCTGGCATCAAGCTCGGCGGCGGGATGTTCTCGTTCTTTACCGAACTCAACCGCAAGCGGGTGCCCGCGCAGCGACTGGACTTCGTGCACAACACCACCTGCCCGATCGTGCACGCGGCCGATGACCGCTCGGTGATGGAGACGCTGGAAGCGCTCCCCTACCAGGTGACCACCGCACGTTCGTTCACCGGCAAGACGCCGTATCGCATCGGGCCGAGCGGCATCGGCTGCCGCGACAATCCGCATGGTGCCACCTGGACGCCGAATCCGGACAATGTGCGCGTGTGCCTGACCAAGCTGGAGCCGCGCCAGCGCGGCCTATTCGGCGCGGCCTGGACGCTGGGTTACATTGCCACTTTTGCGCGCACCGGCATCGAAGCCATTTCCATGGGTGCGCCGACCGGGCCGCTCGGGATCATCTACCGCAAGGCGGACCACAAGCAGCCGTGGTACGACCAGCTTTCCGGCCCTGCCGTATTCCCGGTGTACCACGTCATCAGCGGCCTCACCCGCGGCGCAGGCCAAAAAGCTGGTCGCAGCCACCTCCTCCGACAACCAGAAAGTGGAGTGCCTGGCCTACCGCGGCAAGGGCGGCACCACGCTCTGGCTGGCCAACCTCACCGCCGGCGAGCAGCAGGTACGGATCGCCGGCGCGAAAGGCGCGCTGTTCGGCGCGATACTCGACGAGCAAAGTTTCGTGCATGCCACCACCGATCCGCGCAATTTCCAGAAGTCGTGGAAAGCCGATGAAGAATGTCTGTGACGCTGAAACCATACGCTGTGGCGATTCTGTCGATCAACGACTGACGAAACAAAACGCCCCGCGGGCCGCAAACAACAAGGGAGCAACATGGACAAGTCCCAGCGCAAGGTACTCATGGCGTCAGCCGTCGGCTCGGCGCTCGAGTGGTACGACTTCTTCATCTACGGCACGGCGGCAGCGCTGGTCTTCGGCGACTTGTTCTTCCCCAAACTCGACCCGACGGTCGGTACGCTTGCCGCTTTCGCCACCTTCGGCGTCGGATTCTTCGCGCGGCCGATTCGGCGGCATGGTGTTCGGCCATCTCGGCGACCGGGTCGGGCGCAAGCCGGTGCTGGTCATCACGCTTGATGCTGGTGGGGATCGGGACCTTCCTGATCGGCCTGTTGCCGACTTACGAAACAGCCGGCATCTGGGCGCCTGCCATGCTGGTGGCGCTGCGACTGGTGCAGGGCTTCGGCGCCGGCGCGGAGTACGGCGGTGCGGTGATCCTCGCGGTCGAGCACGCGCCCCCGGACAAACGCGGATTCTTCGGCAGTTGGGCGGCGCTCGGCGTGAACTTCGGGCTGCTGCTCGCCACCGGTGTCTTCGCGCTGGTCACGCTTCTGCCCAAGGAGGATTTCCTGAACTGGGGCTGGCGCGTTCCGTTCCTGCTGAGCATCGTGCTGATCGCATTCGGCTTCTACATCCGTGCCCGCGTATCGGAAACCCCGGTCTTCAGGGAAATCGCGGCCAATGCCAAGGCCGCGCGCTCGCCGGTAAAGGAAGCCTTTCTCAAGCACCCGCGCGAGTTCCTGGTGGTTTTCGGCGCGCGTCTCGCGGAAAACGGACTGGGCTTTCTGTACCCGGTGTTCACGCTGAGTTACATGACCAAGCAACTCGGTCTTTCCCGGACCATGGTGCTTTCCGGGATCATGTGCGCGTATGCGATCTCGCTCGCGACCATTCCTTTTTTCGCCTCCCTGTCGGACCGCATCGGCCGGCGTCCGGTGTATGGCGGTGCGGCGTTGTTCTCCGCTGCGATGGCGTTTCCATTTTTCCTGATGGTGAACACCGGCTCGCCGGTACTGGTATGGATCGCACTCATTCTGGTGATCGCCATCGGCGTTGCCGGCATGTTCGGTTCCCAGGCGGCGTACTTCGCCGAACTGTTCGGCGCGCGGCTGCGCTACAGCGGATTCGCCTCCGCCCGTGAACTGGGCTCCCTGCTCGCGGGCGGCCCCGCACCCTTCGTTTCCGGACTGTTGCTGATATGGGCGGGCGGCCAGCCCTGGGGCGTGGCCGGCTACATTATCGTGCTGTCGCTGCTCACCGCGATCGCGATCTATTATGGTCCGGAGACCTATCGCAGCGACATTCATGCCGATAGGGGGGTCGCTTGAAGACCACTCTCAGCCGCGGTCCGCGGACCAAAAAGAGGAAGACCAGGGGCAATGGCGCAGAGGAAACTTGAAGAGTCGGTGGGCGCGAGGGTACTATTCAGCAATGAAGCGGATGCAAAATTAGGGCGTCGGCCTCCAATGGAACGTCGGAACGACTACGACGTGACGAACCGGATCAATACCACCGATCCGGCGGCGGTCAACGGCGAAATCAACCGCATCTTCGTCGCACTCTACCCGAAGGCCTCCACACGCGTTATCAACCGTTCCATTCGAGGATCTGGTCCGCCTGCACCTCGGCGAGTATCCGGGTTACCGGGCCAGCGACACCGGCTACCATAACCTTCAGCACACGCTCGACGTTACCCTGGCGATGGCGCGGCTGATGGACGGCTACGAACGCTCACCCGACCGCGGCGACGCCCTGGGTCCCAGCCTGTTCGGCTTCGGCGTCGTCACGGCGTTGTTTCACGATGTCGGTTACCTGCGCCACACCAGCGATACGCGGCACAGGACCGGCGCGGAATATACGCTCAAGCATGTGACACGCGGCGCCAGGTTTCTCGACGGATTACCTCGGCAAGCTGGGCTTGGCAAAGTTTGCGCCAGTGGCCTCCAGAGTGATCCACTTTACCGGCTACGAGCGGCCCACCAACAAGATCCGGGTGCCCAATCCCACCTTCCGACTGCTCGGCAACCTGCTGGGCACTGCGGACATCATTGCGCAGATGGCGGATCGCTGCTACCTGGAGAAGTGTCGAGACCGTCTGTTTCTGGAGTTCGTTGAAGGCGGACTGGCCGCCCGGGACAAGGCCGACCACCGGAAAAGCGTGAAATTCAAATCGGCCGAAGACCTGGTGGTGAAGACACCGGGCTTTTACAAGAGCGCGATGGCTCGGCTCAACGATCAGCTCGGCGGCGTGTATCGCTACGCCGAGACGCACTTTGGAGGCCGGAACCTACTACATTGAAACGATCTACAACAGCATCCCGTTCGCCACAAAAGTGGCCAAAGAGCGAAACCTGGCGCTGCTCCGCCGCCCGCCGCCGCCGCGTCCCGAGGAATAGGGGGAAGCAGATGCACGCGCTGCGTCGCCCTCTCTGCGTGCTAGTACTCACGTTCGGCATTGCCGCATCGGCCCTTGCTTTGAATCCGGGCGAGCGGGTGGACAACTTCCGGCTGCTGGACCAGAACGGCGCCTCCCATGAACTGTATTACCTGTCCGACGCCAAGGCTGTGGTCATCATGGTGCACGGCAACGGCTGTCCCATCGTCCGCAACACGCTTCCGGGCCTGAAGGAGATTCGCGACCGCTATCGCGATCAGGGTGTGGAATTCCTGCTGATCAATCCCAACCTGCAGGACGGCCGCAATGACGTCGCCAGCGAAGCATCCGAATTCGGGATCGATTTCCCGATCCTGCTTGACGACACGCAACTGATCGGTGAATCGCTGGGCATCATCCGCACGGCCGACGTGTTCGTGATCGACCCGAAGAGCTGGAATCTCGTCTACCGTGGTCCTGTGGATGACCGTCTTGCCTACGGCGCGCAACGCCCCGCCGCAGGGAAGCACTATCTCACCGACGCACTCGATGCGATTCTCGCCGGAAAACCGGTCGCGGTGGCACAGGCCGAGGCTCTGGGTTGCATCGTGAACTTCCCGGAGCGCGACCGGCGTGACGCGCATGCGAAGATCTCCTATTCCGGGCTGATCGCGCCGCTGTTGGCGGACCGCTGCGCATCGTGCCACCGCGAGGGTGGCGTTGCACCCTGGGCGATGAGCGGCTACGACAAGGTGCGCGGCTTCGCGCCGATGATCCGGGAAGTCATCCGGACCAAGAGGATGCCTCCGTGGCATGCCGATCCGCACTACGGCAGTTTCGTCGGCGACCGTTCCATCAGCAACGAGGACGCGAAAACGCTGGTGCACTGGATCGAGGCCGGCGCACCGCGCGGAAATGGGCCGGACCCCCTCGCCCGGCTCGATACCAGATGGTCCGAGTGGACGCTGGGCAAACCGGACCTGATCGTCGAGGTGCCCGCCTATGAAGTACCGGCCACTGGTGTGGTCAGCTACCAGTATCCGGTCGCGCGCAATCCACTGGGACGCGATGTCTGGATACGCGCGATCGAGATTCTTCCCGGAAACCGTTCGGTGGTGCATCACGTGCTGGCCGGGATTGACGATCCCAACAACGGCGAGCGGCGCGCCATCCGTGGCCAGATCGGCGAGCTGGGCGGCTACGCTCCGGGCAAGAACGCGGCCCTCTACCCCCCGGACACCGGAATTTTTCTGCGCAAGGAAGCCAACTTCCGCTTCCAGATGCATTACACGCCCAACGGCCGGGCAATTACCGACGTGACCCGGGTGGGCTACTACTTCTACGACAAGCCGCCGAAGCACACTCTGGAAATGGCCATGATCCTGGACGCGTCGCTGGAGATCCCGGCCCATGCCAAGGCGCACTCGCAATCGCTCGAACAGGTGTTCGAGCGCGACGTGATGCTTTACAGCCTGCTGCCGCACGCCCATCTGCGCGGACGCGCCGCGCGATTCACCGCGCACTATCCGGACGGAAGCCAGGAAATATTGCTGTCGGTGCCGAAGTACGACTTCAACTGGCAGCCTCTTTATGTGTTGAAGCCCTCGAAGCTGATTCCCGCGGGCACCCGTGTCGTGCTCGACATGACCTGGGACAACTCCGCCCAGAACCCGGCCAATCCCGATCCGACCCAGGTGGTGCGCTGGGGAGACCAGACCTGGGAAGAAATGAACGTCGGCTGGTTCCGTTTCCGCGAGGCCGACGATGCCGACCGTGCGGCAGCGGCGGCAAGCAAAGTTGGACGGAAATCAGCCGCACGAGCACTGTATTAGTTCGAGGAGACGGTCGCTCGGCGTGGGGGTCTGACACGTTCAGGATGCCGGCCGGGCGCCGCAGACTCACTTTCATCACACCCCGCTCCAATTGATGTCTTGCCGTGATTATGGTCAAGACAAGGCTGGAAAGGAGTGCATTGCACGGGCTCGGTGTCTTCGCGGTCGAGTTCCTTTGCGAGGGAACGCAAGTGTGGCGCTTTACGCCCGGGTTCGATGTCGATCTGGACCCGGTTCGTCTCGACGGGCTTTCCGCCGCGCATCGTGAGTATCTGCTTCACTACGGCTACATCGATGCGCGCCTGAATCGTTACATTCTCTGCTGCGACGACGCGCGCTTCATCAATCACAGCGACAGTCCCAACATCCTGCCGCTGTACGGGATGGATGGGCACAGCGTCGACATCGCGGTGCGCGATATACTTCCGGGCGAGGAGATCACGACCGACTATCTTGTGCTTGAAGGCAGGCGACCGGAATAGCGGACTGTACGGACTTGACCGACGCAAGAAGCCCTCCCGCCTGTGATTCCTGCATTTGGTTCAGGTTCTCCCGGAAAGGCTTTCATGCTTCCACTATCTGCATACGTTCGCCCCGCACAGCTTCTCTGCCTTTTCCTCGCCTGGCCATTGTTTCTTCCTGCTGATACCACTTCCAGACCGGACGCGATGACCGCCGATGGCGGGCGCTATTACGGGCCGATCGTGGATGGACGATTCCATGGCAGCGGACGCATCGAATGGGACAACGGCGATCGCTATGAGGGCCAGTTCGCCAAAGGACTGTTTTCCGGCAAGGGCCGTTTCAGTTCCCGGTCCGGCGAAGTCTACGAAGGCGATTTCCGCGATGGCTTCATGGCCGGGCACGGCCGCATGCAAATGCTGGACGGTTCGCTCTATGTCGGGGCCTTCCGCGACGACTACTTCAATGGTTCGGGCCGGTACGAGATGCCCGACGGCGAAGTCTATGACGGCGCATTCGCGAACGGTTACTTTCATGGCGAGGGACGTTTTACCGATCCCGACGGCGAGTACCGCGGAGAGTTCAGGCACGGGCGGTACTGGGGTCAGGGCGAAATGACTTATGCGGAAGGGGAAAAATATCGCGGAGAGTTCGTCCGGGGCAGATTCCATGGCAAGGGCCGCTTCGAGAACCGCGACGGTGACATCTACACGGGAGATTTCGACAAGGGCGAGTTCAACGGAACGGGAACTTACGCGCGCAAGGACGGCTCACGTCACGAGGGCAGATTCGTCAACTGGCGTCCTTACGGTGCGGGGCGCTACGTGGATGGAGCAGGCAATGTTTACGAAGGACAGTTCGTCGACGGACAGATGGAAGGCCACGGACGATTCGTGGGCAAGGACGGAACGCTCTACGACGGCGAGTTCAAGCAGTGGCTTTTCGACGGGCAGGGGCAGGTCCGGCTCGCCAACGGTGACAGCTACAAGGGCGGCTTCTCGCGCGGCCTGTACGAAGGACACGGAACGCTAACTTACGCCAAGCCCCTGGCTGAAGGCCGGACTCAGGATAGCGGCATTTGGCGCTTTGGCACGCTAACATCACCCAAGGACCTGCAAAAGGCAGCGATCAATGTCGAGACTGCCCTCTATAACCAACGCCGCCTGCTCGACAACGCGCTGGCGTCGCTTGCGCCCCGTGACGCCAACAAGATCAACCTCTATCTGCTCGCCATCGCGGGCGACGGTTCGCAGGAGGTGTTTCGACGCGAAGTTGAGTTCGTGCGCGACCAGTTCGCCCGAAGATTTGGCACGGAGGGACGATCGCTCCTGCTGATCAACAGCCGCAACACCGTCGAGACTGTACCGATGGCTACTGTTACCAGCATCCGTGAGTCCCTGGCGGCCGTGGGCGCACGCATGGACAAGGAGAAGGACATCCTGTTTCTGTTCCTGTCCAGCCACGGATCGAAGGAGCACGAACTTGCCCTCAATCAGAACAACATGAGCCTGCGTGGTCTGTCGGCGAGGGATCTGGGGTCAATGCTCAAGGAAACCGGCATCCGCTGGAAGGTGGTCGTGGTATCAGCTTGCTATGGTGGCGGCTTTATCGATCCGATCAAAGACAATCGCACTCTCGTTATCGCGGCGGCCCGGCACGACCGGCAATCCTTCGGCTGCGCGGACGAGAACGAGTTCACGTACTTTGGCCGGGCCTTCTTCAAGGACGCGCTGCCGCAAAGCGCTTCGTTCCAGGACGCCTTCCGCAAGGCCGAGCGATCGGTCGGCGAGCAGGAGCGCAACGATCGCAATCCCGGGGAAAAGAAAGACGACGATTACTTCTCGCTTCCCCAGATGTTCAACCCCGGACCGATCGAGAAACATCTGCAACGCTGGTGGGCGGATGCGACGCAACGCAGGCAATAATGTCAGGCTCAGCCAGACGATTGAATGACAAGAGCGCGATAAAGGAATTCCTGATGAAGGCAGCTTCAAAATATGCCCGGTCGTTCGCCCTGTGGCTCACAATATTCGCGCTGGCGGGCTGTGCCACGACGTCGCGCGTCATCACCGGAAAACCGCGCACGCCCATCGACCCGTCGCAAGTAACGCTGTATTCGACCCCGCCCGCGAAGTACGAGGAGATCGCCATCATCGATGCCTCCAGCCGATCGTCCTTCGCTTTCGGGGACCAGAAGAAAATGGACGCCGTCATCGAGCGGCTCAAGAAAGAAGCCGCATCGCTGGGCGCAAACGGCGTGCTGCTGCAGAGCACGGGGTCGGACGGCGGCGGGGGAAGTGTCGGTGCCGGCGTCGCTACGACGGTCGGCGGCGGCGGGGTCTCGATCGGTACCAGCATTTTCACCGGCGGCGGGAACAAGACCGGACGCGGACTTGCAATCCACGTTCCGCCGGAATCCCGTTGAATGCGGCAACGGAACTCGGCCCAATCTCCGCTCGACTGCATTTTAGCGCGTACAGTTGCCGGTACAGGAGGTGACGCCAATGATTGCGGTGATCTTTGAGGTATGGCCGGCTGAAGGACGCGCCGCGGAGTATTTCGATATCGCGGCTGCCCTCAAGGCCGACCTGGAAAAGATCGACGGATTCGTGTCGGTCGAGCGCTTCGAGAGCCTGACCACACGGGGCAAGTTCCTGTCGCTGTCGTTCTGGCGCGACGAAGAGGCGATTCGCAGATGGCGCAATCTCACGGCGCATCGAATGGCGCAGGCGAAAGGGCGCGGCGAAGTGTTCGCCGACTACCGACTGCGGGTGGCCTCGGTGATGCGCGACTATGGGATGAACGAGCGCGCGAGCGCGCCGGAGGACAGCCGCAAGACGCACGGGTAACGCGCGGGAGGCCGCGACTAGATCAAACAAATAAGAAAAGCGCGCACCGCAGAGGATTCTTTTCTATACCCCCCGGGGGGTACGCGGAAGACGCGGTGTTTCCTTCCTTCAGGCCAAGCGCTCGCGCGCCAGCGCGGCTCCGGCACTCAGCGCCTGGAGTTTCGCAACCGCGACCTCGCGCTTCATCGGCGCCATGCCGCAGTTGGTGCAGGCGAGGATGCGCTCCCTGGGCACGTACTTGACCGCCTCCGCAATCAGTCCGGCGACCTCCTCGGCGGTTTCGACGCGATCAGTAGCCACGTCGATCGCGCCCACCAGCACGTCCTTGCCGCCCAGCAGTTTCAGCAGGCTCATCGGCACTCGCGAGTGCATGCACTCGACGGAGACCTGGTCGAGACGGCTTTTCGCCAGCGCGGGAAATATCTCCTCGTACTGCCGCCACTGGCTGCCAAGCGAATTCTTCCAGTCGATGTTGGCCTGGATGCCGTAGCCGTAGCAAATGTGAACCGCGGTCCGGCACTTCAGGCCCTCGATCGCCCGGTGCAGCGCTTCGATTCCCCAGCGCTTTACGTCGTCCATGTAGACATTGAAGGCCGGTTCGTCGAACTGGATCACATCCACGCCCTGCGCTTCGAGCGCGCGCGCCTCCTGATTGAGAAGCTCGGCCAGGGCCATCGCCAGCTTCGCCTTGTCGCGGTAGTGCGAATCAGAGACGGTGTCCACCATGGTCATCGGCCCGGGCATGGTGATCTTGAGCTTCCTGCTGGTATGCGCCCGGGCAACCTGTGCCTCCGTTGAGTGAACGCGGCCGCGCAACCGCACCGCCCCGACGACCACTGGCACCATGGCCTCGTACCGGTTGTCGCGGATGCCCATCTTCACTTTGTGCTGGAAATCGAGACCTTCCACCGATTCGAGGAACCCGTGCACGAAGTGCTGCCGCGACTGCTCGCCGTCGCCGACCACGTCGATCCCGGCGTCTTCCTGCGTCTTGAGCCAGACCAGTGTCGCATCGCGCTTGGCTTCGTCCAGCGCCTCGCCCGCGAGCTTCCACTGGGGCCACAGTTTTCCGGGTTCGGCTAGCCAGGATGGTTTGGGCAGGCTGCCGGCGATGGTGGTTTCGAACATGGGAGTGTGAAAACCTGTTTTTGTCGGGGAACACATCATAATCCGGCACGGGGTTCAGTGGGAACCTGGCCGAACTTTGCACGCGGGCGTGTGATCGGCGAGAATCGCCAAACGGAAAGACCCGACGCAAAGTCGCCAAGACGCAAAGAAATCGTGAACAGGGTTCGAAAATAACCGGGGGGCCGGTCAGGTGGTTCCCGTTGATTCACCCAGACGAAATCTTGTCGGCTTGATTATCAAGGGCTTCGTGCTACCGTTCGCATCTCGCCTTTCTTTGCGCCTTGGCGTACTCCTCAAGGGGGTATTGAAAGGCATCTTTGCGTCGAATCTCTTGATTGTCGCGGAATATGGGGGCGGGACATGCAATTGCTGTTGAGGTTCTCGCGCGCGATTGACGCGCTGAACGCAAAGATCGGACAAGTGCTGATCTGGCTGGTGCTTGCCATGGCGCTGGTGAGCGCGGGCAATGCCACCTTCCGCTACCTGTTCAACCTGAGCTCGAATGCCTGGCTCGAGTTGCAGTGGTATCTGTTTTCGGCGGTATTCCTGCTATGCGCCGGCTACACGCTGCTCAACGACGAGCACATCCGCATTGACGTTGTGTCGTCGCACCTTTCCCGCCGCACGCAAATATGGATCGACATCTTCGGCACGTTGTTCTTCCTGCTGCCGGTGTCGATTTTCATCATGTGGCTGTCCTGGCCAGTGTTCATGAATGCGTGGACCAGCCAGGAGATTTCGAGCAACGCCGGCGGCCTGATCCGCTGGCCGGTACGGCTGCTGGTCCCGCTGGGCTTCTTTCTGCTCAGCCTTCAAGGCCTCTCGGAGCTGATCAAGCGGGTAGCCTTCCTGCGGAGACTGATCCCGGATCCGGGTGACAAGCAGCAGGCGCATCCCGTCCTGCGGCACCGGCCCGCGCGCGAGGACGCGGCGCAATGACCCAGTTCGTCATCGCGAACATGGCGCCATTGATGTTCTGCGCCCTGGTTGTTTTCCTGCTGCTCGGCTACCCGGTGGCGTTCGCGTTGGGCGCCATTGGTCTTTCCTTCGGCCTGCTCGGCGTGTATCTCGGCCTTTTGCAGCCGGCCCTGTTCCATGCGCTGCCCGAGCGCATCTTCGGGATCATGGCCAACGATACGCTGCTCGCAGTGCCGTTCTTCACTTTCATGGGCCTGATCCTCGAGCGCAGCGGCATGGCGGAGGACCTGCTCGACACCGTCGGCCAACTGTTCGGGCCGGTGCGCGGCGGCCTCGCCTACGCCGTGGTCTTCGTCGGCGCGCTGCTCGCCGCGACCACCGGTGTGGTTGCGGCCTCGGTGATCTCGATGGGCCTGATCTCGCTGCCGATCATGCTGCGCTACGGTTACGACCGGCGCCTGGCGAGCGGCGTGATTGCCGCTTCGGGAACGCTGGCGCAGATCATCCCTCCGTCGCTGGTACTGATCGTGCTCGCCGATCAGCTCGGCCGCTCCGTCGGCGACATGTACAGGGGCGCGATCTTTCCGGGGCTGGTGCTGGCCGGCCTGTATTTCCTGTACGTGTTTGGCAGATCGTTCGTGTCTCCCGACGCGGCGCCGGCACTTCCGCCGGAGGCACGGACTCTGCGCGGCCTCAAGCTCCTGCGGCGCGTAATCTTCGTGCTGATGCCGCCGCTGGCATTGATCTTCCTGGTGTTGGGCACGATTTTTCTCGGTGTCGCAACCCCGACCGAAGGCGGCGCCATGGGCGCCACCGGTGCGCTCGTGCTTGCACTCATTAACCGACGTTTGAGCTGGTCACTGCTCAAGCAGGCGATGAACACGACGGCGAAACTGTCCTCTTTCGTCCTGTTCATCCTGGTAGGCGCGACCGTATTTACCCTGACATTTCCGCGCGGTCAACGGCGACCTATGGGTCGAGCATCTCCTCACCGGCCTGCCCGGAGGCCAGATCGGGTTCCTGATCGTGGTCAACGCACTGGTGTTCGTGCTCGCCTTCTTCCTTGACTTCTTCGAGCTGGCATTCATCATCGTGCCGCTGCTCGCCCCGGTCGCGGACAAGCTGGGTATCGACCTGATCTGGTTCGGTGTGCTTCTTGCGGTCAACATGCAGACCTCATTCATGCACCCGCCGTTCGGGTTCGCGCTCTTCTACCTGCGCAGTGTCGCGCCGGCCAAAGCGTACCTGGACAAGATAAGCGGGCAAGTCGATCGCACCGGTGACCACCGGTCAGATCTACTGGGGCGCCATACCCTTCGTCGTCATCCAGGTCATCATGGTCGCGATATTATTGCGTTCCCGGGCCTGGTCACCGGCGGGCTGGACAGGAGCACGGTCGATCCGTCCAAAATCGAACTCAATATCCTGGCGTCGGAGCACGAACGCGAGCAGATCGAGCGCGAAGCCGACATTCCCGATTTCGGGGCGCCCAAACCTTCCGAGACGCTGAAACCGCGAAGTAGGCCGACTACTTCCCGACTCCGAGTTTCGAGTAGAAAGCGTAATTGTCGTAGGTGGACTCGGCGACACGGAACCACAGGAATTGCTCGTCGCGGAATTTCTTCCATTCCGGGTAGATCCGTTTCCAGTGCGCGCTCTTGGCCTTGAGCTCCTCGTAAAGCTCGTAAGGACGCATTTTCGCAGGCTTCCATCACGGCTTTGGGGAAGGCGACGCAACTGCGTGCCGCTTGCGACCAGGCGGCGCAGGGCCGGGGGATTCTGCGCATCGTACTTGGCCGGCATCCAGGCGCTGGCTTCTCCGCAGGCCGCTGTCCAGCGCCGCCTGATAGGCCTTGGGCAACTCGTTCCATTTCTTTTCGTTGACCAGCGCCATGAGCATGGGCCCGCCTTCCCACCATCCGGGATAGTAGTAGTACTTGGCCACCTTGTTGAAGCCCAGTTTCTCATCGTCGTAGGGACCGACCCATTCGGCGCCGTCGATGGTGCCCTTCTCGAGCGCGGGATAGATGTCCGGTCCGGCAATCATCTGAGGTACCACGTCCAGCTTCGCCAGCACCAGACCGGCCATGCCACCGATGCGAAACTTCAACCCCTTCAAGTCGGCGACCGACTTGATCTCTTTTCGGAACCAGCCGCCCATCTGACAGCCGGTGCTGCCGGCGAGCATGCGCAATACAGCCGTACTCCTTGAACAGTGGCGCCATTGCCTCGGCGCCGCCGCCGAAGTGCCACCACGAAAAGCTCTGGCGCGTATTCATGCCGAACGAGAGACAGCTGCCCAAGGTGAATGCCGGGTCCTTGCCGTAGTAGTAGTACGAGGCGGTATGTCCCATTTCCACTGTGCCGGCCTGCACGGCGTCGAGCACTTGCAGAGCCGGCACGATTTCACCGGCGGCAAAAGTGCGGATCTGAAACTTGCCGTCGGTCATCTCCGCAACGCGCTTCGGGCTACCAGTCCGCGCCACCAAACAGGGTGTCGAGGCTCTTGGGCCAGCTCGCCGCCATCCGCCACTGGACATTCGGCTGCGACTGGGCAATGGCCGGAGCTGCAACGGTGCCGGCGGCAACACCCATGCCGCCTTCTTGAGAAAGGATCTGCGTTTCATTGTTATCCCCCTGACAGTTGTATCGTCGCTGACTGCATTCGGCGCACATACGTCCCGCGAATCATCACGAAGGCGATGAGTCCGTAGTGCGATTCTAAGTTCCAGTCGGCCCGGATGCGTACACGCAATCGTGCTTTTGGTCGTTCCCACGTTGGCGACACTAATATAATCCGGGTTCGATCAGCGCATTCCAGGAGACTTGAGTCCATGTCATTCAGTTGGGATCTGCCCTACCCCTCGCAACGCAGCCCATTGCTCGCCAGGAACGTCGTCGCGACTTCTCAACCACTGGCGGCACAGGCCGGACTTGCGCATGCTGCTCAAGGGCGGCAACGCAGTGGACGCGGCCATTGCCACCGCCATCACGCTCACCGTCGTGGAACCGACGATGAATGGCATCGGAGCCGACGCCTTTGCGCTGGTATGGGCCGAAGGTAAACTCCATGGGCTGAACGCCTCCGGCCGCGCCCCGGCCGCCTGGTCTCCCGCGCGGTATGCCGGGCGCGACATGATGCCGACGGAAGGGTGGGACACGGTGACCGTACCTGGAGCGGTCTCCGGCTGGGTCGCGCTGTCACAACGGTTCGGGCGTCTGCCCTTCGCGGATCTGTTCGAGCCGGCGATCGAATATGCGGAACGGGGTTACCTTGTTTCTCCCGTAATCGCAAGGCAATGGGCCGATGCGATCGAGCGGCTACGCAATCAACCGAATTATCGCGAAGCCTTCATGCCCGGCGGTCGCGCGCCCGGACCCGGTGAGCTGTTCCGCTTCCCCGATCAGGGAAAGACCCTGAGCCGTATCGCGCAAAGCAAAGGCGATGCGTTTTATCGCGGAGATCTTGCCGAGAAGATCGCAGCGGCCAGCGCATCTCAAGGGGGCGCGATGACCGCTGCCGATCTGGGCGCGCATCGGGCCGATTGGGTCGAACCCATCGATGTCGCCTATCAGGGCCATCACCTGCACGAAATCCCCCCAAACGGGCAAGGAATTGCGGCATTGATGGCGCTGGGCATCCTGCGCGATTGGGACCTGGCGAATCACCCGCTGGACTCGGTCGACAGCGTTCATCTGCAGATCGAGGCGATAAAGCTGGCCTTCGCCGACGTCCATCGCTACGTCTCCGATCCCGCCACCATGAAGCTGCAATCCGGCGACCTGTTGAACCCCGATTACCTTCGTCAACGCGCCCACCTGATCGACCCCAAGCGCGCCACCGACTTTGGACCGGGGACGCTCACGAGTTCTGACACCGTCTATCTTACTGCCGCGGACGCAGGGGGCATGATGGTCTCCTACATTCAATCCAACTATATGGGCTTCGGTTCAGGCGTCGTCGTTCCGGGAACCGGCATCAGCCTGCAGAATCGCGGTGCCTGCTTCAGTTTGCAGCCGGGCCATCCCAATCAGGTCGGCGGAGGAAAGCGTCCCTTCCACACCATCATTCCTGCTTTCCTGTCTCGAGATGGGAAGCCTGTAATGAGCTTCGGCGTCATGGGAGGGGATATGCAACCCCAGGGTCATCTGCAGATGATCGTGCGTATGCTCGACTACGGCCAGAATCCGCAGGCCGCTGCCGACGCGCCACGCTGGAAAGTGAGCAAGAGCGGCGAGTGCTTCTCGAACCCTGCGTTCCGACGGCAGTTATGGAGGGATTGCGCGATCGCGGTCATCGTGTGCGCGTTTCCAAAAAAGGCGAAGTGGAAATCGGCAGCTACGGCAGCGCACAGCTCATCTACCGCGTCGAAGGCGGGTATGTGGCGGGATCGGAGGGCGACGGGACGGACAGGCGGTGGGATTCTGATGTCGCGGCGCCACTGCAACCGGCCATGCGCCGTTTGCCGTGAATCTGGTTTGGCGGGAACGATTTACTTTTGTCGCTGCCGTATTCAGCACGATGGCGCATCGCATAAGCAGCGCAACCCGCTTTCAAACTGATTCTTAAGGAGAAACCCTATGAACGTCAGCGAAGTCATGACCCGTGATGTAAAAATTGCCTCGCCCGAGGACACGCTGCAGCACGCAGCACAGATGATGGAAGGCATTGACGCCGGCGCCCTGCCGGTCGGAGAGAACGATCGCCTGATCGGCATGCTCACCGACCGGGACATCACGCTACGCGCCGTTGCCCGCGGAAAGACGCCCGGCGAGTGCAAGGTGCGCGACGTGATGTCGGCCAGCATCAAATACGTTTATGAGGACGACACGCTGGAAAACGCGCTCAAGAACATGGGTGAACTGCAGGTGCGGCGGCTACCCGTTCTCGACCGCAAAAAGCGGCTGGTCGGGATCGTCTCTCTCGGCGACCTGGCCATGAAGAAGACCGACAGCGCCGGCAAGGCATTGAAGAAAGTCTCCGAACCGGATCATTGAACTCCGGCGCAGGTTCGAAATCCGGCGTTCAAGAAAGTCCTTTCGTCGCCGGCCCGCCCTCAAGGAGGCGGGGTTATGGAGCATTCGCTGACACGGCGCCTGCAAAAGCGCCCGGCGTCAAGCCTTTCCCTGTTTTCGATGATCGCAACGATTGATGCGCCCCTGGATGTCTCGCTTCGGAACCTGCGGCTCGAGATGTTTTTCCGCGCGGACTATGTCATGACACATTGGTTCGCACAGTCATTCAGACAGCACCGATTAAGCCTTGGCAAGAGAATCAAGCCGCCGCAATGGCAGCGGCGTCCAATTTGGTTGACAATATCCGCCGCTATTCCCGCTATGAGTCCAAAATCCCAGCCTCGCCAAGATGCCATGCACCCACTGCGCAACCGCTTTCGCCATCCTTGTCGCCACACTGTCCGCGACGTTCATTGCTACCCCGTGCGTAGCTGCCCGAGGCCGCTGATGCCTGGGCGGCCGGGCTCCAGAATCTCACGCCGGCACAAGGCAAGACCCTCATGAGATTCGCGCGCGACCTGTATCCGGATGAGCGGCTGGAGGAATCGAGATTCACAGCCTGCCTCGCGCCCTACGACACCGAGGCGGGAGCCCCGCAGAAGAGGGATCCTCTGCTGGACTCGCTGAAGCAGATCGACGGCGCGGCCATGCGGATGGGATACAAGGACTACGTCGGCGTCACCCACGAGGACGAACGCATCCGGCTGTCGCAAATGCTGGCCGAGGGCCGCGCACTGCGACAGTTCAAGAAGTCCATGGGACAGTGCCTGGAAGCGAACTGAAAACGCTTTGACTTGGAGAAGCAAAAAGAATGGATCTCAAGCTGCTGGACAAATCGGCGCTGGTTTCGGGTTCGACCAAGGGTATCGGCCTCGCGGTCGCCACATTGCTTGCCGCCGAGGGTGCGCGAGTCATCGTCAATGGCCGCACGGGAGCTGCGGTGAACGAGGCAATGGCGGAGATCCGCAGCACAGCCCCAAAGGCGAAGCTGGACGGATTCGCGGGGGACCTTTCGGCACCGGCGCCGACTGCCGAGCTGGTGCGCCGCTTTCCGGCCGTAGACATTCTGGTGAACAACCTCGGTATTTTCGAGCGCAAGCCATTCGAGCAGATCGCCGACGAGGACTGGCAGCGGTTTTTCGACATCAACGTGATGAGCGGCGTGCGGCTGTCGCGAGCCTACCTTCCCGGCATGAAGGCGCGCAACTGGGGGCGCATCGTGTTCATCAGCAGCGAGAGCGGAATCCAGATTCCGCCGGACATGGTCCATTACGGCATGACCAAGGCCGCGCAACTTGCCATTTCGCGCGGCCTGGCCGAGAACTGCGCCGGAACCGCGGTGACTGTGAACGCCGTACTGCCGGGACCGACGCTCACTCACGGCAACAAGGCCGCCATCGCCCGGCGGGCGCCGGGCAAGGCACTGGCCGAGGTGGAGAAGGAATTCTTCCAGGTCCATCGCCCGACTTCCCTGCTAAAGCGCTATGCTACTCCCGAGGAAGTCGCCAGCCTGGTTGCCTACGTCTGCAGCCCGCTTTCCTCCGCCACCAACGGTGCCGCATTGCGTGTA
Source organism: uncultured beta proteobacterium (assembly GCA_963789945.1). Lineage (GTDB taxonomy): Bacteria > Pseudomonadota > Gammaproteobacteria > Burkholderiales > JACQAP01 > JACQAP01. The sequence goes on along the minus strand of CAWBMN010000007.1, from coordinate 154,184 downwards.
GACGGCGGCGTGGTCAAGGCGTGTTTCTGACGGCGCTGCACCGGAAGGCTGGATTTTCAGGGGAGGCACACATGCCGCGAGTCCGTCATTTGAAACCAAACGGACATGCCCGTCCGATCAAGACCGAGCGAGACTTCAAAGGCGCGGTTTCCGTGGTAAGGACCATCGCCAAGCAGCCGGATCGGGAAAGCGCTGCGGAAAAGCGGCTGCAATCGCTGATCCGCGAGATGGAGAAGTTCGACGCTGCCGACGACGACGATACGCCTGCGGTTGCGGATGAAGATTCCAGCGGTGGGCCGCGGCGCCGGTGGTCGGACGACAATCCCGATCCGGATTAGGAAAGGTGGTTACAGCCCCATGAAGAATGACCGCTTGCAGGACCTGAAAGAGATCGGCGCCGGCACCGCCGCGTCCAAAGCGTCCGAGACCCTCGCGCCCATGCCGGCCCGGCCTTTGCTGGCGGACATATTCAGGTTACGGATGAACAAACCCAAATTCGGCATGCCGTTCGCGGCCGGATCGCATTGCGTGCAATGCGCGACGCTGGCGCTGAAAGCCGGCATGGACGAGGAAACGGTGCTGGCCTGCCTGCTGCACGACGTGGGCATGGTGGTCATGCGGCCAGACCATGGCTGGTGGGGCGCGCAGTTGGTGGAGCCCTATGTCTCCGAGAAAGTCGCCTGGGCGATCCGCTACCACCAGGCGCTGCGTTACTACGCGGACGAGTCGGTCGGTTACGAGTATCCGGCGATGTACGTCGCGATGTTCGGCGAGCACTACCGGCCGCCGGAATACATCGACGCAGCGTATCGCTACGCTCGCAAGCACCCCTGGTACATGATCGCTAGGCAGATCACCGTATTCGACGACTACAGCTTCGATCGGAACGCGCCGTGGCCGCTCGAGCCTTTTGCCGATATCATCGGCCGCCACTTTCGCCAGCCCAAAGAGGGTCTGGGCAACGATCCGAGTCCCACCGCGCACATGTGGCGCACCATCATCGATCCGAACAAGCCGCTTTGATTTTTCGAACTACGGCAGCCGGCCAAGGGCCGGCGTCAAGAGCGTTGACGGTTACTCACCTCACTCAGGTCAAGCGGTTTCTCCGCTTGCCGCTTCAAGTGGTGCCGTTAGATGTTGAATCCATCCTCCCCGATACCATTCAGGTCAGCGTGCGAGGCTCCCAGCCGCGGCGATGATCTGCGCCGCGGTCGGGAACGTGCACAGGCTTTCCGGGCCGTCGCGCGCCTCGATGTGCGACCAACGCACGATGCCGGCGGCATCGACAAGAAAGTGCCCGGCAACCTGGGTGGCATGGTTCGCGAAGATCGCTTTATCGACTTCATCCAGCTCGAAGCCGTCCTTGGCGTTGAGCACGGTGTTTGCTTCCATCGGCTGGGTCGGTCCGGGCAGCTCGCCAGTGGGGTTGATGCGTGCAGCCTGATCATGCAACCGTCTCCGTTGCTCCAATCGACTGCGTCGGACTAGACAGGATATTCACTGAATTTCTGATATCCGAGAACATGCAAAACGTCGCTGAAAACCTCGTCCAGCTGATGGATGGTTTCGGGCCGGAGCTTGTTACGGTAGTCGCCTGGCGTCACGTGCCTGACATGGGCCATCACGTCGCCGTCACGCCTCGGAAAAAACGTCGGTGATAGCTCCACCAGCTCATCCACGACTCTCTGCTTGTCCGCCAGGGGAAATGGCTTGATGAACCTTTCAAGCCAGCTGCGGTAATCCGTTACCATCTCCTCATACGCCACCAACATCACATTCGGCCTGCCAAGCAGCCCGTTAATATAGGCGCGATATCTGTCTGACATTGTTCCTACCAAATCCTCTACATGACCTCCCGTTCCGTAGTCGCCTCTGTAGGCCGAACTGTTACCGGATGCCTTGTCCAGAACAAATGCATCAATTCCCCTGGCTGCAACTTCTCTTCGATAACCAGTATTGCCGGCGATCTCACCCGGATGGATGTAACAGTACGAAAAGAACATCGACACCAGGACATCCCTTGGATCTCGCAGGTGCAGAATTATTTCGTATTGCTCCATGTTGGGCACATCGACAAAAAAGCGTATCGGAGCAAAACATCCGTGCCGGGTTCGCCATATCTCTTTATCCGTTAACAGTCGGCGCGCATCTATTCCGCTCGTTGGCACATTTGGCGAGTGATACTCAATCCCACTGAGCCTCGATAGCAGCTCACATTGCTTGTGAAGAAACATTGATGCCGATTTGTGCAACGTAAATACAATAATGTCTCTACTCACGCCCTGCTCCCCGGATGTCCACCGCTCTCATTGTGTCACGGAGTCTTCTGCCACAGATAACCATCAATGCATTGGCCACGCGCCTTTCGCCCAATTTCGGAATTTTAGACAAAAAGGGTTATTGCAATTCAAACATTGCGTACTGCCTAAGGCCCATTTTCTGATTCTTGGTGGGGCTACGTACTGCTAGCTTTCAGCACACAGTCCTGAATACAACAACGTGGGGCATGAGTCATATTTCAATCAAGGAATTCGAAGATTCTATTCACATCGCTCGGCGTCGCCACGCTCGGCTTAACGAGCGTCAACGCCCTTGAGATTGATACCAACGCATTCACCACACGAGTTCGTGCAATCCACGTAGCGCCAGCGGACAAATCGGATGCAATCTCGGCTTTACGAGTACCCCGCGACGGAATCGATGTGCAGTCTAAGTGGGCGCCAGACATCGATTTTGAATACGCGTTCTCCCAAACGATCGCATTGGAACGACTACTTACGATTCCGCAGCGTCACGAAGTGATCGCCAAACAATCCGGTCTGGGTCCCAATGTTGCCTTGGGTCCGTTCAGCATCTACCGCCAACCCTCACTCGGAAGTATTACTTCACCACCGCACAGGTTAAACCCTACGTGTATGTCGGCGTATACATTACTTGGTTTACCGACGAAAGCCTTTCAGTCGCAGGGTCAAAACTGGATAACGAAGACCGCTTGGCGTTCTATCGCCTGCTCGATGAAGGCGTCCGCCGCTTCGGCTACCGCGTGCATGCTTTCTGCCTGATGGGCAACCACGTCCATCTGGCCCTGCAGATGGGATCCCAGCCGCTGTCCAAGGGGCTGCAGAACTTGTCGTTGCGCTATACCCGTTACCTCGATCGCCGCCAGGGGCGGGTCAGTCATCTGTTCCAGGGACGCAACAAGGCGCTCCTGGTGGAGGCCGAGAGCTACGGGCTGGAGTTGGTGCGCTAGATATCCATCTCAACTCGGTGCGCGCGCGGCTGGTGTCAGAGCCGTCGGACTACACCTACAGCGGGCACCTTAGTTACGTAGGAAAGGAGGTACTGAGCTTTCTCACCACTGACTGGGTGCTGTCTCAGTTTGATCCGCGAGTGGGCGTGGCCCGTGGGCGCTATGCGCGCTTCGTTGCCGCCGGGATGTCAGAGGTCCACCGGAGCGAATTCCATCACGGCAACGAGGAAAGCCGGGTGGTAAGTGATGATCGGTTTGTCGAGCGCGCACTGCAGGCAAATGCAGAGCCTGCGCGTGTGCGGCGCGTGGATCTAGACCACATCGTGGCCTACGTGTGCCAGGGTCGCGGAATTACCGAATGTGCGCTCTCGCAGGCCGGTGAGAATAGAGCGGTATCACAGACACGCGCTCTGATCAGCTGGCTCGCCGCCACGGGCGGGAACGCCACGCTGAATGACGTGGCTCGGCGCCTGAAACGCGATATTTCGGCGATCAGTCGGGCCGTGACGCAGCTAGAGCGTTTGGTCGCCGAAGGCGGTGCGAAGGCCAAGGCCCTGCGGATGCATCAAATCGCAATATCCTCGATTCTGACCCTGATGCATATCTCGAAAGCCTGCCAAGGGCCGGCGTCAAAAGCGTTGACGCAGAGGGCACAGAGGAAAGGCAAGAGAGGTCGCAGAGGAAAGCTGAAGTAAAGAAATGGAATTAACTTCCGGTTCGCTGCTATAAATTCTCATTTTTCCTTTGCGAACTCTTTGGTTTTCTCTACGCCTCCGCGTTGAGGTGTAGGGTTTAGAGGCCCCAACTCAGCGCGCAGAGCGTGCCAGCAGTTCTCCAAGCTCCGCCTTCCACAAGCCGACGTCGTAGAAACTCGCATGGCCGCGAGTGCGCTCGCTTGCCGGCACAAGAACGTATTTTCCGCGCGCGACGCGCTTGATGGCGCGCTCCATGATGCCAAGCTCGGGCCGATTGCGCTCGTCGTCCTCGAAATTGACCGCGGTCACCGCCGCGCGGATACGCTCGAGCCCCGGGCCCGGATCATAGTCGCGCGATGCCTCCCAGGCGTATAGAAAATCGTTGGCGTCCGCTCCCTGGAGGCGCTGCCGCACTTGCCGGTCCAGCAGCTGGTCGGTAGCTTCCTGCGTCGGCGCCTCGAGGTAGAAACGTTTCACGCTGCCCGCGCCGATGACCACCATTCTCATCGCGGTTGTCAGCCCTTGGGGCTGCTTCGCATAGTTGCCGCCGTTCCATTCCGGATCGTTGCGGATGGCATCAGTGATGAGCCGCCGCTCCATGCGGTTGCGGCCGGCTATCTGATCGGGCAGGCAGACCAGCGGCAGGATGGCATCCATGAAATCCGGCTCACTCACCGCCCACATCCACGCATGCATTCCGCCCATCGAGGTGCCGACAATGAGCCGCAGATGCCGGATACCCAATCCGTCCATCAACAGCCGGCGCTGTGCCACGATCATGTCCGAATACCCGTAGCGCGGGAATTTCGCGCGCATTGCGTCGCTGGGCTTGCTGGATTTTCCGTGGCCAAGGCTGTCCGGCACGATGATAAAAAAATGATCCGCATCGAGAGGCTGTCCCGCGCCGAAGAGTTCGCCGGCAAAGCCGTCGGTCAGAAAGTTCGCGCCCTTGCCGTAGGTGCCGTGCAGCAGCAGCACCGCGTTGGTCACTTGGCCATTGGCATCGCGGGCGGGTGTGCCAAGGGTGAAATAGTGCAGCTTCAGTTCGGGGAGACTTTCGCCGCCGGCAAATTCGAAGTTGCGGATGACATAGTCTCCCTGCACCGGCGCCGGATAGTTGGCGCCGAGCGCGCCGCCCGAAAGCAGAAATGATCCCAGCAATGCCAGTGCGACCGCCGCCGGACGATTACCTTCTTTTTTTAGACTCTTCATCGAGATGAAACCGATGCAGGAAGCGGTGCAACGCGGGAGCGAAGATGACTCCTGCAACCGCGATCAGCGCGAGGCCGCTATAAAGGGCGTATATCCCGGCGAAGACCTTGCCGCCATCAGTCTCCAACGGCCTCAGCGGTCCCATTCCCGACAGGATCATCGCCGCGTCGGCAAACGCATCGATCCATGGCCTGTGTTCGAACCAATGATAGCCTGCCATTCCAACCAGCAACGACACCACTATGATCAGCGTGGCGAACAGCACGCTGCGCGCCAGCCGGTGGACGAACTGCGGCCGCGGGATCAGCGGACTCGAGCGGTGTTCGAACACGGAGGGCGGTTCTTCAGCGCACGCGCAGGTCGAACTGAAGTTTGACGTTCACGCGGTCCGCGTCCGCAGTGACCTCGGTCGCAATCAGTTCATTGATTTGCACCTCGTACGGCGCGGTGCGACCGGCCATCAGCGCCACCACCGTTTCCTTGAGGTTCACATCCAGCGCCTTTGGCACCATCGAACTGAACACGGGTTGCAGCAACGGCCGGTAAATCTCCTTGGATATCGAGTCAATGCGGATGTCCTCGACGCCGAGCCGGCCGTCCCGGAAGAACGGCTTGCCGGAGGCCGTGACGTTGAACGCATCGGCGCCGCCCCTGCACTGGCCACCGACCGACGCGCCTACGCGGCCGCTGAAAAACACGCCGATGCGTAGCCTTCCCGCCGAAGCCGTGACTTTCGGTGACTCCAGCCAGGATTGGTTGCAGGTATCAACGTTGTTGAGCCAGTAACGGCCCTTGTCGGTGAAGTACTGCTCGCGCAGTTTCTTCTCGATGGCGGTGTTCTCGATGACAAGCGTGCTGTCGGCCGACCATGCCGTGGCCGCAACGAACAGGACACTCAGCAGCGCAACAGCATGCCCGGCCTTATAGCAGGTACGCAAGAACCAGTACTTGGACATGGATTTCTTCAGGCAACAGGTCGTTGCGCTTCCTTTACGGTGATGCGGAACAGTGTACGCCCGTCCTGCGGATCGGTAAGGGTCGCCGAGTGCAGTACCGAAGCGTTGTCCCACACCACCACGTCGCCCACCCCGTACTTCACCCGGAATTGGTATTTCGACCGGGTCGAGTGTGCGGCCAGCTCGCGCAGAAGGCTAAGCCCCTTGTCGTCAGGCATGCCCTCGATCGCAAACGAGGTGCCCGATACCGCGTACAGTGCCTTGCGTCCGGTGTAAGGATGGCGGCGCACCAGCGGATGACGTATCAGGAAGGCGCCGCGTTGCCGTTTTTGTGCCTCAGTCACCGGTGGAGCGGTAGTCCGCGACTGCGGATCCGGATCGTCGCGATTGCCATAGACGTTCAGTGTTATCAGTCCGTCTATGCGGTTTTTCATTGCTTCCGACAGCTCGTCATAGGCCTGCTCCTGGTCTGCGAACAGCGTGTCTCCGCCGACCTTCGGCACCTGGACCGAATACAGCAACGTTGCGCGCGCCGGCACCTCCAGGTAGGAATAATCCGTGTGCCAGTACGTACCGCCATCAGCGAGCCCGATGGGTTTGCCGTCCTTTTTCACGTTCGACAGGACAAGTATGTCGGAGTATTCGGGATGGTGAAACTGGTCGAGCAAGTGCGGCTCCGGCCTGCCGAATCGATTGGCAAACTCGAGGAAGCCTCCCGGATTCAACGACTGGTTGCGGAATACCAGCACGTGGAAGCGGTGCAACGCATCACGCACCTCGCCGAAAACCCGGTCGGACAACGGATGCGACAGATCGATTCCGGAGATCTCCGCCCCCATGCAGGCGTCCGACCTGCGGACTGAAATCGTGCCACTCTGCGCTTCTGCCTTCATGCTTTTATTTCACGAATTGCGGCATCAACCATCTCGGCAGCGCCAGGATGATTTCCGGGAACAGGATAACAAAAACCAGTACCCCGAGCATCGGCACCAGAAGCACCAGGACATCCTTGAGCGTCTCGCGGATGGTGACCTTGCCGATGGCGCAGGCGATCATCAGGCACAGTCCATAGGGCGGCGTCACCAGGCCGAACGCGATGGAGATCACGCCGACGATGGCGAAGTGCACCGGGTGCATGCCGACACTGGCCGCCAGCGGCGCCAGGATGGTGCCGAGAATGATGATTGCCGGAATGGCGTCGATGAAACAGCCGATCACCAGGAAGCAGCCGGCGATGATGAAGCCGACGCTGATCGGCCCGCCGCCCCAGCCCGAGACCCAGTCCACGAACACCTGCGGAACGTGAAAATAGGCGAGCAGCCATCCGAACGCCGACGCTGTGCCGATGCAGAACAGCGAAATGGCCGCGAATCGCGCCGACTCGTAGAGCGCCTTGGGTATTTCACGCAGACCGACCGTGCGATAGACGAGCAGTGCCAAGGAACAGGGCATACAGCACCGCCACAACAGAAGCTTCGGTTGGTGTGAAGAAGCCTCCGACGATGCCGCCGACGATGATCAGCGGTGTGGCGAGCGGCAACAGCGCCTGTACTAATGCAGAAAGAAACTCGGCGAGGGTGGCGCGCGCATAGATTGGATAGTTGCGCAGCTTGGCGTAGATCACCACCACGACCATCAGCGAAAGTCCGATCATGATCCCGGGCAGCACACCGGCAAGAAAAAGTGCGCCAATCGAAACCGAAATCACCCCGCCCCACACCACCATGAGAATGCTGGGCGGAATGATCACGCCCATCACCGAGGCACAGGCCGTCAGCGCCGCGGTGAATCGTGCATCGAATCCCTGCTTCTTCATCGCCGGGATCAGCACTCCGCCCACTCCAGCGGTCTCCGCCGTGCTGGAGCCGGAGATGCCGGCGAAAAGCATGCTCACCACGACATTGACGTGTCCGAGGCCCCCCGGCAGATGGCCGACGACATTGCGCGCCAGCCGGATCAGCTTCTCGGTGATGCCGGCCGCGTTCATCAGATTGGCGGCCAGCAGGAAGAACGGGATGGCGAGAAGCAGGAACGAGTTGTAAGACTTCAGCATCTCGTTCAACAACAGGAAAGGCGTGAGCCGCTCGTCTATGAAGAACACCGGCACGCAGGCCAGGCCGAGAGCGAAAGCCACCGGCACGCGCAGCAGCAGCAGCGCAAAGAAGGCACCGAACAGCAGCAGCGCTACCTGCCCGCTACCCATCGTTGCCGCGCCGGAACAATTGCAGGTCCTCCCAGAGTTTTTCGCCCAGGAACAGGGTGTAGGCAATCCCCGCAAGTGGCCAAGCGATGTGAATCGCCAGCATGTTCAGCCCGGTCAGTTCCGATTCCTGGTTGTAGCCGAACAGCGCGAAATCGTAGCCGAAGTAAATGAAAGTCAGCGCCACCAGCAGCATCATTCCGTGGCGGATCATTCGCGCCAGCGCACGGCCGCGCACGGTCTTCGGCAGCCGCATGACTTCCATATCGAAGTGCGAGTCGTCGCGCACCGCGATCATCGACCCCAGCATGATGATCCATATGAAACAGAGCCGCGCCACTTCCTCGGTCCAGATGTAGCGCGGAATAATCTCGGTGAAGCGCGACACGATCTGCAGCACGACCGGCACCAGCAGCAGTCCGATCAGCAGCGTGATCAGGAACTGCAACCCGCGGTAGAGAAGATCGATTGCGCTTTTCATATCTAACAGACGTTCCTAATTCCCTACACCCAACGCAGAGGCGCAGAGGACGCAGAGAGAACCCAATACCTTAGGTGAGAAAGCAAAACGGGACGCAAGTCTGACGCGATGTTCTTTGATCCCCATTACCTTTGTCTTTTCTCCGTGAACTCTGCCTCCTCTGCGCCTCTGCGTTGGGTGTGAGCCTTTCTTTACTTGATGGCGTTGATGCGGGCGAGCACGTCCTGGGCGCCGACTTCCTTCGCGTAGCCCTCCTTGACCGGCTCCGCCAGCTTGAGCAACTGCGGCCGGTCGGCGAAGACGTAGGTTTTGAGCAGGCCTTCCTTCTCCATGCGCTTGAGCCGCGCCTGATCCTCGCTGGACTCGAGTTCACGGCCGTAGATTCCGGCCTCACGTCCCGCCTTGACGATGGCGTCCTGCAAGTCTTTCGGCAGGCGCCGGAAGGTCTTGCCGGAAAAACACAGGGGCCGCACCGTGATCGCGTGCTGGGTCAGCGAGATGTGCGGCCCGACTTCGTAGAACTTCATCTGTTCGAGTCCGGCCGCCTCGTTTTCCGCGGCCTGGATCACTCCAGTCTGGATCGCGTTGTAGATCTCGGTATACGCGATGACGGTGGGCGACGCGGTAATCGCCTGGAACATCCTGGTCTGCACCGGCGCGCCCATGACGCGGATGTTCAGCCCCTTGAGTTCCTGCATGTTGCGCACTGGCTTGTTGACGATCAGGTTGCGAATGCCGCCGCCGGCATAGCCGAGGATCATTACATCGGCCCTCTTCGCCACCTCGTCGGCAATCGGTTTGAGCGCATCGCCGTCCAGCACCTTGTGCCAGTGATCGAGATCGCGGAACAGAAAAGGCATGTCCATCAGCGGCGCGGACTTGGCGAAGGTAGACATGTGCGAAGGCGACACCACCGCGTAGTCCACCGAGATGCCCTGGCTAAGGTAGGCGAAGTAGTCCTTTTCGGTGCCCAACTCGCTGTTGCGATGCAGGACGAACTTGACCGGCTTTCCGTAGTACTTGTTGACGAGTTCCTCGAACTTCAGCAGTGTTTTGTTGAAGGCGTGGTCGTCATTGAACTGGACCGCGCCGTGCAGCGTGATGGATTGCGCGAGGGCCAGCTCGGCCGGCATGAAGACCGCAAGCAAAGCTGCCATCACCAGAGATCCGAAAGCCTTCATTGCGGTTTCCTCCTGTTGTCGCCTGCCTGGCGCCGGTTTGCGTTCACTTGCCGCCCGGCTTCATCGCGGCAATACGCTCTGCAAGTGCAGACTGCATCAAATGGGCGTCCGTGCCGAAAAATATCAACCTGAAGCCGAGTTCGACATATTCCTTCGCAAACACTGCGTTGGGCGCGGCAGTCGCGAGGACACGTCCGTGCTTCACGGCCGCTGCGGCAATCCGCCGTACCGCGTCGAGATATTTGGGGTGCTTGAGGTCGCCCGGAACCCCGAGGAAATTCGACAAGTCGGCATATCCAATGCAGATCGAATCCACGCCCGGCACTGCGGCTATCTCCTCAACGTTGCCGACGCCCACTTCGGTCTCGATCTGCAGCATCACGAAACAGCGTTCGTTCAGGCTTGCAAATTTTTCCTTCATGCTGCCGCCCGTGTAGTCGTCGTGAGCCGCCCCCAATACGGCCCCGCGCCTGCCCTTCGGCGGATAACGCGTCCAGGAAACAATATCGCGCGCCTGCTGCACGGTCTCGACCATCGGCACCATGATTCCGAGCGCTCCCGCATCCAATGCCCGCGCCACAAAGTGATACTGATAGGTCGGCACGCGCACGAAGGGAGCAATGTCGAGTCCGCGGCAGTACGCAAGCTGCTGCTTGATCGTGTCGATGCCGGCGCCGGAATGCTCCATGTCGAAGAGTACGCACTCGGCACCGGCCTCCTTCGCGATCTGTGCCAGCCCCGGCGTGAAGAATTCGAACGCGAACAGACCGTAGGCGCTGGCACCGGCGAGCAGTTTTTCCTTGAGTGGGTTGGGTCTCATGATTCCGTGGTTCGTGGTTCGTGGTTCGTGGTCTCGTGGTTCGTGGTTCGCGAAATCTATGCCTCACCTACTCCGTGTCAAGGTTCTTCCGTCCCACTTACCACGCACCACGATTCACGGCTTTTTATCTTTGGAAATACGGCACCTTGCCGAGAACCTCCTGGTTCACCACGTTCTTCGGTACGCGGGCGTAGGCAAGATCGCGGCATGTGCTGAAAACGCTGGCGGCTATGGTGTTGATGCATTCGTCGGTGAGGCAGATGTGATGCGGGGTGACCACGATGTTGTCGAGCTTCAGCAGCGGATTGTCCGCGGGCGTGGGTTCCTGTTCGAACACGTCTATGCCGGCGCCGGCGATGCGGCGACCGGAAAGCGCGTCGAGCAGGGCCTTTTCATCGACAATGGGTCCGCGCGCGGTATTGATGAAAAACGCAGACGGCTTCATCAGGGAAAACTGACGGGCACCGACCAGCTTGCGGGTCTGCTCGTTCAGCGGGCAGTTCACCACCACGAAATCGGATTCGCGGAACACCGTGTCCATGTCCGTCAGTCTCACGCCCAGCGGCGCCACAGATTCCTGGGTAACGTACGGATCACAGGCCAGATGCTTCATTCCGAATGGGGCGGCCAATCGGAACAGTTCCGCGCCGACATTGCCCACGCCGATGGAGCCGAGCACACGGCCGCTCAGGCCGGTGCCGAAATGATTCAGCCGATCCTGCCAGCGCCCTTCGCGGGTGAGCTTGTCCTTGATAAGAATTTTCTGGGCCAGCATCAGGACCAGCGTGAGTTCTGAAGTCGCCAGCGGCCGGCGCACGCCGTCCGGGGTGATGCTGAGGATTACGCCGTTCTCGGTGCAGGCCGGCACGTCCACGGTGTCGTAACCGACGCCAAAGCGCGCGATCAGCTTCAGTCTGCGATTCGCGCCGGACACAGTCTTGCGGGTGACTTTGGCCAGCATGACCGCCAGCGCGTCGTACCTGGCAGCGGTCTCGGGGGTGAGCTCCGGCTCGGCCTCGGGAAGGAATTCGTATTCGATGCGTGGGTCGTCCAGGATCTTGAAGGCCGATTCGTCGAAAATCGGCTTGCCGTTCGGCTTGAGGTTGTCGCGGGTGATGCCGATGCGGAACTTGGCTTGCGCCATTTTTCTCCTCCTTACTTTGGCGTCCGACCTGGCTATTTTTTTTCGGCAGGCCGTTCCTTTAAAGCTTACTTTTTTCTGGATCTCTTTCCCGATTCGTCGAGCGACTGCAGAACGCCGATACCCTGCCTCAATGCGCCCTGCAGCAGCATCGAGTCTATTCCGACCGAAAACAAACGGAAGCCTTTTTCCCAGTACTCGCGGCTCCATTTCTCGTCCGCGGTCATGCAGGCGAGGATCTTGCCGTGCTTTCTCGCGGCGGCGACCATTTTCCTGATCGCGGCGACGTATTTGGGATGGTTGAACTGCGCAGGTATGCCCAGGAAGTTGGTCAGGTCGAAATGCCCGAGCCAGAGCACGTCCACGCCCGGCACCGCCGCAATCTTTTCCACGTTTTCGATGCCTTCGGCAGTCTCGATCAGGCACATCACCAGTGTTCGCTCATTGGCGATCTTGATCTTGTCGGCGACGCTTCCGCCGATGTAATCGTCGGCCGCAAAGCCGAACGCCGCGCCGCGCCGTCCCTCCGGCGGATAGCGGGTGCAGGAGACGATGTACTTCGCCTCCTCGGCGGAACCGACCATGGGCGCCATGATCCCCATGATGCCGAGGTCGAGCGCGCGCGAAATGTAGTGGTACTGGTTGGTCGGCACCCGCGCCATCGGCACCAGGTCGATGCCACGGCAGGCCGCCGCCTGGTCCTTGATAGTTTCGTAACTGTGTCCCGCATGCTCCATATCGAGGAGCAGGAACTCCGCTCCCGACGATTTCACGATCTGCGGCAGGCCGGGAACCAGGAACTCCCAGCCGAAACTGCCGAAGACAGGTTGACCCTTGAGGAGTTTTTGCTTGACAGGGTTGATACGCATGATTTGAGTATCTCGCGGCTATTTTGGAAAGGGCCGAGGGCCGAGGTACGAGGGTCGAGAAAAAACGAAAAGACTTAGGCGAAAGGGAACCACAGCCAAGAAACCAATGGAATCCGTTGCTCTTACTCGGACCTCGGCCCTCGGCCCTCGGCCCTGGCGTTCCCTGCTATGCATGAAACTTCCCGACCCACGCCGGATGCTTCAATACTTCAGAGTTGACGATCAGGTGCGGTTTGCGTCCGTGCGCCAGATCCACAGCCGCCCTGAACGCCCCCTGCCCGAGCAGGCTCATGCACTCATCGGTGTGGCATATCGCATGCGGGGCAAGGACCACGTTATCCAACTTCAGTAGCGGGTTGTCCGGCGCCACCGGTTCTTTCTCGAACACGTCGATCGCCGCACCGGCGATCCGTTTACTTCTGAGCGCATCTATCAGAGCGGATTCCACCACCACCGGCCCGCGGGCGGTATTGATGAAGTATGCGCCCGATTTCATCAGTGCGAATTCACGCGCGCCGATCAACCCCTTGGTCTGTTCATTGAGCAGCGTGTTGACCGAAATAAAGTCCGCTTCGCGCAACAACTTGTCCTTGTCCACCATGGTGACGTTTAGCGAAGCCACTGCCGTTTGCGGCACATACGGATCGCAGCCCAGCAGGCGCATGCCGAAAGGCTGCGCCAGGCGGAAGATCTCCATGCCGATATTTCCCACGCCGATCACGCCGAGCGTGCGGCCCATGAGCCCGCTGCCGAGGTAATTGCCCTTCTCGCCCCAACGGCCTTCGCGGGTCAGCCGGTCCTTCAGGAACATGCGATGTGCCAGGACCAGCACGAATCCGATTACGCTCGCCGCCACCGGGCGGCGCACGCCATCGGGCGTAATGGTCAGCAACACGCCGTTTTCGGTGCATGCCGGCACGTCCACGGAATCGTAGCCGACGCCGAAACGCGCGATCAGCTTGACCCTGCGCTTCGGGCTGGACAGCGTGCTACGGGTAACTTTCGCCGACATGACACAGAGCGCGTCGTAGTTCGCACCGTGTTCCGCCGTCAACTCAGGCACCTTTTCTGGCAAGAACTCCCATTCGACCGCCGGATCGTCCGAGCACCTTCATGGCTTCTTCGCCGAACACCGTGCCACTGGCGGTGATTGCGTCGCGGGTAATCCCGATTTTGAACTTGGTCGCCAAGACTTCCGCTCCCGTGGTTCGTGGTTCGTGGTTCGTGTTCGGAAACGATTCTATGCAATTGCGCGTGCCACGTATCACATGTCACGTGTCACCGTAGTTCTCACATCGCCGCGCTGAACGCCCCATCCGTCACCAGGATGTGGCCGTTGACATAGGATGCTTCGTCCGAAGCGAGGAATACCGCGACAGGACCAATCTCGTCGAGCTTGCCCCAGCGGCCGGCGGGCGTGCGTTTGCACACCCAGTCGTTGAACTCCTTATTCTGGATCAGAGCCGTGTTCATCTCGGTGGCGAAATAGCCCGGCGCAATCGAGTTGACTGTGATGTTGTGCTGCGCCAGTTCGACCGCCAGTTCCCGGGTCAGGGCGTGAACCGCGCCCTTGCTGGCAATGTACGCAGAAATCGTCGGCCGGGCGAGAATCGCGCTGACCGAGCCGGTCATGATGATGCGTCCGCGCTTTGCAGGAATCATGACTTTCGCCGCTTCCTTTGCCAGCGCCCAAACTGCGGTTAGGTTGGTGGCGACCACGCGTTCGAAGTCTACGGCGTCGAACTCGGTGATCGGCTTGCGGTGCTGGATGCCGGCGTTGGCAACCAGGATGTCGAAGCGGCCATGTTTCCTTGCCGCGGCACCGATACATGCGGCACCGGCGGCATGGTCGGTCACGTCGAATGCTGCGGCCTCGCCCTTGAGCCCCTTGGCGGCCAGTTCCTTCGCCCGCTCCTTGAGCGCCGCTTCATCGCGCGCGTTCAGAATCACGTGGGCGCCGGCGGAAGCCAGCGACTGCGCCATCGCCCAGCCCAGGCCGCGCGATGCGCCAGTGACGAGCGCCACCTTTCCCGATAGATTGAACATCTCTCCTCCTTATCGTGATTCGTGGTACGTGGTTCGTGATACGCGAAACCCCAACTGCAGTAGCGTCCTGATTTTCACGTACCACTTACAACGTGCCACGTGTCACGGCATATATTGTCCGCCGTTTACTTCCAGGATCTGCCCGGTCATGTACCCGGACATCTGCTCGGAAGCAAGGAACAGGAACGCGCCGGCGCATTCGTCCGGTGTGCCGAGACGGTTCATCGGGATCGTCGCCTTGAAACCTTCGAGCATCTGCGGCGTGGAGAAGCGTTCATGGAACGGCGTCATGATCACGCCCGGCGCCACCGCGTTGACCCGGATCTTGTCCTTGACCAGTTCTTTGGCGTGGCCGCGCGTCATTGTCGAGACAAATCCCTTGGCCGCGGCGTAGAGCACGGCACCAGGGCCACCCCCATGGCGAGCGGCGATCGAGGTGACGTTTATGATCGCACCGCCGGCGCCCTGTTTTTTCATCTGGACCGCCGCGGCGCCGGTGCACATCATGGCCGAGCGCACGTTGAGGTTGATCACCTGGTCGAAAAGTTCATCGGTGATGGACTCGACCGGCATGCGTTGAACCAGCCCGCCGGCGTTGTTGATCAGCACGTCGATGCGGCCGAACTGGGCCACGGTTTTCTGCACGAGATCCCTGCACGCGGCTGAAGCGGATACGTCACCGCTTATGACAAAAGACTTTCCCCCCGACCTCTCGATTTCGGCGGCGACTTTCTCCGCCTCGCTCTTGCTCTTGTTGTAGTGGACTGCAACCCGAGCCCCATTGGCTCCGAATGCCTTGGCCGCCGCCGCTCCGATCCCCGTGCTCGACCCGGTGATCAGCACGACTTTATTCTTCAGATCTTCAATCACTGTTTACTCCCCCACTCGGTGACCAGTAATCGGTGATCGGTGACTGGTGGTTCGTCGGATTTTTTTCTCAGCACTTAGTACTCAGCACGCAGCACCAGTAATTACGGCAGCACGACTGTCGAGCCGGTGGTCTTGCGGGCTTCGAGATCGCGATGCGCCTGGGCGGCGTCCGCGAGCTTGTAGGTCTGGTTGACCTCGATCTTGACTTTGCCGGATTTCACCATGTCGAACAGTTCTTTTGCGCCTGCCTCGAGATCCTCGCGACGGGCGGTATAGACCATCAGCGAAGGGCGGGTCACGTAAAGCGAGCCCTTCGCCGCGAGCAGATTGAGGTCGAACGCAGCTACCGGGCCGGAGCCGTTGCCGAACATGGCCAGCAGACCGCGCGGCTTCAGGCAGTCGAGCGAGCCCATGAAAGTATCCTTGCCCACGGAGTCGAACACCACGGGCACTTTGGCGCCGCCGGTGATTTGCTTGACCCGCTCGACGAAGTTCTCGCGGGTATAGACGATGGTGTGGTCGCAGCCGTGCGCCTTGGCGATAATTGCTTTGTCGTCCGACCCGACAGTGCCGATGACCGTCACGCCCAATGCCTTGAGCCACTGGCAGGCGATCAGGCCGACACCGCCGGCGGCGGCATGGAACAGTACGGTCTCGCCCCTCTCCACGTGATACACGCGGCGGATCAGGTACTGCACGGTGAGGCCCTTGAGCATCATCGCCGCGACTTGCTTGTCGGAGATGCCGCTGGGCACCTTCACCAGGCGGTCGGCCGGAATTAAACGGACTTCGGAATAGGCTCCGGGCGGCCCGCCAGCGTAGCCCACACGATCGCCGGGCTTGACGTGGGTCACACCGTTCCCGACGGCTTCGACCACGCCCGCAGCTTCCAGGCCGATCCCGCTCGGCAATGGCAGCGGATACAGGCCGGAACGATGATAGGTATCTATGAAATTCAGGCCGATGGCGGTGTGTTTCACCCGGGCCTGGCCGTCACCGGGATCGCCGACCTGGACATCGTCGACCTGAAGAACTTCGGGCCCGCCTGTTTTGTGGAATCGTACGGCTTTGGTCATTGCTTGCTCCTAAGATTATGTATTGATGCGTCCTATTGTCCGGGAGGCCCACTTTGCACCGAAACATTGCGTTCCGGCATAGCCTTTATTCTATCAGCGGCATCGGCGATCAGATGCAGGTGGCAGAACGATTTCAGTCTCTACGCCGTCACAGGTCGAGCGCGGCGGCGCCACCACCGGATCACGAGCGGCGAAATCCACACAGCGATCGTCAACAATCCGAGAACCGCGGCGATCGGCCGATCGAAGAATGCGACAAATTGCCCGTCCGCCTTGATCAATGAGGTGACGAAATTTTCTTCCAGCATGCGCCCGAGTACGGCACCGAGAATGACCGGGGCCACCGGAAAGCCGTTTTCCTCCATGACGAACGCCAGGATGCCGAATACCAGCATCACCCCTATGTCGAAGGCGGAATTGTTGATCGCAAAGGCCCCGACCGTGCAAAAGAGCAGGATCATTGGCATCAGCACTGCGCGCGGAACCTTAAGCACCTGTTTGTAGCTCTTGATCGCCAGCACGCCGAGCGGCAGCATCATTAGGTTGGCAAGGAAGAACACGATGAACACCGCATAGATGTTTTGCGGGTCGTTGATGAATATCATCGGGCCCGGATTCATGTTCTTCAGGTACAACACGCCTATGGCGATGGCGGTAATGGAATCGCCAGGTATCCCGAATACCAGCGCTGGAATCCACGCGCCGGAGAGCGCGCTGTTGTTCGCCGCCCCGCTTTCGATTACGCCTTCGACGTGGCCGGTGCCGAACTTCTCCGGCTGCTTCGAGAATTTCTTCGACATCGCATACGACATCCAGGCCGCGATGTCGGCGCCCGCGCCCGGCAGCGCACCGATCAGCGTGCCCAGAGCGCTGCCGCGCAGGGTCTGCACCGGATACTTGCGCACCAGCGCCCACTGACCCTTGAAGATGTTGCCGAACTTCTCCTGCGCGAGGTGCAGCGGCCGCTCGATCGATGTCACATAGCGCAGGACTTCGGACACGGCGAACAATCCCACCATCATCGGGATCAGGCTGATGCCGCCCATCAGATTCGGTTCGTCGAAACTGAAGCGCGGAAACGCGGCCGGGTTCTCCATCCCGATGGCGGCTATCAGCAGACCGATCAGCATGGACACGAATGCCTTGAGTACGTTTTTCGACGCTATGAAGATCGCGCAGGTCAGCCCCAACAGCACCAGCCAGAAGTATTCGAAGGAACTGAAATTCAGGGCGACGTCGGCAAGTGTCGGCGCCGCGGTCACCAGTACGATGGTGCCGAAAATTCCGCCTATCACCGAAAACACCAGTCCGGCGCCAAGCACCATCTCCGCCTGGCCTTTTTGCGTCATGGCATAGGCTTCATCGCAGTAGGCGGCCGACGCCGGCGTGCCGGGAATCCGCAGCAGCGCGCCGGGGATGTCGCCCGAGAAAATTGCCATCGCGGTTGCCGTAACAATCGCCGCGACGGCGGGCACCGGCGGCATGAAGAATGTGACCGGCACCAGCAGTGCAGTCGCCATGGTTGCAGTCAGTCCGGGAATCGCGCCGACGAACAGCCCGTACAGCGCCGACGCCCCGATCACCATCAGAACATAGGGGTCGAATACAAGACCAAAAGCCTGGATCAGATGCTCCATATTGTTACCAGGCCCATGACTGCAGCAGGCCCCATGGCAAAGGCACGCCCAGTCCCTTGTAGAAGATGAAATGGATCAACACGGAGACGCCGATTGCGATCACCGGCACCGTCCAGGCACGAACGCGCAGAACCACGAGCAGCGCGCCAAGCAGCAGCGGCGCGCAGACGAAGAAACCGACTGTCTCGACCACGAGGCAATAGGCCAGAAGGCCAAACGTGACGACCACGAAGCCCGCCACCTGCCGCGGTGCGCGAATCCAGTCCGGCAGTTCGATCCACGGCGTACCCGCCCTGCGGCGCGCCGCCTGAACAATGAAGATCGCCCCGCAGATTGCCAGCCCGGCCGCGATAAGTTGGGGGAACAGCGCGGGACCGACCTGGTCGCCGGGCATCGACGGGAATCCCCGCGCATTCCAGAGAATCGCGCCTGCAAACGCGATCAGGGCGGCGCCGACGACGGAATCGTTGAATTTCATGAAGTCAGGGTCGAGGGCCGAGGTACGAGGGCCGAGTGCAGGCAGTTACTCGTGCCTCGCGCCTCATGCCTCGCGCCTGAATTATTGCGTCATTCCGAATTTCTTCATGAGCACGCCGTTCTCGGCGTCGGTCTTCGCCATCAACGCCGCGAATTCCTGCGGCGGAAGATAACGCATCCCGAAACCGCGCGCGACCATGAAGTCCCGGTATTCCTTGCTATCGTAGGCCTTCTTGACCGCGGTGATCAGCCGCTCCTCGACCGCCTTCGGCAGGTTTTTCGGCGCGGCGATCCCGCGCCAGACGCCGCTCAGCCATTTGCTGCCCGCTGCCGCCTGCAACGTAGGCACCTTGGGAAAAAGCTGTGACGGCGCTTCGTCCATGATGGCAAGGCTGCGGACCCTGCCCGCTTCGATCAATGCACGACCTTCGGGATGGGAGCCGCTCACGATGTCCACGCCGCCCGCCGCCAGTTCCTGCAACCCAGCCGCGTTGCTGACGCTCGGTACCCAGGGCACGGAGGCCGGATCGATCTTCAGGTCGGCCAGCATGCCGTAGAGGGACAGATGCCATGACCCTCCCCGGGCGGTGCCGGAGGCCTTCAGCTTTCCCGGGTTCTTGCGTATCGCGTCGAGCAAGTCCGGCAGCGTCTTGTACGGAGAATCGGCATTGACCTGGATCGCAGCCGGATCGACGTTGATCAGCCCGATCGGCGTGAAGCTTGCGCCATTGAGCTGGGTCAGTCCCTGATGATGCATCTGGGTGATCTCGAAGGTGATCAGCCCGAACGTATAACCGTCGGGCGCGGCTGTGGCGATCGCCTGGTGTCCGACCACGCCGCTGCCCCCGGTTCGATTGACCACGTTCACCGGCTTGCCGAAATCCTTCTCCAGCAGCGAGGCCAGCATCCGCGCCACTGCGTCGGTTCCCCCGCCCGCGCCCCATGGCACGATCAGGGTGACCGGGCGCGACGGATAGTCAGCGGCGAAAACCGCGTTTGCGGCAAAGGCCAGCGCAGTTGCAGCAACGACAGCCAGAATCTTCTTCATTTTTTCCTCGCGAGGTCCGCATGGTGCACAAGCTCGCTCCGGCGGCAGGCAACTCGCCGGCGGATGCTTCGCACCTGATTGTTCTGATGGAACACCCGAATCGCGCCGCGGCGCGAAGATGCGCCGGCCACGCCGGCGCGCCTCTTTCAGGATGGATGGAATTCTATTGCAAAAGAGGCGAAGTGCAGCAAGTAAAGGGCGCCTCCGCCATCGCGGGCCTACTTGACGCGCACCAGCTTCAGGTCCTCTTCCCTCTGGGCAATCATGCGGATGAAGCTGCGTATCTGCGGATAAACGAGTTCGCGGAACTTGCGTCCGCTGAAGATGCCGTAATGGCCCACACCTTTCGCCAGCAGGTGCTTGCGCTTGTCCGCCGGGATGCTGCGGCACAGAGTGTGCGCAGCTTCGGTCTGGCCGTTGCCGGAAATGTCGTCCAGCTCGCCTTCGATCGTGAACAACGCCGTCTTTCTGATCGTCTCGGGTTTCACCGGCACGCCGCGCACCATCATCCTGCCCTTCGGCAACTGGAATTCCTGGAACACCGCCTCTGACGGTGTCGAGGTAGTACTCGGCAGGCATGTCGAGTACCGCGTTGTATTCGTCGTAGAACTGTCGGTGCGCCTCAGCGCTCTCGCCGTCGCCGCGGATCAGGTGGTCGTAGAACTTCTTGTGCGCGTCCAGGTGGCGGTCCGGATTCATGGCCAGGAAACTTGCGTGTTGCAGGAAGCCCGGATACACCTTGCGCATGAAGCCCGGATAATTCGGCGGCACGCGCATGATCACCTTGTCGGCGAACCACGAATGCGGGCGGCCCGAGGCAAAATCGTTCACCGCGGTCGGATTGCGGCGGGTGTCGATCGGCCCGCCCATCATGATCATCGCCCTTCGGCGCCGCCGGGTCGTTCTCCGCAGCCATCAGCGACACGGCTGCCAGCACCGGCACGGTCGGCTGGCACACCGACATCACGTTGAGATCCGGCGACAGGTGGCGGATGAACTCCCTGACGTAGTCCACGTAATCGTCGAGGTGGAACGGGACCCTTCGACAGCGGCACCATCCTGGCGTCAACCCAGTCGGTGACCCACACGTCGTGGTCCGGCAGTGCGGTGCGCACCGTATCACGCAGCAGCGTGGCAAAGTGCCCGGAAAGTGGAGCGACGATCAGCAGCTTCGGCTGCTCGACGGCGATGTCCTTCCTGAAATGCACCAGTTGGCAAAACGGCTTGTCCACAGCCACCTCGCGGGTAACCGCGACGCGCTCGCCGTCGATCATCGTGTCGTCTATCCGCCACTTCGGTTTCGGATAGCGCCGCATCAGCCGCACGAATACTTCGCTGTTGGCAGCGATGGTGCGGGAAACCGCGGTATACGCGAGCGGACTGAATGGACTGGTGAAAAGAAATTTGACGGTGTCCGCGAGAAGGACCGTTGGCGCCATCACCGTCTTCTGGAACTCGTGCAGCTGATAGATCATTCTGCCTCGCTCAGAAAGTCTGCCGCCGCGCCCGGATTTCTCCATGCGAAATGCCCGGTGTGCGGCCTGCCGCGGAATGTAAGGATTATGTCACGAAGCGGCAAGCAAGCCCGTCACATTTGGATGTGGGTCTATAACGGCCCGAGCGGCGGATCCTGCATCGCCGCCACCTGCTCCCGAGCTGCAATATCTGGTCCTGCCAGTATTTCGTGGTATGGAACCATGGGAAGGCCGCCGGGAATGCCGGATCGTCCCAGCGCCTCGCCAGCCATGCCGAGTAATGGATCATTCGCAGCGTGCGCAGCGCCTCGAGCAGATGCAGTTCGCGGCGGTCGAAATCGAAGAAGTCCTCGTAGCCGGCAAGGACATCGGAAAACTGCCGGGTCATCGCCGCGCGGTCTCCGGAAAGCAGCATCCACAGGTCCTGCACCGCCGGTCCCATGCGCGCATCGTCGAAATCCACGAAATGTGGTCCGTCGTCGGTCCACAAGACATTGCCCGGATGACAGTCGCCATGCAGTCGAATCGATCGCACCGCGCCGGCGCGCTCGAAGCAGTCGCGCACACCGGTCGAGCGCCTGATCGATGACCGCTCAGCGTACGCCGCGCTCAGGTCTGCGGGAACAATATTCGTTGCCCAGCAGATATTCGCGCGGCTCCTCGCCGAAAGTGGCGATATCCAGTGCGGGACGATGCACGAACGGCGATCAGCGCCCCCACCGCATGGATGCGGCCGATGAAGCGGCCCAGCCATTCGAGCGTGTCGGGATCGTCCAGTTCCGGAGCGCGCCCGCCGCGGCGCGGATACAGCGCGAAACGAAATCCCTGAAACGCATGCAAGGTGCGCGTGTCCACCACAATCGGCGGCACCGCGGGAATCTCGCGTTCCGTCAGTTCCGCGGTGAACGCGTGCTCCTCGAGAATCTGCGCATCGCTCCAGCGTGCCGGCCGGTAGAACTTCGCGACCAGGGGCTTGTCGTCTTCGATGCCGACCTGGTAAACCCGGTTCTCATAGCTGTTCAGCGCCAGCAGCCTGCCGTCGCAGAGGAAGCCCACGGACTCGACCGCGTTCAGCATCAAGTCGGGCGTCAGCCCGGCGTACGGGGGTGTGGTTTCGTTCATGTCCCGACGATACGCGAAATCACATCCCGCGGAAGCTCACCACGAAGGCACGAAGGACACGAAGAAACACGAAGAGAGGCAAGACGATATTGGTTGAACGCGGGATTGCACAGATTTACCTGCTCTCGCGACACCGATTGCGCAGCGCTCACTAATTTAGGATCTCTCAGTTGCCGGATACTTGTCGATGGCGTGCCCCGTACCGTACGTTCAATTTCAGGAATTCTTCTGGGGGTTTTCTTCGTGTTTCTTCGTGTCCTTCGTGCCTTCGTGGTAAGACTTTCTGTGGTACCAGGAAGGTGACGGGCGCAGCCGCATTCGCTACAGTGGCAGCCGGCGCCGATCAAGCGCGTTCAAGGAGATCAAGTTGAAATCCGTTTTCCGCAAATTCCTGCTGACAGGTGTGCTGGCATGCCTGTGGGCCCCAGCCGCGATCGCCAGTGACGAGGGCATCAAGGCGAAAGTGCCGGCTCTCGTCACGGAGCACATCACCATCCCCGCCGATACGCCTGGGATACAGCTCTATATCCGCAACAAGCGGCCGAAAAATCTCACCGTGTCCGCGGACCGGATCCTGCTGTACGTGCACGGGGCCACCTATCCCTTCCGAAACCGCGTTCGACCTGCAACTCGACGGCATGTCGTGGATGGATTACATCGCCGCGCACGGCTGGGACGTCTACCTCGTGGACCTGCGCGGCTACGGACTTTCGACCCGCCCGCCGGAGATGGACCGGCCACCGCAGGAGAACCCACCGCTCGTCACCACCGCCGTGGCGGTGCGCGACGTGGCAACCGCGGCGGAGTTCATCCGCAAACGCCGCGGCGTGGCGAAGATAAATGTGCTCGGATGGTCGTGGGGTACGTCGATCATGGGCGCCTACGCAGCCGCCAACAACGACAAGGTCAGCAAGCTGGTGCTGTACGCGCCGCTGTGGCTGCGCAACACGCCGAGCCAGCTCGGAGGAGACGGCCCGCTTGGCGCTTACCGCACCGTGCTGAAGGAGAACGCGAAAAAGCGCTGGCTAGCCGGCGTACCGGATGACAAAGTCGCGGATCTGATCCCGTCGGGCTGGTTCGAAGCCTGGGCCGAGGCCACCTGGGCCACCGATCCGAAGTCGAAGGAATCCGGGCAATTGCGCGCGCCCAACGGCGTGATCCAGGACCTGCGCGAGTACTGGATCGCGGGCAAACCCTACTACGACGCCGCCAACATCCGCGTGCCGACGCTGATCGTGCACGCCGAGTGGGACCAGGACACGCCGACTTACATGGCGACCGCGCTGTTCGGCCTGCTCAGGAACGCTCCGGTGAAGCGCATGGTGGAGATCGGCGAGGGCACGCATACGGTGATCATGGAAAAGAACCGCATGCAGCTCTTTCGCGAAGTGCAGTTGTTCCTGGATGAATAGTCGAATCAGAAAACCCAACGCAGAGGCGCAGAGGACGCAGAGAAATGCGAAGACATAAACGGGAAAAATACGGTACCAGCTTCGGCTTCTCGGCCGGTTTCTTGCCCCAGTTGTCATTCATTCAGGATTTCCTCTGTGACCTTTCTTGTTCTTCCTCTGCGCCCTCTGCGTCAACGCTTTTGACTTAGTGCGAAGCAGCTGGGGCGAGCCAGACGGTTTCGGCGACCTGGACAGTTTCCAGCCTGCATTCGGCCAGCAATCCGAAGATGCTGTTCGACACCGCGCCGAGGTCG
The DNA here is from genome assembly GCA_963789945.1 of uncultured beta proteobacterium. Classification (GTDB taxonomy): domain Bacteria; phylum Pseudomonadota; class Gammaproteobacteria; order Burkholderiales; family JACQAP01; genus JACQAP01. The sequence goes on along the minus strand of CAWBMN010000007.1, from coordinate 129,923 downwards.
TCCTCCGGGTAGAGCGGCCAGCGGTACTCGCAGGCCAGTGATGCATCGAAAGGCGAGCCGAGGGAGATGCGAACACTGCCGTCCGAGTAGGAGGCGACGGTCGCATCCGGGTCACCGACACGCGCGCGAAACCGGCGCAGCGCATTGCTGAGATACAACTGAAATTCCATCTCCCTCAGCGCGAAGCGGCCGGTTTCCAGCGCGCGCTGCAGGTTCATCGGCGGACGCGGGATAGGCAGCAGCGACAATCCTTCCTGGCCGAGTTGCCTGGCCAAGGTCTGGGTGAACGGCAACCCCCATGCGCCGATATTGCCGGCCGTTTCGGTAAAGCCAGGTGCGTTCGCCGGCGTGAGCGCCGCCCCGATCAGAAAACGCAGGTGCACGCGCTCTTCGCCCGAGTCAACTTCGATGTCCTGCGGGGCAAGATCCGGCGGCCGGAATCCTTCCTGTCCCAATCCGCGGGTAAGCCGGTAGAGCATGCTGGGTTTCACCTCAGCCAGTCGCTCGGCGGTTGTCAGCGCATTGCTCAGCCCGAAGTTCTTTGACTGCCCGAGCACGCCATGCTTTTCGAACTGTTTCCGCAACTCGCCGACGTCCGGCACGATTCCGGGCACCACCGCCAGTCCGCGCCCGCCGGTCACGATCAGCAGCGGTATGGCGAATACGCGCATCACCAATGCGGCCTCCCCGCGCGCTTCCAGCGCCGCGTCGAGCGCATGAGCAAGCGCATCTCTCACCGGTCGGGAGGCTGCTTCCGCGAGCGCCTGTTCGATCCGGGCGTCGTTGCCCGCTTCCAAGGCTTCTCGAAGGTCGCTCAGAAGTATTTCGCCGGCATCTTGTTGCAACGCAGAACCCGCTTTTGCCGCTTTTTCGGCGGCTACCACCAGCGGATTCGACGAGAACGGTGTGTAAGAGCGCGGATCAGGAAGGGATTTCATAGGTAGAAACTTCGCCGGCCGCCATTGTAACAACCGGTGCGCCGCCGACCTTGCCGTGGCGCAGCGACGACCGGGCTTGACTCCGCTCAATTTAAGACTAGAAAGAGAGAAGTGGCCAAAGGTGTAATAAGTGGAAACACGCCGACGGCTGCCATCCTGAACGTTCAGACAATTCAGCCTTCAGAAGGGGGAGTCAAGTATGTGGTTAAGTGACGAAGAACGTAAACGCACCTCGGCAGCCGACGATGCCGCATTTCCATCGCCGGTGCCGACACAGATTGTTTCCAACGGCGAATACAACCCGATGCCGCAAACGGAGCAGCAGCGTCAGGTAGAAGCCCGCATCAAAGAACTCGCCGATCAGTACGCAGCCAAGCTCAACATGGACCGGCGCACCTTCCTCAAGACGGCTTCGGGCATGGCGACCGCATTCCTGGCCATGAACCAGGTCTTTGGTCCGATCTGGGACGTTTCTGAGGCGGAAGCAGCCGATATCGATCTTGCCGATGCCCGTGCCAAGGCAGCAAAAGGGCAGTTCATCTTTGACGATCAGACGCACTTCGTGCGCGACGATTTCGACAAGGAAGGCCTGCTGGGTCTGGGCAAATATGCTTCCGAGCACTGGAACCCGGACATGCTGAAGGACATTCCGCTGGTCCTGCAGCGCTACAAGCTCCAGAACTACCTGAAAGAGATTTACCTGGACAGCGACACCAAGGTGGCGTTGCTTTCGGGTGCCCCCTTCGACGATCCGGATTGGTGGCTGCTCAGCAACGACCAGATCATTCAGGCCCGCGAAGCAATCAACAAAGTCGCCGGTTCGCGCCGCATGTTCGGCCACACGGTCATCACGCCCGGACAGGCAGGCTGGATGGACGAAGTCGATCGCGGCATCGCCGAGTTGAAGCCCGATTCATGGAAGTGCTACACCATCGGGGATCCGCTCGTCGCCCTCCACCAAGGGCACCGCCTGGCGCCTGGACGACGAGGGCCTGGTCTACCCGTGGTACGAGAAGGCGATGAAGTCGGGCATCAGGACCGTCTGTATTCACAAGGGCCTGCTGCCGCTCGACTACGAAACGTCCTGGCCCGGTGTGTGGAAACACGCCACCGTGGACGACGTGCTCAAGGCCGCAAAAGACTGGCCGCAGATGAACTTCATCATCTACCACGGGGCGATGCGCAATTTCCTCGAGGATCCCGCGCATTCGCTCGACAAGTTCGAAAAGACCGGCCGCATCGACTGGACCACCGATGTGTGCGAGCTTGCTTCCAAGCACGGCTGCAAGAACGTATACGCCGAACTGGGTACGACCTTCGCAACCGTTGCCGTGGCGAGCCCGCGTCTGGCGGCCGCGATGATTGGGCAGATGGTCAATCACATGGGCGCGGATCACGTGGTCTGGGGTACGGATTCCGTGTGGTACGGCAGCCCGCAGTGGCAGATCGAGGCCTTCCGCCGTCTGGAAGTTCCGGACGACATCATGAAGAAGCATGGCTGGAAGACCAAACTCGGCGGACCGGACAGCAAGGTCAAGCGCATGATCTTCGGCGAGAACTCGGCGGGTCTGTACAAGTACAAGATCCAGGCCGAGTACCCGGCTCTCAGCCACGACCAACTGGCTCTCATGAAGCAGGAGTACGAAGCTGAGGGCATCGAACGCAACAACGTGGCCTATGGGTTCGTAGGGAAGAAGACGGCTTAGAACGTCACGGCCGAAACCCAAAGGGGAGCGCAAGCTCCCCTTTTTTTTGACCCATTCCGCCTGCGGGCGCGTACACCCTTTAGCGGCTCGGAACAGCAGGATGAGGCATGATTGCGGGTGTCCAAACCAGATCGGTTGAAACCATGAATGACCCGGCAGCGCAGTGTCCGCAGGAACCCGGAATCTTCCGGCCGGTGATCGACCGCAACCGCTGCGAAGGCAAGGAAGACTGCGTCGCCGTGTGTCCGTACCAGGTTTTCAGCATGGGCACTGTTGCGCCAGAACAACGGCGCGGACTCACGCTGACGCGGGAAGCTCAAGGGCTACGCGCACAAATGGCATCAATCGTTTGCCTTGAACGCGGATGCCTGCCACGCATGCGGACTTTGCGTGGCCGCTTGTCCGGAGAAAGCGATCAGTCTCAGCCGTGAACCGGTGAGCCGGGCAAACCCAAGGTCCTGAGTGGTGCGCAGGAACGCGGCCCTCTGGTTTCTCGTTGTGCTGACATCGGCGGTAGCGGTCGCCGCCCTGGCCCTGCCTCCCCTGCCGCAACCGCCCGAGTACCACCAGTTCGCCGACCAGCGCGCACTGCTGGGCATCCCCAACTTTTTTAACGTTTCCTCCAATATCGCGTTCCTGCTGGTCGGCGGCGCCGGCGTCGTTCTGTGTCTGCGCGACCGGTCTCCACATCCATCGCGACCGCTCCTGGACCCTTCCGTTCGCTGGACGTACCTGGTCCTGTTCGCTGCGGTGGCGCTGACTTGCGCCGGCTCGGCGTACTATCACCTGGAACCGGACAACACGCGGCTGACGTGGGACCGGCTGCCCATGAGCGTGGGATTCATGGCCCTGCTCGCCGCGATGATCTCGGAGAGAATTCATCCCAGGACGGGCATGGCTCTGCTCGGCCCGCTGGTTCTGGTGGGCGTTGCCAGTGTGCTGTACTGGCACTGGGGCGAGGCGGCCGGTACAGGAAATCTGCGGCCTTACGTTGCCGTTCAGTCCTTTGCCATCCTTGCAGTTCTGGTGATCATTTTTCTTTTCCCGCCGCGCCACAGCCGCGGAACGGACATTCTGGCCGCCATCGCGTGGTATGCGCTCGCAAAAGGCACGGAATTCTACGACCGGGATATTTACTCTGCCGGCCAGCTTGTCGGCGGACACGCACTCAAGCACCTGTTCGCCGCACTGGCGATCTTCTGGATCCTGCGCATGCTCTGGAAGCGAAGTCCGATCACCGAGTCCGCACCACGGGTCAGGCAGTGACCAATGGCCAAAGGCAGAAATCTTCAACGCAAAGGACGCAAAGGTACGCGAAGGAAACAAGAACAAAGTGACAGAAGAACGCCGTGGATTCAGCGTTGAGGGTATCCGGACTGCGTGGAGACCTTGACTTTTCTGGCTGTTACGCAAATAACTTCCACGCCGGGTTGAGGCCCAATTCATTTTTCCCTTCTGGTTTCCTCTTGCGTCCATTGCGTCAACGCTCTTTTTGCCGGCCCCAGGACCGCTTGCATTGGTAACTGGTGATATCCTTTCACTATCGAGAGACCACAAGAAGAGGCAGACGTGAAGCACATCAAATGGGATGAGATCCCCGCCGAGAGGCTCAACGACAAGTTCGTGCGCAAGCTGGCCTGGGACGGCAAGATCATGATTGGCCTTACACTGGTGGAGCAGGGCTACGTCGTGCCGCTGCATTCCCACGACAACGAGCAGATTACCTTCGTCACCAGCGGCAAATGGCGCTTCTCCATTGACGGAAAAGTAACCGACGTCGGCCCGAACGAGATGATCAGCATTCCGGCCAACGTGCCGCATACCGCTGAAGCGGTGGAGACGCTGGTGGCTTACGACATCTTCACCCCTCCTCGCGAGGACTGGATCAAAGGAGAAGACGCTTACCTCCGCCGCCAGGCCGAGTAAACGGGGCCCGGCCCTCAGCCTCAGCGACTGACTCTGTTTCTTCCTGCGCTCTTGGCGCGATAGAGCGCCTCGTCGGCCGCCTTGATGACCGCGTGAGGGGTGGCAAGTCGAGCGTTCTTTTCAGCGACGCCGATACTGACCCTTACGCCAACCCAGATCGGCGCAGCATGGGCAGCGCTTCCAACCGTTCCGACCTCCGTACTTCGCGGGGGGTTGGCTGTGCGAATCTGCATCCTGTACGAGTCTATGTCCTTGCGCAGCGTCTCGACGCGCGGCAAGACCTCCAGTAGGCGTTTCCCCGGGAACACGATGGTAAATTCCTCTCCCCCATATCTGAACGCCTTTCCCCCACCACCCACGCGCCGAAGCCGTGACGCAACCAGTTTGAGCACCTGGTCGCCGACATCATGGCCCCAGGTGTCGTTGAACGCCTTGAAGTGGTCCACGTCCAGCATGGCAATGCTGTAGTTCCCTTCGAGGCCCATAAGACGCTCGTTCAGTACGCGACGACCCGGCAGTCCCGTGAGTTCGTCGCGGAAGGCAAGCCGGTATGAGTCCTGCAACACCGCCACCGTCACGATCACGCCGGCAGCGGTCAACCACGCGAATACGTCGGAGGTGTCCACTCCATTGCATGCTGCGGCAAACGCGGCGACGGCGACCGCCAATGCCGCCTCGATTACGGACGCTCTCGCTACCGCACAGGCGACCGCGATCACCAGCGCGACCGCCATCGTCGCCAAGCCAAGTTGCGGAATCTGCGAGCCTGCCGCAGCGGCATTTTCGAAGATCGGCTGATAAAGACTGTCGGTGAAGGCATGATGGTCACCGAGGATTATCGCGGCCGTGACGCCGATTTCGGCTACAAGCAAGCCGAGCCGGCGCGCCCCGTGGAGGTTCAGCGCACCGCGCTCCCGCACGACAGACAGCAGCGCCAGGTTGAATGGGACGAAGATACAGAGCGCAGCGTACACCGTCCTTGCCGGAAGGTCGGTGGCTTCACCGCTCAGGAACAGCCTGAAACCGGCATATGCAAGCATCAACGACAGAATCGCGACCAGGGCACGGCCACGTTTGAATGCCACGCTGATGAGCAGCCCCACTCCCAACGTGAAATATGGTCCGTATGTCCTGAGCACGGAGAAGAAATCGGGCAGCTCGGGCATGTACCTGACCAGCAGGAATGATGCACAGAGCACGGCGATCGGCAGTACAAAATTTCCGATTGCCCTTCCTGCGACATCCGAAAAGGTGGGCTGTTCCATGGTGAGCCCGGCGTGGTCAGTCATATTCGGAGCATTCTCATGCAATCTGGATTCGGCACACCAACACCCGGTTTCTGATGAATGCGGCAGCAAAACTCGATAACAGTCCTACCTTTCCTTCACTGGGTCCACGCCCTCGACAGATCTCGCGTTTCCGCCCGGACGCGCCGCGGAAGTGAATACACCCATATCGAACTTGCGATACTGTGGTCGCCCGATTACCCGTTTTGCCGCGACAGCTTTGGCAGAAGAAGAAGGCTGCAAGAGCCATACCACCGATTCGTCCGCGGATATTCGGGAAGAACGATGCACGAATCCAATGACTTGAAGCGTACGCCCTGTACCACGCGGGAAAGACGTTGTTGTCGGATAACGACAAATTCCCTGAGATAACGCGCTGCGCGCGCGACGGTTCCCGCGTGGCGTTGTCATCAATACACGCACGACCCGACGTGCCACAGTCTCCTGCATGACAAAAAAAGGGCCGGGGGTAGCCCGGCCCTTCCTGTGCGGACAAACGAAACGCCGCGTCAGTTCTGCGGATTCCAGTTCTTCGCCGTTTCCTTTGCCGTGGCGATCTGCTCCGGCGTCATTTTCCTCTCCAGCTTCTCGATCGCTTCCCTGGTGTAGATCGAGTCGCGGTGGGAGGTCTGGGGACTTGCGGCCGAGAGTGAAAGCCACATGTGCGCGGCCACCGGGTCCTTTTCCACACCTTGTCCCTTCTCCGCCATGATCCCGACATAGTATTGCGAGCGCGCATCGCCTTGCCTGGCGGCTTTCATGAACCATTTCGCCGACTCAATCTGATCTCGCGGCACACCGAATCCATTGTGGTAGAACAAGCCCATGAAATACTGCGCTTCAGGCTTGCCCTGATCGGCAAGCACCTTGAACTCGGCAAGCGCCCCGGCGTAATCGCCGGTTCCGTAGGCCTGCACCGCTTCGTCGAAACCAGCGTGCGCAACCAGCGGCACGACCAGGGCGAGCGAAACAAATAGATGCTTCATCGGTCATCCTCGAATGAGTTGTTTGAAAGTCACGCTGGGAATTGTAACGTGTCGGCAGGGCGGAAGCGCCAGGCATGCGCATCTGCAGCGAACCACGGAGAACCGGCCCGTGCTCCGGTTGGAGAAGGTGAGGCGCCAGGGCTGCCATCCAATTTGTTGCCGCGCGATAAGGGCGGCTGAGCTCAGAACGGAGCTCTCAAGGTGGGATGACTGTGCAGACGGGGCCCCTGTTTTCATCATGGGTCCGTACTCAACAAGGCGGTCAGAATCGCCTTCTCGCATACACCAAGCGATTGAAACGCAGCCCTGGCCACCGGTGAAAATATTCTTCCTGTCGGAGCAGACTGTAAAGGGGAAATTTTTGAGAACTCGGCGCTTGTGCACTGTCGTTATGGGACCGCCGCGTTGGTGCACAGGTTCCGTACCCGGCAATTATCAGTTTTCGATATCGTCACTGGAGGAACGCGATGCTTCAGCTTAGACCGAATTGCGAGTGCTGCGACCGCGATCTGCCGCCGGACTCCACCGAGGCCATGATCTGCTCTTTCGAGTGCACCTTCTGCCGCGCCTGCGCATCCGGCGTGCTGCTGGGTGTGTGCCCCAACTGCGGCGGCGAACTGGTCAGGCGCCCGATCCGCCCACAGGGCAAGCTCGCCAGGAATCCGGCGTCCACCGAACGCGTGCTGAAACCCGGCGGCTGCCGGCACGTGGCCTAGGGCGCCCGTGGCGGAGCCGCCAACGGTGGCCGAAGGAGCAGATCATTCAATCCGGCAAGTAAAACGGCCGGCGACGCTATCCGCCCGGCCCGCCGCCATTCACGAAGATCACCTGTCCGGTGACATAGCTGGCATCGGTGGCGAGGAACGCCACCATGGCCGCGATCTCGTGCGGCTCGCCGGCACGGCGCAGCGGAATCGAACTGAGAAACGCCTGCGTGCGCTCCGGTCCCATCTTGGTGAAGTACTCCTCCAGCATCTCGGTACGAATCGGCCCGGGTGCGATTGCGTTTACACGGATTCCGTTCGGCCCTTCCTCCTTGGCGAGGACGCGGGTAAGCGCTTCCAGGCCTGCCTTCGACACGGAGTAGGCGCCCAAACCGGCAGGCAGTCGCTGGCTCGCGTTTGAGGAAATATTAATGATGTGGCCACGGCGCTTCTCACGCATGTGCGGCAACACCGCGCGAATGAGATGAAAAGGGGCGGTCAGATTCACCGCCAGCACACGCTCCCACTGCTGCGCTTCCGTATCCGCGATGTTCACGTTCGGCAGAGCTATGCCGGCGTTGTTCACCAGAACGTCCACACCCCCAAACGCATCCAGTGTCGCCCTGACCAGCGCGCTTGCATCCTCGGTGCGGGTCACTTCGGTGCGCACCGCGATGGCGTGGCCGCCGGCCGCGTGAATGCGCGTTGCCAATGCATCCGCCTCGGCACGGCGTTCCCGGTAACCGATGGCCACCCGGAAGCCCGCTTTGGCGAGCGCTTCCACAATCGCCCGCCGATGCCACGCGATCCGCCTGTCACAATTGCCGTGCCTGATTCTGTCGTCATCACCGTTCCTCTTTCAGAGATCGTCTTCCATTGGGTACACCTGAGTGACCTGGAATCTCGAATCCTCACACGGGTATTGAGTATCCTTCGCGACAACCGCTCAGACCTTGTCGCGCCAGATCCTGATCTTCACCCTCGAACAGGCGATTGGCCTCCTCCGGCCCCCAGCCGCCGGCCGCGTAGGTGTGGATGAAATCACGCTCCTGCTCCCAGAACCTGAGAATCGGATCGACGACCCGCCATGCCCACTCCACTTCGTCGAAGCGGATGAAGTTGGTGGCATCGCCGCGAATAATGTCCGCCAGCAACGACTCATAAGCATCAGGCTGCGGTTCGTGATCCTTCCGGTAACCGGCGTTCATCTGGATCACCCTCGTGTGCATTCCCTGTCCCGGTTGCTTGGCGTGGATCTCCAGATGCATGCTTTCGTCGGGCTGAAGGCTCAGGAGTATCCAGTTCGGCGTCATGTTCTCCAGCGGTGTTTCGCGGAACAACTGCTGCGGCGGATGCCGCAGCCGGATCGCGATCAGCGACGACTGCCTCGCCAGCCGCTTTCCGGTGCGCAAATAAAACGGCACGCCGCGCCAACGCCAGTTGTCGATAAAAAACTTCGCGGCGATGTAAGTCTCCGTGATGGAATCCTCCGCTACCCCGGACTCATTCCGGTAGCCGGGCACCTGTTTGCCCACTATCGTGCCGGCACCGTACTGGGCGCGGAAAGCATGGGCATGGACCGCGCGCCTCGGGATCGGCCGGATCGAGCGCAGGATTTTCACTTTTTCGTCGCGCAACGTGTCGGCTTCCAGCGCCGCCGGCGGTTCCATCGCCACCAGAGTAAGCAACTGCATGAGGTGGTTCTGCAGCATGTCGCGCAACGCACCGGCCTTGTCGTAGTAATCGGCGCGGTTTTCGATGCCGGCCTGCTCGGCTACGGTGATCTGGACGTGGTCCACGAAGTTGCGGTTCCACAACGGCTCGATCATCAGGTTGGCAAAGCGGAACACCAGCAGGTTCTGCACCGTTTCCTTGGCCAGGTAGTGATCGATGCGGAAGATCTGCTGCTCGTCGAAGTGGCGGTGCAGCAGCTGGTTCAGCGCCTGCGCACTCTCCAGGTCCACGCCGAAGGGCTTCTCGACCACGATGCGGTGCAAACCGCGTGGCCGGTTCAGGCCGGCCGCGGCGAGATTGCCGGTTACGGCGCCGAAGTCCTCGGGCTTGATGGCCAGGTAGAACACCATGTTCGAGCACACGCCGGTCTTGGGCTTGCCGAGTTCCTCGAACAGGCGCCTGAAGGACGCGGCATCCTGAAGGTCGCCGCGCACGTAGCTGAAACGTGCGGCAAATCTGGCGAAACATTCCGGCGTGAACTGCTTTCCCAGCTTCGGGCGCAGCGTCTGCTCCATGTGCGCCTTCCAGTCCGCATCAGCCCAATCCCGGCGCGCAAACGCGATGAAATTGGTGACTTCCGGCAGCCGTCTCTCCAGACTCCAGGCGATACAGCGCCGGCAGCAGCTTGGTGGCCGCCAGATGACCGGTAGCTCCGAAGATCACGAAACTGCACGGATAGAGATCGTCACTGGCTTCATCGGTCAACGGAATGATTCGCGAATGGTGTTCGGTGCTGCAAGCCGCCAGGCCCATGAAGCTTCGACGCAATCGGCGCTTCGGTACGCAAGGATGCAAAAGTTTCTGTTCGCCCGGGACACAAACTCGGTGCGCCGGCTTCAACGAAGAGCGCACCGGCACCGCAAACGCCGAGCAGGACTGAGGACACCTTCACCTCGCCTCACGCTTTTCCCTGGTGTTCTCTTTCGTGCTTTGCGTACCCCTCAAGGGGGTATTGAAATGAACCTGCGCCACAACAAATTTTCCTCAATATCGCCGCGGAGTGCCGTAACTCTCGTCGAACAACGGGAACGGTGGCGTGCGGCTCACCAGGCTTTCGATCAGCATCAGTTCGAGGTCGTCATGGTTCTTGAAAGGCGCGGGCACAATGCGCCTGCCCTTTTCGGGCTTCGCCAGCACGTATCGCGGCGCGTCGTGGTAGACGGAAACAATCCTCTCGGTAACCGCTGGATCATCTGCCGCGGCGATGTCGGTTTCCCCGTAACAGGTGCACACGTAAGTAAGGTCGGGCTCGGCCTCGACATACAGGCCGGTGCCGCGGATGCCGATGGTCGAGGTCGGGGCGTTGACGTAGCGTGGTCCCTTGCCGAACACGGAGAGTAGCGCGCCGGTAATCAAACGCAACTGATTGACGAAAGCATCGTTGCCCTTCATTTCCAGCCTGCTGTCGGCGCGCAGCAGGAAGGCATCCGATCCCACAACAAAGATCGCGCGCGCACCCTTGCCGGTCGCCACTGTGTCGTTGGGCCCGATGCTGGCGTCACGGGTAACGAGCTTGCCGTTGACCATTACCGGACCGGTCACATCGTAGATCGACTGGCCCTTCGCAAGCGGCTTGGGCACACGTCCGAGCACTTGCGCAGAGGCGAAGCGATTGCCCGACGACAGGCCTCCCGCGGCGAACAGCCGGCGGCCAGCGCCCGGACCAGGAACGCGCGACGCTTGGCCACGAGTTTTTCAGTTCTTGAAATTGGCATTGCGGCGCCCTTTTGGCATGCCCTTTGAGTAAACTCTAGCACGCTCCCTCGCGAACAGGTTCAGACCATGCGTGTCCCGAATCCGCCGCCCCTGCAACAACGCCTGGCCGCAGTCGCGGCGCTTGCTGATGCTCGCCCCCTTGGCAACGCACGCCGCGGACACGCGCTTCGGAGTGGACGCGGAGCTAACACACGACACCAACGTAAACCGCGCCGCCTGGGCCAACGAGGAGCAAACCGATGAAATCCTCGCCGTCGAAGGCTATGCGGCGCGCAGCTTCAGGCTTTCGCCTCGCAGCGGGGCCGTGGTGCGCGGCGGGCTGCGGCTGCGCGAGCATCGCGAGTTCGGCGACCTAAGTAACGTCACCGCACTCGGTCGTGTGGCTTACCGGTTCCAGCCCTCTCCGGGATACACCGGCGCGTGGATCGAGCTGGCTGGCACGGCCGAAGCACTGCACTACCGCGACAGCGAGTTGCGCGACGGTCACTATCCGTCACGGGATCGGTCTCCGTCGGCAAACATCTGACCGACCGCATCCGCCTCGGCGCGGGACTGGGGCTGGATGAACGCGAGGGAAAAGACGGCGACCTGTACGACCTCTCGACCACCAGGGCCTGGTTGACGTTCGACTATCGCGTCACTCCGGGAATCACTTTATACGGCAGTACAACCTGGATTCAGGGCGACCAGGTTTTCACCGCGAATCACCTGGCCACGCAGAGTCAGCTTATTCCTTACGCCGACTGTAATCGTGGCGGACCCGGCCTTTGCCGACGCATTCGGCGGTGTGCCGGTCACCGCATACCGCATGGAGGCCACCACGATGCTTTTCGAGGCCGGCGTGAACATTCCGATCAGGAGAAACCAGGCGCTCGATTTCGGCGCGAGCTGGTTCGAATCGGAGGCTGACCAGGGTGGCGGCAAGTACGATGGCGCCACTTACCGCATAGGTTATCTCTACCGCTTTCGCTGAGACGCAACACGCGTCTTTCCGAATCCGATCGATTGCGGGATCGCGATTGATGGCATGGACCCGAAACCACCTCCCAGCAAACCTGTCATCGACGACGACGTCCAGAGAACCGTCGAGCGGACTGCATTGCGAAAAGTACGCGGCGTTCTCGACGCGCTGGAACGCGACGAGCACGACGACCGGCGTTTTCGCCTGGGTGTCTACGCGGTGTGCGGCGTCCTGGCCTTGCTGCTCATCTGGATCGTCGCGGATATGGTCCTGCGCTGAGAATTGCCGGGCTGATCCGGCCAGGCGCCTTGAATCGTCCGGCCTGGACCTCCATACTCCGACGCCATGAATGCACGTCCGCTGGAGTCCGAACTGCTCAAGCTGTTTCCGGTTTCCGCCGAGATGCCTGCCGCGAAGGCGGACCGCATGCTGCCGCACCGTCAGTGCGTACGGTAAAGTCCGGCACGGCCCTGTTCTCGGCCGGCAATCCGTGCAACGGGTCTCCGATGCTGGTGAGCAGCACGGTGCGCGTTACCAAGGCCAATCCGCGGGGACGCGAGGTGCAGCTCTACAGGGTCAAGCCGGGTGAAAGCTGCATCATGAGTACCGGCTGCTTGCTTGGCGACGTGGAGTATGGGGCCACCGGTACGGCCGAAACCGACGTAACGCTGGCGACTCTGCCGTCGGCGCTCTTCAACGAGCTGATGGCCGGCAATCCACCATTCAGGCGCTATGTATTCGCGCTGTTCAGCGAACGGCTATCGGGAATGATGGAGCTGGTGGAGGCGGTCTCTTTTCAGCATTTGGACCAGCGGCTGGCCGGCTTGCTGCTGGAACGGGGGGCGATCGTCCAAAGCTCGCAGCAGAAGCTGGCGGATGAACTGGGCACGGTACGCGAAATAGTCGGGCGCGTGCTTCGCAATTTCGAAGACCGCGGACTGGTGGCGCTGGGCCGCGAGCAGATCCGCATTCTCAATCCCGACGGGTTGCGTGCGATTCCGGGATGGCCCAATGGCATCGCGGCGTGCGCAATGAGCCGGCGGGCGTTCTCCTCGTCAGAGGGGGTATTAGCCCGCTGGCTGCCAATTTCTCACTGGCTGCGCCACTACACCCGGGAAGACTTCGGCGGCGATCTGGTCGCCGGCATCGTTACAGCCATCCTGCTGGTGCCGCAGGGCATGGCATTCGCGCTTCTCGCCGGGCTGCCACCCCAGGTCGGACTCTACGCCAGCATTCTGCCGCCGATCATCTATTCCGCACTCGGCACCAGCCGCGCGCTCGCCGTAGGGCCGGTATCGGTCGCGGCGATCATGGTCGCGTACGCGCTGCAAGACCTTCCGCCGGGCTCGGATCCAGCCGCAGCGGCTCTGATGCTCGCCGCGCTTGCCGCCGGCATTCTGCTTGCTGATGGGTCTGCTGCAGCTCGGCGTGCTGGCGACGTTACTCAGCCATCCGGTGCTATCCGGGTTTACCAGCGCCGCCGCTGTGATCATTATCGCGTCGCAGTTGCCCAGCCTTACCGGCGTCCCGCTGCCGGGTACCGCATCGTTCGCCGACTTTCCGGCCACAATCCTCGATGCGATTGCCCGGACATCACCGGCCACGGCCGCGATCGGGATTGGCGGCATCGCGTTACTGCTCGCCGCGGGCGCGCCGCTCGAGCGATATCTGGTCAAACTGGGGATGCAAAGCCCGCGGGTAGTGCTTGTCTCTCGCGCGTCGCCGCTCGCGGTCGTACTGCTGTCGACGCTGGCAGTATCGGCGTGGTCGCTACACCATCGATCTGGTGTGGCGGTGGTTGGCGCGATTCCGGCAGGTCTGCCAGAGCTTGGTTTCGACCGCCTGCCCTGGAACATCGCCCCCGCGCTGCTTCCGGCCGCGCTGCTGATCAGCCTGGTGAGCTACGTTGAAAGCCTCTCCATCGCCAAGTCACTCGCCAACCGCAACCGACAGCGCATCGATGCCAATCAGGAGCTGATCGCGCTTGGAGGCGCCAACTTTGCGGCCGCCGTCTCCGGCGGCATGCCGGTGGCAGGTGGATTCTCGCGCACCATGGTGAACTACAACGCCGGCGCCCGCACCCAGCTTGCTTCCCTTGTCACCGCGGCACTGGTAGGTTTGGTTGCCGCATTCTTCGCGCATCTGCTCTCGACAGTGCCAAAGGCGGCGCTCGCGGCGATCATCGTCGTTGCGGTGGTGAAGCTCATAGACCTTCGCGGTGCACTCGCCGTGTGGCGCTACGATCGCCTCGATGGCGGCGTGCTTGCGATTACCGCAGCAGCGGTGCTGATCATCGGAATCGAGATCGGACTTGCGATCGGCATTGCCGCCTCGCTCGGCAGCCTGGTGCTGCGCATGTCCCGCCCGCATATCGCCGTGCTCGGCCGCATTGCGGGAAGCGAGCACTTCCGCAACGTCAGACGCCACCAGGTCGAGACCTGGTCGCGGCTGCTTTTCATGCGTGTCGACGAGAATATGACTTTCACCAACTCCGGGCGCATCGAATCGGCGATCGTTTCCGAAATTGCCGCACACCCGTCGGTCGGTACATGTGATTCTGGTGATGAGCAGCGTCAGTGCGATCGACTCGACCGCCGTCGAATCTATGGAGCGGCTGGCAGCAATCGCTGCGCCCGAGCGGCTGTGACCTTGCATCTTTCCGACGTCAAAGGTCCCGTCATGGACCGCCTCCGCCACAGCCATCTGCTGGCAGCGATTGCGCCCGGCCAGGTATTCCTGAGCGCCAACGTCGCGGCCGAGGAACTTTCCCGACGGCAGGATTGACTCGCGGAAGCTGCGGCACCAAACTCGACGGCAATAACTCCGCTCGAAAGGAGCCCGTCGTGCCCTTGCCTCCGCGCGCAACGTACCACGCTGTTGCATTGTCTGTTCTGCTCGTCCCTGGCGCCTTTGCCGCCGAACTTCGCATCGATATCGATCGCATGGCCGATCAACTCGAGTCCCGGGTGATCGAGTGGCGGCGCGACATCCATCAGAACCCGGAACTGGGCAATCGTGAGTTCCGCACCGCCGGCAAGGTGGCCGAGCACCTCAAGGCGCTCGGGCTGGAGGTGCGCACCGGCGTAGCGCATACCGGCGTGGTCGCGGTGCTGCGCGGCGGCAAGCCCGGCCCGGTCGTTGCGCTGCGCGCCGACATGGACGCGCTGCCGGTGACCGAGGAAGTGGACCTGCCGTTCGCGTCGAAGGTCAGGACCACGTGGGCCGGCAAGGAAACCGGCGTCATGCACGCCTGCGGCCACGACACGCACGTCGCCATGCTCATGGGTGCGGCCGAAATCCTCGCGAAGGTGCGCGATCGCCTGCCGGGGACCGTCAAGTTCATCTTCCAGCCGGCGGAGGAAAGTCCGCCGCCGGGCGAGGAAGGCGGCGCCGCATTGATGGTCAAGCAAGGCGTGATGGAGAATCCGCGCCCTGACGTAGTTTTCGGCCTGCACATCGGCTCGATGCACGAGGCCGGCACGATTGCCTATCGTCCGGGCCCGGTGATGGCCGCGGCCGACATCCTGCGCATCACGGTGCAGGGCCGGCAGACCCACGGCTCGGCGCCGTGGACCGGGGTGGACCCGATCGTGGTCGCGGCGCAGATCGTGATGGGACTGCAGACCATCGTCAGCCGCCAGATCAACGTGACGCAGGAACCGGCGGTGGTGACCATCGGCGGCATAGATGGCGGCAACCGCTTCAACATCATCCCCGACAAAGTGGAGATGGTGGGCACCATCCGCACCTTCGACGAAGCGATGCGCGACGACATTCACCGGCGGGTGAAGACGACTGCGGAACACATCGCCGCAGCGTCGGGCGCGCAGGTCACGGTCGTCATCGAGAAGCCCTACGCCGTCACCGTCAACGATCCGGACCTGACCGAACGCATGCTGCCTACGCTCAAGCGCGTGGCCGGCGCGGACAACGTGAGGCTGCGCGAGCAAGACCACGGGCGCGGAAGATTTCTCCTTCTTTGCGCAGAAGGCGCCCGGGCTCTTCATCTTTCTCGGCGGCTCGCCCAAAGGAACGGACCTCACCAAAGTGGCCTACAACCACTCTCCGCGCTTCTACGTCGACGAATCGGCGTTGAAACTCGGCATGCGCTCGCTTGTGCACCTTACGGTGGACTATATGGAGTCATCGCAAACGCGATGACTCCAGGGACGAGGGCTGAGGGACGAGGGGCGAGGAAAGAACAGATCATCGACTCAGGAAATACGATTCGACGACTAGCCATTGCTCGTCCCTCGTCCCTCGCCCCTCATCCCTCGCCCCTGCCTTCATGAACTACCTCGCCCACCTCTATCTTTCCGAGCCACACGAGGAAGCATGGCTGGGCAGCCTGATGGGCGACTTCGTGAAGGGGCCGCTCGGCGACCGCTACGGAAGCGGAGATCACCCGCGCCATCGCCCTGCACCGTAAGATCGACGTGTTCACCGACGCTCATCCGGTGGTATTGCAAAGCAAGTCGCGGATGAGCGCCGCGCGCAGGCGTTACGCGGGGATCATGGTGGACGTGTTCTACGACCACTTCCTCGCCAAACACTGGCAGGATTTTCATGATGAGCCGCTGGCCGATTTCAGCGGCCGGGTCTACCGGGTGCTTGAGCGCTATCTCGCGGTTCTGCCGGAACGGCTGCAGCACATGGCGCCGATGATGATGCAGTGGGACTGGCTCGGTTCATATGCCGACATCGGCTCGATACACACGGTGCTGAACCGGATGGGACGGCGGCTTAAACGCGAGAACCCCCTGATGAACTCGGCGGATGAACTGGTGGAGAACTACGCACAACTCGAAGCGGATTTCCGTGCATTTCTTCCCGATGTTCTGCGTTTTGCGCGCGATTATGATGCCCGGCCCGGCTTCCTGCTGCCGGAACCGCGGCGCTGAGCGAGGCACGATTATTCCGGGTACGCCGGTGCAAACCATCCTTCGGTTTATCCTTATTGCGGCGGCCTGGCTTTGCTGGCATGTGCCGCTCGCACCTGCCCAGCAGGGACTGAAGTTTTCCTTCGAGTCGGTCGCGCGATACGGCGGCGGCGCAAACAGCAAGGCACTGTGGATGAAAGGCCAGGTTGCCGAGGAAGACCTGGACCGGTTGCTGCGCTTTCTCCGGGAGAATTCCCCGGACTTTGTCGATCACGGCGGGCGCGCCGTCTTTGTCGTGGACGGCGGCGACGTTGCCGAGGCAACGCGCATCGGGCATTTTCTCAGGGACGCGTTGATCGAAGCCTGGCTTCCCGACGCTTCGAGCACACGCTGCGTCAGCGCGTGCTTTTTCATGTTCGCGAATTCCGTTTCGCGGGTTGCGGTCGCCGATTCCGTCGGCGTTCACAGGCCCTATTTCGACGCCTCAGTCCTGGCAGGCGCAAACCCGGAGCCGGTGCGGCAGCGTTATGAATCTCTGCTGCGCGACGTGCGCAATAACCTGGACGAGCTGCTGGTGCCGCGCGACTTGACGGAAAAGATGCTGGCCACCCCGTGGAACGAGACCTACTGGCTAACCCGGGAGGATCTCGATCGCCTGGGTGAAATGCAGGCCTGGTTCGAGGATTTCGCCGCAGCCAGGTGCGGTGTCGAACCTCGCCTGAAGCAGCGCCTGGAGAACGCCGTCGCGTCCGGATTCGAAGCGGAGGCTCAGGCGCTGCGAACCGAATTCGAAGGCGCCGCGAAGTGCGTTGTGGAGTTGCGCAAACGGCAGCGGCAGCAAATCATCGAGAAACTGACGCTGGATTCCGGGACAAAATAGAGGCCGGAACGGGGCGGTCGATTCAGAGCGGCGGGCGCCGCTGCGCCCATGGTCGGGCTTGCTCGAACGCGCGCGAAGCCTGAAGCACGCGCATGTCCCGGTTTCGTCCGGCGACGATCTGCAGGCCAACCGGCAGTCCGGCCGGAGTGAACCCGCATGGACAGGTGGCGGCCGGCAGCCACGTCAGGTTGAACGGATAGCTGAATCCGGCCCAGCGCAACCAGTCCCAGTCGTGCTGTTGCCAGTGAGCGGGGATCAGGCGCTCCGCCGGAAACGCGGCAACCGACAGCGTGGGGGTGAGCAGCAAGTCGTAACGCTCGAAGAAATCGCGCACCTTGTCGTAGTAAGCAAGCCTCTGGCCGTACGCCTTGCAGTAATCCACCGCGCTGTAGGTCATGCCGTGGCGGATGATCGCCACCAGCCCCGGATCCATCTTGTCCGCCCAGCGCTCGAGAAATTCGCCGTACATGCCAGCCATGTGCGAAGCGAACAGGCAATGTTCGGCTTCGATCCGATCACCCCATCCCGGATTCACATCCTCGACCTTGCAGCCGAGCTCTTCGAAGGCGCGCACCGCCGCTTTCACCGGCCCGGCGACTTCCGCATCGACTTTGAGATATCCGAGATCCGGGCTGTACGCGACCCTCAGGCCGGCGATGCCCCGGTCAAGATTCGCGAGGAAATCTTTCGGGCTCGGCAGCGATGCTGGTCATGTCGCGATCGTCGGGCCCGCCATCGCCTGCAACATCAGTGCCGCGTCAGCGACGGTGCGCGTGATGGGCCCGACGTGGGAGATCAGGCCGTTGGCCGGCAACGGATGGTAAGGAACACGTCCATGCGAGGGCTTGAGTCCGTACACACCACAGAACGAAGCAGGCATGCGGATCGAACCCGCACCGTCCGACCCCTGATGGATCGGGCCAATGCCCGCGGCCGCACACACCCCCGCCCCGGCACTCGATGCGCCGGCGTTCATGCCGTGCTTCCACGGATTGTGGGTAATCCCGGTGAGCGGACTGCGGCTTACGCCGGTCCAGCCGAATTCCGATGTCGTGGTCTTGCCGATCGAGATCGCGCCGGCCGCGCGCAGCCGCGCGACATGGACATGGTCGAAGTCCGGAACGCGCTTGCTGAAGATGTGCGATCCCGCCATCGTGCGCACACCCTTGGTAAAGGCGAGATCCTTGATACTGGTCGGGATGCCGTGCAGAGGGCCCAGCTCGGCGCCACGCATTACCACGGTTTCCGCGTCGCGTGCCGCCACCATCGCCAGATCGTAAGTCGGCGTGCAGATGGCGTTGAGCTTGCGGTGTTCAGTCTTTCGGCGCGCCCGATCGTGGCTTTCATTACTTCAACAGGCGAGACCAGTCTGTCGCGAATCATGCGCGACAGTTCGGTTGCGGGAGTAAAAGCAAAGTTCTTCGTCAGTCATTTTTCAGTTATCTTTCTCGGTATCAGCGCGCCCCGTCGGTTACGGGTGGCGCCCTCCTCACGCGAGCAGGTCCTGGTACTCGCGATGCCGGCCGATGAAGGCCTTTGCGAACGGGCAGACCGGCAGTACCTTCAGATTCTGCGTCGCGGGCGTAATCGAGCGCGGTGCTCACCATCCGCCCTGCCAGGCCGTGGCCTTCTAGCGCCTCGGGCACTTCGGTGTGCTCGATGATGATCTTGTCACCGGCCAATCAGGTACTTCGAGTATGCCGTCTTGCTGTCCTATGGTGATTTCGAAGCGTTTGGCCGTGGTGTTGTGAATAACAGCCACCGCAGCGGGATCGGTTTTCATGGAAGCATGATACATGCGGCACAGGTTTGGGTAACGGTCCTTCTCTCCGTAATGCAAACGCGGAACTTCGGCCGGCTAGATCACGCCGGAGGCGCGCAGCCGGGCGATTTCGTCCGGCGACATTCCCAACAGATCTTCAAGTACTTCCCGATTGTGTTCCCCGAGCAGCGGCGGCGGCAGCCGATATTCGACCGGCGATTCGGAAAAACGCAGTGGGCTGGCGACGAATGCCGCCTTGCCGGCAGTCGGGTCAGGTATTTCGACCCTCAGTCCGCGGTGCTGCACCTGGGGATCTTCGAACACCTGCGCGATGTCGTTGATCGGTGCGCAAGGCACGCCGGCCACGGCAAGTTTTTCGTTCCACCAGGACACCGGATGCTGGAGGAACATCGCATCGAGCAGCGGCCTCAGCACGTCACGGTTCTTGACCCGCGCCGAATTCACGGTGAAGCGCGGATCACGTACCAGAGCGGGCTTGCCCGCCGCTTCGCATAGCTTGGCGAACTGGCCGTCGTTGCCCGCGGCGACGATCACGTAACCGTCCTTGCACAGGAACACCTGCGAGGGCACTACGCTCGGATGCACGCCGCCATTGCGCTTTGCGACTGCCCCCGCGCCCAGGTAAGCCGACGCGATGTTCGCCATCGAGGCCACGCCGACGTCCAGCAACGACATGTCTATGTACTGTCCCTGGCCCGTGGCCTGCCGGTGGTACAGCGCCGAGACGACCGCGATCACCGCGTAGTGCGCTGTCATCAGATCGATCACCGCGACACCAACCCGTTGCGGGACGGTACCCGCCATGTCCTCGTGCTCGCCGGTTACGCTCATCAGTCCGCTCAACGCCTGCGCGATCGGGTCGTAACCGGGGCGTGCGGCGTAAGGGCCGGTCTGGCCGAAACCGGTGATCGAGCAATACACGATATCCTGGCGCGCCTGCCTGAGCTGCTTGTAGGCAAGCCTGTATCGGGACAGCGTGCCGGTCTTGAAATTCTCGATGAACACATCGCAGTTCGCAGCCAGCTTGTGCACCAGTTGCTGTCCTTCGCTGCGGGTGATGTCCACGGTGACCGACTTCTTGCCGCGATTGGCCCCGGCAAAGTAAGTGGTCTCGATGGTGTCCTTGCCCTGCGCGTCCTTGACGTAAGGCGGACCCCAGCCGCGCGTATCGTCGCCCGCGCCGGGGCGTTCGACCTTGATCACCTCCGCGCCGAGATCGGCGAGTGTCTGCGTCGCCACCGGCCCGGCCAGCACTCGGGTCAGATCCAGGACGCGGATTCCTTTCAACGGTCCTGCCATGGTTCATCTCACTCATTACGCCAAGACTTATCCACACCCAACGCAGAGGACGCAGAGGACGCAGAGGACGCAGAGAAGGTCAAATGCCGGGAAAGAGAACAGAGGGGTTGTGATCGAAGTGCCCCTCCCGTATCTATTGCGGCTGTTCTCCGTCCAAGTGTTCTTTCCTCGTTCCTCCCCTGTCGTCCTCTGCGCCTCTGCGTTGGGTGTACGGGTGTAGAAGTGCAATCAGTCCGGCGTGGCGCCGGACATCTTCACCACCGGGCGCCACTTTTCCATTTCGTCCCGCACCAGTTTCGCGAAATCCTCCTGGGTGCTGCTCTTCGGTTCGAATCCAGCCTCGACCAGGCGCGCCTGCGTCTTCGGTTCGTCAATTGCGGCGACGAGATCGCGCTGCAGGCGCTGGACGACGGATTGCGGCGTGCCGGCCGGCACGAAAATGCCGAGCCAGGAATGTGCGCTGTAACCGGGAAGCCGATTCCGCCACTGTCGGCATGTTCGGCAGAAGTGACGAGCGCGTGTTCGATGCCACTGCGATCGCGCGCAGCTTTCCTGCGCGGATGTGCGGAAGCGCGGAGGCAATGCTGTCGAACATCACATGTACCCGGCCGCCGATCAGATCGAGGATCGCCGGCGCGCTGCCGCGGTAAGGCACGTGCAGCATTTCGATTCCCGCCATATGCTTGAGCAGTTCGGCCTCCAGGTGCGAAACAGTGCCGCTGCCCTGTGAAGCAATATTGAGCTCCCCCGGCTTCTTCTTCGCAAACTGAATGAGCTCGGGCACCGACTTCACCGGCAGATCGTTGTTGACCAGCAGCACATGCGGCACGTTGGCAACCAGCGAAACCGGGGTGAGATCCTTCGACCAGGTCGTAACCGAGCCTGGGGTAGAGTGTGGCCGAAATCGCGTATATAGAGGCCGGTCCCATCAACAGCGTATAGCCGTCAGGCGCCGCGCGCGCGGCAATTTCCGCGCCGACATTGCCGCCGGCGCCAGCGCGATTGTCGATCACCACCGATTGTCCGAGCTTCGCGCCCAGCCGTTCGCCCACCAGCCGCGCCAGCATGTCGGTCGCTCCCGCGGGTGTGAACGGCACGATCATACGCACCGGGTGGTCGGGATACTCCGCCGCAACTGCCGGAAGCATGACGAAGAACATTGCCGCAAGAATTCGCCTTGCCACCCGTCGCACCTTCTCTCTCCTTGTCGGCGCTGCGCTTGAACTGCACGTCTTGGCCACAGAGAACATCCCCCTCACCCCATCCCTCTCCCCCACAATCGGGAGGAGAGGGTGATGCAAACGCACTGATTCAGGATCATTCGGTTCTTCGGCACCCTCTCCAGCTTGCTGGAGAGGGCGGGGGGTGAGGTGATTTCCTCTGTGACCTCTGTGTACTCTATGGCCCATTCTGCTTTTCGCAAGGATACAGCGAAGCCGATATCATGTCGCCACAGGAGGAGACATGAGCGTCAGAACAGAAGAGGCGGCGGCGGCGCTGGTGCGCGACCACGCGGGCAAGCGCAAGATCGTGCCCTTTGCGCGCGACTACGGCGCGACCGATCTGGAAGGCGCGTACGCGATCCAGGCGGCGTACGTGAAGAAGCTCGATGCCACCCACGGCCGGCGGGTCGGCTACAAGATCGGACTTACGTCGAAGCGCATGCAGGAAATGTGCGGCGTTGATCATCCGAATTCCGGCGTGGTGTTCGAGAGCCGGCTGCACAAGAGCGGCGTCACGCTGTCGTTGTCGAAACTGGTTCACTTGGGCATCGAATTCGAATGCTGCGCCCGGCTCGGGACCTCTTTGCCGCCGCGCACCAGGCCTTACCATATGGACGAAGTCGCCGCGGCAGTGGACGCGGTCTGCCCGGCCTTCGAAGTCATCGATGACCGCAACTCCGATTACCCGCTCGACCTGCTTTCACTGGTCGCCGACAATTCCTGGAACGAAGGCAACGTGCTCGGCGAATTCAAGAGCACCTGGCCCGACCTCGGCAAAGCGAAGAGCGTGCTGGAGTGTAACGGCAGGGTGATCGACGAAGGCAAGGGCTCCGACGTGCTCGGGCACCCGTTCGAACCACTTCGCTGGCTCGCCAATAACCTCAGTGCAAGAGGCGAAACGCTGAAGAAGGGCGAGATCGTGCTGACCGGAAGCTGGGTCACCACCCGCTTCCCCAAGGCGGGGGAGCACTACAAATATACGATCGAGGGCGCGGGTTCGGTCGAACTGCGGCTAAGCGCCTGACCGAGCCTTTCAATCTCAACGCATTTGCGTTGAGACGTTGCCGCGGTCTTTATTCCGGATCGGAACCTTTCTCGTCTGAGATGCGCGGCACTAGCGCGTAGTCCTGACCGTGGCCAATGCTGAAGTCGTTACGTCCGCTGCGGTCCTTGCCGCGCAACAGCCAGATCGGCCGCTTGCTCATGCTGAAAGTCACGCCCGACTGCACGTGCTTGTCGCCGTCGGCGCGTTCGAACACCGAGGTCGCGGGCATGTAGCGGATCACGAACCCCGCACGCCGCCTGGTCGAACGGTTGGCGTTCGATCCATGGATCAGGTACACGTCGTGCAGGGAGAATTGTCCCGCCTTGAGCACGTCGTCGCGCGCGGTGCTTTCGTCGAACTGTGAAGGTTCCACTTCCTGACTGAGCACCACGTCGCTGCGTCCGCTAAACCGATGCTTGTAGATGCTGCCGCTCGCGTGCGATCCCGGTATGAAGCGCATGCAGCCGTTCTCCGGCAACGCATCATCGATCGCTATCCACACGGAACACGTGGCGATCGGCCGGATCGGCCAGTACTGCCCGTCCTGGTGCCACGGAATCGCCTTGCCGGTAAGCGGCGGTTTGCAGAACACCTGGCTGCCCCAGAGGATGATGTCCGGGCCGATAAGTTGCTCCACCAGATCGAGGACGCCCGGATGGCGCGCGTACTCCAGCCACTGCGCAGCCGCGAATTCATCGTGGTTCTTTCCGTAGGGAATGTGCGGGCAGACCAGGGTTTCGGGCGCGATATCGGCGTTCTCGCGCAGCAGTCTCTCAAGCGAGTCGCGCATGCGCCCGAGTTGCTCATCGGGAATCCGGAACGGTGATTTCAGCAGCCCGTAGGATTTGTAAGTATCGAGGTCCTGCTGATCTAACCGCCACTCCCCACACATCTAAAGCTCCTCATGCATAGTCAACACCCAACGCAGAGGCGCAGAGGACGCAAAGGTCGCAGAGGAAAACAAGCAAGAGACGGAAGTTGGAAAAGGAATCCAGTGGTTGTTCATCGTCCCGGACAATACTGTCATGTTGGGCAAGTGAACCACCCTGACTCTCGTCTGTTTCTCTTCGTCCTTCTTTGCGCCCTCTGCGTTCTCTGCGCCTCTGCGTTGGGTGTAATTCTTAAGCCTTAATCCATGTCTCGCTGAAAGCGAGAAACGCGGTGGTGCTCTTGCGCCCGGCCCAGTCGCGCGGGAAGGGCTTGCCGGCGACACTCTTGCCGTTGATGGTCGCCCTGACCGCGGACGATTCCAGAAAGAGCGAGAACATCTCGTGCGCGCCGGTGGCGGACTGTTCCTTCAAGAATTCCACCATGAAGGGCGCGGAGAGCTGCTCCCAGGTCAGGCTCACCTGCCCTATGGCGCTCCGGAACCACTCGGTGTGCGAAGTGCGGCCGTCGCCTCCCGCCATGAAATCCCAGGCCGGTTTCATCTGCACGTTGGCAAGGCCCTTCACGCCCCTTGAATGCGCCAAAGTGGGAAACGAAACCCCGCTTCACGTAGTCGGCGAGCGGCTCGTTGTCGGTCAGGCAGACATTGGGCTTCTCGGGATTCCTGCCGTCTCCGTGCGGATCCAGCAGCATGAAAGCGGCATGGCCTTTGCCGTGCGACGAGGTGACCACACGGAAGAAGCTGATCAGCGTGACGAAAGGGCCGTCAGCCGTTTCCTTGAGATACATCCCGGGATTCTCCCCGGACCAGTCCACTTTGTTGGGATTGAATGGTGGTCTTGCCATGGCGATCTCCTCCAGTGTAGTTTTCCTAATTCAATCTTGAACCGCGGGGAACACCCCCCCTCTCCCCTTCTCTCTCCCAAGACCGGAGTGGAGAGGGCGAGGGTGAGGTAATTTCCTCCGCGTGGTCCGTGGTTCGTTGAAATTTTTTGTTATCCGCGGACAGCCTTGAGGTACTCGGCCGCCGTGCGCGCAAGCATGATGTAGTCGGTGCAAAGACCGATGACCCGGTACCCCTGTTCCAGATACGCGGTCGCGTGTTTTGGCGTGTGGGCGTAAATGCAGCGCGCTATGTCGCGCTTCTCGCAGGCCTTGATGACTTTCCTGATTGCCTCCTGCACCTGCGGGTGGTTGATCTGGCCGGGCAGGTCCATGCTGCCGGACATGTCGAATGGCCCCACGAACACGCCGTCGATTCCAGGGACGTCGAGTATCTCGTCAATGTTCTTCACCGCCTCGACGTGCTCGATCTGCACAATCACAGCGATTTCATCGTTCGCGCGCTTCATGTACGAATCGAAATCGAGGTCGAACCGCTGGCCACGGGTGATGCCCACGCTCCTGAATCCGGCCGGCGGATACTTGCAGCGGCCGACCGCGAGCTTCGCGTCCTGCGCATTGTTCACCAGCGGCACGATGATCCCGGTGGCGCCGATGTCGAGCGCCTTCTTGATGTTGGCCTCGTCGTTCCACGGCACCCGCACCACGCATGGAATGCGGCTGTCCACCGCCGTAAGTATATCGAGTGCATTGCGAGCATCCATCGGCGAGTGTTCGAGGTCCACGAACAGCCAGTCGTAACCGGCCTGCACGAAAGTTTCGGCGATCTCGGGAAGGGGCATCTGCACCAGGGCGCCGATCAGGATGTCGCCCTTTTGCAGGCGCTTGCGGAAGGATAGGGTAGGCATCGTTGTTATTGTGAAAAGGCTGCTAGCAGTGTTCCACTTGCGGAAAGACGGGGCCGAGGTGCGAGGGCCAAGGACCGAGTGAAGGTCACAGGTCTTGGGCTCTTACTCGAACCTCGGCCCTCGTACCTCGGCCCTAGTCTGTCACCGTCTTAAACTCCGCCGGCATCACGATCTCAATGAGCTCAAGATCATCCGAGTGTTCAATTTCAGTGTGCCTGATCCCCGGCGGTTGGTGTACGCACGAGCCGGCTTTCAGCGTGACTTCCCCGACCCCTTCGTAGTGGAACTTGACCCAGCCCTTGAGCACGTAAACCAATTGAAACTGAACTTCGTGGTGATGCCGTTCCGGCTCCGCATGGGTTCCCGGCTTGGCACGGATCACATGGGCAAGCACCAGGCCATTGGTTGCGTCACGGATACCGAGGTCGCGGTACTGAAAGAACGGCCGCAAGCCGTCGTTCTCGAATCTGCTGCTCGCGGCATGGCTTACCGAAAACTTGAATGCGTGTTCCATGGCTATCCCGCTCCGTCAGAGGATGCTACTAATTATAGTGGCCGTGACTATCGTGTGAAGGTGAGAACGACCGACTTGCTGGCGCTTTCGAGCACCAGTTGCTGGCCGTCCGCATGGTAGTGAACGGTGCGCCGAAGCGATTCGAGAAACGCGCGCTCCTGTGCCATGAGCTCCGGTGGTCCCGCCATCCGGGTCAAAGCGAACCCGGCGCGCGGCCATTGCAACCGTCCGTCGGCGTCGAAACGGAAACTTCCGGAAAACGAGTTGATCGAGGCATTGCCGCTGAGCTTGCCCGACGGATCGAAGGCAATGGTGACATTGGAGTCGGCTACGAGCTGACGCGGCGCTCCGTTCACGATCCAGTCGGTAAGCCGCCATTCGGTACCGCGCCGGATGGGCGCCGGAGAATCCGCGGGCGCGGGTGGAGACGTTTCGGCGGGCTGCATGGCTGAGGGTGTCTCCGCGGTTACAGGCGCCAACTCGGTCACAATGGCTTCCTCGGTCCCGGTCTCG
The DNA here is from genome assembly GCA_963789945.1 of uncultured beta proteobacterium. Lineage (GTDB taxonomy): Bacteria > Pseudomonadota > Gammaproteobacteria > Burkholderiales > JACQAP01 > JACQAP01. The sequence goes on along the minus strand of CAWBMN010000007.1, from coordinate 103,190 downwards.
CTCTTTGACTCGGCCACAATCGCAGGCGGGGCTTCAATGCCGCTGGCAAAGGCGTTCAGCTCCTGCTCACGCGCGATGGTCGCGCGGATCTGGCAGTCCTTCACGTACGCCGAAGGGTTGCTGCCCGGCGCAGCGTGGATCGCCTGCCACGCACATTGCGAGTCGCGGTAAGCGTTGAATTTGCGCTGGCTGTCCACGAACGCGCCCATCACGGAGCGCCGGCCCTCCTGTTGCAGTTGCTCGAGGCGTCCCTGCGCCGCCTTCAACGTCGCATTCAGCCGCAGATTGGCTTCCTTGAGCTTCGCATCCAGGCACGCGACCGGCACATCCGCAGTCGAACATTCCTCGAGCGGCGTGGCCATCGCCATGCCCGCATACCCGCCGAACATGGCGATCAGAGCCATCGCCAGTATGCAATTCCTCGCCACTTTTCCTCCTTAGCTTGCCCTGCGAAACCGCATAATAATGCTGAACCACGGAGGACACGGAGAACACGGAGGAAAAACAGAACAAGAATAAACGGGATGGGGTTGAAATCTGGGTGACTATGCACGAACCTGCGCGGCTAATGCTCACCGCGGGTGATCGTCAGCCAATAAAGGCCCTTAACCCTCCAGTTATTTTGCTCTTGCCTTTTCTCCGTGTTCTCCGTGTCCTCCGTGGTTCAAGGTTTTTCCGAAAAGCTACTGCGACAAGACGCGTTCGCACCAGCGCGCCGCGCTCAGCACGCTGGCGTCGGCGCCCGGGCGGCCGACGATCTGGATGTTCACTGGCAGCCCGCTTTTCGACTGGCCGCAAGGCATGGACAACGCCGGAAAGCCGCAGAAATTGATCGGCGAGGTAAAGCGCGTAAGGGCCGGCGCCACATGCTGATTCTTGCCCCCCAGATTGATGATCGTGGTTCCGCTCTTCTGCGGCAACACCGGCATCGCCGGAATGATCATCACATCGGCGTCGCCGAACGAAGCGGCCATGGACCGCCGGACCTGCGCCCGCAGCCGCTGGGCCTTGACGTAGTCTACGGCGAGGTAGAACTGGCCGATTTCGAGGCGTACGCGCACGTCGTCGCCCAGCTTGTCGCCGCTATTCTGCAGCAGATGCCCGTTGGCCTGGCTCGCCTCACTGTTGATTGTTATGAGCTGGATGCCTGGCGCCAGTTCGATCCCCGGCACATCCACCGTACCAACATGCGCACCGGCCTTGCGGAAGACGGTGAGCGCACTGTCCACCGCGGTACGGACTTCGTCATCGAGCGTGTCGAAGAAGAACTTTCGCGGCTTCATGATCCGCGGCGGCATCTCCGGCTCAAGCGGCAGCATCGAATGCGGAGGCAATCCGGCCATGACCTCGAAGGCAACCGCCGCGTCCTCGACGCTGCGGGTCAGGGGGCCGATATGATCCAGCGACCATGCAAGCGGCACCACGCCATCGCGCGGCACGGCGTCGTAGGTCGGCTTGAAGCCGACGATGCCGCAGCACGCGGCCGGCATGCGGATCGACCCACCGGTGCAGGATCCCACCGCCACCGCCGCGAGTCCCGCGGCAACCGCAGCCGCCGAGCCGCCGCTGGACCCGCCCGGGATATACCCGGGATAGCGGGGATTCTGCACGTGGCCGAAATGCGGATTGGCACTGTTGATGCCGAACGCCAACTCGTGCAGATTGGTGGTACCGACGATGAGCGCTCCCGCCGCGCGCAGCCGCGCCACTACCGGCGCATCGCGTTCCTGAGTTCTGGCCTCGATGGCCCTTGTGCCGGCCGTCAGCGGATATCCACGCACCGACATCAGGTCCTTTACGGCTACCGGTACGCCGGCAAGCGGGCCGGGATCCTCGCCGCGCTGCACCCGCTGCGACAACGACTCCGCCTCGTGCAGCACCAGTTCACGGTTCACGGAAATGAAGGCATTCAAATGCCGGTTCGCCTCGATACGGTCGAGAAACAGGGTGGCAATATCGAACGGTGACAATGCCTTTTGCCTGACCTGATGGGCGATCTGCACCGCGCTCGCAAAAAATGGGTCCGGTGAAGTCGACACCGGCCGGTAAGTGCCGGGCTCGAATGTGAGGTACTGGTGCGGGCGCGGCGGGGAAAGCAAGGGATCGCCGGCGACCTCCGCCTCGAACACCTGCTCGATGTCCGGCAGCCCAAAGGCGAAGCGCTCTTCCCAGGCATCGATGCGTTCAGGACGGGCGTACCGGCGAAATGCCGCGACGGCGCGCAGAAACTCGGATGTGGGACGTTTGGGCATGGAGCGACAGTGATTGGTGATTGGTTTCGAGGCTTGGCACTATAAATTCTCTTGGGCCTTTCCGGATTCTACTAGTCACCAGTCACCGCTTTTACAGGAACAGCGTCAGCACTCCGGTATAGCCATACAGCCTGTTGTGGGAAATCTCGCCGTTGCAGAAAAATCCGACCAGGGGAAAATCGCCGAGCGCCTGCCGGATCATGCCGACCTCTTCGGACTCCTCGCCAAAAAGATTTGGCCCGCGGGCGACACAGGAGTAATACAGTCCGCCGCGCGGGCGCCCGAACAGCCCGCTCCTGATACTGTCGAGCATGCGCGCCATGTCCTCGGTTGCACTGGTCTCGTCGCGGCGGCAGAACATGATCTCGCCCCCGGCCTGCGGCACGTCGCCGATCGCCAGCAGTTTGTGCACCGGGTCGATGCCCACGAGATTGCGCACCAGGTAGTCGCCGGTGTCGGAACCCCCGACGTGCAGGCCCGCGAAAATGGTGCCGCCAAGCTGCGCCAGGTTGCGCGACAGTGGCTCGCCCACATCCTCCCTGAAAACATCGAGCGCCGCGCGCCCATCAAGCGAGACCAGGATGTTCTGCCGGCTGCCGGTAATGGTGTGACGGGGCCCGATCGGCGAACAGCCCTGGGTAAGCCGCGTGGACACGACCACCTGATCGGAGAACAACACGCCGGAAAGGCCGCCTTTGGCAATGCCGTCGGCAATCTGCACCACCTCGCGGCGCGAGCTGGTCAATCCTCCGGCAATGAATCCGCTTTCCATGACGCCCGCGAAGTCTCCGATCAGGCGCCCCAGCTGGGCATTGCGCGGGTCGCCGTGGACCACGGCGAAGTTGGCCGGCAGGCCGCCAAAATGCAGCGGCTGGCGCTCCAGGTCCTGGGGCGCGCGTACCCCCGAGAAGACCCGGAAACTTGCGTCGTCAAAGGCGCACAGCATGATCGCCAGTGCCGGCTCGTCGTAGTATTCGCGCCCGGTGGCGACCACGCCCATGCCCACCGTTCCGGTCCAGTGCAGGATGCCGGTGTTGGTGCGGAAGTACGCAAGGATGTTCGCGACTTCGCCGGCAAAGTTGTCGGCGACGTAGAGGAACCCCAGGTTCGCCCCCGCCGGTCCCTTGCCGGCCTGCTGCAGACACTGCGCCGCCGCGTCGCGCCAGTTGGGCGACGAGGCGTGGCCGCACGTGAAGAACTCGCTCATTGGCAATAGTCTGACAAATTTACTTCGACAAGCCCTGAACCACAGAGCACACGGAGGTCTCCGGGAGATCCTTCATTTCGTATTCTTCCGCATGCTCTGTGCACTCTGTGGTGAAAGACCCTATCTCCGCGGGCCGCTCGCCGGTGGGACGCGGCGCGTGTAGAGTGCGACCGTAACAGTATGACCAGTGTCCCCTTTACTGCGGATTCCCGGCCATGAATCTCGACCGCGTCACATCAGGGCGGAGTCTACCCGACGACTTCAACGTGATCATCGAAATTCCGATGAACGCAGACCCTATCAAGTACGAGGTTGACAAGGACACCGGCGCGCTTTTCGTGGACCGCTTCATGATGACCGCCATGCACTACCCCTGCAATTACGGCTACATCCCCCATACGCTGTCGGATGACGGCGACCCCGTGGACGTGCTGGTGATCACCCCGGTGCCGGTGACGGTTGGCGCCGTGATCCGCTGCCGCCCGGTCGGCATCCTCAAGATGGACGACGAGGCCGGGGGTGACGCCAAGCTGCTGGCGGTGCCAGTGCACGAGGTCCTGCCGATCTATAAGCACTGGAACAAGCCAGAGGACCTGCAACCCGAACGCTTGCTGCAGATCCAGCACTTCTTCCAGCACTACAAGGATCTCGAACCCGGCAAATGGGTAAAGGTCGTCGGGTGGGGCGGTCCGGAAGAGGCACGCGCCGAGATCATGGCGGGGGTGGTGCGCTACCAGCAGGCCCGGCCGCAGCCGAAGTTCTAGAAATATCGTCGCCATCAAATTGTGTTTCCCGGCAGGGCAATGTCGCGGTACACTTTGCGCCGTGACTGTCACCCGATCGCCGTGACGCCGCCGGCCCACGCTGCCAACCAGCGCCCGCGAGAGCGGGAACGCCTGCTGCTCTACCTGATCCCAGGGCTTGCCGCCCTGCTGGTCGCCACCCTCTTCACCCTTGCTGCTTTCAACCTGGCCAAAACGCGCCAGGCCGTTCTGCTTGACGCCGAACGTGCCACCCGGAACCTGGCCCAGGTACTGGAGGAACAGACCGCGCGCACCCTGCAGGCGGTGGACATGGTGCTGCTCAGCGTCGCCGACACATGGGCACAGGTACCGGCGCTGCGCGACAGCGGCAACCCGCATACGCGCGCCCTGCTGGAGCAGAAGCTCGCCATGCTTCCCTATGCGCGCGCCCTGTTCATCGTCGATTCCCGCGGCGTGATCACGCACCACTCCGACCCGCTTCCCGCTGCGACGCAGCACTTTTCCGATCGCGAATATTTCAGTTGGCACCGCGCCCGGCCGCACAGTCTTTACGTCGGCAAGCCGATCGTCAGCCGCACCACTGGGGCATGGTTCCTGGCGGCAAGTCGCCGACTGCCAACCGTCGACGGCAGTTTTGGCGGCGTGATTGTCGTGGCGCTCGAGCCGCGCGCGTTCCAGGCCTTTTACCGCAACGTGGACGTCGGTCATGACGGCGCCATCGAGTTGCTGCACCGGGACGGCGAGTTGGTCGCCCGCAACCCGGCCGCTCCCACCTGGGTAGGCATGGCTACCGGCGGCAACCTGACACTGAAGGACCTCACCCGCTCTGGCAGCCGCACTTTCCGCACCGTAAGTCCGGTGGACGGCGAGGCGCGCATCTACAGCGCGCGTGCGGTAGCGGGCGCGCCACTCATGGTGCAGGTGGGACTGTCGGAGCAAGAGGTGCTGGCCGGCTGGCGCGAACAGAAGACGGTGACCGTCATCTTGCTGGCCGGATTTACCCTGGCCATCATGATGCTCGTGTGGCTGCTGATGCAGGAACTGCGGCGCAGGAGCGAACTCACGCGCTCAGCCGCACAAAGCGATAGCCTGCTGCGCCAGGTGCTCGACGCCCTGCCGGTCGGCGTGTGGGTCGCCGATGGCGACGGCACCCTGGTGCTGGACAATGCCGCAAGCCGGAAAATCTGGGGACAGACGCCCGCGGCCGGCACGTACCAGAACGGTGGGTTAAAGGGCTGGCGCAAGGATACCGGTAAGCGCATGGAGTGGTCTGACTGGGGCCTGGCGCGGGCGCTCGCCAAAGGGGAAAGCACCGGAAACCAGGTCATCGACATCGAGTCTTGTGACGGCAGCCGTAAAACCATTATCGATTCAGCGGCGCCAGTTTTGTCTACCGACGGCCAGGTTCTCGGTGCCATATCGCTGAACGAGGACATCACCGAACAGCGTGCGCTTGCGGAGACTTTGCGCGAAAGCGAAGCGCGCTACCGCGCACTGTTCGAAAACAGCATTGATGCGATTCTGCTGACCCGGCCGGGGGGCGCCATCCTCGCCGCCAACGATGCAGCCTGCCAGCTGCTCGGCTATGGTGAGGATGATCTGCGTGCGCTTGGCCGCGAGGACATCGTCGACCGGACCGATCCCAGGGCGCAAGCGCTGCTGAACGCGGCCGACCAGGCCTGCCCGGCGCACGGCGAAGTGAGGCTGCGCCGCAAGGACGGCGGCCTGGTGCCGGTGGAGTTCGCCTGCGCCTCCTTCGGCGACCGCAACGCCCAGGCGTGTGCCAGCCTGATCATCCGCGACATCACCGACCGCAAACGTGCCGAAGAGCACATCGAATATCTTGCCTATCACGACGAACTCACCGGCATTCCCAATCGCGCCCACTTTCACCGGGCCTTCGAGCACGCACTCGCCACCACCCAGCGCTACGGGTTGCGCTGCGCGCTGATGCTGGTGGACCTGGACCGCTTCAAGAACATCAACGACACCATCGGCCACGAAGCCGGCGACCAGTTGCTCAAGCAGGTGGCGGCACGCCTACGCGCGTGCCTGCGCGACAGCGATATCATCGCCAGACTGGGTGGTGACGAGTTCGTGATCCTGATGCTGGACGCCTCCACCGTCGAGGCCGTGAACGCGGTGGCGCTCAAGATCCTGGAGGCCACCTCCCGGCCCCTGCTGATCGACGACCAGGATTTCCTGATCACCGCAAGCATCGGCATCAGCACCTATCCGCACGACGGCAATGACATGCAGACGCTGCTCAAGAACAGCGATGTGGCGATGTACCGCGCCAAGGAATCCGGCAAGAACGGGTTCCAGTACTTCTCGCCGGAAATGAACGTGCATACCCGCGAGCGGCTGTCGATCGAATCGGCGCTGCGACGGGGGCTGGAGCGCAAGGAGTTCACGGTGCACTTCCAACCCAAGGTGCGGGTGTCCTCGCGCACGGTCGCCGGCATGGAGGCGCTGGTGCGCTGGCGCAACCCGGAAAAGGGATTGATGCAACCGAGCGAGTTCATCCCGATAGCCGAGGAGACCGGCATCGTCGTGCAGATCGGTGACTGGGTTCTGGAGGAGGCCTGCCGCAATGGGCAGGCACTGCGCGAGACCGGGCACATCAGTCTGCGGGTTTCCGTGAATCTGTCGGTGCGGCAATTGTTCGACCAGGGCTTCGCTCAGCGCGTTGCCGACATTCTGGAGCGGACCGGCTTTCCGGCGGAGTGTCTCGAGCTGGAGATCACCGAGAGCATGGTGATGCGCGACGCCGAGCGCGCGGTGAAACTGTTGCGCGCCCTGCGTGACACCGGCGTGCGCCTGGCGATCGACGACTTCGGCACCGGCTACTCGTCGCTCGCCTACCTGAAGCGCTTCCCGATCGACTGCGTGAAAATCGACCGCTCATTCATCCGCGACCTGCCGGATGACCGCGACGACGCGTCTATCACCCGCAGCATAATCGCAATGGCACACAACATGAAACTCGACGTGGTTGCGGAAGGCGTGGAAACGCCGGAACAGCTCGCCTTCCTGCACGCTTACGGCTGCGACGAGATTCAGGGCTTCCTGTTCAGCGAGCCGCTGGCCGCGGACGCATTCGAGCGCTACCTCGGCGCTCCGGCGAAGAACGCGCCAGTGATCCACAGCTACCTGCGAGCCTAGAACCGGCGCCTCCCGGGGCCTATAATTCCGGTTCCAGCGTCAGAGCGGAGAACTCCCATGTCTGCCGTACTGCAAGCCAGCAACGAACCGGTCCTGCTGCGTCATGACGCCGGCGGCATCGCCACGGTCACGCTCAACCGCCCGAAACAGTACAACGCGCTTTCCGAAGAACTGCTGACCGGACTGCAGGCCCAGCTCGAATCGATAGAAAAAGATCCGTCGATACGTGTGGTTGTCATCGCCGGCAGCGGCAGCGCTTTCTGCGCCGGTCACGATCTCAAGCAGATGCGTGCCAATCCGAAGAAGGCGTATTACGAGAAGCTATTCGCCCAGTGCAGCAGGATAATGATGACCCTTACCCGCATGCCGCAACCGGTGATCGCGCGGGTGCACGGCATCGCCACCGCCGCCGGCTGCCAGATGGTGGCTCAGTGCGACCTGGCGGTGGCCTCGGACAACGCGCGCTTCGCCGTATCCGGAATCAACGTTGCCCTGTTCTGCTCCACCCCGAGCGTACCGCTGGCCCGTAATATGTCGCGCAAGCAGGCCATGGAGATGCTGCTCACCGGCGATTTCATCGACGCCGCGACCGCAAAAGCCCGCGGCCTGGTAAACCGCGTGGTCCCCGTCGAAAAACTGGATGCGGAAGTGAAGGCATTGGCCGATGCGATCATCGCCAAATCCCCGGTCGCGGTCACCACCGGCAAGAAGATGTTCTACAAGCAGATCGAGATGGGAATGGAGGCGGCTTACGAGTATGCCTCCGAAGTCATGGCCTGCAACATGATGGCCGAGGACGTCGGTGAGGGCATCGATGCGTTCATGCAGAAACGAGACCCGAACTGGAAAGGCAGGTAACCCCCTCTCCCTGGCCCTCTCCCGCAGGGGGAGAGGGAACTCTGAGTCAATCTGGAATACATCGGGCGACGAACTTGTCGCCCGTTTGTTTGGGCCATTCGCGGCTCCCTCTCCCCTAGCGAAGCCCGGGGTACCCAGTTAGAAGGCTGGGGAGAAGTGGGCGGGGGTGCGTTGGTCGCAACTATTCTGGCGTCACCGAGGAGGAAAAATCATGAAAAGGACATGGTCATTTGTAATTGCCCTGGCGTTGGGCGCAAGCGTCGGCAATGTCTTCGGCGGCGGGTCCGATTACGCAATCGCACCGGGCAAGCTGGCGAAACTTTTCCGGCAAAGTTTCCGAGTGGCCGGTACCGACGCCCGAGTTTGCGCGCGATCCCGCTCCCGGCCCGGACGGCGACATTTACATTGCGGTTATGTATGGCAACAAGATCGCCCATTTCGACACCACCAAGCAGAGGTTCAACGAATGGGACCTGCCACCCGGCGCCCGGCCTCACGGTTTGCTGGTGGATCGGGATGGCATCGTCTGGTACACCGGCAACGGGAACGGAACGATCGGTCGCCTCGATCCAAAAACGGGCAAGGTCACGGAATTCAAGGCGCCTTCCGGCGGCGACCCGCATACGCTGGTCACCGACGGCAAGGGCACCATCTGGTTTACGGTGCAGAGCGGCGGACGCATCGGTCGCCTGGACATGAAGTCCGGCAGGATCGTTGAATACCAGTCCAGCGGCCGACCCTACGGCATCGCGCTCGACCAGGCGGGTAATGTCTGGTTCTGCCGCATGGGTGCGGACGCCCTCGGCAAGCTCGACCCCTCGACGGGAAAAATTTCACAGCTCGACACCGGAAAGGGCAGTCAGCCCCGGCGGATGGCGACCGCGCCGGACGGCTTCTTGTGGGTCACACTCTACGGCAACGGCAAGCTGGTCAAGGTCGATCCGGTCAGCGCGAAAATTGTCAGAGAGTACCGGCTTCCCGCCGGCGAGGATGGCGGCCCCTACGCGGTGACCGCAGACGGCGGCGGAATGATCTGGGTCAACGAGATCAACCGGGATACCGTGGTGCGCCTGGACCCGAACACGGGCGAAATGAAAGTAGTGAATCTCCCGTCAAAAAATGCCGGCATCCGCAAGATGATCATCGATGCCCGCGGGCGGCTGTGGTACATGGGCTCGCATAACGGCCGCCTTGGCGTCGTGGAATAGCGAAACCTGCACTGGCCACACGCCCTCTCCCTATCCCTCTCCCCACACGACAAGGTGGCGAGGGTGATGCGATTCATGCAGTCTTTCGGCGCCCTCGCCAGCTTGCAGGAGAGGGCGGGAGGGTGAGGTCTTTTCCTTCGTGTCCTTCGTGTGAAATAAGGTTTCTTAGGATTTGTCACCGGACACAGCGAACATCAGGTCGTTGAGACGCTTGACGAATCCCGCAGGATCCTCGAGCTGCCCGCCTTCGGCAAGCAGCGCCTGGTCGAACAGGATGCGGCTCCAGTCGCTGAAGCGCGACTCGTCGGATTCGTACTTGAGGCGCTGCACCAGGGGATGGTGCGGGTTGATTTCCAGGATCGGCTTGTGTCCGGGCACATTCTGGCCGGCGGCCTTGAGCATGCGCTCGAGGTTGGCGCTCATGGCTTGCTGGTCCGACACCAGGCAGGCCGGTGAGGATGTCAGCCTGAACGTCAGCCGCACATCCTTCACCTGGGCGTCCAGCGCTTTCCTTATTTTCCCGACCAGGTCCCTGAATTCGCCGGCTTCCTTTTCCTGTTCCTTGGTCTCCTCGTCGGCAAGTTTGCCCAGATCGAGATCGCCTTTGGCTACCGACTGCAGCGGCTTGCCTTCGAATTCCGCGAGGTTGGACACCAGCCATTCGTCCACCCGGTCGGAAAGCAGCAGCACTTCGATGCCCTTCTTGCGGAAAATCTCCAGGTGCGGGCTGTTCTTCGCCGCAGCCAGGCTGTCGGCCGTGATGTAGTAGATCCGGGCCTGGCCTTCCTTCATCCGCGACAGGTAGTCTGCGAGTGAAACGGTTTGCTCTTCGGTGGCGCCGTGAGTCGTGGCAAAGCGCAGCAGTTTGGCAATGCGTTCCTTGTTCGCCCAGTCTTCACCCGTCCCCTCCTTGAAAACGCGGCCGAACTCCTTCCAGAAACCCGCGTACTTGTCCTTCTGGTTCTCGGCGAGATCTTCGAGCAGACCAAGCACCTTGTTGACGCAGCCCTTGCGGATCACTTCGACATCCTTCGACTCCTGCAGGATCTCGCGCGAGACGTTGAGCGGCAGGTCGTTGGAATCCACTACTCCGCGCACGAACCGCAGGTACGCCGGGATCAGTTGCTCGGCGTCGTCCATGATGAACACGCGCCGCACGTAGAGCTTGATGCCGTGGCGGTGCTCACGATCCCACAAATCAAAGGGTGCGCGCGCCGGCAGGTAGAGCAACTGCGTGTACTCGGATTTGCCTTCGACCCTCGCGTGTACCCAGGCCAGCGGGGGTTCGAAATCATGGGCTACGTGCTTGTAGAACTCCTGATACTGCTCTTCGCTGATCCCGGACCTGGGGCGCGCCCACAGGGCTGAAGCCTGGTTGACCTTCTCGTCTTCGTCCTTGACCAGGTTCTCGCCCTTTTCCCGATCCCACTCCTCTTTCTTCATCAGGATGGGCAACGTGATGTGGTCGGAATACTTGCGGATGATGGCACGCAGGCGGGAGCCGTCCGCCAGTTCGTCCTCGCCCGCCCGCAGGTGCAGCGTCACTTCGGTGCCGCGGTCCTGCTTTTCCACGGTCTCGATGGTGTAGTCGCCTTCGCCCGACGATTCCCAACGCACACCGTGTTCCTTGCCCATGCCGGCGCGGCGGGTGACCAGCGTGACCTTGTCGGCAACGATGAATGACGAATAGAAACCCACTCCGAACTGGCCGATCAGGTGGGCGTCCCGGGCCTGATCGCCAGTCAGTCGATCGAAAAATTCGCGCGTGCCTGACTTGGCAATGGTACCGATGTTGTCGATGACTTCCTGGCGGGACATGCCGATGCCATTGTCGGAAATGGTCAGGGTGCGCGCCGCCTTGTCGTACGACACTCGTATGCGGAGGTCGGGATCGGCCTCGAACAGCCCCGCATCTGTCAGCGCCTCGAAGCGCAGCTTGTCGCAGGCATCCGAGGCGTTGGAAATCAGTTCTCGCAGGAAAATCTCCTTGTTGCCGTACAAGGAGTGGATCATCAGGTTGAGCAGTTGCCTGACTTCGGTCTGGAAGCCCAGCGTTTCTTTGGCGGCGGCTTCGGCCATGGCGGAAATCCCCCTCTCGGGATCGGTAACAACGCTGGAAGCTAAGGGCTGCGGCCAGGCGTTTCAAGGGCCGCGGCCCCGGGAAACTGGATAGCTCGCGGGAGCGACCGCCGGAGCATGACCTCGCGTGACGGGTGTGAGCGGTACGGTGGGTCGCTGCCCGCAACCTGTGCAGGTCGCTGCCGGACCGCGGTGCTACTTCGGCGTTGGTCGCTCCTCCAGGTCCTGCGGGCTCATCAATGCGGCCGCGGCAAGCAGGCGCTTGACCGTATCGCCCTCTGTCAGGCTCTTGAGGCCGACGTAGTCCACCTTGCCGGATGCGAGCAGCGGGATTTCCTTCAGATGCACGATGCGGCGCGCCACAGAAAGATCGTGCGTCCCCAGTTCTTTCGCCGCCTCCAGAAGCCGGACGCGGGTGAGTTGCGCATCGGTGCTGAACAGCACCGTGGATTCGCCGACGGAATCCTGTGCCGTGAGCACTGCGGCATGATGGTGCTCGGACGAAGCTTCGCGCGCCACGTGCTCGATCATGTCGAGCGACACCATTTCGCCGGCGATCTTGGCAAAGCGTTTCACCCGCCCGGAGATGCTGAGCATGCCGTCCTGGTCCACTTCCACCACGTCGCCGGTATCGTACCAGCCTTCGCCCACGCCGGACTTGGGCGCCTCGATCACGCCGGGATTGGCATAGCGATAGTACCCCAGCATCAGGTTAGGCCCGCGGATGTGCAGGACTCCCCCTTTGTCGATACCGTCCATGGGCTCGATCTGGTAATCGATGCCGGGCAGGAATCGGCCCACCGCTTTACGGCGGTACGCCGATGGGGTAGCCAGCGAAATTACCGGCGCGCATTCCGTCGAACCGTAGCCCTCCAGGATGCGCAACCCGAACTTCTCCATCCACACCCTTGCGACCTCGGGCGAGAGCTTCTCGCCGCCGGAGATTACGTAGCGCAGCCGGCAGAAGTCCGTCGGATTGGCATAGCGCGCGTAGAACGACAGGAAGGTGCTGGTTCCGAACAGGATGGTGCAATCGCGCCGGTAAGCAATCTCGGGAATGGCGCGGTAACGCAGCGGTGAGATGAAAAGGTAAAGCCGCGTGCCGGTGATCAGCGGCAGCATGATGCCGGCGGTGAAGCTGTAGGCGTGGTACAGCGGCAGCGGATTCAGGATCTTGTCTTCGGGCGAGAAGTCGAACACAGCGCGCATCTGTGCCACGTTTGCGACGATGGCACGGTGCGAAAGCACCACCCCTTTGGGCCGGTCTTCCGAGCCTGAGGTGAACAACACCACCGCGGGATCGAGCGTGGACTGCCTGGCGATCACCAGCCGCGGAAAGCGCAGTGCGAATCCCAGCAACCACAATTTGTCGCGCCAGCCGAACTGGCGGCGCAAATCCTCGAGATAGACGATGTTGCATCCTGCAAGCACATCCAGCAGGGCCTGCAGATGCGCCTGCTCGATGAACTTGCGCGAAGTGATCACGGTGCGCACACCGGCCGCAACCCGCGCACTTTCCACCCCCAGCGGACCGGCCGTGTAATTGAAAATGGCCGGCACGCGCTTCATCGCCGATAGGGCCATTACCACACCCACCGATGGGACCATGTTCGGAAGCAGCAGGCCGACGTTCTCGCCCTCGCTGGTGAAACGCCTGAGCAGCCGCGACAGCGCCAGGCTCATGCGCAGAAACTGGCCGTAGGTCTGCGGATCCTCGTTTTGATCTTCCATCAGCACGGCGCCGCGCCCATGCGCCGCGACCGCGTCGAGAAAGCACTCGAACAGAGGCTTGCAAGCGTGCGATTCCAGCGCCATGGCCTGCAGGATGGCTGTGAGCCTGCGGGTGGCGAAGGCGCGCCGCCGGCGCGCGCTGCCGGCGGCACCCCCGTCAATCCGGGTGGGCGCGAACACGCGCACCGTCACGGAGGGAAGGAGCCGCCGTATGACCGACGCAGATCCGGAGCGGCTGAACCACTGGCCGGCGCCTTCCACGTGCACCGGCAGCACCACGGCGCCGCTCTTGAGCGCAATCAGTGCGGGTACCGGGTACACCTTCATCACCGCGGCGTTGCGCGCGATGCGCCCCTCCGGGAACAGCACCACTGGGCGTCCGCCGCGCAGCAAGCGCAGCAGCGGTTTCATGCTCAGGGGATTATTCAGGTCGTGCACTTCGTGGTCGACGTGCCCCAGCACCCAGCGCATCCACCGGCTACGGGTTTCCTCTGGCGGAACGACGATGACCGGCGCGCGCGGCAGAAACAGGGCCAGAAACACCGCGTCGAACCGCGAATGGTGGTTGGCGACCAGCAGCAGCCGATCCGCATTGCCGAACGGCGCCAGGTCGCCGACGAGCCTGACGCGGAAAAACAGCCGCGCAATGGAACGGAGGAGGAGACGCATAGGGGACCGAGCGTGCAACTCTAGTTCTTATGGGTTTCCTTTCTAGCCTTTCTCGAGCGGAACGTCAACAAAATCCATCGTTTGTACGGCGTTGTTGAAGCTCATCCACACTTCGTTTGCGGCCCCCAATAAGCAAAAGATCAAAATTTTTTGTCGTCTTACAGTGACAAGCTCATCCAAATTATTGACAACAAAGCGGAATAATTAAATCTATCAAAGTGTTAGATTTGCTATTTACCTGTGTATTCGACTACAGTCAAATCGCAAGCCGCAATGGGGGGGGTCCTGTGGCGGCCTGAAAAGCAAACTAAATCCACTCGCACAGGAGAGACAGAAAATGGACATGAATATTCCACAGGAACTGCTACAGGTCCCGGCATCGACTGGCGCCGAGCCTGCCGGGGCAGCGGCCGAGTACTTCTTCTCGGAACAGCTTTCCGCCTTTTTCGACAGAGAACAACACGCAATGTGGTTGCGCTGGAATCCGACGCCCAGGCCCAATTTCAATCCGGAGCTGCTGCGCGACCTGGACCGCTACTGCCGATTCATCACCCGTACCGGCGGCGAAGTGGACTGTGGCGGTGAAAGTAAACCGGTCGAATACGCGGTCCTGGCGTCCAGGGTCCCCGGGGTGTTCAACCTCGGCGGCGACCTCAGCCTGTTCACCAGGCTGATCAACAATCAGGACCGGGACGGCCTGCTCGGTTACGGCAAGGCCTGCGTGGATGTCCTTTACCGCAATTACATCGGCCATGAATTGCCGATCACCACGATCTCGCTGATCCAGGGCGAATGTCTGGGCGGCGGCTTCGAGGCCGCGTTGTCGTCCGACGTGCTGATCGCGGAGCGCCAGGCGCGCTTCGGTTTTCCGGAGATCCTGTTCAACCTGTTTCCGGGCATGGGGGCCTATTCCTTCCTGGAGCGCAAAGTGGGCAAGCGTGCAACCGAGAACCTGATCACCAGTGGCAAGATTTACAGCGCCGATGATATGCTGGCGGTGGGGGTGGTGGATCTGGTCGTGGAACAGGGCCGGGGTGAAGCGGAAATCGCCAGCTTCATCCGGTCCCGCACCCGCAGCCGCAGCCGCAATGCGATGGCCGGCATTGCCGCAGCGCGCAGGCGTGTCCACAAGCTCGACTACGAGGAACTGGTGGGTGTGGTCGAGGTGTGGGTCGACACGGCGCTGAACTTAAGTCATCGCGATCTCAAGCTGATGCAGCGGCTGGTGTCGCGGCAGAACGACCTAACCGCCACGGGCGCGCGCCAGGACGAACCTGGCGTCGCCAAGCTCCTGCACTAATGCGCCGGCGAGTTGGGATTGCCGGCCCGACCAACCGGCAGCAAATAAGTACGAGGCGTGCGATGGCGCACGAACTTCCCGAATACTCGATTCAGGAAGCCGCTGCACTGCTCGGCGTCCCAGTGCAGAAACTCAGACGCTGGGACTCGCAGGGCGTGCTCGTGGCCCGGCGCACCGACGGCGGTCACCGGCGTTATGCGCGCGAGATTATCGACGGCCTGGCCGGTTCGGCGCTGATGGGCGGCAGCGACAAGCACGAAACCGAGAAATACGAAGACGAACTGGCGGCAGTGCGCAGGACGCTCAAGGAAAAGCGCCGCATCATTCAACTGCTGCTGGAGAGCGAGTCGCGCTACCGCGACCTGGTGGAGACTTCGCACGACCTGATCTGGACCACCGATGCGCTGGGCCGCTTCACCTACCTCAACAACGGCTGCGTGGACATCTTTGGATTGCAGCAGAAGGACCTGATCGGCCGCTGCTTTTTCGACTTCGAAGCCGGCCTTGCCCATGTTTCCAACCGCCGCTTCCTGTCCACGCTGCGTAGAAACGGACAGGTAAAGAACTACCTCACCCACCTCATTTCCGCCGACGGCAACGACCGCTGGGTGGGAATCAATGCGCGCGCCACCTATGACGACAACAGCGCGATCATCGGGCTGCGCGGCACCGCCCGCAACGTCACCGAGCAGCACAAGGCGGCGCTCGAAATCGAACGCTTTGCCACCCACGATACGCTTACCGGCCTGCCCAACCGGGTCTCGCTGCAGAAAGCGCTGGAGGCCGCGCTCGCAGAAGGCGAAAAAGGTTCGGTACTGCTTCTGGACGTCGATCACTTCAAGTACATCAACGACAACTTCGGCCATCGTGCCGGCGACCAGTTGATCGTCGGCATCGGTGGACTACTCAAGGACGTGGTGAAAGACGAGAACGCACAGGTTTTCCGCCTGGGCGGCGACGAGTTCGCGCTGCATCTTCCAGATGCGCTGCGCGCCGAGGCCGCGCAGGTCGCCGAACGCGCGCTCACCGCGGTGCGCCACTACAAGTTCCGGTTGGGCGATCAGGGCTGCCTGTCGACGTTGACCGCCTCGGCCGGCGTGGTGTCCTATCCGTTCCACGGCAATGACGTGGCCTCGCTGCTCGCCAATGTGGACATCGCCATGTACCAGGCGAAGGACAACGGCCGCAACCGTTTCGTGCTGCACGATCACAATCCCGACGACCTGCGCAGCACCCACCGGCGTGTGCACTGGGCGCGGGAACTGCGCGAAGTGCTGGACGAGGACCGCGTTTTGCTCTACTCGCAGCCGGTGGTCAGGCTGGCGGACCGGCAACTGGTCCACCACGAAGTGCTGGTACGAATCCTCGACCGCAGCGGCAATATCGTCCTACCGGGACAGTTCATCGAAGTGGCAGAGTCGCTCGGCATGGTCCAGGAAATCGATCTGCGCGTGGTCGCCAAGGTTCTGGAAATCCTGAAGCAACCGCATATGCGCGGCAAGAAGATTCGTTACTTCGTAAACCTGTCGCGAGTGAGCCTCTCCGACCAGCAGTGGGTGCGGCGATTCCATGCCATGCTCGCGGCCGCACCAGTGGACCACGATCAACTGGTGTTCGAGATCACGGAAACCGCGGCAATGGCGGAAGTGGGCGTCACACAGGAGTTCATCGCGCAGATGAAGAAACTGGGCTGCCGTTTCGCGCTCGACGATTTCGGCGCGGGGTTCAGCTCGTTCTATTTCCTCAAGCGCTTCGAGGTGGACTACCTGAAGATCGACGGCAATTTCATACGCGGTCTGGCAACCGATGAAGCCAATCGCCTGTTCGTACGCGCGTTGTGCGACGTGGCGAAGGGCCTCAACAAGCAGGTGATCGCCGAATGGGTCGAGAACCAGGAAGTCTTGAACATCCTCACCGAGATGGGCGTGCTGTACGGCCAGGGTTTCGTGTTCGGGCACCCGCAACCCTTTCCGGCAGAAACCGGCGCGGAGCAACAGACAGCCATGCTGGCCTGAACCGGCCGGGAACTTCTACCAGGTTTCCCTGAGGATCTTCTCGGCCCAAAACAGGCCGAGAATGGTTTTAGTGTCGCTGATGCGCCCGCGCCGAATCCAGTCCAGACCCTCGGCAAGCGGCAAGCGCAACGTCTCCAGGAACTCGCCTTCGTCGAGTTGCGCGCCCTTGAATTCAAGCTTGCGTGCCAGGAAAAAGTCGATGGTCTCGTTGGAATATCCGACACAGGGATGCAAGCGGCCGAGCTCGCGCCACTCGGCCGCCACATAACCCGTCTCCTCCTGAAGCTCGCGCCTGGCGGTTTCCAGCGGCGGCTCGTCTGGCTCAAGCTTTCCAGCGGGCAGTTCGTAGAAATGGCCACCGGCCGGATAGCGGAACTGGCGCTCGAGCAGCACCGAACCGTCGTCGAAAACCGGCAGGATCAAGGCGGCTCCGGGATGCAGGACGTATTCGCGCCGCGCGTGGCTGCCGTCCGGCAACGTGACCTCGTCCTCATTCACCTGCAGCAAGCGGCCGTGATAGACCTGCTGCGAGGAAACCTTCTTCTCGGTGAAATCGGTGCTCACTGGGACAGGGAAAGCTGTATCGCGCGTTCGCATATGGCCAGGAGCGAGGCCGGCGCCAACCCGAATACCAGCACCGCGAGGCCGTTTACGGACATCAGAACCCGGATGTCGCCATGCGGCTCGATTGGCGCCGCGTCGGTCGGCGTATCGAAGTACATCAGCTTGACCACACGCAGATAGTAAAACGCGCCGATGAACGAGAACAGCACAGCCACCACCGCGAGCCACAAGTAACCCACCGACAGTACCGCCTGGAGTACGAACAGCTTGGCCCAAAATCCCATGGTGGGCGGGATGCCCGCCATTGAGAACATCAGCAGCATCATGATGAAAGCGTACCAAGGGTCGCGCTGGTTAAGCCCCTTGAAGTCATCCAGGTTCTCCGCTTCGAAGCCCTGGCGCGACAGCAGCAGGATCATGCCAAAAGTGCCCAGGGCCATCAGCACATAAATGACGGTGTAGAACATGGCCGCGCCGAATCCCTCGACCGTGCCGCTGAGGATGCCGAGCAGCAGGAAACCCATGTGCGAAATGGTCGAATAGGCCAGCATTCGCTTCAGGTTGGTCTGGGCTATTGCCGTGATGTTTCCGATGGCGAGCGAAGCCACCGCCAGCAGCACCAGCATCTGCTGCCACTCGACCAGCAATTGCTGCATGCCAAGCGCCTCGACCAGCAGACGCATGATGAACGCGAATGCCGCCAGCTTGGGCGCGGTTCCGATCAGCAGCGTCACCGCTGTCGGCGCGCCGTGATAGACGTCCGGCACCCACATGTGGAACGGCACGGCGCCAAGCTTGAAGCCGATACCGGCAACCACGAATACCAGCCCGAAAATCAGGATGGTCGGAATGGCCTCGCCGTCGAAAATGCGCTGCGCCACTTCGGTGACCTCCAGCGAACCGGTGGCGCCGTAGATCATCGACATGCCGTAGAGCAGCATGCCCGAGGCCAGCGCGCCCAGCACGAAGTATTTCATCGCCGCCTCGGTGCTGTTGCCGGCGTCGCGCGGCAGCGCCACCATGGCATACAAGGACAGCGACAGCAGCTCCAGCCCCAGGTAAAGCACCAGGAAGTGGTTCGCCGAAATCATCACCATCATGCCTAGCGTGGCGAACAGCGAAAGCACAAAGAATTCCCCGCGATACATGTCGCGCGCGGCAACGTAGGCGCGCGAGTAGGCCAGCATGACGGCCACGGTCAGGCAGACTGCGATCTTGAGCACGTTCGCCATCGGGTCGTCCACGAACATGCCGTTGAACGTGTAGGCGACGTCCTCCCCGCCCATGACGAACACCAGCACCGCGGTACCGATCAGCGACAACTGGCTCAGCGCATAGGTCCAGACCCGGCGGGCATCGGACAGAAACAGGTCCACGATCAGAATGACGCAGACCATTGTCAGCAGGACGATCTCGGGGGCGGCCAGCAGGAAATCGGGAATCTCGTATTCCATAAATTCAGGGACGTGGGGCGAGGGGTGAGGGCCGAGGGACGAGGATCGAGGGACAAGCACTAAGCGCAACGGCGCGATTTTGCATTTCCCTCGTCCCTCGATCCTCGTCCCTCGGCCCTGTTTTCATAATTTGCTCTGGTTTGCCAGCGTCAGGAGTTCGTTGACCGAGGTATGCAGCACCGCGGCGAACGGCTGGGGATATAGCCCCATCGCCAGCACCGCGATCGCGACCAGGCCGAGCACCAAGCGCTCGCGCAGCGTGATGTCTGTCAAAGCTGCAACCTTGCCGTTGGCCACCGGGCCGAAAACGACGCGCTTGATCATCCACAGTGTATAGGCGGCGCCGAACAGCAGCGTGCTCGCCGCTGCGACTGCGTACCAGAAGTTCTCCTCCATCGTCCCCAGAATCACCAGGAACTCGCCGACAAATCCGCTGGTGCCCGGCAAACCGGAATTGGCCATCGCGAACAGAACGAAGAAGGCGGCAAATACCGGCATCCGGTTCACCACCCCGCCGTAGTCGGCGATCAAACGCGAGTGCATGCGGTCGTACAGGACGCCGACGCACAGGAAAAGCGCGCCGGAAACGAAGCCGTGCGAGACCATCTGGATTACCGCCCCTTCCATGCCGTGGTCGTTGAACAGGAAAATGCCCAGCGTCACGAATCCCATGTGCGAAATCGAGGAATAGGCGATCAGCTTCTTCATGTCGGTCTGCACCAGTGCCACTACTCCGATATACACCACCGCGATCAGCGACAAGCCGATGACGACCGGGGCAGCCACGTGGCTGGCATCCGGCAGAATCGGCAGCGACAGCCGGATGAAACCGTAGGCACCAAGCTTCAGCATCACGGCTGCCAGCACCACGGAACCGCCGGTGGGTGCCTCGACATGCGCATCGGGCAACCACGTATGTACCGGGAACATCGGCACCTTGACCGCAAACGCGGCAAAGAAGGCAATGAACAACAGGATCTGGGTGCCCAGAGGAATCGGCAGGCGGTAGTAGTCGGCCAGTGCGAAACTGCCCTCGGAGGCAACGTACAGATAGATGAATGCAATCAGGGTCAGCAGCGATCCGACCAGTGTGTAGAGGAAAAACTTGAGCGCTGCATAAACCCGGTTCGGCCCTCCCCATACGCCGATGACGATGAACATCGGGATCAGCGTCGCCTCGAAAAAGACATAGAACAGCGCGGCATCCTGCGCGCAGAACACACCGTTCATGATCCCGGAAAGGATCAGGAAGGCTGCCATGTACTGGGCCACCCGGCTCTGCACCACCTGCCATCCCGCCAGCACCACCAGCACGGTGGTGAAACAGTTGAGCAGGATCATCAGGAGCGAAACACCGTCGATACCGAGGTGATAGTTGACACTGTAGGACTCGATCCAGGGCATCAACTCCACGAACTGCATCCCCGGTGTGCCGGGGTCGAATCCGGAGTAGAGCGGCAGCGCAACCACGAGGCCGCCAACGGCGCCGGCGAGCGCCAGCCAGCGGGCGGCGTTGGCATGGCGGTCCGAGCCGGTGAAAAGCACCGCTATGCCGGCAAGGATCGGCAGCCAAATGACGGTGCTCAGGTAGGGCAGTCCGAACATGATGTCTTCCCGTCCTCAGCTTCGGGCAAACCAGAGCGTAAGCAGGGTCACCATGCCAATGATCATGGCGAAGGCGTAGGTATAGACATATCCGGATTGGAGTTTGCGCACGACAGTCGCCAGCCAGCCGACCAGCGTTGCGGCACCGTTGACGAAGCCGTCGATCACAGCGACATCGCCGCCTTTCCACAACCCGCGCCCGACCAGGCGCGCACCGCCTGCAAAGAACCAGTCGTTGAAACGGTCGAAATAGTACTTCTGCTCGAGAAGCGTATAGAGCGGCGAGAACCACTGCCGAAACTTGTCCGGCAGGTCGGTGGGCCTGAGATACAACCAGGCCGCGCCGGCAATGCCGGCAACCGCAAGCCACAACGGCCAGGTGGCCAGCGCGTGCGCCATCATCGCCATCACGCCGTGAAAATCCCCGCCCAGCTGCGCGAGCACGTCGTGTGATCTGGCAACCACGATGGCATCGCCGAAGAAGCCGCCGAACAGCACCGTCCCGATCACCCACCCGGCACAGATCGTCGGCACCGCCAGGACCACCAGCGGCACGGTGACCACCCAGGGGGACTCGTGGGGTACGTGGCCCTGCGCGTGTCCGTGATCGCCAGCGTGAACTTCGAAACGCTCCTTGCCGTGGAAAGTCATGAAAAACAGCCGGAAGGTATAGAACGCTGTGACGAACACGCATGACAGCACACAGAAGTGGGCAAAACCGCTGCCCGGCAATTGCGACAGATGCACGGCCTCGATGATCGCGTCCTTGGAAAAGAAACCGGAGAAACCGGGAATGCCCGCGCTTGCCACAGCACCGATGAGCATGGTGGCGTAGGTGATCGGCATGTACTTCCTCAAACCGCCCATCCTGCGCATGTCCTGCTCGTGGTGCAGGGCGATGATCACCGAGCCGGCGCCGAGGAACAACAGCGCCTTGAAAAAGGCGTGGGTGACCAGGTGAAATATGGCCCCGGCGTAGGCCGAGGCGCCGAGCGCCACGGTCATGTAACCGAGTTGCGACAGCGTCGAATAGGCCACCACCCGCTTGATATCGTTCTGCACCACTGCCACCAGCGCCATGAACAATGCGGTGATTGCGCCGATCACCATCACGAACGACAGCGCCGTTTCCGACAACTCGAACAGCGGCGACATGCGCGCCACCATGAAAATGCCCGCGGTTACCATGGTGGCGGCATGAATCAGTGCCGAGATCGGCGTCGGGCCCTCCATCGAGTCCGGCAGCCAGACGTGCAGCGGAAACTGCGCCGATTTTCCCATCGCGCCGATGAACAGCAGGATGCAGATGGTGGTAAGCAGCGGCCAGCCGACGTAGGCCATTTCCACCGTCTCGCCGGTCAGCTCCGGCGCGCGGGAGAAAACCTGCGCGTATTCCAGCGAACCGCAGAACACGAAAATCAGTGCGATCCCAAGCAGAAAACCCAAATCTCCGACGCGATTGACCAGGAAGGCCTTGAGGCTGGCATAGATCGCGCTCGGGCGCGCGTACCAGAAGCCGATCAGCAGATAGGAAACCAGGCCCACCGCTTCCCAGCCGAAGAACAGCTGCAGGAAATTGTTGCTCATCACCAGCATAAGCATCGAGAAGGTGAAGAGGGAAATGTAGGAAAAGAAGCGCTGGTAGCCGGGATCGTCCGCCATGTAGCCAATGGTGTAGATGTGCACCATCAGCGAGACGAAAGTTACGACCAGCATCATGGTGGCCGACAATCGGTCGATCAGGAATCCGATTTCCAGCGAAATGTCACCGGTGGTGATCCAGGTATAGATCGGTTCGTCGAACGTGTTGCCGGCGAGCACGTCGCGAAACACCAGAAAGGCTGCGATGGTTGACACCGTCATGCCGGTGATCGCCACCCAGTGCGTGGCACGACGGCCGATCAGCCAGCCCAGCAGGCCGGCAATCAGCGCGCCGGCAAGCGGGGCGAGAGGGACGATGAGGTAGAGGCTTTTCATGGATCCAAGTGCGTAAGGGGTAAGGAGTGAGGGGTGAGGGGCAAACTCACCCCAGGTTTTGCTTTCCTCACCGCTAACTCCTCTCTCCTCACGCTTTTCATCCTTTCAACTTGTCCAGATCGTCGACGTTGATGGTGCGAACATTGCGGAACAGCACCACCAGGATCGCCAGACCGATTGCCGACTCGGCCGCCGCCACGGTGAGGATGAAAAACACGAATACCTGACCGGCGCTGTCCTGCAGGAAATGCGAAAAGGCGACGAAATTCATGTTCACCGCCAGCAGCATCAGCTCGATCGCCATCAGCAGGATGATCACGTTCTTGCGGTTCAAAAAGATGCCCACCACGCTGATCGCGAACAGCACGGCGCCAAGAATGAGGTAGTGGGAGAGGGAGATCATCGCCGCCCTCCGGGCGTCGAAAGGATGAAGGATGAAGGATGAAGGATGAAGTGAAACGCCGAACCACAGAGGCCGGAACAATCCGATGCCTGGCTTTCCGCGTGCACTACCGCGCTTCCCCACGTTTGAATTTTTCTTCCGCCTTCATCCTTCATCCTGCCTTCATCCTTGCTTTCCGACGGCATCGACACCAACCGCACGCGGTCCTTGCGGTGGATGTTGATCTGCTTCGCAGCGTCGATGTACTTGGTGTCCTTGCGATGGCGCAGCGTCAGGGCGATGGCGGCGACGATCGCCACCAGCAGGATCACCGCGGCGATCTCGAACGGATAGACGTAGTCGGTATAGATCAGGAGGCCGAGCTCGCGTGTGTTGCTGTAGTCCCCGCCCCTGGGCTCGGGCGCCGGCATGCCCTCGAGGTCAAAGTAGCGGGCGCCGAGGATGATCGCCATTTCCGCCACCATCACGCCCGCCACGATCAGCGCCGGCACCAGGTAGTCCCAGTAGCCCTCGCGCAATCGGTCGAGGTTGATGTCGAGCATCATCACCACGAACAGGAACAGCACCATCACCGCACCGACGTAGACCAGCACCAGCGCGATGGCGAGAAACTCGGCCTCGAGCAGCACCCACAGCGCCGCGGCGGTAAAGAACGCCAGCACCAGGAAAAGGGCAGAATGCACCGGATTGCGCGCGGTAATGACGCGCAGCGCGGCGAACACCAGCATGGCCGCGAAGAAATAAAAGACGCCGGTCTTGAAATCCATGTTCTTGTTGGTAAGGATTGAGGAGTAAGGGGTCTTCCCCTCACTCCTCACCCCTCACGCTTCTCGCCTCATCGGTACGCTGCATCCTCGGCGCGGTCCCTGGCGATCTGGTCTTCGTAGCGGTCGCCGATCGCCAGCAGCATCTCCTTGGTGTACAGCAGGTCTCCGCGCTTTTCCCCGTGGTATTCGAGGATGCGGGTCTCGACGATCGAGTCCACCGGACAGGACTCCTCGCAGAATCCGCAGAAAATGCACTTGGTGAGGTCGATGTCGTAGCGCGTGGTGCGGCGGGTACCGTCGGCACGCTGCTCGGATTCGATGGTGATTGCCAGCGCCGGGCATACCGCTTCACACAGCTTGCAGGCAATGCAGCGTTCCTCGCCGTTGGGATAGCGGCGCAGCGCATGCAGGCCGCGGAAGCGCCCCGACTGGGGCGTCTTTTCCTCCGGAAACTGCACCGTGATCTTGCGCGCGAAGAAGTAGCGGCCGGTGAGCATCAGGCCCTTCACAAGCTCGAAGAGCAGAAAGGTGCGGAAAAAGTCGCGAATGCGCTCGATCATTCTTCCGTCCCTACCATGGCCAGAACTGTGTCTGCATCAGTCCGCCGACCAGGACCAGCCAGACTATCGTCAACGGGATGAAAACCTTCCAGCCCAGCCGCATGATCTGGTCGTAGCGGTAGCGCGGAAAGGTGGCGCGGAACCACAGGAAACAGAACAGCAGGAAGGCCACTTTGAGCGCCAGCCAGGGAAAGCCATCCGCAGCAAGCCAGGGAGCTCTTACCAAGTCCGCAAACAGGCTTGGTACCGGGGACAGCCAGCCGCCGAGGAACATGACCGAGGCCAGCGCGGAGACCAGGATCATGTTCGCGTATTCAGCCAGGAAGAACACGGCGAAGGCTGTGCCCGAGTATTCGACGTGGAAACCGGCCACTATTTCCGATTCGCCTTCAGCGACGTCGAAAGGCGCGCGGTTGGTCTCCGCCACGCCGGAAATGAAATACACCATGAACATCGGCAACAGCGGAATCAGGTTCCATCCCAGCAGCCCCCACCCGGAGTTCTGTTCGTTGACGATGGTGGACAGATTCAAGCTGCCCGACATCATCAGCACGCTCACCAGGGCAAATCCCATCGCGATCTCGTAGGAGACGATCTGCGCCGCGGAGCGCATGGCGCCGAGGAAGGCGTACTTGGAATTCGACGCCCAGCCGGCGATGATCACGCCGTACACGCCCATCGAGGTAATCGCCATCACGTACAGCAGCCCCGCGTTGACGTCCGCCAGCACCAGCTCCGGTGAAAACGGCACCACTGCCCAGGCCGCCAGTGCCGGCATGATGGCGAGCACGGGGGCCAGAATGAACAGGAACTTGTTCGCGCCGGAGGGCACGATGACTTCCTTGACCAGCAGCTTGAGCACATCAGCGAACGGCTGCAGCAGGCCCTTGTAGCCGACGCGATTCGGGCCGATGCGGATCTGCATGTAGCCGATGACCTTGCGCTCCGCCAGCGTGAGGTAGGCGACGCTCAGGATGACCGGGATGACGATGGCGAGAATCTTCGCCAGCGTCCAGAGCGCAATAACCCCGCCCGGTCCGATGAGATCCTCGAGGAATACCAAACTCATGCCGTCACCTTCTGTTGTGCGGCCACACGTTCCAGTTTCACCAGGCCGAACATTGCGCCCAGACCTGCCGTCTCGCGGCAGCCCGAGGGCAGGCGCACGCACTCCGCGGGCAGGCGATCATCGCGATCGAAGGGCAACATGGCTTCACCGCCCTCCTGCAAGATCCTGAGGCGGTCGCCCTGGCGTAAACCAAGTTTTTCAATCAGGCTTCCCGGCAGCCAGGCCGTCCCAACTTGCGCGTCCCGGGTTTGCTGCAGAGATTCCGCGCGCCGCACGATCGCGTCCGCATGGTAGATCGGCACTTCGCCGATTCTCTCGAATGCGGCCCCCTCAACGCCCTCCGGCCGCGCCGGAGCGATCACCGCGGGTACACCGCCAATTTCGTTCGACAGCCTGGACGCAACCTCGCCCACTGAATTTTTCCACTCGCCGCGCACCTGCTCGATGTTGTCGAAATCGAAACCCGGAAGGTCGAGAAGCGTACCGAGCACACGTAAAACTTTCCACGCCGGGCGCGTTTCGCCCAGCGGCCGCACCGCACCCTGAAAGCTCTGCACCATGCCCTCGGTGTTGACGTAGGTCCCGGCGGTCTCGGTGAACGGCGACACCGGAAGCAACACCTGCGCGTAATCGGCGGCGCGTTGCATGTACGGGGACATGACCACCACCAGTTCGGCGGCGTGCATTGCTGCGCGCGCGGTACGCGGGTCGAAGGTATCCAGTTCGACTTCCGCATTCAGCAGCAGGTAAGCCCGGCGCGGCTGGATAAGCATCTGCGCGGCGTTGAGGCCCGGGGGCTCGCGCCCGAACGGCAGCGCGCCCGCGAGGTAACCGCCGACGCTGTTTGCCGCCTCGCCGAGAAAACCGAAGTTCGCGCCTGCGATTTTCGACAGTTCCTGCGCCAGGCGATGCAACTGGCTGGCCTGCGGATGATGCTGCGCAATGTTACCGAGAAATATCGCGCGATTCGCGCCCGAAACCAGACTTTGCGCGATGGCGCGGGCGGAATCGCGCACCGCGAGACCAGCCACGCCCGCCGGCACGGCCATTGACTTCTCCTCGGCGGCAGCTTTCAGCACCTGGCCGAGCGCCTCGGCCATCGCGCTCGGGGCGACGATCGTCCTGTTGTCCACGCGCATCAGCAGATCGTCGTCCACCGGATTGATCAGGTTGAACTGCGCCCCTTTTTTTACCGCCTGCCGGAATCGCTGCGCCAGCAGCGGGTGCTCCTTGCGCAAGGTCGAGCCCACCACCAACACCCGGTCCAGACCATTGATCGCGGCGACCTTCATTCCCAGCGAGGGCGCCCCGCACAGGCTCCCGTCCCCGGAAAAGTCCGATTGCCGCAGGCGGAAATCGACGTTGCCGCTACCGATGCCGCGCGCAAGCTTGCCGAGCAGAAACAGCTCTTCCACGGTCGCCTGTGGCGACCCGAGCGCGCCGACCGCGTTGCCGCCATGCGCATCGCGGATGCGCCTGAGCCCCGCAGCGACGAACTCGAGCGCGGTGGTCCAGTCTGCCTCCTCCCAGTTGCCGTCGCGCTTGATCATCGGCGTGGTCAGCCTCTCTTGCGAGTTGAGGGCCTCGTAGGAAAACCGGTCGCGGTCGGAGATCCAGCACTCGTTGACGGCTTCGTTCTCGAGCGGCAGGACGCGCATGACGCGGTTGTCCTTCACCTGGACCACCAGATTGGAACCGAGTCCGTCGTGCGGGCTGATGGCCTTGCGCCGCGCCAGCTCCCAGGTGCGCGCCTTGTAGCGGAATGGTTTGGAGGTGAGCGCGCCCACCGGGCAAACGTCGATCATGTTCCCCGACAGTTCCGAATCCACGGTGCGCGCCACGAACGGCATGATCTCGGCGTGCTCGCCGCGGCCGACCAGGCCGAGTTCCATGATGCCGGCGATCTCCTGACCGAAACGCACACAGCGGGTGCAGTGAATGCAGCGGGTCATCTCGTCGGCGCAGACCAGCGGCCCGAGATTCTTGTTCGTGACCACCCGCTTCGGTTCCGTGTAGCGGGAACTCGATGAGCCGTAGCCGACCGCGAGGTCCTGCAACTGGCACTCGCCGCCCTGGTCGCAGATCGGGCAGTCGAGCGGATGGTTGATGAGCAGGAATTCCATCACGCCCTTCTGCGCCTTGATCGCGGCCTCCGAGTGGGTCTGGACCTTCATTCCCTCGGTGGCCGGGGTGGCGCAGGCGGGCAACGGTTTCGGCGCCTTTTCCACCTGCACCAGGCACATGCGGCAGTTGGCGGCGATCGACAGCTTCCTGTGATAGCAGAAATGCGGAACGTAGATGCCGAGCTTGTTGGCGGCGTCCATTATGGTGCTGTTGTCCGGTACTTCGACCGGCCGGCCGTCTACTTCGAGGTGCGCCATCAGTAGTCTGGCCTCATACCAGGCATTTCTTGTGATCGATGTGGTACTGGAACTCTTCGCGGAAGTACTTGGTGAAGCTCTTCACCGGCAGCGCCGCCGCGTCGCCCAGCGCACAGATGGTCCGCCCGGCGATGTTGTCGGCGACCGAGTTCAGCGTTTCCAGGTCCTCGCTGCGGCCCTCACCCGTTTCTATGCGATGGACAATCCGGTACAGCCAGCCGGTGCCTTCGCGACAGGGCGTGCATTGGCCACAGGATTCTTCGAAATAGAAATACGACAGGCGCTGCAACGCTCGAACCATGCAGGTGGTCTCGTCCATGACGATCACCGCCCCCGAACCCAGCATCGAGCCGGCCTTGGCGATCGAATCGTAGTCCATATCAGTCTGCATCATGACTTCGGCGGGCAGCACCGGCATGGAAGATCCGCCGGGAATGACCGCTTTCAGCTTGCGCCCGCCGCGCATTCCGCCGGCCATTTCCAGCAATTTCGCGAAGGGCGTGCCGAGCCTGACTTCATAATTGCCGGGACTTTCGACGTGACCGGTGACCGAAAAGATCTTGGTGCCGCCGTTGTTAGGCCGGCCGAGATTCAGGAAGGCCTCGCCGCCGTTGACGATGATCCAGGGCGCCGCGGCAAAGGTTTCGGTGTTATTGATCGTGGTCGGCTTGCCGTACAGGCCGTAGCTCGCCGGGAACGGCGGCTTGAAGCGCGGTTGTCCCTTTTTGCCTTCCAGTGACTCCAGCAGCGCAGTTTCCTCGCCGCAGATGTACGCACCCCAGCCGTGGTGTGCGTGCAGATCGAAGTTGAATGCCGAGCCCTGGATGCTCTTGCCCAGGTAGCCGGCGTCATAGGCCTCGGCGAGCGCCTCCTCGAAGCGCTCGTACACTTCCCAGATCTCGCCGTGGATGTAGTTGTAGCCGACCGTGATTCCCATCGCATAGGCCGCGATCGCCATGCCTTCGATGACGATATGCGGGTTGTAGCGCAAGAGGTCGCGGTCCTTGAAGGTGCCGGGCTCGCCCTCGTCGGAGTTGCACACCAGGTACTTCTGCCCGGCGAAGGCACGCGGCATGAAGCTCCACTTGAGCCCGGTCGGAAAGCCTGCGCCGCCACGCCCGCGCAAAGCCGATTTCTTCACTTCGGCGATTACCTGCTCCGGCGCGATGCTCTCGCGCAGGATTTTCTTCAGCGCCTCGTAGCCACCGCGCGCCTCGTAGTCCTTCAGGCGCCAGTTGAGCCCGGTGATCCCCTTGAGCAGGACCGCTTCAGGCCCGTAAATGTCCGGTGGGAAAGGAGGAAGCGGAGCGTTCATTTCTTCAGCTCCTCGATCAGCGCATCCAGTTTGTCCGGCGTCATGAACGACAGCATTTTCTTGTCGTTATGCAGGCACACCGGCGCATCGCCGCAAGCCCCCAGGCATTCGCCTTCCTTGAGCGTGAAACCGCCGTCCGGGGTGGTTTCGTTGAATCCGATTCCGAGTTTCTTCTTCAGGTGTTCGGCGGCACCGGTAGCGCCCGACAGCGCGCACGGCAGATTGGTGCAGATGGTGATCTTGTTGCGCCCGACCGGTTGCAGGTTGTACATGCCGTAGAAAGCCGCCGCTTCGTACACCGCAATCGGCGGCATGCCCAGGTACTGCGCGACGAAATCCATGGTCTCGGTAGATAGCCAGCCCTTCTCGTCCTGAGCGACCGTGAGCGCGGCCATCACCGCCGACTGCCGCTGATTCGACGGATACTTGGTGATCGCCTTGTCGATCTTCGCCAGTGCTTCCGGCGACAGCATCATCGGCGCGTTCATCGGTCCACCTCGCCGAATACGATGTCCTGGGTGCCGATGATGGCCACCACGTCCGCGATCATGTGGCCGCGCGCCATCTCATCCAGCGCCGCCAGGTGGGCAAACCCCGGTGCGCGGATTTTCACCCGGTAAGGCTTGTTGGCGCCGTCGGAAATGAGGTAGATGCCGAACTCGCCCTTGGGTGCCTCGACCGCGCAATAGGTCTCGCCCGCCGGCACGTGCATACCTTCGGTGAAGAGCTTGAAATGGTGGATCAGCTCTTCCATGTTCATTTTCATGTCCACGCGCGAGGGCGGCGCCACCTTGTGGTCACCGGTGATGACCGGCCCAGGGTTCTTGCGCAGCCAGTCGATGCACTGCCTGACGATGCGGTTCGACTGGCGCATTTCCTCGATGCGCACCAGATAGCGGTCGTAGCAGTCGCCGTTGACCCCCACCGGGATGTCGAAATCCATCCGGTCGTACACCGCGTAGGGGCGCTTCTTGCGCAGATCCCACTCCACCCCCGAGCCGCGCAGCATCGGTCCGCTGAACCCGAGTGCCAGCGCACGCTCGGGGGCGACCACGCCGATACCCACCGTGCGCTGCTTCCAGATGCGGTTGTCGGTGAGCAGCGTCTCGTATTCGTCCACAAATCGGGGAAATCGATCGGTAAAGTCCTCGATGAAATCCAGAAGAGAGCCCTGCCGGTTCTGATTGAGTTCGCGCACCGCCTTGTCGTCGTGGATCCTGGAAGCCTGGTAACGCGGCATAGCGTCGGGCAGATCGCGAAACACACCGCCCGGCCGGTAGTAAGCAGCGTGCAGGCGCGCACCCGAGACCGCTTCGTAGCAGTCCATCAGGTCCTCGCGCTCGCGGAAGCAGTAAAGGAACACGGTCATGGCGCCGACGTCGAGTGCATGCGCCCCCAGCCAGAGCAGGTGATTGAGCACCCGGGTAATTTCGTCGAACATCACGCGGATATACTGCGCCCGCTGCGGAACGTCGATCCCGAGCAGGTTCTCGATCGCCATCACGTAGGCATGCTCGTTGCACATCATCGACACGTAGTCCAGGCGGTCCATGTACGGCACCGACTGCAGGAAAGTCTTGTGCTCGGCGAGTTTCTCGGTCGCGCGATGCAGCAGGCCGATGTGCGGATCGGCGCGCTGGATCACCTCGCCATCCAGTTCCAGCACCAGCCGCAACACCCCGTGCGCCGCAGGGTGCTGAGGCCCAAAGTTCATCGTGTAATTACGGATCTCAGCCATAGCTCAAATTGGTAGTGACACCATGAGCGGGAAATCGAAGACCATCGGCGTTACACGATGAACTTCAGTGCAGGCTAACTTGCCCTGGCAAGTTAAGCCCGCAGGGCGGCCGGAGCTAAAATTCATGGGAAAATTGTGCTGAGTCATTACCTTCATTCCACATCCCCGTAGTTTGCTTCACGCACAACACGAGGCACGGTCTCGCGCGGCTCGATGCTGACCGGCTGGTAGATGACGCGGCTCTGGTCCGGGTCGTAGCGCACCTCCACGTACCCGGAGAGCGGGAAGTCTTTGCGGAAAGGATGGCCGATGAAGCCGTAGTCAGTGAGGATGCGGCGCAGGTCGGGATGTCCGGGAAACACGATCCCGAAGAGGTCGAAGGTTTCGCGCTCGTACCAGTTGGCCGACGGCCAGATGCCGTTGACCGAGTCCATAGAGGGATACTCGTCATCCGTGGCAAACACCCGCATCCGCAGGCGCTGGTTGCGCGAAACCGCGAGCAGGTGATACACGACTGCGTAGCGCGCGCCTTCGCGCGGGCGATTGCCGAAGTCGAGATAATCTACGCCGCACAAGTCCACGAGCTGCTCGAAGCCGAATTGCGGATGATCGCGCAGCTGCGCGGCCGCCCAGAGAACGTCCGTTGCTTTGACCACCAGCGTCAGCTCACCACGGGATTCCTCAAGGCTCACGACCCTGTCGCCGAGCATGGTCTTCAGGTTTTCGGCAAGCGCAGAGAGCTTGGTGTTCATGGCCGGAGGGGTCAGCGCGCGATGGTGTTGGTGCGCCGGATCTTGTTCTGGAGCTGGATGATTCCGTAAAGCAGCGCCTCCGCGGTGGGCGGGCAGCCGGGAACGTAAACATCCACCGGGACGATTCGATCGCAGCCGCGCACCACCGAGTAGGAATAGTGGTAGTAGCCTCCGCCGTTGGCGCAGGAGCCCATCGAGATGACCCAGCGCGGCTCGGCCATCTGGTCGTAAACCTTGCGCAGCGCAGGCGCCATCTTGTTGCACAGCGTGCCGGCCACGATCATGACGTCGGATTGGCGCGGGCTAGGACGGAACACCACGCCGAAC
Source organism: uncultured beta proteobacterium (assembly GCA_963789945.1). Taxonomy (GTDB): domain Bacteria; phylum Pseudomonadota; class Gammaproteobacteria; order Burkholderiales; family JACQAP01; genus JACQAP01. The sequence continues at coordinate 71,030 of CAWBMN010000007.1, read as the reverse complement.
CGGTCGAGGTCGTAACGCGCCGCGCCTGCGTGCATCATCTCCACAGCGCAACAAGCCAGGCCAAAAGTCATCGGCCACATCGAGCCGGTGCGCGTCCAATTGATGACGTTGTCGATCGTGGTGGTGACGAAGCCTTTTTCGGTAACGCCTTCGATGGTCATGTCGCTTATGTTCTCCGGAAACTGGTGAGCGGTCTCAATCCCACTCCAATGCGCCCTTTTTCCACTCGTAAACGAAGCCTATGACGAGGATGGCAAGGAATATGACCATGGAAACAAAGCCGAAGGTGCCGATATCCTCGAGCACGACCGCCCAGGGAAAAAGAAAGGCGATTTCAAGGTCGAACAGGATGAACAGGATGGCGACGAGGTAATAGCGAACGTCGAACTTCATCCTCGCGTCCTCGAAGGCCTCGAAACCGCACTCGTAGGGAGAAAGTTTCTCGGGATCGGGACGGTGAACGCCGAGCAACCGGCTCAGCCCGCCGCCCAAAAGGGGAAGCGCCACACCGACGGCCAGGCCGACGAAGATGAACAGCAGAATCGGAAAGTACTGCTCAAGCATTGACCACTCTCGGCCTGTCAGCAGGCAGGATCAGAATCGATTGCGCGCGCCAGGCCGTTCCCCATGCCTGCCTGCGTCTCCGCGCCTCTGCCTGCCGCGGAGTCTTGCCTGTCGCGCCTTGCATGCTTTGGTGCCGACGGGGAGACTCGAACTCCCACGGGTTACCCCACCACCCCCTCAAGATGGCGTGTCTACCAATTTCACCACGTCGGCGCAAACTCAGTACTGAGTACTGAGTGCTGTGTGCTGAAGTCCCGGGCCTGATGCCATTTGTTCGCAGCACACAGTACCGGGCACTCAGCACCGTTATTTCGGTACTTCGTTCGCCTTGGAGTTGCCGTCAGGCGCCGGCACCGTGCCCGATGGTGCCGGAATAGCCTTCGCCGGTTCGACCGGTTCCTCCTGGTGCGTGGACATCACCCCCTCGGGCCTGCCTTTGTGGCTGGCGACGTACGTCAGCCCAAGGCTGGTAAGGAAGAACACCGCTGCGATGACTGCGGTTGTGCGGCTCAGAAAGTTGGCCGAGCCGCTGGAGCCGAACAGGCTGCCGGCGGAGCCGCTGCCGAATGCCGCTCCCATATCCGCGCCCTTGCCGTGCTGGAGCAGCACCAGCCCGATTACGCACAAGGCCGCAGCCACATGAAGAACTAGAATCAAGGTTTCCATAAGTATCCTGTCGTTTCCGCGTCCAGCTTTTTTCAGCCGTCCCGCCCGCTCGGTTGATCCGCCGCCCTGCAGATCGAAATGAATTCCTGGGCCACCAGCGAAGCGCCGCCAATCAATCCGCCATCGACGTCCGGCATCGCGAACAATTCCGCGGCGTTCGCGGCCTTGACGCTGCCGCCATAAAGTATCGGAGCCAAATCGCCAAGGCTGCTGTCCCGTTTGGCCAGCAAGCCACGAATGCTGGCGTGTACCGCTTGCGCCTGTTCCGGGCTTGCAGTCCTGCCCGTGCCGATCGCCCAGACCGGCTCGTAGGCCAGGACCGCGCCTTTCACTATCTCGCTACCCAGTTCGTCCAGGGCCGCGGCAATCTGCCGTCCCACCACTTTTTCGGTCACGCCACTCTCACGCTCAGAGAGTGTTTCGCCGACGCAAATAATCGGTACCATTCCCGCCGCCAGCACCGCTTTCGCCTTGAGCGCCACCGTGCGGTCGTCCTCGCCGAACCACTGCCTGCGCTCGGAATGCCCGACGATCACATATCTGCAGCCAAACTCGCGCAACATCCCGGCGGAGACTTCACCAGTAAACGCTCCTTTGGGATGCTGGCTGACATTCTGGGCGCCCCATGCCACTTTCGACCCGGCCAACGCTGCCTGGGTCTGGGCGAGGTAGGGGAAAGGAACGCAGACCACGCAAATTGTCTTGCGAAGCCCTGCCACAGCCGCCGCGACCGTGTCGAGTAGGGCCTGGTTTTCTGGAAGGCTGCCAAACATCTTCCAGTTGCCCACCGCCAGCCGCTGCCGCATGCGCTATCCCACCGGAAAAACTGACGAATTTTACCCGTCCGGGGGAAGGGGGGTCAACGTTGTGCGCCGCGAATTGGTGGAACGCGCGGACCCGGGGAATGGCACTGAGGAGAATCAGGGCGTTAGAGACTCAACGGCCCGACCACTCGAATGTGATGGGATTGGCCCAAGCCGCTACAGAACCGTCCGCTTCGCCTACCCGAAGCGCCCGGTGATGTAATCTTCAGTGGCCTTGTTCTTGGGTTTGATGAAGATGGTGTCGGTGGCGTCGAACTCGATCATCTCGCCCAGATACATGTAAGCGGTGAAGTCCGAAACGCGCGCCGCTTGCTGCATGTTGTGGGTGACGATCAGAATTGTCACCTTGTGCTTCAGGTCGGCAATCAATTCCTCGATGCTCGCCGTGGCGATCGGGTCGAGCGCCGAGGTGGGTTCGTCGAACAGCAGAATCTCCGGCTCGGTGGCGAGCGCCCGCGCGATACAAAGGCGTTGCTGCTGCCCCCCGGAAAGGTTGAACGCCAGGTCATTGAGCCGCTCTTTCACCTCGTCCCACAAGGCAGCGCCGCGCAGCGCCTGTTCCACCTTCTCGTCGAGTACCGCCACGCTCCTCACGCCGCGCACGCGCAGGCCATAGGCCACGTTCTCGTAGATCGATTTCGGGAAGGGATTGGGCTTTTGAAACACCATGCTGATGCGCATGCGCACTTCAATGGGGTCCACCTGCTGATTCAGCAGGTTGGTATTGTCGGGTTGGAGCCGGATTTCGCCTTCGTAGCGATTGCCCGCGTAAAGATCGTGCATGCGGTTGAAGCAGCGCAGATACGTTGACTTGCCGCAACCGGAAGGCCCGATCAGCGCCGTGACCTTCTTCTCGTAGATCGGCATGTTGATGCGCTTCAACGCGTTGAACGCGCCATAGTAGAAACTCAGGTTTTGCGCCTCGGCCTTGACGACGAGGTTCGCGTGCGCGGCGGTTCCTTCAGTGATTTTCGACATGGCGAGTCCTTACCACTTGATTTTCTTTCTGAGCCGGTAGCGAATGTAGATCGCCAAGGCATTCATGGACAGCGTCATCACCACCAGCACCAGGCCGGCGGCGGCGGCGTTCTGATGGAACGCCGCCTCCGGACGCGAAGTCCAGTTGAACATCTGGATCGGCATTACAGTAAAGGGCGCGAATAGCCAGTCGAACAGGCCCGCCGGCGGATCGCCGCTGAACGGCGCCTGCGGCAGGAAGGCGATGAATGTCAGCGCGCCGATGGTGATGATTGGCGCCGTCTCGCCGATGGCCCGAGCCATTCCGATGATTACGCCCGTCAGGATCCCCGGAAGCGAATAGGGAAGAATGTGATCCGCGGTAGTCTGCCACTTGGTGGCGCCCAATGCGTAGGCCCCTTCGCGGATGACTGCCGGTATCGAGCGGATCGCTTCGCGCGTGGCGACAATCACCACCGGCAGGATCAGCAGCGCCAGGGTCAGGCCGGCGGAGAGAATGCTCTGTCCGAAGCCGAACTGGTACACGAACAGCCCCAACGCAAGCAGGCCGTAAACGATCGAGGGCACGCCTGCCAGGTTGGTGACGTTGATCTCGATAACGTCGGTGACCCAGTTCTTGGGCGCGTACTCCTCGAGATAAACCGCGCCCGCCACGCCGAGCGGCACCGCGGTGACCGCGGTGACGATCATCACCAGCGTGGTACCGACCCATGCCGACAGGATGCCCGCCTCTTCGGGGCGCCGCGACGGGAAATTGGTGAAGAAATCCAGCGATAGCCGGTGCGCGCCGTCGATCGCCATGCCGGCGAACAGCGAGGCGAAGGTGAGTACGCCGACCATCAACGACAGCACGCCGATAGTGGCAAAGATGAGGTCCCAGCGCTTGTGCTTGACTATCAGCGCCCGGATCTCTGCTACGGTCATGTCGGCCATATCAGTAGGCCTGCCGGTATCTGCGCTTCAGCATATGTCCGAGGATATTGAAAAACAGCGTCAATAACATCAGGGTAAGACCGGCGGCAAAAATGGTTTGATAGCCGATGCTGCCGTGCGGCAGGTCGCCGAGCGCCACCTGGACGATATATGCGGTGATGGTGGCGGCCGGTTCCGTCGGGTCCCACGTCAGATTGGGCTGCATGCCGGCAGCGACCGCCAGGATCATGGTTTCTCCCACCGCGCGCGAAATACCCAGGATGTAAGCGGCGGCAATTCCCGAAAAGGCCGCAGGCGTCACCACCCGGATCGCAGTCTGGAAGCGCGTGGCCCCCATCGCATACGAGCCCTCGCGCATCGCCATCGGCACCGCGCGCATCGCGTCCTCGGACACCGAACTCACGTAAGGAATGATCATGATGCCCATCACCAGGCCGGCGGACAGAAGGTTGAAGCCCGGCAGGCCGGGGAAGAAAAACTGCAGCGCCGGGGTTACGTACAGCAGCGCGAAATATCCGTAGACAATAGTGGGCACGCCGCCCAGCAGCTCGAGGAAAGGCTTCGCCACCTCACGTATCGAGAACGGCGCGAACTCCGACAGGTAGATCGCGATGATGGTGCCCAGCGGGATCGCCACCGAAAGCGCGACGAAGGAACTGACCAGCGTGCCCGAAAGCAACACCATGATGCCGTAGTGCGCGTCGTCGAACAGCGGCGTCCATTGCGTATCGGTGAGGAAGTCCCATAGCGGGACATTCTGGAAAAACTGGTACGACTCGGTAACCAGGATGACGACGATGCCGACCGTAACCGCAACCGACACCGATGCAGCGAGGAAAAGAAGAACCTCGATGAAGCGCTCGCGAATATGGCGGGATTTCCTCTTCGCGAGCCGCGCGCTGACTGTGTTATCCGCCAAGATATTCAGGCTGTGGGTGGGGGCAACGGAGCTCATCGGTTCGGAGCCGGGGCTATTATTGCAGAAATCTCCGATCACCCGGAATCCGGGCAAAAAACAGGAGGGGTCGCGCCCCTCCTGTGTGTCGGAATTGCGTTTGACTACAGCTTTGCTTCCATCTTCATCAGTTGCTGGATGGTCAGTCCGACTTTGTTCTCGCCGCCGAACTTGGTGCCCAAGACCTTCTTCTGGATGTGATCGTTGTTGTAGGCGTAGGCATCCGCGGGAAGAGGAACGTACTTGACTTCGCGCACCAGGGCATCGGCGTTCTTCATGTAGAACTCGAGGAACTCCCTGATTTCGGGTCGCTCGAGCGACTTGGCGTTGACGTAAATGAAAATCGGACGCGACAGCGGCTGGTACGAGCCGTCCATCACGGTTTCTACCGAAGGCAGCACGCCCTTGGCGCCTGATTTCTCCGCAACGGCCACCGCCTTGAGCTTGTCCTGATTCTCTATGTAGTAGGCCAGCCCGAAGAAGCCGAGTGCATTGACGTCGCGCGACACCCCCTGCACCAGCACGTTGTCGTCTTCCGAAGCGGTAAAGTCGCCGCGGCTGGACTTGGCCTTGCCGTTGATCGCCTCGGTGAAGTAGTCAAAGGTTCCGGAATCGGCGCCGGCACCGAAGAGCTTCAGCGGCGCATCCGGGAAACCCGGGTTGGCCTGCTTCCAGTTGGTGACCTTGCCTTGGGCGGCCGGCTCCCACATTTTCTTCAGGTCGGCCACGGTCAGGGTCTGCGCCCATTTGTTCTCGGGGTGGATCACTACCGTGAGCGCGTCGTAGGCGACCGGCAGCTCGATGTACTGGATGCCGTTCTTCTTGCACTCGTCCATCTCCTTCTTCAGGATCGGACGGGATGCATCGGAAATATCGATCTCGCCGCGGCAGAATTTCTTGAAGCCGCCGCCGGTGCCGGAAATGCCGACCGTTACCCTGATCTTGCCTTTCTTGGACTTCTGAAAGTCCTCGGCAACTGCTTCGGTAATCGGGAACACGGTCGAAGAACCGTCGATCTTGACTGTCTGGGCGTGCGCCGGAACGGCGCCTGCGCCGAGCGCAATCGCGCATGCCGCGGCACTTGCGACCAGCGTTAATCTGTGGATCTTGAGCATGAGGTCAATCTCCTGTCATTGTGGAATTTTGCGAGCCAACACGGAGATTGTATGGCCGCATTGTGACAGTTTGATTGCACGGCCCTTTGCTGCGCCCGCGCGAGCCTGCCGGGATTCAGGCAGGAACGTGGGCCTGTGTCCGGATGGTTTCGGCAAGCGCATCGGCGAGCCGCGTAATGTCCCTGCGCCCTTCGCCTTCGATCATGACCCGGATCACCGGCTCGGTTCCCGAAGCGCGCAACAGCACGCGGCCGGTTCCCTTGAGCCGGGCTTCGGTGGCCCTAAGCGCCGCCTGTACCTCCTCATTTGCCTGCAAGTCGAAGCCCTTGCGCACTTTCACGTTCACCAGGACCTGCGGGTACATGCGCATGTCCCCACACAGGTCGGCCAGCGGCTTGCCTTCGGCGCGCAGCGCATGCAGCACCTGCAGGGCGGAGACGATGCCGTCGCCCGTGGTGTGCTTGTCGAGGCAGATGATGTGACCGGAATTTTCGCCGCCAAGCTGCCAGTCGTTCTCGATCAGCTGTTCCAGCACATAGCGATCGCCCACTGGCGCGCGCGCGAAAGGCACGCCAAGCCCGGCCAGCGCCTGTTCCATTCCCAGATTGGTCATCAGCGTGCCGACTACGCCGCCTTTGAGCGTCCCCCGCTCGTGGTGGAAGCGCGCGATCACATAGAGCAACTGGTCGCCGTCGTAAAGCCTGCCCGAGTGGTCCGCCATCACCAGCCGGTCGCCGTCGCCGTCGAACGCGATCCCGAGGTGTGCACGGTTTGCCTTGACCGCTGCCACCAGCGCTTGCGGGTGCGTCGCGCCGCAATCGCGGTTGATGTTCAGTCCGTCCGGGTGATTGCCTATCGAGGTTACATCCGCGCCAAGCTCGTGAAAAACGTGCGCGGCGATGTGATAGGTCGCGCCATGTGCGCAGTCCACCAGCAGCCTCAAGCCGCGCAGATCGAGATCATTCGGAAACGTGCTCTTGCAGAACTCGATGTAACGGCCGGCCGCGTCGTCGATACGCCGCGCCTTGCCCAGTTGCGCCGAAGGCATGGTTTCCAGCGGCGCATCCAAGCGCGCTTCGATCGCATGCTCGACCGAGTCCGGAAGCTTGTTGCCATCGGCGGAGAAGAACTTGATGCCGTTGTCTTCGAAGGGATTGTGCGAGGCGGAGATGACGATGCCGGCCTGCAGCCTCAGGGCGCGGGTGAGATAGGCGACCGCCGGGGTCGGCATAGGCCCCGAAAGGTAAATGTCCACGCCTGCGGCCGACAGCCCTGCCTGCAGGGCCGATTCAAGCATATAACCGGAGATGCGCGTGTCCTTGCCGATCAGCACTGCCGCGTGCTCGCCCGAAGGCAACTCATGTTCCGCCGTAAGCACCTTGCCGGCTGCATAGCCCAGATGCATCACCAGCTCGGGCGTGATCGGCAGCTCCCCCACGCGCCCGCGCACGCCGTCGGTTCCGAAGTACTTTCTAGCTTTTGGCAAGGGAATGTCCTTCGATTGCGTTGAGCACCAGCAGCGCATCGCGGGTCGCCGCCACGTCGTGCACGCGAACCAGTGCGGCGCCGCGCTCGACCGCAAGCAGCGCCGCGGCCACGCTCGCGGAAACACGGTCCGCTACCGGTTTGCCGGTGATTTTACCGAATAGCGATTTGCGCGACAGTCCGACCAGCACCGGCTGTCCGAGACCGGCAATTTTGTGCAGGCCCCTCAGCAGTCCGAGGTTGTGAGCGGTATTCTTGCCGAAGCCGAAGCCGGGGTCGATGACGATGCGCTCGCGTGCAATACCCGCCTGCTGCGCAGCGTCAACGCGTTGCGCGAGAAACATCGTAACCTCTGCCACCACGTCTTCATATTTCGGGTCGCGCTGCATCGAGCGCGGCTCACCCTGCATGTGCATCAGGCACACCGCAGCCTGACTTTGCGCCACCGCCTCGAGCGCCCCCGGTTCGCGCAACGCGTTGATATCGTTCACCATCGCCGCCCCGGCCGCTATCGCGTGGCGCATTACCTCCGGCTTGCAGGTGTCGACCGATACCGGTACCGGACCTGGCGCGAGTTGTTCCAGCACCGGCATCACCCGCCGCAATTCCTCGTCGAGGCCCACCGGCTCCGCACCCGGCCGCGAGGACTCCCCGCCGATGTCGAGAATGTCGGCGCCTTCCTCGATCAGGACCCGCGCGTGTTCCAGTGCCTGCTGCGTACCGAAGAAACGACCACCATCGGAAAACGAATCCGGCGTGACGTTCACCACCCCCATGATCAGCGGGTGCTCCAGCCTCAGCGAGAAGCGGCCAAGCTGCAGAACGGCGCGAGGGGTGAGGGGTGAGGAGTGAGGATGTGCCATCACGTTCCCGCTGGCCAAGTTGCGAAGATTCTCAACGTTCAACCGCGAATTCAAGAAACGAAAAGGGTGAGGATTCGACCCCTCACCCCTCTCTCCTGACCCCTCACGGGTTTCTTACGCTTCGCGTGCCGGCGTAGTGGTCGCGGCGGGCGATGCTGCATTGCCCTGCGAGGAAGGGGGCGCAGCCGGCGTGCTCGTTGGTTTCGGCGGACGCGGCGGGCGGCCTTCCATGATGTCATTGATCTGGTCCGAGTCGAGCGTCTCCCACTCCAGCAGCGCCCCGGCCATCGCCTCGACCTTGTCGCGATTATCCTCGATCAGTTTGCGCGCAAGGTTGTACTGATCGTCGATGATGCGGCGGATTTCCGCGTCCACCTTCTGCATGGTGGTCTCGGACACATTCTTGTGGGTGGTAATCGAACGGCCGAGGAACACCTCTCCCTCGTTTTCGCCGTATACCATCGGTCCGAGCTGGTCGCTCATGCCCCACTGCGTCACCATGCGACGCGCCATCTCGGTGGCGCGCTCGAAGTCGTTCGATGCGCCAGTGGTCATCTGGCCCATGAAAATCTCTTCGGCAATGCGGCCGCCGAACAGCACCGAGATGTTCTGCAGAATCTGCTCACGATCCATGCTGTAACGGTCTTCCTGCGGCAACTGCATCGTCACCCCGAGTGCGCGCCCGCGCGGAATGATGGTGACCTTGTGCACCGGGTCGGTCCTGGGCAGCAGCTTCGCCACCACCGCGTGGCCGGATTCATGGTAAGCAGTGTTGCGGCGCTCGTGCTCCGGCATCACCATGGACTTGCGCTCCGCGCCCATCATGATCTTGTCCTTGGCTCGCTCGAAATCCTCCATGTCCACCAGCCGCTTGTTCGAGCGTGCCGCGAACAGCGCGGCCTCGTTCACGAGGTTGGCGAGATCGGCGCCGGAGAACCCGGGTGTGCCGCGGGCAAGGATGTCGGGACGTACGTCGGGCGCGACCGGAACCTTGCGCATGTGCACCATGAGGATCTGCTCGCGCCCGCGGATGTCGGGCAGCGGCACCACCACCTGGCGGTCAAAACGTCCGGGCCTCAGCAGCGCCGGGTCGAGAACGTCCGGGCGGTTGGTCGCGGCGATGACGATCACGCCGGACCCGGTCTCGAAGCCGTCCATCTCCACCAGCAACTGATTGAGCGTCTGTTCGCGCTCGTCGTTGCCGCCGCCGAGGCCGGCGCCGCGCTGGCGGCCGACCGCGTCGATTTCATCGATGAACACGATGCAGGGCGCGTGCTTCTTGGCCTGCTCGAACATGTCGCGCACGCGCGCCGCGCCGACGCCGACGAACATTTCGACGAAGTCGGAGCCGGAAATCGAGAAGAACGGCACTTTCGCCTCGCCTGCGATGGCGCGGGCAAGCAACGTCTTGCCGGTACCCGGAGAACCGACCATGAGCACGCCGCGCGGAATGCGGCCGCCGAGTTTCTGGAACTTGCCCGGGTCGCGCAGGAAGTCCACCAATTCGGACACTTCCTCCTTCGCTTCCTCGCAGCCGGCAACATCGGCAAACGTCACGGTGTTGGTGGACTCGTCGAGCATCCGTGCCCGGCTCTTGCCGAACGAGAACGCGCCGCCGCGCCCGCCGCCCTGCATCTGGCGCATGAAGAAAATCCATACGCCGATCAGCAGCAGCATCGGGAACCAGGACACGAAGATGTTCATCAGCAGCGACGGCTCTTCCTCGGGCTTGGCCTCGATGATGATGCCGGCCTTGAGCAGATCGGACACCAGCCAGGGGTCGGAGGGCGAGTACGTGGTGAACTTGCGTCCGTCGTTCCTGACGCCTTTGAGGACGCGACCCTCTATAGTCACCTTGGCGACATTGCCCTGCTTCACCTCGTCGATAAACTGGGAGTACTCCATCGACGTGGTCTGATGCTGACGGGCGCTGAACTGGTTGAACACCGTCATCAGCACCAGCGCAATGACCAGCCAGATCGCTACATTCTTGATGAGATTATTCATGTGCTCCTTCAGTACCGCAGTGACAAACCGCGAATTTCGTGGCTCATTCTAAACCCATTTGACCGTGCTCGCCGCTGCCGCATTTCACACGGTGGAGCGTCTTCCCTTGGCCAGCAGATATAACTCGCTGGATCGGTCGCGTGATGCCTTCGGCTTGCGCACCGCGACCGTCGTAAATGACTCGGCGAGCTGCTTTCTGAATTCGTCAATCCCCGAACCCTGGAACATTTTGACCAGAAAGCTGCCGCCTGGTTTCAGCCTGTCGCGGGCAAATTCCAGTGCCAGTTCGGCTAACCCGACCGAACGGGCCTGGTCCACGAGGCTGACACCGCTGATATTGGGCGCCATATCTGAAATCACAAGGTCGATGCGACGGCCAGCCAGTTCCTTTTCCAGCCGTTCCAGAGTCGTGGTCTCGGAGAAATCGCCACAAATGAAAGCCACCCCCTCGACCGGCGCCATTTCCAGCACATCGAGCGCAATCACACGCCCAACGCTGCCAACCAGCGGAGCCAGCACCTGCGACCATCCGCCGGGTGCGGCGCCGAGATCCACCACAGTCATTCCCGGGCGGACCAGTTTGTCCTTCTCCAGCACCTCGATCAGTTTATAGGCCGAGCGCGAGCGGTAACCCTCCTGCTTCGCGCGCCGCACGTAGGGGTCGGTGACATGCTCGCGCATCCAGGCTTTGCTGGTCTTGGTTCGTGCCATTGCCTACAATTTCCTTTTTACGGAGGATTTCTTGGCAAATCAATTGACCCCCGGAGAGCGCCGCGCGCTACAGGCCCGCGCTCACGCCCTCGATCCCGTGGTCCTGATCGGCGATGGCGGGCTCACTGCGGCGGTGCTCACGGAAATCGACCGCAGCCTCAACGCGCATGAACTGATCAAGGTCCGGGCCGCCGGCGAAGACCGCGACGCCAGGTCGGATATCCTGCGCCGGGTTTGTGAGAATCTCGATGCGGCCGCAGTCCAGCATATCGGCAAGGTCCTGGTGATTTACCGCCAGCGTCCCGAATCGGACTCGAAGCCCCGGGCCAAGCCGAAAAGAAAACCGCGCCGTGCGCTCAAGCGCAGTTTTCAGAATCGTCCCTGATGGAGTCCGTTTGCGTGAATCTGCTCGTACCGGACTAACCACAGAGACACCGAAGCACAGAGAAGACCGGAATACTGAATGACTCTCAAAGGTCTGGAATCGGTAGTGTTTGATCCGGTTTAGTCTGTTCATGCGTAATTCTCTGTGCCTCGGTGTCTCTATGGTGAATATCTTCAAAGATATTTGACGTCCAGGATCTCGTACTCCTTGATGCCGCCGGGCGCCTTGACTTCCGCGACGTCGCCGGAGTACTTACCGATCAGCGCACGCGCGATCGGGGAGCTGATCGAGATCTTTCCGCTCTTGATGTCGGCTTCGTCATCGCCGACGATCTGGTAGGTCACGGGTTCGCCGCTGCCCACCTCTTCCAGCTCCACGGTGGCGCCGAATACGCAGCGGCCGTCGGCATCGACGTGCGCCGGATCGATGATCTGCGCATTGGCGAGCTTGCCCTCCAGTTCGACGATGCGGCCTTCGATGAAGCTCTGCCTTTCCTTCGCGGCATCATACTCGGCGTTCTCCGACAGGTCCCCGTGGGTTCGCGCTTCCTGGATCGAGGCGATCACTTTCGGCCGCTCCACGGTCTTGAGCTGGTGCAACTCGGCACGCATCAATTCGGCGCCTTTGACGGTCAGCGGAATCTTGCTCATCTTTCAATACCTCTTTAGTGGCTGTGGGGCGCGGGTGCCGCCGATTATTGTTCGGCTGGCTGCGTTTGTGCCGGATCGCCGGCTCAACGCAGCCTGGCGTGCAGGTCCTGCAATGAATACACGGTGAGCTCACGCATGTGCTGCATGCCGGTACATGCGGCACGCGCGCCGGCGATGGTGGTGTAGTAGGTCACGCGCGCCTGCAGCGCCGAACGCCGTATCGAATAGGAGTCCTGGATGGCACTGCGCCGGTCCTCCACCGTGTTGATGATCAGCGCAATCTCGCCATTCTTGATCATGTCTACCACATGTGGCCGGCCTTCCGCCACTTTGTTCACCGCGGTGACCTGCAGCCCGGCCCCGGCAAGCGCGGCCGCCGTGCCGCGAGTGGCAAGCAGCGTGCACTCCAGTGCCGCAAGCGTGCGCGCGATCTCTACCACCTTGGGCTTGTCGGAGTTGCGCACGCTGATGAACACCCTGCCGCCCGAGGGCAGGCGCACGCCGGCGGCGAGCTGAGATTTCACGAAGGCCTCGGCAAAGGTGTCGGCCACGCCCATCACTTCGCCGGTGGACTTCATCTCCGGACCGAGGATGGTATCCACGCCCGGAAACTTGATGAAGGGAAATACCGCCTCCTTGACCGCGTAATACGGCGGAACGACCTCGCCCCTGATGCCCTGACTGTCGAGAGTCTGGCCCACCATGCACCGCGCCGCGATCTTTGCCAGCGCCAGTCCGGTGGCCTTGGAAACGTAGGGTACGGTGCGCGAAGCGCGCGGGTTGACTTCCAGAACGAACACCACATCGTTCTGGATGGCGAACTGCACGTTCATCAGGCCCACCACCTCAAGCGCTTTCGCCATGGCCACGGTCTGCCTGCGCAACTCGTCCTGCAACTCTTTCGACAGGCTGTACGGCGGCAGGGAGCAGGCGGAATCGCCTGAGTGCACGCCGGCCTGCTCGATGTGCTCCATGATGCCGCCGATCAGTACCCGTCCGCCATCGCAGATGGCGTCCACGTCGACTTCGATGGCATCGTTTAGAAAGCGGTCGAGCAGCACCGGTGAATCGTTGGAAACCTTCACCGCCTCGCGCATATAGCGCTCCAGATCGCGCTGCTCGTGCACGATCTCCATCGCCCGCCCGCCCAGCACGTAAGAGGGACGCACCACCAGCGGATAGCCGATTTCCTGCGCCAGCGCCAGCGCCGCCTCGGGATTGCGCGCGGTGCGGTTGGGCGGTTGCCTGAGCTGGAGCCGGACCAGCATCTTCTGGAAACGCTCGCGATCTTCCGCGCAGTCGATCATGTCCGGACTGGTGCCGATGATGGGCACGCCGTTCGCATCCAGGTCCTGGGCGAGCTTAAGCGGCGTTTGTCCGCCGTACTGTACGATCACGCCGAGCGGCTTCTCCACCGCGACGATCTCGAGCACGTCTTCGAGCGTCAGCGGCTCGAAGTACAGTCGGTCGGACGTGTCGTAATCGGTGGACACCGTTTCCGGATTGCAGTTGACCATGATGGTCTCGTAGCCGTCATCGCGCAGCGCCAGCGCCGCATGCACGCAGCAGTAGTCGAACTCTATGCCCTGGCCGATGCGGTTCGGCCCGCCGCCCAGCACCATCACTTTCCTGCGCTCGGTCGGCCGCGCCTCGCATTCCTCCTCGTACGTGGAGTACATGTAAGCGGTACGGGTGTCGAATTCGGCGGCGCAGGTGTCCACCCGCTTGTAAGCCGGCCGCACATTCAGTTCCCAGCGCTTGGCGCGCACCGCGTCCTGAGTGGCGTTCAGGAGCTTCGCCAGCCTGCGGTCCGAAAAGCCCGCGCGCTTGAGAGTCCACATCGTTTCGCGTTCGAGATCACCAATGCGCTTCCCGGCCAGCGCCTGCTCCTGGCGGATGATGTCTTCGATCTGCGCCACAAACCAGGGATCGATCCGGGTCAGTTGGTGCACCTCCTCCAGGCTCATGCCGATGCGCAGCGCGTCGGCGAGAAACAGAATGCGCTCCGGGCCGGCATCGGCGAGTTCGGTCTCGATGGTTTCGCGCTCGGCAGTCCTTTCGTCGAATCCGTCAATGCCGGTCTCCAGCCCCCGCAGGGCTTTCTGCAGCGATTCCTGGAATGTGCGGCCGATCGCCATCACCTCGCCCACCGATTTCATCTGGGTCGTGAGCCGCGAATCGGCCTGCGGGAATTTCTCGAAAGCAAAACGCGGAATCTTGGTGACCACGTAGTCAATGGTCGGTTCGAACGACGCCGGCGTTGCCCCGCCAGTGATGTCGTTGCGCAGTTCGTCGAGCGTGTAACCGACCGCAAGCTTGGCCGCGACTTTGGCGATCGGGAAGCCGGTCGCCTTCGATGCCAGGGCGGACGAACGCGATACCCGCGGATTCATCTCGATGATGACCATGCGGCCGTCCTTCGGGTCGATGCCGAATTGCACGTTGGAGCCGCCGGTATCGACCCCGATCTCGCGCAGGCAGGCGATCGAGGCATCGCGCATGATCTGGTATTCCTTGTCGGTGAGCGTCTGCGCCGGCGCCACGGTGATCGAATCCCCGGTATGGATGCCCATCGGATCCAGGTTCTCGATCGAGCAGACGATGATGCAATTGTCCTTGCGGTCGCGCACCACCTCCATCTCGAACTCTTTCCAGCCGATCACCGATTCCTCGATCAGCAGCTCGTGGGTGGGCGAGGCGTCCAGCCCGCGTTCGCAGATGGCTACGAACTCCTCCTTGTTGTAGGCGATGCCGCCGCCGGTGCCGCCGAGAGTGAACGACGGCCGGATGATGGTGGGGAAGCCGACCATCGCCTGCACCTGCATCGCCTCTTCCAGGCTGTGCGCAATGGAAGAGCGCGGACTCGCCAGGCCGATCTTCGTCATCGCCTTCTTGAATTTCTCGCGGTCCTCGGCCTTGTCGATCGCCTCCCTGGAAGCGCCGATCATTTCCACGCCATGCTTCTCCAGCACGCCCTCCCGGGCGAGGTCGAGGGCGCAGTTAAGCGCGGTCTGGCCGCCCATGGTGGGCAGCAACGCATCGGGGCGCTCGACGACAATTATTTTCTCCAGCATCTGCCAGGTGATCGGCTCGATGTAGGTGACATCCGCCATTTCCGGATCGGTCATGATGGTCGCCGGATTGGAATTGACCAGGATGACGCGATAACCCTCCTCGCGCAGCGCCTTGCAGGCCTGGGCGCCGGAGTAATCGAACTCGCACGCCTGGCCGATGACGATCGGGCCGGCGCCGATGATCAGGATGCTTTCGATGTCTGTACGCTTCGGCATTGTGAATCAACCACAGAGACACAGAGGTACGGAGAAAATCGTAAGAATCGGAAAACAAGACACCTGCAAATGCGCGCGTTTCCCGATCTCGATTTCTTCATTTCTCACGGCTCTAATTTGTCTCTCCAGGTTTCCTCTGTGTCTCGGTGTACCCCTCAAGGGGGTATAGAAGTGAATCTCTGTGGTGAAATCTACCTGTGCCGCTTTTGCATCAGGCCGATGAAGCGGTCGAACAGGTAGTCGACGTCGTGCGGACCGGGGCTGGCTTCGGGATGGCCCTGGAAGCAGAACGCCGGCTTGTCGGTGCGCTCGAATCCCTGCAGGCTGCCGTCAAACAGCGATACGTGCGTCACCCTGATGTTAGCCGGCAGCGTCCCGGCGTCCACTGCGAAGCCGTGATTCTGGCTGGTAATCATCACCCGTCCGCTGTCGAGGTCCTGCACCGGATGGTTGGCACCGTGATGACCGAATTTCATCTTGACGGTCCTTGCACCGCTGGCCAGTCCGAGCAACTGGTGGCCGAGGCAGATGCCGAACGTCGGCACGCCGGCGTCGAGAACCTTGCGAATGGCCTTGATGGCGTAATCGCAGGGCTCGGGATCGCCCGGACCGTTGGACAGAAAAATTCCGTCGGGATTGAGTGCCATCGCCTGTTCCGCGGACGCCTGTGCCGGCAGTACGGTCAGGCGGCAGCCGCGGCCGGCGAGTTTGCGCAGAATGTTGTACTTGATGCCGTAGTCGTACGCCACGACGTGATATGTCTGCGCGGGCCGGGAGCCGTAACCTTTGCCCAGCGCCCAGTCGGTCTGGTTCCATTCGTAGGATTTGGAGCAACTCACCACTTTCGCCAGGTCCATGCCGGCCAACCCGGGAAAGGCGCGCGCTTCCTTCAGCGCCAACGCCTCGTCTACCCGGCCGCCCATCAGGCAACCGTTTTGCGCACCTTTCTCACGCAGGATGCGGGTGAGCTTGCGGGTATCGATGCCGGCGATCGCCGCGATGCCCTGCGCCTTGAGATAGTCGGACAGGTCCTGTGTGCGGCGGAAGTTGCTGGCAAGCACCGGCAGGTCGCGAATCACCAGCCCCGCGACAAAGACCTTGGCGGATTCAATGTCTTCCGGATTGACACCGACGTTGCCGATGTGCGGATACGTCAGGGTGACGATCTGCCGGCAATAGGACGGATCGGTGAGGATTTCCTGGTAGCCGGTGATTGCGGTGTTGAACACGACCTCGCCGGCGGTGTGTGTCTGCGCACCAATGGAAATGCCCCGGAAAATCGTGCCGTCGGCGAGCACTAGGACGGCAGGCTGACGGTCGGGCGCAGGCAAGTAGGACTCCCGGGAAGCGCGGGTTGGAAGGGTACTCTACATATGGAAAGCGGGAGAGGCACACGCCCCTCCCGCTTTCATTGTGAGCGCGCATTATAGAGGAAGGCACGGCGCGGTTCAACGCGGCGCCAACATGCCTACTTCAGGCCGAGCACATCCTGCATGTCAAACAAGCCTGTCTTCTTCCCCATCAAGAAACGGGCTGCTCTGAGCGCGCCGAGCGCAAACGTGGCGCGGCTTGCGGCCCTGTGGGTGATCTCGATGCGTTCGCCCGTGCCCGCGAACAGCGCAGTATGGTCTCCGACGATGTCGCCGCCGCGCACGGTGGCGAAGCCAATGGTGGCGGGCTTGCGCTCGCCGGTCACGCCCTCACGGCCATAGACAGCGCATTCAGCGAGCTCGCGTCCCAGGGCCTGGGCGATGACTTCCCCCATGCGCAACGCCGTGCCCGAGGGCGCATCCACCTTGTGACGGTGATGCGCCTCGATGATTTCGACGTCGTAACCTTCGTTCAGGATTTTCGCCGCCAACTCGATCAGTCTGAAAGTCAGGTTCACTCCGACACTCATGTTGGGGGCCATCACCATCGCGATGTCCCGGGAAGCGGCGCTGATCAGCTTCTTCTGCTCCGGCGTAAATCCCGTAGTCCCGATCACCATGCGGATGCCGCGGCTGCGGCAGATCTCGATATGTTTGAGCGTAGCCTCGGGCCGGGTGAAATCCACCAGCACGTCGCAGTCCGCAAGCGAGCGCTCGAGGTCGGCCGAAATCCGCACGCCGCACGGCGACCCCACCAGCTCGCCCGCGTCCTTGCCGAGAAACGGGCTGTCAGGACGCTCGAGGGCGGCCTTGAACTGGAAGTCGCCGGCCTGCGCCAACGCTTCGATCAGCGCGCGGCCCATGCGGCCGGTACTGCCCGCGATTGCGATTCTCTGAGGTGTCATCGGCAGTCGGCGATTCGAATTCGGGACGTGGGCCCGGATCAGGGATTGGCGGTCTCGGTCGGCGCGCGCGAGAGATTCTCAGTGGTAACCACATCGCCATCGATGTACTTGAGCTTGTCGCCATCGAAGACCACTGTGATCTTGTGTTGCCGGCGCACCTCTCCCGCCTTGCCGGTCAGATACACATAGTCCCAGCGGTTGGGATGAAACACGTCGGCGACCAGCGGCGTGCCGAGGATGAAGCGCACCTGCGAGCGCGTCATGTCGGGCTTGAGCTTCGCGACCATTGCCTGGTCCACGAAGTTTCCCTGCTGGATGTCGATCCTGTGGGGTGCAAGCATGCAACCGGCGAGCAGGGCAGACAGAAGCCAGAGTAGGCGCATGAAGTGAGCAGCGTCATCCGGCGGCAACGGCGTCCGGACGCGGTATCCAAGTGGTTTGAAAGCCGCTATGATAATTCACCAACCCTTTCCTGTCAGTCCTGTCATGACCACACCGCACGATCTCAAGAACATCGGACTGAAGGCCACACTACCCCGCCTGAAGATTCTCGACCTGTTCGAGAACAGCGACGTGCGCCACCTCACCGCCGAGGACGTCTACAAGATGCTGATGAAGGAAGGCATGGAGATCGGATTGGCAACCATCTACCGGGTGCTCACCCAGTTCGAGCAGGCGGGCATCCTGATCCGCCACCATTTCGAATCCGGCAAGGCGGTATTCGAACTCAACCAGGGCGGCCACCACGATCACCTGGTCTGCATCCAATGCGGACAGGTCGAGGAGTTCTACGATCCGGAAATCGAGCGTCGCCAGGTCAGGATCGCCAAGGACCGCGGCTTCACCATCCACGAGCATTCGTTGCAGTTGTATGCCGACTGCATCAAGGCCGACTGTCCGAACCGGAACAAATCCTGAAACTGCGAATCCGGCGAATGCCGGTCGCTTTCCGGAACGGGCATCCGCCATGACGGCGGGAGCGGCCGCGGACGTTCGTTCGGGCCGTGGAATTTCGTCGCAACCACACTTGGGGGACAGACATGGTGGCACTCGCGAGTGAACCGCAGACCATAGGCAGGGTACTCGACAGCGGTTTCAAGTTGTTCGTCAAGGCATTTGCCGGCGTTTTTCCTTTGTCACTGGCGGCGGCTGTGGTGCTCGCAATCCCGAACATCGCCAACGTCCTCATGAACGGCCCCGAAACGACCGAAAGTCCGATACCCGGATCGACTGTTCTGGTCGTCTTCCTGGTGGCGCTGCCGATCTACATGATCCTGATCGGCGCAGTTGTTTACCGGCTCGGCGCCGCGGCCGGCATGCACGAGGCAAGCGCCGGACAGGCGCTGGCTCGGGGCGTCCAGTGCGTACTCTCGCTCATCGGCGCAGCCATCCTGTACTTACTTGCAATGGCCGGCGGCCTGATATTGCTCGTCATCCCCGGCATCATCCTGTCGCTGAGCCTGTCGTTCGGGTTTTTCGCCATCGTCCTCGACGGGGAATCGGCGCTGGCTTCGCTCAAGCGCAGCCACCGGCTGGTCTGGGGCAACTGGTGGCGCACGCTGACCGTGGTTTCCGTCCCGGTGGTCATCGTGATGATTCTATACATCGGCCTCATGATTGTTTTTGGCGTCACTCTGGTCATGTCGGAAGGCAAGGCCTCGAGCGACGCATTGATTACGGTAAGCCTGGTTGAAGCCGCGATCGGCGGCATCACCGCACCCCTGATCTACTCGATCATGATCGTGCAGTACCACGATCTGAAATTGAGGAAGGAAGGTCACGATCTTGCGGCGCGGATGGCCTGACGCGGCGCGCCGCTGTTTCTTACTGCTCGGCCTGTTGTTCAGCGCGCTGGCGCTGCCGGTCGCGCGGGCTTCAGCGGACGCCGATGCCCGCGCAGATGAAATCGGCCGGCGCTTGGATCGGTGCCTCAGTACGCTCAACGCCGGGGCCGAGCCGGTACCGCCTTACCGGCGCCTGATTCTGGAAGAAGTCTGTCCCGGGCTCGCACAGTCGGTTGCAGCATTGCCGGCCGCAGGTTCATTGAGCCAACCCCTCGATTTGCAAACCACCCCTGACCAGCTTCGCGACCTGCGCGCGCTGCTGGGCTCTTTTCGAAGCCCGCCTGCCGGCGTAGAGCGATTCGATCTTGCGGCGCTGCCGGAACTGCTGGCGCGCACGCTGGAAGTGGAACCCAAGCCGCCGGTTTCCTGGTGGCAACGATTCAAGGACTGGCTGGCGCAAAAGCTGCGCGGCAGCGGAGAATCTGACTACCGGTGGCTGACACAATTCCTCAAGTCGCTGGACCCCCCGGAGTGGCTTGCGGACCTCATCCTGCGCGCCAGCGTGGCTGTGATACTGCTGCTGGCGCTGGCGGTCGTGGTCAACGAGTTGCGCACGGCCAATCTGTCGACGTGGCTGCAGCGACGAAGCCGAATGCAACGCGCCGGCCGCGTGCCGGCCGCCGCCGGTGCCGCCAAACTCGCCTGGAAAGACGTGACCAATCTTCCTCCCGCCCAACAACCGGCGGCACTGCTGCGTCTGGTGCTGCAGGAACTGATCGAGCGTGGCCTGCTACCGGACGACCAGAGCCTTACCAACAGGGAAATGCTGGCACGGCTCGGCGCTGCGGCGCGTGCTCATGCCGCAGCTTTTGCCGAGCTGGCTGCAGCGGCCGATGCGGTATTGTTCGGCAACCGGTTGGTGGTGGCGGCCCAGCTTGCGCCGCTGCACCAGGCTGCGCACGCCATCGTCGGCACGCCAGCAGCCGGCGCGGCACCCCGATGAAAGAGCGCCTCGTCACTCTGCTCGGCGCGCTGGCTGCCGTGTACCTGGTGTTCGTGCTCCTGATCGGCCCGCGTGAACCCGATACCGCGCCGGAATCCATGCCGACGACCGCGGACCGTGGCAGCCGCGGGCTTCGGGGCCTGCAATCCTGGATCGAGTCAAGCGGCATCCGCGTCAGGAGCCTGCGCAGCCGCTACGACCGGCTGCCGGCAGATGCGGGCCTGCCGGAACGCGGCAATCTCATGATTTTGACGTTGCCGCAGACCCTGCCGGCACGGCAACTGGAAATCGACGCGTTGAAAGACTGGATCGAGCGCGGCAATGCGGTGCTGGTGCTCGACGGCAGCATGGAGGTTTTCGCACAGCCGCAGCTTCGCCTCGCGCAGCCACCAGGCATGCCGGCCGCGCTCGGATTCAGCCTGGAATTCGCGGACCCGGAAGGCGATCAGGCGGAAGAGTCCGGGGACGCAGCCACGGCACAGTTGCAACTCGACAAGGATGGCCGGCCTCGGCCACGCAGACTGATTCCCCGCGGCCCACACCCGGTCCTGAAGGCAGTGCAAGAGGTGCAGGTGCGCACGAATTTACTCTATCCTCTGGCGCTCAAGTCGAAGGAAAAATTCCGCACCAGTCTGGCATTGCTCGACGATCCTTTGGCGCGATCTCCGGCGTTCTGGCAAGTGCGCATCGGCGAGGGCACCGGCTGGATCAGCGGCTACGCCGACCTGTTCGGCAACGCCACCCTCGGCGCTGGCGACAACGCGCGCCTGCTGGCCAACATCGTGGCCGGTTCGCTGGGCGCGGACGGCTGGGTGATTTTCGACGACATGCATCAGGGCCTGACCGAAGTCTACGACCCGAGTGCGTTCTTCGGCGACGCGCGACTGCACGCCACGCTGTGGTTCATCGTCGGCTTCTGGCTCATCTATATTGTTGGGCGCAGCAACCGCATCGCCCCGCTGATTCGGCCGCCCGAGCTGCCGCGTGCCGTGGACTTCGTGCGCGCGGTGGGCGGACTGTTCGCAAGGCGCCTGGCCGGCCGCGAGGTCGCGCTGGGTCTGCTGCGCCACTTTTTCGCGGAGGTGCGCGGCGCCGGTTCCGGCGCAGACGCCATTGACTGGGAACTGCTGGCACGTTACCCGCGCGTGCCGCGCAACCGGATCGACGAACTGAGGGCAATGCACGCCGGGCTTGCGCAGGGGCGCACGCCCGACCTGGTACGCCTGAACAACCTCATCAACAGCATAAGGAAACACCTGCAATGAGCAATCCCGCTTCCAGCCTCGAACAGCAACTGCGCACTCAACTGGAAACCGTGGTGTTCGGCATGGACCAGGTCATACACGGACTGTGCATCGGGCTGATCGCCGGCGGCCACGTGTTGCTGCAGGGCGTGCCCGGCATCGGCAAGACCCTGCTGGCGAAATCGGTCGCAGCGGCGCTCGGCGGCAGCTTCAACCGCGTGCAATGCACCGCCGACCTGATGCCCTCGGACATCACCGGCATCCACATCTTCAGCCGCGAGGAGAAAAAGTTCGAGTTCGTCCCGGGACCGCTGTTCGCCAGCATCGTGCTGGTCGACGAGATCAACCGCTCCGGGCCGAAGACCCAGTCGGCACTGCTTCAGGCAATGGAGGAGTTCCAGGTCACCATCGACCGCAAGACCTACAGCCTGCCGCAGGACTTCCTGGTCATCGCGACCCAGAACCCGCGCGATTTCGAGGGCACCTTTCCGCTTCCCGAGTCGCAGCTCGACCGCTTCCTGATGCGGCTAGACGTGGACTATCCGGCGGCGGCGATGGAGCACAAGGTGCTGCGCACCTACGACCTGCGCGGCGGGCACTTCAACGCGACTGCGCCGATCACCCCGCTCGCCGGCGATGCCCTGGCTCTGGCGCGCGCGCAAGTCGCAAAAGTGCATGTGTCCGAGGCGATCTACGGCTACGTCACCGACATCGCCGCCGCCAGCCGCAACCACTCCCAGATCAACCTGGGCCTGTCCACCCGCGGTGCGCTGGCGCTGATGCGTTGCGCCCGCATTGCGGCGGCACTGCGCGACGCGGAATTCGTCGCGCCCGACGACGTCAAGGCCATGGCCCGCTTCGTTCTGCCGCACCGCCTGATGCTGACCCCGGACGCTGCGCTCGAAGGGGTCGGCGACCTTCAGGTCGCACAAAGCATCCTCGACAGCGTCAAGGTACCGCGCGAGTGAGACGCCGCACACCTTCATCCGGATCTGGCTCTCCGGGATGAACCTGACCGCACGGTCTTATGTGGTCGCGGCGGCGGTGACGCTGCTCGGAATCGTCGGCCAGTGGCAGGACGATCCCTGGCCAGACTTGTGGCGCGTGCCGGCAGCGAGCCTGCTGATCGGGCTGCTGCTGGAAGGCATTGCCGCGCGGCGGCGCGGACTCCGCATCTCGCCAGGCATTCCCGAGCGCGTCTTGCTTGGCCAGCCGGCCACTGCGGACCTGGTTCTCGGCAACGACGGCGAACGGCCGCTCAGGGTCGAACTGCAACAGGTCTTTGCCAACGGCCTGAGCGGCGGCGACTCGATTGCCGCTTACACGGTGCCGGCGCACGGCGACGTAGTGCATTCTTCTGCGTTCACGGCGCAGAAACTGGGCACGCTCGACTGGCAGCCGGTCTACACCCGCACGCGCGGCATGTTCGGACTGGCGTGGTGGTCCCGCAAGTTCGACATCGCGCACCGTCTGAAAGTCGTGCCGGCGCGGCTGCGCGGTGCTGAGCGCGGGCCCGGCACCCGTCCCCAGGGCGAGCGGGCGCAACGCAGCGCGGGCGCCGGCTTCGAACTGATCGGATTGCGTGACTATCGGCCCGGCGATCCGATGCGGGCGATCGACTGGAAAGCCACCGCGCGCAGCCAGCGTTATACCGTGCGCCTGCACAGCGAGGAGCGCAACCTGGAACTGCTAGTTCTGCTGGATGCAGGCAGGACTTCGAACCTTCAGGCCGGGACGCTGAGCCGGCTGCACCACTACGTGAACGTTGCCGCCAGGCTGGCGGAAAGAGCGATCCTGAACGGCGATCACGTCGGAATCATCGTGTTTGCCGAGCGTCCGCTGGCGGCGCTGCCGCCGGGACATGGGGCAGCGGCGCTGCTCGGGGTGCGCCGCATTCTCGAGCAGGCGCGCCCGGTCGGTTCCGAATCCAACCCGCTGGCGGCCGCGCTGCTGGCGCGCCGCCTGCTGCATCAGCGCAGCCTGGTGGTGCTGCTCACGGATGTGGACGAAAGCCAGGATCCCGCCCAGTTGTTGCGCGCCGTGCAGTTGCTGGCGCCCAAGCATCTGCCTCTGATCGCGGGCACGCTGGATGAGGACACGCTGTCGCTGCACCACCGGCAATCCAGCCACTGGCTCCATCCTTACCAGGCGTTTGCCGCCGCGGAAATGCTGCAGTCGGTGCGCGGCATGACGCTGCGGCTGCGCCGCAGCGGCGCACAAGCGGTCACAACCGTGCCGGCCCAGCTCGATCGCGCGGTGCTGCGGTCCTACGAATCCCTGCGCTCACAGCATCAGGTCTGAGCGGCGGGGTGGCCGCCGCCGCAGCCTGCCGCTGAGCACCAGCACCAGGAGCAGCCAATAGGCCACACCGATGGCAATGCGCTGCGCCATGGCGAAATGCGGATCGGGCGAAACGTATCCTTCGATCAGTCCTGCGCCGACCAGGAAGACCACGCACACCGGCAGCAACTGTCCGGCGCGGCGCACAGCCTCGCGAAACGCGTGCGCCCGGCTGCGGTTGCCCGGACGCGCCAGGGCTTCTCCGAGCTCGACTCCGACCGCCGCGGCGAGCAGGATTACAGAGATCTCGACCATGCCGTGCGCGACCACGAACTCTGCAAGCCGGCCCGCCAGGCCGTGCTGCGCCGTCAGCGCAAACACCCCGCCCAGCATCAGCCCGTTCATGCCGACGATATACAGCGTGCCAAGTCCGTACAGGGCACCCAGCGTAAACGCGAACAGCGTAACCACGATGTTGTTGCTCATGATCCCCAGCGACAGCAGCGCCGAGGGCACAATGTTGATCAATCCGTCAGTCCAGAGTTCGCCGCGCTGCACGCCGTTGATCATCTGCTCGGAAGCGAACAGCGCCGCCAGCTCCGGGTAACGGTGCACCAGCCACCAGCCGGCCGCGGCACTGGCGAGAAAAAGAGCCGTGACCGCGGCGATGCGCCCGCGCAACTCGAAGGCCACCCGCGCCGCGCCGTCGCGAAACAAACCGGTCAGGGCATCGCGAACGTTGCCCGGTCTGCGGTGGATCACCTCGCGCGCCTGCGTAAGCAGCGCTTCCAGCCGATCCACCAGCCTGGCGTCGGGCGCCGCAGCCCGTACCAGCGACACGTCGCGCGCGAGCGCGCGGTAGCCGCTCACCAGTTCCTTCAATTGCGGCAAATCCGCCTGCCGGCGCGCGCTGACCTCGGCGAGCGCCCGGCTCAGACGCTGCCATTGCGCGGCGCGTCCCTGGAGCCAGGCCGCGAGCGCGGCCTCAGGCCGGTTTGCCACGGGACTCATCCCTGAGCTTGCGCAGGCGCTTGCGCAGCCCGGCCTCGCTATCGTTGCCCGCCACCGGTTCGCCGATGCGCGCCAGGAATTTTTCCGCGAGGCCACGGCGCAATGGCGCTTCGAGCCCGCGCCAGCGCTCGAGCAGATCGTCCAGCAGCTCCCGATCGCCGGGCGAGAGCCGTGAGGTGGATGAGCCGATCACACCGTCGAAATCGAGCTTGCCCTTGCCGCTGTCGTAAACCAGCAGCGTACCGGCGGCAATGTCGCCAATGCGCACCTGGCGCGGGGTTAACATCGCCACCACCAGCCCGAGCACATAGAACGCCGGCAGCGAATCCACCAGCCTGAAGACGTTGCGGATGATCAGCGCGCCGGCGTCGGGAGTCAGCGCGCGCTCGGTGACGATGCGTATCCCCGCCATGCGCTTTCCCGGCGTGCGGCCCTGCATCGCGATCTCGAGCACGGGGTGGTAGAGAAAATAAATCGCCGCCGCCGGCAACAACGCCACGTACACGGTCAGCTTGCCGGCATTCAGCAAAGGCCGGAAGAATTCCTCCGCCGGCGACAATAGACCAAGCAGCACCGCGATCAGCAGCAGCCAGGCCAACGCCAGAAGTAAGCGGATGTGCCAGTCGATCAGGAAGGCGTAGCTGCGGCTGCCTATGCCGGCAACCGGCAACCCGACTTCGACCGCGTCGGCGGCCTGCACAACCAGTGTGTCTTCCACGGCGGCCATTCCAGATCGCGCTAGCGCGCGCCGGACCCGAGCAATTCCGCGGCGTGCTTGCGCGTGGTTTCGGTGATCTTCACGCCGCCGAGCATGCGCGCAATTTCCTCGACCCGGGAGGCACGATCCAGCACTGCCACCTGGCTCGCCACTTTGCCATTGGCCGCCGATTTGCTCACTTGCCATTGCTGGTTTGCGGCCGCGGCCACTTGCGGCAGGTGGGTGACGCACATCACCTGATGACGGCTGCCGAGTTCCCTGAGCATCCGGCCGACGATTTCGGCGACGCGCCCGCCGATGCCGGCATCCACTTCGTCGAAAATCAGCGTCGGCACGGCGGCCACCTGGCTGGTCACGGTCTGGATCGCCAGGCTTATGCGCGAGAGTTCGCCACCGGAGGCCACCTTCGCCAGCGCCAGCGGCGTAGCGCCGGCGTGGCCGGCAACCAGAAATTCGATCTGCTCCATGCCATGTGCAGTAGCTTCGCTCAGGGGATGCAGAGCAATCTCGAATGCGCCGCCACCCATCGCCAGCGCCTGCATCGAGGCGGTAACTCTCCTGGTAAAATCCGCCGCGGATTTCTTGCGTGCTGCAGAGAGCTTCTTCGCGCATTCCTGCCAGTGCGCTTGCGCCTCGCTCTCGCGCTGGCGCAGCGCTTCCGGGTCGAACCCGGCCTCCAGTTCGGCGAGCCGCGCCTTCATTTTCGCCAGATGTTCCGGCATCTCCGGCGGACTTACCCTGAATTTGCGCGACGCCGTGTGCACGGCGTCGAGCCGGGCGTCCACCTCGCGCAGCCGCTGCGGGTCCAGGTCCAGGCGGCTCTGATAATGGCGCAGGCTGTAGACGGCCTCCTGCAACTGGATCTGCGCCGGCTCGAGCGCAGAGAGAATTTCCTTCAACTGCGGGTCGAAATCGGTCATGCCCTCGAGGCGCGAATTCACCGAAGCGACTGCGGCAAGCGTGGACATCTCGCCTTCGGACAGCACCTCCAGACTGAACTGCACCGCTTCGATCAGGCTGGCGGCATGGGCGAGGCGTTTGTGTTCCGCCTGCAGTTCCTCCCATTCCTCGGCGCGGAACCCGAGCGCATCAAGTTCCTTCACCTGCCACTGCAGTTGCTCGCGCTCGGCTTCCAGCGCTTGCGCACCGCTATCCAGCGCCAGCCGCTGGCTCCGGATGTCCTGCCAAGCGCGGAATGCCGCCGCAACTTCGCGCGCCCGATCGGCGGCGCCGGCGTAGCCGTCCAGCAGGTCGCGCTGCGCGCCCGCGCGCAGCAGCGACTGATGAGCATGCTGGCCGTGGATGTCCACCAGGAGTTCGCCGATCTCCTTAAGCTGCAGCACCGTCGCCGGACGGCCGTTGACGTACGCGCGCGAGCGGCCCGAAGACTCGATCACCCGGCGCAGCAGGCACGTGCCGTCATCGCCGGCGAGATCATTTTCGGCCAGATAATCCGAAACGGTGGGCGCCTCCTCGATCGAGAATTCCGCGCTCACTTCGGTCTTGTCTTTTCCTTCACGGACCTGCCCGGATTCGGCGCGGCTGCCCAGCACCGCGGCCAGCGCGTCGATCAGGATGGACTTGCCGGCACCGGTTTCCCCGGTCAGCACGGTGAAGCCGGGCTGAAATTCGAGGTCGAGCTTGTCGACGATTACGAAGTCGCGGATGCTGAGGCTGCGCAACATGGCTGCTGAAAAACCGGCGGCGATGACTGATCGTCGTTACAGGGTTTCGCTCCAATGGAGCTTTTCCCGGAGCATGTGATAGTAGTTGTGGCCCAGCGGATGGAGCAGGCGGATCGCGTGCGGACATCGGCGCACGATGACCTTGTCGCGTTCCTGGAGTTCGTGGTGCGAATGGCTGTCGAAATGCGCGCGCGCGTCCGCCGCCTTGTGAATCAGGATTTCGATCACCGACTCGCTGCTCACCACGATCGGGCGGTTCGAAAGCGTGTGCGGACAGACCGGGACCAGGCCAATGACGTTCAGGCTGGGATGCAGAATCGGGCCGCCGGAAGAAAGCGCGTACGCGGTCGAGCCGGTGGGGGAGGCAACGATCAGCCCGTCCGAGCGCAGGTTGTAGACAAATTGTCCGTCGATGTGCACTTCGATCTCGATCAGGCTGCCCTCCGCGCCCTTGTTCACCGACACGTCATTGAATGCCAGCACGTCCAACACCTGGCGCTCGCCGCGCAACACCGCAGCCTGCAGCAACATGCGCGATTCGGTGATGAAGCTGCCATCGAGGATGGAGCCGATGGTCTCGAACATGGTGTCCATCGACAGATCGGTGAGAAACCCGAGCCGCCCCTGGTTGATCCCCACAAGCGCCACGTTGTAAGGCGCGAAAGTGCGCGCGATGTTGAGCATGGTGCCGTCGCCGCCGATGACGATGGCCAGTTCGGCGGACCGGCCGACATCGTCGAGCGGCAGCACGGCGTGATTGTTCTTGCCGATGTGCGCGGCCGTCAGCGGATCGAGCACGATCCTGACGCCGCGTCCCTTGAGGAAATCCGCCAGCCGCAGAAGCGGCTCGGCGATCTCGGGGCTCTTGTACTTGCCGATCAGTGCGATGGTCTTGAATGCGCTCGACATGCCCGGAATTAAAGCACATTTCCCTCCGAACCGCCGGTTCCGCAGGAACACCCAACGAAAGCTGCTTCGATGCCGAAAAGCTTTGTAGAATAGCCACATGGCGACGAACGATTCCGTGCCGAGCGAACGCGCGCAGATCCTGCTGAAAATGCTGGTGGAGCGCTACATTGCCGAAGGGCAGCCGGTCGGTTCGCGAGCGCTCGCCAGGTATTCCGGACTCGAACTGAGCCCGGCGAGTATCCGCAACATCATGGCGGACCTCGAAGAACTGGGATTCATCTCCAGCCCGCACACTTCGGCCGGCCGCATACCGACGCCGCGTGGCTACCGCTTCTTCGTCGACACACTGCTCAAGGTCAGGCCGCTCGACCAGATGGAGATCAATCAGCTCGAGGGCCAGTTGCAACCCGACAACACGCAGAAACTGGTGTTGCAGGCCTCGCACCTGCTGTCCGATCTCACCCGTTTCGCCGGTGTGGTGATGACGCCCAAGCGCAGGAGCGCTGCATTCCGCCACATCGAATTTCTGCGCCTGTCGGAAAGGCGCATCCTGCTGATCATCGTCGCCCCTGACGGGGATGTGCAGAACCGCATCATCCTCACCGATCGCGCGTACGAGCCCTCGGAACTTGTCGAAGGCGCCAATTTCCTTAACCAGAACTTCTCCGGTCTGACCTTCGACGAGATCAAGGTGCGCGTCCAGGATGAACTGCGCAAGCTGCGCGAGGACATGACGCGGCTCATGACCCAGGCGCTCGAGGCCGGCACCGAGGTGATGAGCCACAACTCGGAGGACTACGTGCTTTCCGGGGAGCACAACCTGCTGCACGTGCAGGATCTGTCGTCGAACATGGCGAGCCTGAGGAGGTTGTTCGACATGTTCGAGCAGAAGACCAGCCTGTTGCAGCTCCTTGATATCAGCAGCCGCGCGCAAGGCGTGCAGATTTTCATCGGCGGCGAGTCCGGCCTGGTGCCTCTGGACGAGTGCAGCGTGGTGACTGCGCCTTACGAAGTGGACGGCCAGGTGGTCGGCACGGTGGGTGTGGTCGGCCCCACCCGCATGGCCTACGAACGCGTGATCCCGATCGTGGACATCACCGCCAAGCTGCTTTCGAGCGCGCTCTCACAGCATTGAATTTGGTAGAGGCAGGATGCCCGAGCTAAAACTTTGGGGCATTACGCGCGGTACTCGCGCAACCTGACGCCTCTCGCCTCACCCCTCACCCCTCGCCCCCGCACCCCTCAACCCTATGTCCTTTCTTCCCGAACCCGGGTTCCAGCACGGCACGATCGCCAGGACCGGAATTCTGTTGATCAACCTCGGGACACCCGCGACACCAACGGCCGGGGCGGTGAAGCGGTACCTCAAGCAATTCCTGTCCGATCCGCGCGTAGTCGAAATACCGAGGCTGGTCTGGTGGCCGATCCTCAACGGCATCATCCTCAACACGCGACCGAAAAGGTCGGCTGCGAAGTACGCAAAGATCTGGACCCGGGACGGCTCCCCGCTGAGGATCCACACTGAAAAACAGGCGATGCTGTTGAAGGGCTATCTCGGCGAGCGCGTGAAAACCCCGCACGCGATCGCCTGGGCGATGCGCTACGGCGAACCGTCGGTCGGCAACGCGCTCGGCGAACTGCGCGGCCAGGGATGCGATCGGATTCTGGTGCTGCCGCTGTATCCGCAGTATGCGGCGAGCACCACCGCGAGCGCCTTCGACGCGGTATTCGATGCAGTCAGGAAAATGCGCAACGCGCCGGCGCTGCGGCTGATCAAGCACTACCATGACCACCCCGCGTACATCGGTGCGCTGGCCAAGAATGTCAACGACTACTGGATGGTGAATGGCCGGCCGGACAGAGTGGTGATGAGCTTTCACGGCGTGCCGCGCTTCACGCTTGATCGCGGCGATCCTTACCACTGCGAGTGCCAGGTGACCGCCCGGATGCTGGCTCAGGAACTCGGGCTCAAGCCGGAGCAATATGTGGTGACTTTCCAATCGCGCTTCGGCCGCACCGAGTGGCTCAAGCCTTACACCATCGACTCAGTCACAACACTGGGCAAACGCAAGACCTCTCGTGTCGACGTGGTGTGTCCGGGATTCGTCTCCGATTGCCTGGAGACTCTGGAGGAAATCGGCATCGAGAACAAGGCCGCCTTCCTCAAGGCAGGGGGCGGGGATTTCCACTGCATTCCCTGCCTGAACGAGCGCCACGAATGGATTCAGGCGCTGGCCCGCATCGCGGCGGAAAACATGCACGGCTGGGCATCCACCGACTGGGATCAGGCCCCGGCACTGCGCGCCGCCGCGGAGAGTCGCACCCGCGCGCTTGCGATGGGTGCAAAAAACTAGCGTATTAAAGCAGCGCCGCGCCCTGGGTGCGGCCGTGGCCGGTCTTGCGGTCGTACTCCTGGTCGAGTTTCTGATACCTCTTCACGATGGCGTCGGCCGCGGAGTTCGCGCTCGCGGCAAGATCCTCGCAGTTACTGGCCGGCTTTGCGGCAAGCAGCGCGGCTTCAATTTCCCTGCCGGCGGCGACACCGTGATCCTTGTGGCCGTCCTCGTGGCGTTTGAGGGCGTCGGTAAATTGCTGCCAGCGGGTCTTCAATGCGGCCACGCCCTTTTTCTCGCTGCGCCACTTTGGCAGGGTCTGGGCAACGCCAACCGCGACCGCCACCTCCTTCATTTCGCAAGTGACTCCATGCTGTTCGTGCTTGAACTTCCACTGCACGTCCCACTTGGTCTTTCCAGCATAGCGTTTGCCATCCGCACCGGGCGGACCGTTCTGCTCGATTTGTGCTGCCAGAACGGTCGCTGACGGACCGTCGACGTAGAAGTAGGTGGCGTGCACCCGCACCAGCGGTTCCGCTAACACCGGAGGCGCCACAATCGACCACACGGTCGCATACGCAAGCAGAACATACTTGTTCATTCAGGACTCCCCGTTGGAATTCCGATGTCGCCCGCGGCCCGGGCGTGGACGCGGCCGGTAGTATAGTCGTTGCGCTTTCCCGCGCTCGTCGCCGAAGCCAGAGAGTAAGCACTTCCTTGCGCCGGAATCCACTGAATTCGGGCGGTGCTCGGGCCGGGCACGA
This sequence comes from uncultured beta proteobacterium, assembly GCA_963789945.1. Classification (GTDB taxonomy): domain Bacteria; phylum Pseudomonadota; class Gammaproteobacteria; order Burkholderiales; family JACQAP01; genus JACQAP01. Next base: position 39,598 of record CAWBMN010000007.1, on the reverse strand, counting down.
CGCCGCGGCGGGGTTGAAATGGCAGTGCCGGACCCCAACATTCTTGGAAACTTGGATTCAGGAGGGGCTGATGCGGGACCAGGAAAATGCGGCGGGAGTGCCGCAACACGACGACGACGCGGCCTCGGTAAGGGCCGAGGACACGGCCAATGAGGTCCGGACAGTCGACACCATTCCGGGCATGGAAGAGTTGCTGAAGAAGGCCGAGCTGGCGGCCGAGGAACACCACGATGCCTGGCTGCGCGCCAAGGCCGAGACCGAAAACGTCCGCCGGCGCGCGCAGACCGACATTGCCAACGCTCACAAGTACGCCCTCGAAGGTTTTGCCGTCGAACTGCTTTCGGTACGCGACAGCCTGGAGGCGGCGCTCGCATCCGGCAACGGCTCCACCGATGCTCTGAAAAGCGGCGTGGAGTTGACGCTGAAGCAGCTGACCAATGCGTTCGAGAAGTTTTCCATCAAGGAAATCAACCCATTAGGGGAGAAGTTTGACCCCCACAAACATCAGGGCATAGGCGTGGTGGAAGCCGATGCCGACCCCAATACCGTGATCAGCGTGCTGCAGAAGGGCTACAACCTGAACGACCGGGTGATCCGTCCGGCGCTGGTTACCATCGCGAAATCGCGCAACTCGGCTTGATTTTCAGGACACAAGACCAAATCTTGGTAATCAAAGGCATTTTCACTTTCGAACAAAGGAACGACCATGGGAAAGATTATCGGTATTGACCTCGGCACCACGAATTCCTGCGTCGCCGTGATGGAGAGTGGCCAGCCCAAGGTGATCGAGAACTCCGAAGGCGCGCGCACCACGCCCTCGATCGTTGCCTACATGGAAGACGGCGAAATCCTGGTCGGCGCGCCGGCCAAGCGCCAGGCGGTCACCAACCCCAAGAACACGCTGTTCGCGGTCAAGCGCCTGATCGGCCGCCGTTTCACTGAAAAGGAAGTGCAGAAGGACATCGACCTGATGCCCTACAAAATTGTCGAGAACAACAACGGCGACGCCTGGATCGAAGTGCGCGGAAAAAGAATCTCGCCGCCCGAGGTGTCGGCGCAGGTATTGTTGAAGATGAAGAAGACCGCCGAGGACTATCTCGGCGAGCCGGTCACCGAGGCGGTGATCACCGTGCCCGCCTACTTCAACGATTCGCAACGCCAGGCCACCAAGGACGCCGGCCGCATCGCCGGGCTCGAAGTCAAGCGCATCATCAACGAGCCGACGGCGGCGGCACTCGCTTTTGGCATGGACAAGAAGGAAGGCGACCGCAAGATCGCGGTATACGACCTGGGCGGCGGCACGTTCGACATCTCCATCATCGAAATCGCCGTGGTGGACAAGGAACACCAGTTCGAGGTGCTCTCGACCAATGGCGACACCTTCCTTGGCGGCGAGGACTTCGACCAGCGGCTTATGGACTATCTGGCCGATGAGTTCAAGAAGGAACAGGGAATCGACCTGCGCAAGGACGTGCTTGCCCTGCAGCGTCTCAAGGAAGCTGCCGAAAAGGCCAAGATCGAGCTGTCATCCAGCCAGCAGACCGAAATCAACCTGCCGTACATCACCGCCGACGCATCCGGGCCCAGGCACTTGGCGATCAAGGTCACCCGCGCCAAATTCGAAAGCCTGGTCGACGAACTGATCCAGAAGACCGTGGAGCCTTGCCGCATCGCCATCAAGGATGCCGGCGTGAAGCTCTCCGACATCTCCGACGTGATCCTGGTCGGCGGACAGACGCGCATGCCGAAGGTCCAGGAAAAGGTGAAGGAAATCTTCGGCAAGGAACCGCGCAAGGACGTGAACCCCGACGAAGCGGTCGCAATCGGCGCGGCGATTCAGGCCGGCGTGTTACAGGGCGACGTCAAGGATGTCCTGCTGCTCGACGTCACGCCGCTCAGCCTGGGCATTGAAACCCTGGGCGGCGTGATGACCAAGCTGATCCAGAAGAACACCACGATTCCGACCAAAGCACAGCAGGTGTTCTCGACCGCCGACGACAACCAGACGGCGGTAACGATCCACGTGCTGCAGGGCGAGCGCGAAATGGCTTCCGGCAACAAGAGCCTCGGTCAGTTCAACCTGTCCGACATCCCGCCGTCGCCGCGCGGCATGCCGCAGATCGAAGTCGCTTTTGATATCGACGCCAACGGCATCCTGCATGTCTCGGCCAAGGACAAGGCCACCGGCAAGGAAAACAAGATCAAGATCCAGGCGAATTCGGGTCTCAAGGAAGACGAGATCCAGCGCATGGTAAAGGACGCCGAGGCGCATGCCGACGAGGATCGCAAGGCCCGCGAGCTGGTGGAAGCGCGCAACCAGTGCGACGCGCTCATCCACGCGGTGAAAAAATCGCTCGCCGAACATGGCGACAAGGTTTCCGCGGACGAGAAGACCAACATTGAGACCGCAATCAAGGAGGCGGAAGAAGCCATCAAGAGCGGCGACAAGGAAGCGATCGAGGCCAAGTCCAAGACCCTGGCGGAAGCATCGCACAAGCTGGCGGAGAAGATGTACGCGCAGCAGCAGGCGCCGGGCGCAGGCGCTCAGCCCCAGCCGGAATCCGGCGGCGCCAAGCCAGACGACGGCAACGTGGTGGATGCGGAATACGAGGAAGTAAAGGACCAGAAGAAATCCGCGTGATAAGGTAAGGCGTAAGGCGTGAGGGGTGAGGCGGATTTCCGGCTCACCCCTTGCGTCGTCTGGAAAAAAATAAAGCGACGACCCTGCCAACAAGGAACTGAATGTCGAAACGCGACTACTACGAGGTGCTCGGCGTCAATCGCGACGCTTCCGAAGAGGACATCAAGAAGGCCTACCGGAAGCTGGCGATGAAGCACCATCCGGACCGTAATCCGGACAACCCGAAGTCCGAGGGGCTGTTCAAGGAGGCGAAGGAAGCCTACGAAGTGCTCTCCGACGCCGGCAAGCGCGGCGCCTACGATCAGTACGGCCACGCCGGGGTCGATCCGCATTCGGGAATGGGGGCGGGGCGGCCGGTGCGGGCTTCGGCACTTTCGCCGACGCCTTCGGCGATATTTTCGGCGATATCTTTGGTGCGGGGCGCCAGCGCTCCAATGTCTACCGCGGCGCCGACCTGCGCTACAACCTGGAAATCTCGCTGGAAGAAGCGGCACGCGGCACTGAAACCCGGGTGCGAATCCCGACCATGGATGAGTGCGCGACTTGCGGTGGCTCAGGCGCCAAACCCGGCACCCAGCCGATGACTTGTCCGACCTGCGGCGGCCAGGGCCAGGTGCGCATGACGCAGGGCTTCTTCTCGATTCAGCAGACCTGCCCGAAATGCCATGGCAGCGGCAAAGTCGTGCAAAGTCCCTGCGCTACGTGCAACGGCGCGGGCCGGGTCAAGCGGCAGAAGACGCTGTCGGTCAAGATCCCCGCGGGTGTGGACGAGGGCGACCGTATCCGCCTTTCGGGTGAAGGCGAGGCCGGGGTCAACGGCGGTCCGGCGGGAGATCTCTATGTGGTCATCCATATCCGTCAGCACGAGGTGTTCAGCCGTGAAGGCAATGATCTGCACTGCGAGATGCCGATCAGCATCACCAGGGCGACACTGGGAGGAGAGATCGAGATTCCCACGCTGGACGGTTACGCCAAGATCAAAATTCCACCGGAGACCCAGACCGGAAAAGTATTCCGTTTGCGCGCCAAGGGTATCAAGGGCGTTCGCAGCAACGCTTTCGGCGACTTGCTATGCCACGTGGTGGTGGAGACGCCGGTGAACCTCACGCCGCGGCAGAAGGAATTGCTGCAGGAGTTGGAGGAGATCAACGAGCGCGACAGCGGCCGCCACAACCCGCGCGCGAAAAGCTGGATGGATCGCGTGAAGGAATTCTTCGCCGAATAGGTGTCGCGACTCGATAACAAGGGCCGCTGATGCGGCCCTTGTTCATGCTCGCGACGCCGCGTTACTTGCGGCGCCAGGTCGTGCCCGCGGGCCCGTCTTCGAGCACGATCCCGGCTGCGAGCAGTTCGTCGCGGATGCGGTCGGACTCGGCGAAATTCCTGGCCTGCTTTGCTCGCGCACGCGCCGCGATCATTTCTTCGATCCGTGCCACGGTCCAGCCGTCGGGCAGATCGCCGCGCAGAAATTCTTCCGGATTGCGTTGCAGCAGGCCAAGCACTGCGCCAAGCGACTTGAGCAGCGCGGCCGCGCTCGAGGACTGGCTGCGATTGACTTCGTTGGCAAGGTCGAACAGCACCGCAACCGCTTCCGGGCTATTGAAGTCGTCGTTCATCGCTTCGCGAAATCGCGCGGCTTGGGGATTGTTCCAGTCGATGTTCGCCGCTCTCGCGGGCACGCTTTTGAGCGCTGTATATAGCCTGGTCAGAGCTCCCCTCGCGTCATCCAGGTGCTGGTCGGAGTAGTTAAGCGGGCTGCGATAGTGCGCGCGCACGATGAAAAAGCGCACCACTTCTGCGTCGTACTTCGCCAGGATTTCGCGCACGGTGAAGAAATTGCCGAGCGACTTCGACATCTTCTCGTTGTCCACGCGCACGAATCCGTTGTGCATCCAGTAGTTCACGAACGTGTGCCCGTGCGCGCCCTCCGACTGGGCGATCTCGTTCTCGTGGTGCGGAAACTGCAAGTCCTGGCCGCCGCCGTGGATGTCGAAGTGGCTGCCGAGGTAGCGTTCGCTCATCGCCGAGCACTCGATGTGCCATCCGGGCCGCCCCTTGCCCCAGGGCGAATCCCAGGCCGGCTCGCCCGGCTTCGCCGATTTCCACAGCACGAAGTCGAGCGGATCACGCTTGCTGCCATCGACTTCCACGCGCTCGCCGGCACGCAGTTCGTCCAGCGTCTTGCCGGATAACTTGCCGTAGCCGGGGAATCTGTGCACCGAGTAATAAACGTCGCCGTTCGGCGCCTGGTAGGCCAGGGTCCTGTCGATCAGCGCGGCGATAAGCCGCACCATCTCCGGAACATTGGCGGTTGCGCGCGGTTCGACATCGGGCTTCTGCACGCCGAGCGCAGCCGCGTCCTGGTTCATCGCTTCGATGAAACGGGTGGTCAATTTCTCGATGGGTTCGTTGTTCTCGGCGGCACGCTTGATGATCTTGTCGTCGATGTCGGTAATGTTGCGCACATACGTAGTTTCGAAGCCGCTCGCGACCAGCCAGCGCTTGACCAGATCGAACACCGCCATGAAGCGCGCGTGGCCAAGGTGGCAGTAGTCGTAGACCGTCATCCCGCACACGTACATTCCCACCTTTCCGGGGGAAATCGGGGTAAAAGTCTCCTTGGCGCGGGTGAGCGAGTTATAAATCTTCAGCATCGGGATTCATTCCGGGTCGGGTGCATGGTGCCGCCAAACGGGCCAGCAGGCCCCGGGCGCAGTCGGATTGTCGAACGGGGCGCCCTACTGATAGAATCTACTATTATTTACAATAACCTACCGTTTCTTATTGAGGTAAAGTTTAGCACATGAGCCGATTGCAATCCCCAGCGCTGGGTGCCGCACTGCTCGCACTTGCATTGCAGTGCGCACCGGCGGCCGCCGACAACTACGACGACGCCAGCCGTTTATTCAAGCAGGGCAACCATACGGCCGCGCTGGAAAAAATCGAGGGCGCGATCACCGTGAATCCGCGCGACGCGCGCGCACGCTTCCTCAAAGGATTGATCCTCACCGAGCAGAACAAACCGAACGACGCGATCAAGGTATTCACGGCCCTGACCGACGACTATCCGGAATTGCCCGAACCCTATAACAATCTTGCCGTCCTGTATGCCTCGCAGGGGCAGTACGACAAGGCGCGCAAGTCGCTGGAAATGGCGATCCGCACGCATCCGAGCTACGCCATCGCGCACGAGAATCTCGGCGACGTGTACGCCAAGATGGCGAGTGAAGCCTACGATAAGGCGCTGCAACTCGACCGCGGCAATGCCGCCGCGCAAACCAAGCTGGCGATGATAAAGGACCTGTTCTCGAGCAGCGTGGTGCCGGGCAAGGGCAAGTCGCCGGTGGTTGCAACCGAATCCGCGGTTGCCCCCGCCGTGATATCCGACGCAAAGGACAAGAAACAGCCGTCGCCGAAGTCGCCTGCACCGGGCAAGGCGGAAACCGAGGCCGTGCTCGCTGCCGTGAATGGCTGGGCCAAAGCCTGGTCGGCGAAGGATGCGGATGCCTACCTCGCCCACTACGCGCCCGGTTTCCAGGTACCGGGCGGCGAACCGCGCGCGGCTTGGGAGGCCATGCGGCGCGATCGCATCACCAAACCGATATCGATCGAGGTCACGGTAGGCTCGCCCAAGGTTTCCTTTGATGCGAATGGCCAGGCCATCGTGAGCTTTCGTCAGGGTTACAAGTCCGACACTCTGAGCACTTCCGGCGCCAAGACGCTGGTTCTCACGAAAAACAATGACCGCTGGTTGATCTTTCAGGAAAGAATGAACTGATGTCCCCGTCACGCCGACATCAGGCGGGTTCGAGGCAGACACTGGTGCAGGCGCTGGTGGTAATCGCCACGGCCGGTGCATCGTATGCCTGGGCGATGGGGCTGGGCCCGCCGTCGGTCGTCGCACGCCAGCTCGCTGCACCCGAGGCGATGCTGGTGCGGGCGATGCTGGACATAGGTGAGAGGCGATTCTCCTCCGCACTCGAACAGATCGACAATCTGCTGGCGTCGAACCCTAATTTCCGCCTGGCGCAGCTGGTGAGAGGAGACCTGCTGCTCGCGCGTTCCCGCCCGATCAACAGCATCGGCAACGCTTCGGGCGGCCCGTCCGAGCAGGTGAACGGTTTGCGAGAGGAGGCGCGTGCACGCCTGATGCGCTATCAGATCGAGAATCCGGGCGAGCTTGCGCCGCGATACCTGCTGCAAATGCCGCAAGAACAGAAGTACGCACTGGTCCTCGACTCGGCCAAATCGACCCTGTTCGTGTTCGAGAATGCCGGCGGCGCGGCACGTTACGTGGCCGACTATTACGTGACCATCGGCAAGAACGGGCTGGAAAAACTGCGCGAAGGCGACAAGCGCACGCCAATCGGCGTTTACCATGTGGTCAGCCAGTTGCCCAGGGAAAAACTCACCGATTTCTACGGCAGCGGCGCATTCCCCATCAACTATCCGAACGAGTGGGACCGCGTTCGCGGTCGTGACGGCTACGGAATCTGGCTGCACGGAACCCCGCGCGACACCTACAGCCGGCCGCCTCGCGCCAGCGACGGCTGCATCGTTCTTGCCAACGCCGATCTGGAAGCCCTCGCCCGCAAACTGCAAATCGGGTCCACGCCGGTGGTGATCGCCGATACGCTCGACTGGGCCAGTCCCGGTGAGGTCGAAGCTTTGCGAACCGATCTGTTGACCGCGATCGAGCGCTGGCGGCGCGACTGGGAAAGCCGCGATACCGAAACGTACCTGCGGCATTACGCCCGGCAATTCTCCTCCAACGGCATCACTCTGGAGCAGTGGTCGGAGCAGAAACGCCAGGTGAACGCTTCCAAGGCCTGGATCAGGGTCCAGTTGTCCGACGTGTCCCTGTTGCTCTATCCGGGCAAGGAACAAATTGCTGTCACCACCTTCGAGCAGGACTACGGCAGCAGCAACCTCTCCAACCGCATGAAGAAACGCCAGTACTGGATCAAGGAAGGCGGCAAGTGGCTGATCGTCTATGAAGGGGCGGCATAAGAACAGGTACGAGGGCCGAGGTTCGCGGGCCGAGCAATTTCAAACCAGCTTCGAAGGACATGAGATGAAGAAGATATTGGGCGCGCTCTGCGCTCTTTTGTTGAGCAGCACCGTGGCCATCGCCGCCAATCCGCAGGTGGAACTGAAAACCAATCTCGGCAGCATCAGCATCGAGCTCTATCCGGACAAGGCGCCGCAGACGGTGAAGAATTTTCTCGAGTACGTGAAAAGCGATTTCTACAAGGGCACGATATTCCATCGCGTCATCCCCGGATTCATGATCCAGGGTGGCGGTTTCTCGCAGGACTTCACCCAGAAGCCCACCCGCGATCCAATCCAGAATGAAGCAGCCAACGGGCTGAAAAACGACATCGGGGCCATCGCGATGGCGCGAACGGCAAATCCACACTCCGCGACCGCGCAGTTTTTCATCAACGTCGCCGACAATGCGTTCCTGAACCACTCCGCTCCGACTGCGCGCGGGTACGGCTACACGGTTTTCGGCAAAGTGGTGAAGGGAATGGACGTGGTCGACAGGATCGCCCGGCTTGCGACCGGAGCGGGCGGCCCTTTTCCGCAGGATGTGCCGCGGCAGGAAGTGGTAATCCAGGACGCCAGACTGGTGGAGGCAAAGTGAGCCGCGTGAAACTGCAAACTTCGCTGGGCGACATCGTCCTCGAGCTCGATGCCGCCAAGGCGCCCGGAAGCGTGGACAACTTCCTGCAGTACGTCAAGGATGGTTTTTACGACAACACCGTGTTCCATCGCGTGATCAACGGCTTCATGGTCCAGGGCGGCGGTTTCGAACCCGGCATGAAGGAGAAATCCACGCGGGCGCCGATCAGGAACGAGGCCGAGAACGGGCTCAAGAACGAGGCTTACACTGTCGCCATGGCACGCACTCCCAATCCGCACACGGCTACCGCACAATTCTTCATCAACGTCGCCAAAAACGATTTCCTGAATTTCCGCACCGCCACTACGGATGCTTACGGCTACTGCGTGTTCGGGCGCGTGGTCGAGGGCCGCGAAGTGGTCGACAAGATCAAGTGTGTGGCCACGGGAAGCCACGGAATGCACCAGGACGTTCCGAAAGAAGACGTCGTCATCAGAAAAGCGGAAGTCGTTTGAAACGGGATTGAGGATTGGGGATTGAGATCCAGGAGCTCTAGAGCCCTGGCCCAATCTTCAATTCCCAAACCTCAGTCCCCGATCCTCAGTCCCCAATCCCGAGTGTCTTACTCTCTATTCATTTCGGATCTGCATCTGGCGCCGGACACGCCGGCGGCAAATGAAACCCTGCTGAATTTCCTGGAACAGACCGCGCCGTCCGCAGACGCGCTCTACGTGCTCGGCGACCTGTTCGAGTACTGGATCGGCGACGACGGGCTCGAGCATCCGTTTGCACGCAGGATTGCCGATGCATTCCGCAAGCTGTCCGATGGCGGCACGCCTTTGTACTTCATGCACGGCAATCGGGACTTTTTGATCGGCAGCCGCTTCGCCCGCGAAAGCGGAATGAAGATCCTTGAGGACCCCACGGTGGTGAATCTTCACGGCCGGCCGACGCTATTGATGCACGGCGACACGCTGTGCAGCGGCGACGTGGCGTATCAGAAGTTCCGCGCCATGGTGCGCAACCCGGCCTGGCAGCAGGCTTTCCTCACCAGACCGCTGGCCGAACGCCTGCGCATGGCGCAGGACGTGCGCGGCCAGAGCGAGCAGGCCAAGCAGGTGAAGGAAATGGCGATCATGGACGTGGCGCCGGCAACAGTCGAAGAAGTGCTGAGGAGCCACGCCTACCCGCGGCTGATCCACGGACATACCCACAGGCCGGCGCGGCACGAGCATGTAGTGGACGGCCACACGTGCGAACGCTGGGTGCTGGCCGCCTGGTACGAACAGGGGTCGTACCTGCTTTGCGATGCGGTTGGTTGCCGCGCCGTGCCGATCAGGTGACTGGCCGCTACACCTTCGCCAGGCCGCGCGCCAGGTCGGCCTTGACGTCCGAGACGGCTTCCAGGCCCACCGCGATGCGCAGCAAGCCCTCGCCGATCCCCGCCGCCTTGCGGGCCTCCGGCGCAATGCGCCCGTGCGTGGTGCTGGCTGGATGCGTGATCGTGGTCTTGGTATCGCCGAGGTTCGCGGTGATGGAAATCAGCTGGGTCGAATCCACCACCTTCCACGCCGCTTCACGCCCGCCCTTTACGACGAAAGAGACGATGCCGCCGCCGCTCTTCTGCTGACGCATCGCCAGCGCATGTTGCGGATGCGAAGACAGTCCCGGATAGTAGACGTGCTCGACTTTCGGGTGCGCCTCCAGCCACTGTGCCAGCTCGAGCGCCCCCCGGGAGTGCGCCTGCATGCGCAGGCCCAGCGTTTCCAGGCCTTTCAGGATCACCCAGGCATTGAACGGCGACAGCGTCGGCCCGCAACTGCGCAGGAATGCGGTCATGCCGTCGAGAATCAGCTCGCGCCTGCCCAGCACCGCGCCTCCGAGCACGCGGCCCTGGCCGTCCAGATACTTGGTCGCCGAATGCATGACGATGTCGGCCCCGAGTTCGAGGGGCCGCTGCAGCGCCGGGCTGCAAAAGCAATTGTCCACCACCAGCAGCGCGCCATGTCGGTGCGCCACGTCGGCCAATGCCGCCACGTCGGAAATCTCGGTCAGAGGATTGGAGGGCGTTTCCAGGAACAACAAGCGCGTGTTCGGCCGCATCGCCTGTTCCCATGCGCCTACGTCGGTCGCCGGCACGAACGTGGTGTCGACGCCGAAGCGCTGCATCATGGTGCCGAACAACTGCACGGTCGCGCCGAAAATGCTGCGCGACGAAACGATATGGGTGCCGGCCTTCATCAGCGCCATCACGCAGCCGAGGATCGCCGACATGCCGGAAGCCGTGGCGATGCAGCACTCCGCGCCCTCCAGTGCGGCGAGGCGCTCCTGAAACGCGCTCACCGTGGGATTGGTGTAGCGCGAGTACACCATTCCCGGATCCTCGCCGGAAAAACGCGCCGCCGCCTCGGCTGCGTCCTTGAAGACGAAGCTCGACGTCAGATACAGCGCTTCCGAATGTTCGTTGAACTGGCTGCGGTGCGTGCCCGCGCGCACCGCCAGCGTTTCCAGTTCCAGTTCGTCCCACCTCATCGCAATACCCCGTTCGTGTCGTGCGCCGCATTCGCGGCAGCCGGAAAAAACAAAACCCGCTTGAGCTTTCGCTAAGCGGGTCCGGAATCCGACACACGCTTTAGCAGTATTTGTTACGCGCCCGCAAGCTGTTCGTCAAATCGGCGCGAAATCACACGCTACTCCGGGCACGCGGGCCTGTCAATCGCCGGCGCCGGGTCGCGGATGGGGCGTTCTATTCGGCGGTCGCCAGGTTCAGGTCCAGTTGGGTGACGTTGGCCTCGCGGCGCGACAACTCGTCATCGTTGCGCTGCGCCTCGACGCCGGCCAGGTATTCCGGCGTGATGTCTCCGGTGACATAGACGCCGTTGAAGCACGAGGTCTCGAAATGCTCGATCTTCGGATTGACCGAGCGCACGTCATCGATCAATGCATCCAGATCCTGGTAGATCAGGCGATCGGCGCCGATCTCGCGGGCAATTTCGTCGTGGGTGCGTCCGGTGGCGATGAGCTCGCGCGAGGTAGGCATGTCGATCCCGTAGACGTTGGGATAGCGCACCGGCGGAGCCGCAGACGCGAAATAGACCTTGCGCGCGCCGGCATCGCGCGCCATCTGCACGATCTCCCGGCTGGTGGTGCCGCGCACGATGGAATCGTCCACCAGCATCACGTTCCTGCCCTTGAATTCCATGCCGATGGCGTTCAGTTTCTGGCGCACCGATTTCTTGCGCACTTCCTGTCCCGGCATGATGAAGGTGCGGCCGATGTAGCGGTTCTTGATGAATCCTTCGCGGTAAGGCAGCCCGAGATTCTCGGCTAGTTCCATCGCCGAGGGGCGGCTCGAATCCGGGATCGGGATCACCACGTCGATGTCCAGGTCGCGATAGTCGCGTTTGATCTTCTCGGCCAGGCTCGCGCCCATGCGCATGCGCGTTTCGTACACCGAGATGCCGTCGATCACCGAGTCCGGGCGGGCCAGGTACACGAACTCGAAAATGCAGGGATAGTGCTGCGGGTTCGCGGCGCACTGGCGGCTGTAGAAGTTGCCGTCGTAATCGATGAATATCGCCTCGCCCGGCGCCACGTCGCGCACCCGCTCGAATCCCAGGGTATCGAGCGCCACGCTTTCCGAGGCCACCAGGTACTCCGCGCCCTTTTCCGTTCTTGCCATGCCCACCACCAGCGGGCGGATGCCGTAAGGGTCGCGGAACGCCAGCAGCCCATAGCCGGCGATCATCGCCACCACTGAGTACGCACCGCGACAACGGCGGTGTACGCCGGACACAGCCTGGAATATGGTAGGCGGGTCGAGCTGATAGCCGTTGGCAGCCTCCTGAAGCTCGTGCGCGAGCACGTTGAGCAGCACTTCGGAGTCGGAATTGGTGTTGACGTGGCGCAGGTCCTGGCGGAACAGGTCGCGCTTGAGTTGCTCGGCGTTGGTGAGGTTGCCGTTGTGGCCGAGCACGATGCCGAACGGGGAATTCACATATAGCGGCTGGGCTTCGGCAAAAGAAGAGGCGGATCCGGCGGTGGGATAACGACAATGGGCGATGCCGATGTTGCCGACCAGGTGGCGCATGTCGCGGGTGCGGAACACGTCCCGGACTAACCCGCCGCCCTTGTGCATCTGGAATTTGCTGCCTTCGGCGGTGACGATTCCGGCGGCGTCCTGACCTCGGTGCTGCAGCACCTGCAGCCCGTCATAGAGCAGCTGATTAACGGGCGATTTAGCTACAACGCCCAGAAGTCCACACATGATTCAGGCCTCCACACCCACCGGTACCGGCACGGCCGCCGGCGCAATGCAGGCGCAAGTATAGTCCAATCCCCTCATTCGAAGCTGACCCTGCGGGCCACGTCGCGCGGCAGCCAGGGCTTCACCCACAGTGCCGCAGCCTCCAGCGGCGCCGACAACAACGCGTCACGCCAGTAAGGCTCGCGCGGCGCCGAAGTCATCCCTCCGAGCAGCACCACCGTCACCGCGATCAACAAGCCGCGCAATAGTCCAAATGCCGCACCCAGCATCCGATCCGAGGCGGTAAGGCCCGCGACTTTCACCAGGTGAACGAGCAGCATTCCGGTCAGGCTGAACACCAGCAGACTGGCGAGCATGACCGCGATGAATCCGAACATCAGCCTCATCCCGGGATTGGACACCGATTCCGGCAACCAGGTTGCGGCAAACCCCGCCAATTCCTTGGCAATCCAGAATGCCCCTATCCACGAGGCCAGCGCCAGCACCTCACGCACCACTCCGCGCCAGATGCTTATCCCCACCGATACCGCCAAAATCGCGATAACGATGAGGTCGAAAACCGTCATCGGGAGCGGGTCACTCCCCGGAGAACCGGGTAAATGGTCGTTGCATGACGGGGATTCAAGGGCGAATTGCGCATGGTCCCCGGTTTGCGAGCTCAGTCACCTTGCCGTACCACACTGGCATCACCGATCACCAGCTTCAGAGAACGCATGCGCTGACGTGCCTTTTCGGCTGCTTCGCGCGAATCGTAGGGGCCGACGCGCACGCGGGTCCTTTCGGCGCCAGAACTCTTGATGACCTCGGTGTAGGCCTTGAATTTGTTTTCCTGCAGCTTGCGCTGCAGCGACCGGGCGTTAGCGGCATTGGAAAAGGCACCCAGTTGCACCACGTAATCCTGACTCACCGCGACCTGCTGTGCCGGTTTGGGTTCGGGTTTGGGCGCTTCGGCCTTCGGTGCCACTTCCGGAGCCGGTACAGGCCGCACCGGCGGCACAGTCTCGGTCCTGGCTGGGGAGGCAACGGCCGGCGCTGCGGTTACGGGCTGGGAGGACGAATCGGGGCCGGTCAGCGGCGGAATGGTGATGGCGATGTCCTGGTTCAGCGGCTTCGGCTCGCTGTCGAGGAACATCGGCAGAAACACGACGACCAGAAGCACCAGTGTGATGGCCCCCACCAGCCTGCGCCGCGCTCGTTTCTTCAGTTGCAGTTCTTCGTCGCTAATCGCTTTCGCCATATCGTCGTGAATCGGTGCCGGATTCACCCGCGTGCTGCCAACACCGCACCCACCGTGTAGAAGGAGCCAAACACCAAAATTTTATCATTTTGTCCGGCCGACCTGATCGCATGTTGGTACGCGCCCACCGGGGTATCGAACTTTGCTACCGGCACGCCGACCCGTACCGCTGCCAGCGCCTGCCGGATTCGTTCGGCGTCGGCACCGCGGGGCCCGGAAAGACCGGCCACCAGCCACTCGTCCACGTCATCCCGCATTGCTGCCGCCACGCCTTCGATATCCTTGTCCTTGAGCATCGCGAACACCGCAATGGTCCTGCCGCCACCGGGCAGCCGCCGCAGACTGGATGCCAGTGCTCGGGCAGCGTGCGGGTTATGGCCGACATCGAGGATCACCATGGGCCGGCCGGGCAGTACCTGAAAGCGTCCCGGGAGCTGCACGTCCAGCAGCCCGCGCCGGATCGCACCCATGTCCACAGGCAACCGCTCCCTCAGCTGCTCCAATGCGGCCAAAGCCGTTGCCGCGTTGCCCAGCTGATAGTCGCCGCGCAGCGCCGGATACGGCAGCGCCGAACGCTTGCCAAGCGCACTCCAGAACTGCCATTGATTGGGATCGGCATTGAAACCAAAATCGCGCCCGATCAGATGCAGCCTCGCGCCGATTTCTTCCACGCGCCTGAGCAGCCCGGCGGGTGCTTCCCCCTCGCCGCAGATCGCCGGCCGGCCGGCACGGAAAATCCCGGCCTTCTCGGCTCCGATGCTGTCCCGGCTGTTGCCCAGAAATTCCATGTGGTCGAAATCAACGCTGGTCACCACGGCACAACTGGAATCGAACGCATTCACCGCGTCCAGCCTGCCGCCCAGGCCGACTTCGAGGACGGCAATGTCAACGTGCTCGCGGATAAAAATGTCCATCGCCGCCAGCGTGCCGAACTCGAAGTAAGTGAGTGAGACTTCGCCGCGCGCCTGCTCGATGTGCGCAAAAGCGTGCGCGAGTGTTTCATCCGCCGCCTCCTGTCCCTGCACCCGCACCCGCTCGTTGTAACGCAGCAGATGCGGCGAGGTGTAAACGCCGACCTTGTATCCGGCCCCGGAAAGGATGCTTTCCAGCATCGCGCACACCGATCCTTTGCCGTTGGTGCCGGCCACTGCAACGATCGGGAAAGCGGGCGTCAGGCCAAGACGATCGCGCACGCGGGCAACGCGATCCAGCCCCATGTCGATGGCAGAAGGGTGAATGCGCTCGAGGTGGGAAAGCCAGTCGGAAAGCGACTGCGGCGCTGTAGCGCTATCCATGGACACGTCGCCGGCCAGCGGGAGCCGGGCAGGGAAAGTGAATCTGGACTAGACCGCCGGAGCGCGCATCAGCAGCGTGATCAGGCTGACGAGCTTGTCGCGCATCCGCCGGCGATCGATGATCATGTCGATCGCGCCATGTTCGAGCAGGAACTCGGCGCGCTGAAAGCCCTCCGGCAAGGTCTGGCGCACTGTCTGTTCGATCACCCGCGGGCCGGCGAAACCGATCAACGCTCCAGGCTCGGCGATCACCACGTCGCCGATCATGGCGAAGCTTGCCGACACGCCGCCCATTGTCGGATCGGTCAGTACCGAAATGAACGGCAGGCGTGCCCTGGAAAGCTGCGTGAGAGCTGCGGTGGTTTTGGCCATCTGCATGAGCGACATCAGTCCTTCCTGCATCCGTGCGCCGCCGCTCGCGGAAAAGCAGACGAAGGGCAGATTCTGTTCGCAACAGCTCTGCACGCCGCGCACGAAGCGTTCGCCCACCACGGAACCCATCGAGCCACCCAGGAACCGAAACTCGAAGGCTGCCACCACCAGCGGCACGTTCTTGATCGAGCCCTGTACCACCACCAGCGCGTCGTCCTCCTCGGTTTCTGCCTTGGCCTGCTCGAGGCGTTCGGTATAGCGTTTGCTGTCCACGAATTTAAGGAAATCGATGGGTCCGACATCCGCACCGATTTCGAACTGGCCTTCCGGGTCGAGCGTGAGGTCGATGCGCTCGCGCGCGGTGAGCCGGTTATGGTGGCCGCACTTGGGACAGACGTTGAGGTTCTTGTCCAGATCGGCGCGATAGAGCACCGTCTCGCAGACTTCGCATTTGCTCCACAGCCCTTCCGGCACGGCTTTCTTGACGGCGCCGGCGCTGCGCTTGATCTTCGGCGGAAGCAGCTTCTGCAACCAGGTCATCCCCATCCCCCAGTGACTGGAGCAGCCCGCAAGTGCGGGCGCGATTCAATTGCGCGTTCCGATACCAAGCTCACGCACCGTCCATGGCGCGACGGATACCGCCAAGCAAAGTCGAAAGATTGCCGAGCACCTGGTCTGGGCCCGAGGATTCGATCTCCTGCACCAGGCGGCTGCCAATCACCACCGCGTCGGAAATTGCGGCGATCGCCCTGGCGGTCTGCGCGTCGCGGATACCGAAGCCTACGCCGATGGGAAGCCGGATGTGCGAGCGGATCTGCGGAAGCCTGGCGGTGACCTGCTGCAGATCGAGGTTCGCAGCGCCGGTCACGCCTGTGAGCGATACGTAGTAGATGTATCCCGTCGCCATGCGCCCGACCTGCTCCATGCGGCTGTCCTCCGATGTCGGCGACAGCAGAAAAATGGAATCGATGCCGTGCGCCTTCAGCAGATCGGTCAGTGGCTTGCTTTCCTCTGGCGGATAGTCGACCACCAGCACCCCGTCCACGCCTGCCGCCTGCGCGCCTTCAGCGAACGCCGCATAACCCATCGCCTCGATCGGATTGGCATACCCCATGAGCACGACCGGGGTTGTCCGATTGGTGGTGCGGAACTCGCGCACCATGCCGAGTACATGTTTCAGTCCCACGCCGTGCTTGAGCGCGCGCTCGCTGGAACGCTGGATGGTCGGCCCGTCGGCCATCGGATCGGAAAAGGGTACGCCCAGTTCGATGATGTCTGCGCCGGCCCCAACCAGCGTGTGCATGATCGGCACGGTCATCCCGGGATTCGGGTCGCCGGCAGTGACGAAGGGAATCAGCGCCTTCCTGCCCTGCGACTGGAGTTTCTTGAACGTGTCTGGAATGCGGGACATTTTTATGCAAGTAGGAAGGATGAGGGATGAAGGCAGAAGCAAAAAATCGTGGTTACCTTCATCCTTCCGCCTTCCGACTTCATCCTTGGTCGTTACAGTTTCAGGCCCGAACGTTCGGCGACGGTATTCATGTCCTTGTCGCCGCGGCCGGAAAGATTCACCAGCAACACCTGCTCCCTCGGCAGGGTGGGCGCCAGCTTCATCGCGTAGGCCACCGCGTGCGCGGATTCCAGCGCCGGCATGATGCCCTCCATCCGGGTCAGCGTGTGAAAAGCGTTGAGCGCTTCGTCATCGGTGACCGAGACGTACTCGGCGCGCCCGCTGTCCTTGAGCCACGCATGCTCCGGGCCCACGCCCGGATAGTCGAGACCGGCAGATATTGAATGCGTCTCGACGATCTGGCCGTTGTCGTCCTGGATCAGATAAGTGCGATTGCCGTGCAGTACGCCGGGCCTGCCGGCACACAGCGTCGCCGCGTGCTTGCCGGATGCGAGGCCGAGCCCGCCGGCTTCGACCCCGATCAGCCGCACCGCCTTGTCCTCGATGTAGGAATAGAACACGCCCATGGCGTTCGAGCCGCCACCCACGCAGGCGAGGATAGCATCCGGCTGACGGCCGATTTCTTCAGGCATCTGGGTGCGCAGCTCGCGCCCGACGACGGAATTGAAATCGCGCACCATCATCGGGTAAGGATGCGGGCCGGCGACCGTGCCGATGATGTAGAAAGTGCTCTCGACATTGGTAACCCAGTCGCGCATTGCCTCGTTGAGCGCGTCCTTCAGCGTCTTGGAGCCGCTTTCCACCGGTACCACCGTGGCGCCCAGCAGCTTCATTCGGAACACGTTCATCGACTGGCGCTTGATGTCTTCGGATCCCATGTACACCACGCATTCCATGCCGTAGCGGGCGGCGACGGTGGCGGTGGCCACGCCGTGCTGGCCGGCGCCGGTTTCGGCGATCACGCGCTTCTTGCCCATGTGCTTGGCCAGCAGCGCCTGGCCGATGGTGTTGTTGATCTTATGCGCGCCGGTGTGATTCAGGTCTTCGCGCTTGAGCCAGATCTGCGCCCCGCCGGCATGCTGCGACAGACGCCTGGCGTGATACACGGGGCTGGGGCGGCCTACATAGTGCTTGAGTTCGTACTCGAATTCGGTGACGAACCCGGCATCGTTGCGCATGCGCTCATACTGCGTGCGCAGTTCGTCCAGGGCGTGCATCAGCGTCTCGGCGACGAATACCCCGCCGTACGGTCCGAAGTGGCCCCTGGCATCGGGAAGGTTGTAAGCCTTTAGGGCCTCATACATCTGCATCTCTCACTCCTCGGATGAAGGCGGCGATCCTGGCCGCATCCTTTATTCCTTTAGCGGCTTCGACGCCACTGCTTACATCGACCGCCCACGGCCGCACACGGCGCACGGCGTAGCCCACATTGTCGGGATCGAGCCCGCCGGCCAGGATCAGCGGCAGGGGAAGCTTCGCCGGGATCAGCGACCAGTCGAATGTGGATCCGGTGCCGCCACGGCTGCCCTCCACGAACGCGTCGAGCAGAAGGCCTTTGGCGGCGCGATGACGGCCGGCGTATTGTAGCAAATCCACTCCCGGCCCGACCCTCGCGACCTTGATGTAGGGCACGCCGAATCGCACGCAGAAATCGGGCGCCTCGTCGCCGTGAAACTGCAGCAGTTGGGGCCCGACTTCGCCGATCACGCGCTCGACTTCCGTCGCCTGCGGATCGACAAACAATGCCACCGGCGTAACAAATGGTGGCAGCGCCTCGACCACCTTGCGCGCGACCGCGGTGGACACCCTGCGCGGACTTTCGGCGGCGAAGATCAGACCGATCGCGTGGGCGCCGGCATGCGCGGCGGCAAGCGCATCTTCGACACGGGTAATGCCGCAGATCTTGACCGCCGTGGCCATCCCGATTCAATGCTCCCGAAAACTATTCCGCCGCGAACAATATTTCCTCGAGACCGCCGATGTCCGCATGTGAGGGCAGCGCCCAAGTCGCATCGTACTCTACCGCCGCAAGGTAGAGTCCCGAGGCTGCAAATGTGGGTGCGGCACGATTGCGGTCGCGGCTTTTCAGCACTTCGCCGACCCACGCAGCAGGCTGCCGGCCGCTGCCAACATGGACCAACGAGCCGACGATGTTTCGCACCATGTGCTGCAGGAAGGCATCGGCGGCAAATTCGAAGCGAATCAGGTCGCCGCGGCGGCAGATCTCGAGTTGGCGCAGCGTCTTGACCGGCGTTTTCGCCTGGCATTCGGCGGCACGGAAGGCGCTGAAATCATGGCTGCCGATCAGGCATTGCGCGGCCTGTAGCATCGCGCGTTCATCCAGACGCCGGTAATACCAGCCTACGCGACCCCGAAGAAGCCCCGGGCGCTGCGCCCGGTTGAGAAGCCAGTAAACGTAGCGCCTGCCGGTAGCTGAAAAGCGCGCGTGAAAATCCGCGCTCACCACGCGCGCCCAGTTCACCGCGACAGCATCGGGCAGGAGCGCGTTGCCTCCCCGGATCCATGCACTCGGCGGGCGCTCCACATCAACGTCGAAGTGCACCACCTGTGCAAGCGCGTGCACGCCGGCGTCGGTGCGCCCGGCGCACACGGTTTCGATATTCCGGCCCGCCACCCCCGACAGCGCGCGCTCGAGCGCATCCTGCACCGCGCAGCCGTCCGGCTGGGTCTGCCAGCCGCAGAACGCTGCGCCGTCGTATTCGAGTCCGAGAGCTATTCTCAAGGCGCGGGTTCCAAAGCGGTTGCCGGGCGCAACAAACAACGCTGCGAATCAATTGACAGTGGAATTGTGCAGCAAGGCGCCGCCGCGGGAAACTTTCCGCGGCCGAACGAGTGAGCTCAGGAATCCAGATTGGCGAGCACGGTCTGCGCGGCGGCTTTCTGTTCGGCGTCGCCTTCCTGCAGCACTTCCTTGAGGATCTCGCGCGCACCGTCCTTGTCGCCCATTTCCTGGTAGGCCTTGGCAAGGTCGAACTTGGTTTGAACGTCATACCAACGATCATCCTTGCCCGTGGCTGAAACCTGCGGAGAGGTTTCGGTACCGAGATCGAGGTTGATGCCGGACAGATCTATCTCCTGAACCGCACTGGAACCCGCCTTCGGCTCGCCCGGCGTGCCGCTCATGTCGAAATCCAGTCCACCGGAAGCGGATTGGGGTTCCTCGGCTGCAGGCGCCGAGGCAGCCGGGGCGGCAAGGGCGTTGAGGTCGAAATCGAAATCGATCGCGTTGCCTTCCTGCTTCTGCGGCGCCCCCATGTCCTCGCCCGCGGTTCCTGCCGGCGGCAGCTCGACGCTGAAATTCATCACCGGCGCGGCACCGGGTTCCAGCCTGGTGGTGTCCTCCTGGGACCCAAATGCCGAGGAGTCGATGCTCTGGGTCCTGTCGAACTGTCCGCCGTCGTCCCCGAGATCGATGTCGGTCGACGTGGTCGCGTTCGGGTCTTCGAAGCCGATGTTGAAATCGACATTGTCGGCTGCACCGGCGGCGGCGACTGCCGCTACGGAAGCGGCTTCGCCAGCACTGGGGCGGCCCGTCGCGTAACGAGGATTGTCCGGATCGATCTGGTATCCCAGCCTGACTGCCTGATCCCAAGTATCTCCGGCGCCGCCGGTTCCCTGCTGCAGTTCGCGCGAAAGTTGCTCGAACGCTCTGGTGTCCTTGCGATTGGCATAAATCTGCAGCAGCTTGAGATGGATTTCGTAGCGCGTGGGGGAAGCCGCGAGCGCTTCCTTCAGCAGGTCCTCGGCCTGGGCATCGCGGCCGTAGGCAAGGAAAATCTCCGCTTCCGCGACCGGATCGACTTCCTCCGTTATATCGCTGGCGGCGCGCGCGTTGGCCGATCTCAGGTCGGTGTCAGTGCTGTTGAACGCGGGCGAAGACGAGGGCGCAGCGCCGACTACCGGTGCAGGGCCAGCTTCTTCGGGTTCGGCTTTCGATTCCCGGCGGCGTTTGACGGCACGCACGGCGAGCGCACCGATCAACACCAGCACGCCCAGTCCGGCGCCCAGATAAGCAGGTTGCTCCATTACCCGAGCCATCAGGCTGGGCTCCGGCGCCGGTGGCGGCGCCCGTTGCGGCGCAGGTTTGGGAGGCGGAGCGGGCTGGGGCGGCGGCGCTGTCTCCGTTCTCGGTTCCGGAGACGTTGGCGCAGCCGGCGCGGGGGCCGGGCCCGGCGTGGCTTCTGGTGCAGTAGCCTGCATGTCCGGCTTTGTGGCAGGCTTCGGCGCAGGTTGAGTCGTGACCGGCGGTGCCTGAGTAGCCGGAGGCGGGGCGACCGGTTTCTGCAAGTCCGACATGCCCTTGTTCTTGATCTCCAGCAACGCCTGCAGGTCCTTGATGGTCTTCTCGAGCTTGCCTACGCGTTCGTTGGCATCCTTGACCGCCTTGTCGCGCGCCACCAGTTCCTCTTCCAGCGAGCGCACGCGGGCCTGGGCTGCCTTTGCGTCGCCGGCGGGAGCTCCGGCCACAGCCGCGGCAGGTTCGCCCTGGGAAAGTTTCAGCACTTCCTTCGGTTCTTTCTTGTCCGCGGCGGCCTGATCTTCGACCTTGGTGGTGATCTTGCCTGCAGCCGCCTGCTGGGCCGGCTCTGCAGCGGGTGTACCTTCGCCTGCCTTCGCAGCAAGCTGCTCGCGGTATGCATTCCAGTCGCGTGCCTGCATGACGACTTCCCTGCGCGCTTCAGCGGGCGTGATGCTCTGGTACTGATCCGGAGATGGCAGCTTGATGATCGTTCCGGTCTTCAGCCGGCTCATGTTCTTGCCGGCGAAGGCTTCCGGATTGTCGCGGAACAGCAGCACCAGCATTTGCTCCAGGCTCACGTCCGCAGGCTTGGTGGCAAGCGCGATCTTGCCCAGCGTATCGCCGCGCTTCACCGGGCCATAACTTTCGCCAGTTGCAACCCCGCCTCGGGACGTGCTGTCGATATTTCTTTCGGTGAGAAAAGTCGCCATCGGCCCGCCGATGGTTTGCACCGGCGCCGACGGGACCGGCTCGGCAGCGGGCACTTCGGCGGTTACCGGGGTTTCCGGTACGGCAGGAGCTTCCGTAGCAGGGCCTTCCGCGGTTGGCGCTTCCGCGGCAGGCGCTTCCGCGGTTGGCGCTTCCGCGGCAGGCGGCTCGGCGATTGGCTCGGGCTGCGGCTCCGGCTTGGGAGGCGCAGCGCGTACTTCGGCCTCGGCGGCCTTCTGCCGGGCGCGTTCGGCGATCAGTGACGGGGGATCGAGCAGTGCGGTGAACTCGCGGCTTATCCTCCCCGAAGACCAGGACAGTTCCACCAGCATGTCAAGGAAGGGCTCGTTGACCGCCTGAGTGGTCGTCAGCCGTACGTAAGGCTCGCCGTTCGCGCGCTTCTCGATGGCGACCTTGGCATTGTCGAGCGCGTTCGAGTAGACCAGTCCGGCGCGACCAAACGCCTCCGGACTGGCCAGGCGCGCAGCGAGCGAGCCGATTTCTTTTTTCTCGGCGAATAGCTCGATCTCCGCGTTGAGCGGTTCACCGAGCGCCGAAGTGACGTTGAGCTTGCCTAGACCTGCTCCGTGCGCTACTGCAGAAACAGCGAGCAACGACGCGGCGAGGATCCATGCGCGAAGAGACGTTATGCCCAAGGCGCCCACCCTGATCGTTTTTGTATAAAGGGTAATTAAAATAACATCATGGGTTTAGAGATGCAAGCTCAACTTTCCTCTTGCATTCTCCGGTAACCCGAGACTTTATCGATCAATTTTGACGTGTCCCTCGTGGTCCAACCGGGGCACATGGTCACTGTTCGAGCACAATTCGCAGCATGCGACGCAGCGGCTCCGCTGCGCCCCACAGCAACTGGTCGCCCACGGTAAATGCCGCCAGGTACTCGCCACCCATCGGCAGTTTGCGCAATCGCCCTATCGGCACCGAGAGCGTGCCGGTGACCGCCGCCGGCGTCAACTCCCGGATCGAGGCCTCGCGCTGATTGGGCACCACCTTCACCCACGGATTAGCTGATGCGAGCATGCCTTCGATTTCCTCGAGAGGCAGGTTCTTCGTCAGCTTGATGGTAAGCGCCTGGCTGTGGCAACGCATGGCGCCGATACGCACGCACACACCGTCGATCGGAACCGGATTCGATTCGCGTCCGAGGATCTTGTTGCCCTCCGCCTGGGCTTTCCACTCCTCGCGGCTCTGGCCGTTGCCGAGGTCCTTGTCGATCCACGGAATCAGGCTGCCTGCCAGCGGCAGCCCGAACTGCTCGCTCGGCAATCCGCGGCTGCGCAGCGCTTCGCTCACCTTGCGGTCAATTTCCAAAATCGAAGAGGCCGGATCTTCGAGCAAGGATTTTGCTGCGCCATGGATGTAGCCCATTTGTGAGACCAGTTCGCGCATGTTCTGGGCGCCGGCGCCGGAGGCGGCCTGATACGTCATTGCCGTCATCCACTCCACCACCCCGGCCTTGAGCAGCCCGTGCATGCCCATCAACATCAGGCTGACCGTGCAGTTGCCGCCGATGTAGTTGCGGACACCTTGCGTCAGTGCCTTGCGGATCACGTCGAGATTGACCGGATCGAGGATGATAACGGCGTCCTCCCGCATGCGCAGCGCCGACGCAGCATCGATCCAGAAACCGTTCCAGCCGTCGGCGCGCAGCTTCGGGAAGACCTCGTTGGTGTATTCGCCGCCCTGGCAGGAAACGATCACCTGCATGGACTTGAGTTCCTTCAGGTCGGCGGCGTGCTTGAGCGGCGGCACGTTCCTGCCGATATCCGGGCCCTTGGCTCCGGCTTGCGAGGTGGTGAAGAAAACCGGATCGATGTGATCGAAGTCGCGCTCCTCGCGCATGCGCTGCATCAGCACCGAGCCGACCATACCGCGCCAGCCAACCAGCCCCACTCGCCGAATTGCCGCACTCGTTCCGGTGCGGCGCGCGCCAACTACCGCCGCTTCACTTACATTCATTGCCCGTCCCTCCTGTCATGCCTGCAACGCCGCCACCACGGCATCGCCCATCTCTTCGGTACCGACTTTCCTGGTCCCGGCTTCATGGATGTCCGCAGTCCGAAAGCCCTGCTTGAGCACACGCCTGACCGCGGCCTCGGTGCGTGCTGCGAGCGCCTCCTGGTTGAAAGTATGGCGCATCATCATCGCGGCGGAAAGAATCGTCGCGAGCGGATTGGCCACGTTCCTGCCGGCGATGTCCGGCGCAGAGCCGTGGATCGGCTCGTAAAGACCCTTGTTGCTCGCATCCAGTGAAGCCGAGGGTAGCATGCCGATCGAGCCGGTGAGCATCGACGCCTCGTCCGAAAGAATATCGCCGAACATGTTTCCGGTGAGCATGACGTCGAACTGCCGGGGTGCGCGCACCAACTGCATGGCCGCGTTGTCCACGTACATGTGCGACAGCTCGATGTCCGGATACTCCTTGGCCACTTCGTTGACCACCTCGCGCCACAGTATGCTGGTGTCGAGCACGTTGGCCTTGTCCACCGAGCACAAACGCCTGGCCCGCTTGCGCGCGATACTGAAACCGACATGGGCGATGCGGCGGATTTCGGGCTCACTGTATTTCATAGTGTCGAAACCCTCGCGCTCGCCGTTGACGGTCTCGCGCCGCCCGCGCGGCTGGCCGAAATAGATGTCGCCGGTCAGCTCCCTGAGAATCATGATGTCGAGCCCCGCCACCACTTCCGCCTTGAGCGTCGAGGCATTGGCAAGCTCCTCGTACAGCAGCGCCGGACGCAGATTGGCGAACAGGCCCAGTTCCTTGCGTATGCGCAACAACCCCTGTTCCGGGCGCATCGGCCGGGGCAATGAATCGTACTTCGGGCCGCCCACTGCGCCCAGCAGCACCGCATCCGCGGACCTGGCCAGCGCCAGCGTCGATTCCGGCAGGGGATCTCCGGCCGCATCGTAGCCAGCACCGCCGATCGGCGCTTCCTGCAGGTCGAATTTCCGGCCTTCGCGCGACAGCGCCTTGAGCACCTTGAGCGCCTGCTTCACGATCTCGGGGCCGATGCCATCACCGGGCAGCACTGCGATTTTCATGATTGATCCCGTGAATGCATGAAGGAGTGAAGGCGTGAATGTGTGAAAAGCAAGAAGCGGAAACGCGAAGGCCTTACCCTTCACTCTTCACTTCATCACCCCTCACCCTAGCTGAACAGCCAGGGTTGTTCGATGCGACGTTTGGCCTCGAACGCCTTTACTTCTTCGACATGCTGCAGCGTCAGCCCGATATCGTCCAGCCCATTGAGCAGGCAATTCCTGCGGAAGGAATTGACCTCGAAAGCGAACACTTGGCTGCCGTCCGGATAGGCGACCGTCTGCGCGCCGAGATCGATCACCAGCCTGAATCCCGGGAAGGCGGCGACGTCGTGAAACAGACGATCGACCTGGAACTCGGGCAGCACGATCGGCAGCAGGCCGCTCTTGAAGCAGTTGTTGTAGAAGATGTCGGCGTAACTCGGCGCGATCAGCGCACGGAAACCAAAGTCGCCCAGCGCCCAGGGCGCGTGCTCGCGCGAGGAGCCGCAGCCGAAATTCTTGCGCGCAAGAAGAATGCTCGCCCCCTTGTAGCGCGGCTGGTTCAGGATGAAATCGGGGTTGGGCCTGCGCCCGGCCGGGTCCATCCCGGGCTCGCCATGATCCAGGTAACGCCACGCGTCGAACAGATTGACGCCGAAACCCGAGCGCCTGATGGACTTCAGGAACTGCTTCGGAATGATGGCATCGGTATCGACGTTGGCACGGTCCAACGGCGCAACCAGGCCTTCCATCTTGGTGAATTTTTGCATCGCTACTTCTTCTCTTCTTCGGCCTTCTTCTCGATATTTCCGCCCAGAGACTTGATATCCTTCCCCAGACCCTCCATGGTGTTGCAGCCGGCAAGCGTCAGCAAGATTGCGACTGCCAGCACGGCTAGAACGCGATTGAACATGATTGCTCCCGGCTTGTGGTTAATCAGAGTCCCGATCGCACGTCGACGAAGTGGCCAGCGATCGCCGCGCCCGCGGCCATCGCCGGGCTCACCAGGTGCGTGCGCCCGCCCGCACCCTGGCGTCCTTCGAAGTTGCGGTTCGAGGTCGAGGCGCAGCGTTCGCCCGGTTCGAGCCGGTCGTCGTTCATCGCCAGGCACATTGAGCACCCAGGCTGGCGCCACTCGAATCCCGCATCGCGAAACACCCGGTCCAGGCCTTCCTTCTCCGCCTGTTCCTTGACCAGCCCCGAGCCCGGCACAACCATCGCCAGGCGCACGTTGCTGGCAACGCGCCTGCCGCGCACGATATTCGCCGCGGCGCGCAGGTCCTCGATGCGCGAGTTGGTACACGAGCCGATGAACACCTTGTCAATGCGGATATCGGTGATCTGGGTGTTGGGCTTGAGGCCCATGTAAGTCAGCGCCCGTTCCATGCCCTCGCGCTTGACCTCGTCCTTCTCCCTGTCCGGATCGGGCACGCGGCCGTCCACCGGCACCACCATTTCCGGCGAAGTGCCCCAGGTCACCTGCGGCTTGATCTCACGCGCATCGAGCCTCACCACAAAATCGAAACGCGCGTTGTCGTCGCTTTTCAACGTGCGCCAATAGGCTACGGCACGATCCCAGATCGTGCCTTTGGGCGCGAACGGGCGGCCGCGCAGATACTCGATGGTGATTTCGTCCACCGCCACCATCCCGGCGCGGGCGCCGGCTTCGATTGCCATGTTGCACAAGGTCATGCGCGCTTCCATGGACAGCGCGCGCACCGCGCTGCCGCCGAACTCGACGGCGTAACCGGTGCCGCCCGCGGTGCCGATCCTGCCGATTACGGCCAGCGCCACGTCCTTGGCGGTAACGCCGCGGCCGAGCGCGCCGTTCACCTCGATCAGCATGGACTTCATTTTCTTCTGAATCAGGCACTGCGTGGCAAGCACGTGCTCCACCTCGGATGAGCCGATGCCGTGGGCGAGACAACCAAACGCCCCATGGGTGCTGGTATGCGAATCGCCGCACACCACGGTCATCCCGGGCAGCGTCGCCCCCTGCTCAGGGCCGATCACGTGCACGATGCCCTGGCGGCGATCGAGAAAGGGGAAATACGCCTTGGCGCCGAATTCGCGCATGTTGGCGTCAAGCGTCTCGACCTGCAGCCGCGAAATCGGATCCTTGATGCCCTGGTCCCAGTTCGTGGTCGGTGTGTTGTGGTCGGCGGTGGCAACCACCGAGTCCATGCGCCAGGGCTTGCGGCCGGCGAGCTTGAGCCCTTCGAAGGCCTGCGGGCTGGTGACTTCGTGCACCAGATGGCGGTCGATGTAGATGAGCGCAGTGCCGTCCGGTTCCTGCCGGACCAGGTGGCTCGCCCAAAGTTTGTCGTAAAGAGTCTGCGGATTCATGGCGAGTTCAGAGCAAGCGGAAATTATGACATATCCCGCTGCTCGGACGGCAGTCTGGCGCGACTAGTTTTTCGGTTTTTCGCCGAAGGACATCGGCTTCCACCACACCACCAGAAGCGCCAGTAACGCGGCGACAGCGGCAAACGTAAAGGTCCACTGCGGACCCCAGCTTTCCCAGGCATAGCCGGCACCGAGCGTGCCCAGCGTGCCCCCGAGGCCGTAGCCGAGGCTGGTGTACAGCGCCTGTCCGCGCGCCTGGTTGCGGCCGCGAAAGATCTGGTGCATCGCCGCCACGCCCGCGGCATGATAAGCGCCGAAAGTAATCGCGTGCATGAGTTGTGCCAGCACCATTGTCGGGATCGAACCGATTCCCCAGGCGATCAGCAGAAAGCGCAGGAACGCACAGCCGAAACTCAACCGCAGGATCTGGTTGAGGCTGTATGCCCGCATCAGGCGCGGAAGCCACAGGAACAGGGCGATCTCGGCCAGCACGCCCAGCGCCCACAGCCAGCCCACTGCTTTTTTCGAGTAACCGGCTTCGACCAGGTGAATCGAGTAAAAGCCGTTGTACGGCCCGTGCCCCACCTGCATGAGAAAAAATCCCGCGAACAGCGCGATAACCGCCGGCTGCGCCACGATGCGCAGTATCGGCGCATGCTCGCCGTGGTGCGTAGGCTCGCGGTCGCGCGGCAGCGGAAAGGTGCTTGCCGCCATCAGCACCAGCAGCGTCAGTACCATCGGCGCAAGCGTGTCGATCCCAAACTGATCGAGCAGGTACCCGCCCGCAACGACCACAGCCACGAACCCGACCGAGCCCCAGAGCCGTATGCGTCCATAAGTGCCAACCCCCGAACCCAGCAGATTGAGCGTGGCCGATTCCGCCAGCGGCAGCACCGCGCACCAGAAGATGTTCAGCACCAGTAACGCCGCGAACATCCACCCGATTCCGCGGTTGAAGAACACCGCGACGAACGTCACCGCGGTTCCCACAGCGGTCAAGCGAATCAGCTGACCGCGCGCACCGGAATGGTCGGACAGCCAACCCCAGAAGTTCGGCCCGAAGATGCGCGCCACCGGGTTGACGGCAAGGAGCACGCCGATCTGCGAAGCCGTGAATCCCAGCGACTTCAGATACAGCGCGAAATACGGCGCGAACGCGCCGATGAACGCGAAGTACCAGAAATAGAAGTTGGAAAGCCGGAAGTAAAAGGACCCGCGCACCATGTTTGCCCCGACTCTCAGCGCGGTTCAAGTTCGCGGTCGAGCAACCAGCGTCGCGCCAGCCAGCCCCAGGCGATCAGCACCCCGAGCCAGCCCAGAAAGGTCACGAAACCGGCGATACCGGTATCGCGGCCAAGAACACCCCAGCGCAAAAAGATTTCGGTCCAGTCGTGCTCGCCGCTACCGACCAGCGGCAGCACCTGTGCACGTGCATCGGCCATGTAACGGGCGATGTTCCAGAAGTTCTCGAACAACCACACCGCGCACAGCGCAAACGACAGCGCTTCGCGGCGGCGCCAGAACGTCGCGGCCGCGGCAACCGGAAACAGCAGTTGCGCGAGCGTGCCGCCATAAACGGTGATTCGATCGCCGAGCAACAGGCCGAAGATCGGATGGCCGGCTTCATGCAAGGCGAGATTCGCAGAGTCGAGCAGGAAAACCCAGCGCTGGCCGGTGTTGGCGAGGAACGCAACAAGCGCAATGCCGAGCGTGGAGGCGACAAACGCCGCCGTCCCTACCGGGCGCCAATCCTGTTCGTTTACTTCGGCGAGGCGTTGCAGCCAGCTCACGGGGGGTGATCGACCTTACGCCTCGTCCGGGTCTGGATCGGTTGCCTGGCTGGGAGTGCCGGCGCTCGCTGCCGCGGCTGGAGCGTGCGCGGCAATCCTGGGCGTGGAACAACGCACGTCGGCATTCTGCGCGCGATGGCGCAAAGCGTGGTCCATCAGCA
This sequence comes from uncultured beta proteobacterium, assembly GCA_963789945.1. Taxonomy (GTDB): domain Bacteria; phylum Pseudomonadota; class Gammaproteobacteria; order Burkholderiales; family JACQAP01; genus JACQAP01. Next base: position 10,438 of record CAWBMN010000007.1, on the reverse strand, counting down.
CCAACGCCAGCATCGCTTCGGCAATGGGCGTGGCGCGTATGCCTACGCAGGGGTCATGGCGCCCGGTGGTTTCGACCACGGTCGGCTCGCCCTGCTTGTCGATCGAGCGCCGTGGCAGGCGGATGCTCGAGGTCGGCTTCACCGCGATATTGACCACAATGTCCTGGCCGCTGGAGATGCCGCCGAGAATGCCGCCGGCATTGTTGCTCAGATAGCCTTCCGGCGTCATTTCGTCGCCGTGCTCGATGCCCTTCTGCTCGACCGCGGAGAAGCCGGCGCCGATTTCCACGCCTTTTACCGCGTTGATCCCCATCATGGCATAGGCTATTTCGGCATCGAGCTTGTCGTAAACAGGCTCGCCCCAGCCCACCGGCACGTTCTCCGCCACCACGGTGATCTTCGCCCCGCAGGAATCGCCGGACTTGCGCAGCCGGTCCATGAATTCCTCCAGTTTCGGAACAACGTCGAGATCGGGCGCAAAGAACGGGTTGGCGTTCACCGCGTCCCAGGTCCTGAATGCAATGCGCAGGCTGCCGAGTTGCGACATGTAGCCGCGGATCAACACGCCGTGGTGCTCCCACAGCCATTTCTTCGCAATCGCCGCCGCAGCCACCCGCACCGCGGTCTCGCGAGCTGACTGCCGCCCGCCGCCACGGAAGTCGCGGATGCCGTACTTTTGCCAATAGGTGTAATCCGCGTGCCCCGGTCGGAAGGTCTCGGCGATGTTGCCGTAGTCCTTGCTGCGCTGGTCCTGGTTGCGGATCAGCAGCGCGATCGGAGTGCCGGTGGTCCGGCCTTCGAACACGCCGGAAAGAATCTCCACCGTGTCGGGCTCGCGCCTCTGCGTGACGTGTCTGGAGGTCCCGGGCTTGCGGCGATCGAGCTCTTTCTGGATGTCGGCTTCCGCAAGCTCCATCCCCGGCGGACAACCGTCCACCACGCAGCCGATCGCCGGGCCGTGGCTCTCGCCAAAGGACGTGACGCAGAACAGTTTGCCGAGCGTGTTTCCGGACATTGCGCACCCGAAGAGGACCGCCGAAGTTTATCACGCGCCTTGCAGAATCCCGGCAGCAACGCGGCATGCGCCGCACGCGGAATTATCGTCCCGATGCGTCACCAGGCGGCCTGCTTTAGAATGCCTGCTCATCATCCCCACGCCGAGCAGGCCAGGACCATGCGCCAGTACCTCGACCTGATGCGACATATCCTCGAACACGGCACCCACAAGAACGACCGGACCGGTACCGGTACGCTCAGTATCTTCGGGCCGCAGCTTCGCTTCGATCTGCAAACCGGCTTCCCGCTGCTGACCACCAAGAAAGTCCACCTCAAGTCCATCATCCACGAGTTGTTGTGGTTCCTGAAAGGCGAAACCAACATCCGCTATCTCAAGGAAAACGGGGTATCGATCTGGAACGAATGGGCCGATGACAAGGGCGAACTCGGTCCGGTGTACGGCTATCAATGGCGTTCGTGGCCGGCGGCGGACGGACGCCATATCGACCAGATGGCGAAAGTGATCGAGGAAATCCGGCGCAACCCCGATTCACGGCGCCTTATCGTGTCAGCCTGGAACGTCGCCGATCTCGACAGCATGGCGCTTCAGCCCTGCCATGCTTTCTTCCAGTTCTATGTTGCCGACGGCAAGCTCTCATGCCAGCTCTACCAGCGCAGCGCGGACCTGTTTCTCGGCGTGCCTTTCAACATCGCCTCCTACGCTGCTCTGACGCTGATGGTGGCGCAGGTCTGCAACCTGAGGCCCGGCGAGTTCGTGCACACCTTTGGGGACACCCACCTGTACCTGAATCATCTGGAACAGGCCCGTGAGCAGCTTTCGCGGCAGCCACGCGCACTGCCGCGCATGATCCTCAATCCCGAGATCAGGAACTTGTTCGAATTCAGGTACGAGGATTTCAATCTGGTCGGCTACGAACCCCATCCCGCGATCAAAGCGCCGGTGGCAGTGTAAGACCTGCTGGTGACAAGTGACGGGTGACGAGTGACAGGGTTGAAAGCGGCGCGCCCTCGTATCTCAATAATCGTGGCGTATGCAGCAAATCGCGTCATCGGCAGGGATGGGAAAATGCCATGGCATCTTTCTGAAGACCTCAAACGGTTCCGCCGGCTCACGATGGGCCACCACATCGTGATGGGCCGCAAGACCTGGGAGTCGATCGGCCGGCTGCTGCCGGGACGCAAGACACGTCATCATCAGCCGCAAATCCGGGTACGACGTGCCGGGTGCGAAGGTCGTCGATTCCCTGGAAGCCGCCATTGCGGCGGCGCGAGACGACAGCGAGATCTTCGCTATCGGCGGCGGCGAGATCTATGCACTGGTTCTTCCCATCGCGGATCGCATCTATGCTACCGAGATCGACCGGAAATACGAAGGCGACACGTGCTTTCCCGAACTGGAAGGGGGGAAATGGCGCGAAGCCGCGCGGGAGCCCCGGCATGACGAAGCGGGCGGTTTCGAATACAGCTTCATAACCTACGAGCGCGCGCGCGCCGATCGTTGAAAACCCGGTGTTCGGGCCTTGCCGCGCCGCCGGCACGGACACCGATGCGGGAAACGCGTCCGCAGCGATTCTGAAGAAACAGCCAGTTCCAGCGTCTATGATGCGAAGCCAGGAAGAAAGGACGGCGTGGTACTTCGGCACCACGCCGCCGCTTGATATGCCCCGTAAATGCAAGCCTGTCCGCAAACCGGAAATTGCCGTTACCGCGCCCGCGTTGTGTGCTGCACCAGGCCCACCACACCGACGGCATTGCAGGAATCCCTCCGCATGGAAACGAGACGCCGGTGACCGCATATAGAATCCGGCGCGCTCGGCGTTGCGCGCCCGCGAAGAAGCCGTTAATGTTGACGGTGCAAGAATCCGAACAGGCGCCGGCGCCACTGAAACTGTCTTTGCCTGTGAACAACGAGCCAGTTACGGAACCACTGGTGCCATTGGAAAAGTTGACGGGCGCTCCAGAAGGATCACGGATATTCAGCGTGAACCTGACCATGTTCTGGCCGAAGAGCGCGGTCAATGTGGCGCCGGTCAACGCCCCCGATGCAACGGTCCCGGATCCGGATGCCGGGCCGAACGTGGGGGTCAGTGCCGCCCAACAGCGAATAATTGATCGTGCCGACGGGCTGCGAGATCACCGGTGCCCCGATAATGTAGTGGAAACTTTCCGGAGAGGTGTAGACCCCGCCTGCGTGACTATCCCCAGTACCTCCAGCCATCCCGGAAAGCGTACCGTCCGTTAGCCGGCCCCAGGTGATGAAACCGTCGTTGAAGAACTCCTTAAACGAAGTGTTACCGGCCCCGACCGTCCCGCCACAGCAGTCATCCATGGATACCAGTCTGCCGCTGGAGTCGAGAGTTGCGGTTCCAATGTACGAGATGCTCGTACCGGCTTGATTTCCTGACCCACTGGTGACGGCGGAGTGCGCGAGCGTGATACTTCCGCTAAACATGCCTGTGATTATGGGAGGTGGGGGCGTGGGGGCGGCTCGACACCTTGGGGTTAATCGAACAATTTTCGCCGGTTTCGCTTACGTTTTCGCCCTCGGCAAAACTGGGCGGCGGGTTCTGCAGCGGCGCCGGCGGCAGATCGGTGCGCTTGTCGGTCCGGACCGGCTTCGCGTCCTGGTTCTGCACGTAGTAGGACTCGCCGTCGGTCACGGCTAGACAACCCTTACCATTGCACACTTCGATTTCGCCCTCGCCGACCGTGCCCGAGATCGATCCTCCATACTGGATCGTGTACTCGGTGCCGCGAATTCCGATCGTGGCCGCCGTAGTGCTGACTTGGTAGTTCTTCTTATTGGAGCGGCCGACGACCCCGGTAATTGTACGAAGGCCGCCTTTGAGTAGGCTCAGGAATGTTCTCTCCGAGCCGTCCTGCTTGCCCTCGAAACGGTATTGGTCGATTCGAAACGCCGATTCCGGCTGCAAGGACACGTATGCGCCGTCGGTGAAGCGCAATTGCGCCCGGCCGTTGTTGGTATTGATGGTCTCGCCTTCATCGAGCTGCGCTCCCTTCGCCAGAGCCCGGCTCTGCCCATTTGCAGTGACTGCAGTGACATTGCCGACCGCAAAGTCCACCCTCGCGGCCGGCGCTGAATACCCCGTGACAGGGTAGGCAGCAGCAATTGCGGCAAGCAACGCTGCGCGAGTAATTCGACGGAACTGAATCTGGCGCATGATTTGGCACCTCTCCCTTGCTTGAAATCCAACCTGACCTTTGACTTCTCTTGCCGCTGACTGATCTATGCCTTCGTCCGTCACTCAAGTGACATTTAATGTCCGACGTTATGCTCGTCGTTTCCAGCCATCGATCAATCAGCGCTCCGTACTACTCGGCGACCGGCGTCTCAGCTCTCGTCCACGAAAGCCCCGGCTGCGCCACACCTTCCTTCAAGGCGATAAACGCGCCAAATCCTTCGCACGCCGTTCCCAAGACGTTTCTTGTAGATGTCGCCAACCATCTCTTTCGCACTGCCCCTACAAGTCCTGTCGCAACGTGACTTGATAGACCACGCGGTCGAACTCGTTGATCGGAATGTTCGAGTCGTTCCGGGTCCAGGCCACCTGAGGCGTCACCCGTGCACCTTTCCTCGGGAAGAAGATCAGGCCCGTTGAAGCGTTGTACTGGGTGTCCTCGCGATTGACCGCAAACAACGGGTCGGGGCCACCGTAGTCGCGCTGTTCCCCGCTCACATTAAGGAAAAAAGCGACCTTCTCGCCGAAGTTCCACTGCGTTCCCAACCGTGCGCCGTAAAGATCATGCCCGAACTCTGGCGCACCGTCGGCTTTTTCGTCCTCGACGCCGCCGTAGGCGCCCAGATAGGTAATCAGGGTGCCGCGGCCGAAGGCATGGGCATAACCCGCACCCCCCACGTAGCGGTCCGCATCGCGAATGTTCTGACCCGGATACTTGAGTTGACTGAACTGGGCGAAAAAGCTGATCTGGTTGCGAGAATCAAAGTCGTACTGCCACTGACCTGTCACGCCGGACGCATCGCGGTAGGCCTTTTGATAGACCTGAGGGTTGTTCACGAAGAAGGAGTTGTATTGTGCCCCCAGCGTAAGCGTATTACGGTCACGCCGGTAACTCAGACCGAGGTTGGCGTCGTAGTAATACGTAGAGAAATCGGTTTCGTTGTGGTTGGACTTGTTGTAGTAAGCCAAACCGCCGAAGAGCCCGAGTCTCTTCGTGAACGGATGCTGGAAGCTCAACCCGCCGCCGAAACTGATGAACGTGTCTTCCTGTTCGGTGGAACTGGGCGTGAGGGAGGTTACCGCACCGCCAAAAGCGGGCACCGCCACCTGGCTGTCGGCGGTGGCGCTGTTGACGTTGCTGTCGTAGCCGATGCCGACTTCGAAGAAGCCCCGAATGGTGGTGCGCTCGGACTCTTCTATTCGCTGGATCGCGTCCAGAAAGCGGTCGATGGTCGCCGCGACCTCCGGTGGGACTTCCTGCTTCCTGACGTTCTCGAACTCGCGCTTGGCGGTTTCCATCTCTTTCAGATTGAAGTAGGCACGGGCAATTAAGGCGCGGGCAGGTGCACTGTTCGGAAGCACCGCCAGGACCCGCTCGAGGGCGAACACCGCCTCCGTGTTCTTGCCGATACCAAGAGCCGCCGAGCCGAGCAGGAAGTCGTATTCCGGGTCGCCTGCGCGCTCCGACTGGAGCGGGATGAGAAGGTTGTAGGCAGCCTGCGGGTCGCCGTCTTCGAGTTGTTGCTTGGCCGACAGCAGAAGGTCGTCGGCAGCCAAAGCAGTCAGTGGTACAACGAATGCGAACAAGAGAAGCCGAGCGAGGCGTCTTGCCTGCCGCATGGAAGCTCCTGATAGCGATGCAAATACCGTCATCTGCACAATGTAAGCCACGGCTTTATAAGGCTTTTTGTGTGGCAAACATTATAGATCCCGGCGCACATCGTCAAACGCTTTCGGCCCTGAGGTGTCATGACCGCGTTGCGCGATCTGCCGGAAACTGGCGATTAAGCCAATCCAGGGTTGGACGCCGGTACGATGCCGTCCCCGCGCCGCGGGAGCGCGTTAGGCCTGCCGGACGCAATTGACGAAGGAGCGAACGCCCCCTTCGCCGGGTTCCTCCACCAGGCCGTGGATGTCAGTTTCGAATCCGGGAAACTTGCGGTTGAAATCCCGGGCGAACTGGAGATAACGCACGATCGTCGGATTAAACCGCTCCCCCGGAATCAGCAGCGGAATGCCCGGTGGATAAGGCGTCAATAGCACGCTGGTCACGCGGCCTTCCAGCTTGTCGATTTCGACGCGGTCGATTTCCCGGTGTGCCATTGCCGCGAACGCGTCCGAGGGCTTCATTGCCGGCTGCATGTCGGACAGATACATCTCGGTGGTAAGCCGCGCCACGTCGTTCGCTTTGTACATGCCATGGATCTGTTCGCACAAATCACGCATGCCCAGGCGCTCATAGAGCGGATGCGCCTGGCAAAACTCCGGCAGGACGCGCCACAGCGGCTGATTCTTGTCGTAGTCGTCCTTGAACTGCTGAAGTGCCGTAACCAGCGTATTCCACCGGCCTTTGGTGATGCCGATGGTGAACATGATGAAGAACGAGTACAGGCCGGTCTTCTCCACTATCACGCCGTGCTCGGCAAGGTACCGGGTCACGATCGCCGCGGGGATGCCGGTCTTGGCGAACTTGCCCGACACGTCCAGGCCGGGGGTGATCACGGTCGCCTTGATCGGGTCGAGCATGTTGAAGCCCGGCGCAAGATTGCCGAACCCGTGCCACTTCTCGCTGGATTTGAGGAGCCATTCCTCGCGCGATCCGATCCCCTCTTCGGCGAGTTTCTCCGGCCCCCACACCTTGAACCACCAGTCCTTGCCGAATTCTTCGTCCACCTTGCGCATGGCGCGGCGGAAATCGAGCGCCTCGACGATCGATTCCTCGACCAGCGCCGTGCCACCGGGAGGCTCCATCATGGCCGCGGCCACGTCGCAGGAAGCGATGATCGCGTACTGCGGCGATGTAGACGTATGCATCAGGTAGGCCTCGTTGAACGCATTGCGGTCGAGCTTTCTGGTCTGCGACTCCTGCACGAGAATCTGTGACGCCTGCGAAATGCCGGCAAGCAGTTTGTGCGTGGAGTGCGTCGCGTAGATGATCGAATCCTTGGTGCGCGGCCGGTCCTTGCCGATCGCATGCATGTCCTTGTAGAAATCATGAAAGGTCGCGTGCGGCAGCCAGGCCTCGTCGAAGTGCAGTGTGTCGATCGTGGAGTTCAGTGTCTCCTTTAGCATCTCGACGTTGTAGACCACGCCGTCGTAGGTGCTCTGGGTGATGGTGAGGATGCGCGGCTTCTTGCGCTTGGCCACACGCGCGAACGGGTTCGCCTCGATCTTCTTCAGTATGGTTTCCGGCCTGAACTCGTCGAGCGGAATCGGCCCGATGATGCCGAGATGGTTTCTTGTCGGCGTCAGGAACACCGGAATTGCGCCGGTCATGGTAATCGCGTGCAGGATGGATACGTGGCAGTTGCGGTCCACCACCACGATGTCGTCCGGCGCGACATTGGCATGCCAGACCATCTTGTTCGACGTCGAAGTGCCGTTGGTGACGAAGAAGCAGTAATCCGCGTTGAAGATGCGCGCGGCATTGCGCTCGGAGGCCGCGACCGGTCCGCTATGGTCGAGCAGTTGCCCAAGTTCATCAACCGCGTTACAGACGTCGGCACGCAGCATGTTCTCGCCGAAGAACTGGTGGAACATCTGCCCGACCGGGCTCTTGAGAAAGGCCACCCCGCCGGAGTGCCCAGGGCAGTGCCACGAGTACGAGCCGTCCTGGGCGTAATGCACCAGCGCTCGGAAGAACGGGGGCGCCAGCCCGTCCAGGTAGGAGCGGGCCTCGCGGATGATGTGCCTGGCGACGAACTCCGGCGTGTCCTCGAACATGTGAATGAAGCCGTGCAGCTCGCGCAGGATGTCGTTCGGGATGTGCCGCGACGTGCGCGTTTCGCCGTACAGGTAGATCGGGATATCGGCGTTCCTGAAGCGCAGTTCCTTGACGAATGCGCGCACGGTTTTCAGCGCCTCGGTGGTCTCCTTTTCGGTGCCGCCGCCGAACTCCTCGTCGTCAATCGAAAGAATGAATGCCGATGCGCGGCTTTGCTGCTGCGCGAAAGAGGACAGGTCGCCGTAACTCGTGACGCCCAGCACCTCCATGCCCTCCTCCTCCAGCGCCTTGGCAAGTGCCCTTACCCCGAGGCCGCTCGCATTTTCCGAGCGGAAGTCCTCGTCGATGATGACCACAGGGAAGCGAAATTTCATGGTGTTCTCCGTGCGGGAAACGGCGATGCCGCGTCTGGGCGCGAGCGGTTGCGTGGATGGCTTTGCGTCGCCACTAGAGGAAGGGGGCTCGCGTCAGATTTTCGGGAGGGTCACGCCTACTTGGCCCTGGTACTTCCCGCCACGGTCGCGGTAGGAAGTCTCGCAGACGTCGTCGGCATCGGACTCGAAGAAAATCACTTGCGCGACGCCCTCGTTGGCGTAGATCTTGGCAGGCAGCGGCGTGGTGTTGGAAAACTCGAGCGTCACGTAGCCCTCCCATTCGGGCTCGAATGGCGTGACGTTGACGATGATGCCGCATCGCGCGTAGGTCGACTTGCCCAGACAAATCGTGAGCACGTTGCGGGGAATGCGGAAGTATTCGACGGTCCGGGCGAGCGCGAAGGAATTCGGTGGAATGATGCAAACGTCGCCCTTGAAATCCACGAACGACTTCTCGTCGAAGTTCTTCGGATCCACTATCGTCGAATTGATGTTGGTGAAGATCTTGAAGTCGTTCGAGCAACGTATGTCGTAACCGTAGCTCGAAGTCCCGTAGGACACGATCTTGTGGCCGTTGACTGCACGGACCTGGCTGGGCTCGAACGGTTCGATCATGGCGTGCTCGCGCGCCATTCGGCGGATCCACTTGTCTGATTTGATGCTCATGGCTTCGCGTAGGGACGAGGGGCGAGGGGTGAGGGGTGACGGGAAATCTTCGCGAAGGGGCGAGGGCCGAGGGACGAGGGCCGAGGGGAAAACCGGAGCGCAGAGGACGTCCTGGAATACTGCTTTTCACCTCTCGTCCCTCGTCCCTCGTCCCTCGTCCCTGCAGTCATGCCTCTCGCCTCACCCCTATCGCCTCACGTATTCTGAATCACGATCTTGGGAAACGCCGCGCTGTGGTCTTTCGACAGCTCCGAAATCCTCGCCGCCACCTTGCGGGCTATTTCCTTGTAGATTTGCGCCGACCGGCTGTCGGGTTCGGCGACTACCGTCGGCTTGCCCGAGTCGGCCTGTTCGCGGATCTTGATGTCGAGCGGCAAGGAACCCAGTACTTCCACGCCGTAGTCCTTGCTCATGGCTGCTGCGCCGCCCTCGCCGAAAATGTGTTCCTCGTGTCCGCACTTGGAGCACACGTGGACGCTCATGTTCTCCACCAGCCCCAGGATCGGCACGCCGACCTTCTCGAACATCTTCAGGCCCTTGCGGGCATCGATCAGCGCGATGTCCTGCGGCGTGGTCACGATCACCGCGCCGGTCACCGGCACCTTCTGCGACAGCGTGAGCTGGATGTCGCCGGTCCCGGGAGGCAGGTCCACCACCATATAGTCCAGGTCCTTCCACTGCGTATCGCGGAGCAGTTGCTCCAGCGCCTGGGTCACCATCGGGCCGCGCCAGACCATCGGCGTGTCCACGTCGATCAGCAATCCGATCGACATCGCCTGCACGCCGTATTTCAGTTTCGGCTCGATGGTTTTTCCGTCGGCGGACTCCGGCCGCCCGGACAGCCCCATCATCATCTGCTGGGAGGGGCCGTAGATGTCGGCGTCCAGCAACCCGACCTGGGCGCCTTCGGCGGCGAGCGCCAGGGCCAGGTTTACCGCCGTTGTGGACTTGCCCACCCCGCCCTTACCGGACGCCACGGCGATCACGTTCTTGACTCCCGGCATCAGCTTCACGCCGGGCCGCACCGCGTGGGCGATGATCTTGACCTGGACGTTGGCGCTGACATTGCCCACGCCGGGAATGGCCTTGAGCTTGGCAATGACATCTCGCCGGACTACGTCGATCACGCTCTTCGCCGGGTAGCCGAGCAGGATATCGAGGGAAACGTCGTTGCTCTCGATCTTGATGTTGCGGGCTTCCTTGCCGGACACGTAGTCCTTCCCGGTCACCGGGTCGGTGAGTTCCTGCAAGGCCGATCGGACCTGCTCTTCTGTGATTGCCACGCCTGCTGACCTGGTTTTTAAGGGGCGAATTTTAAGCCTAATTCCCGGCGCGTAAAGGGCTTTATCGGGGTCCATTTGATAGAATCCGGGCTTTTCCGCGTCTCCAGGAAATGTCGCGCAGGATCCTTGTCACCTCGGCGCTGCCGTACGCCAACGGCAGCATCCACCTCGGCC